>NZ_JALMEX010000004.1:0-554346 GCF_023100605.1 Pseudomonas sp. MWU12-2020
TGGGATTGACGTTCACCCTGTAGGAGCTGCCGCAGGCTGCGATCTTTTGCTTTGACGATTTAACTACGGCATTCAACCAAGGCTTTCAGCTGCCCGTCGGGCGTCTGATTTTCATCGGACAGCCACCTCTCGAAACCTGCCGCAATCGCCGGCCACTCCGCATCCACAATCGAATACCACGCGGTATCGCGGTTCTGTCCCTTGACCACCATGTGCTGGCGGAACACGCCTTCGAAGCTGAAGCCCAGGCGTTCGGCGGCGTATTTGGAGCGGGCGTTGCCGTTGTTGCACTTCCATTCCAGGCGCCGGTAGCCCTGTTCGAAGGCGTATTTGGCCAGCAGGTAAACCGCTTCGGTGCTCTTCGGCGAACGTTGCATCGGCGCGCCGAAGGTGACGTGGCCGATCTCGATGCGACCCTGCGCCGGGACGATCGACATCAGGCTGAGGATGCCCTGCACCTGACCTGTGACGCGGTCGATGACGCTGAAGAAATACGGATCGCTGCTGGCCGCATGATTGTTCAGCCAGTCATTGAAAACGCTGCGCTGCGGGAACGGCCCATAGGGCAAATAATCCCAGAGCTTCGGGTCGGCGCCGGGGCCTTCGAGGGCATTGAATAACTCGTCGCCGTGGCGCGCCGGGTCGAGGCGTTCCAGGCGGATGAACCGGCCTTCGAGCAAGGTGGCGGTGGGGGCGGGGACGCCTTTCCAGTCGGCAAGTGCAGTGGTCATGTACGCGGCTCCTTAAATGGCTTTGCGAAACTGGATGAATCCCGGGCGTTCGGCGATGCGCTCGTAGAGCTGGATCGCGGTGGCATTGGTTTCGTGAGTCAGCCAATGCACCTTGCAGCAACCGTCGGCCTTGGCGGTGGCGTAAACGTGTTCGATCAGCAAGCGACCGACGCCGGTGCCACGGGTATCTGGCGCCACCAGCAGGTCCTGCAGGTAGCAGGAGTTTTCGATGCTCCAGTTCGAACGGTGGTAGATGAAATGCACCATGCCCACCGCTTTGCCATTGGCCCAGGCGAGGGCGGCGTGGGTCGGCTCGCTCGGGTCGAGGAAACGCTGCCAGGTGCTGTGGCTGACGGCGTCCGGCAATTCGCTGTTGTAGAAGCGCAGGTAGGCTTGCCACAGAGGCAGCCAGGCGGCGTGGTCGCCGGCAGTCACCGGGCGGATGTCGATCTGACTCATGCTGATTTCCTTAACGCATCAAGTGGGCGAGGGTCTGGTCATTGATGTCGGGGCTGGCAGCCAGGCCTTCACGCACGCCGGCAATGTCTTCGGCGCTGCGGTTCTGGCTGAGCTTGCGTTTGCCTTCGAGGCGATCGATGGGAATGGCGAAACCGACGATGGCCTTGAGCATGCCGTCGATATAGTCGGCCGGCGCATCGTCGACCTTCCACAGTTGCGCGCGGCCGGCTTCATGGCGATCCGTCAGCGTGCTGACGATGTCGAGCAGGCGCCCGCCGTCGCTGAAGGTTTCGGCGTGACCGTAGGCGTGCACCGCGACGTAGTTCCAGGTCGGCACGACTTTGCCGTGCTCGGCCTTGCTCGGGTAAAACCCCGGGCTGACGTAGGCGTCGGGGCCAGCGAATATCAGCATCGCTTCAGCGCCGTCGCGCAGGTCTTTCCACTGCGGATTGGCTTTGGCCAGGTGCCCGTACAGCGTGCCGTTCGGGCCTTGTTCGCGGTGCAGCAGTACCGGCACGTGGCTGGCTTGCAGGCCGTTTTCACCGTGGCTCACCAGAATCGCGAGACGGCTGGCGAGGATCAGTTCGTGCAGTTGCGACAGTTCGTCGATGGCAAAGGCGCGGGGCGTGTACATGGAGAGATTTTCCTTGGCGAATGCCTGCATCCTAGGCAGGCTATTGGTCTGTTGTAAGAGCCATTGATGACCAATTTCATAGGTCCATTGTCATGCCCGAATCGCCCACGCTGTCCATGCCGTTCAATCCGGCCGGTATCGAGCTCGACCGCCGTCAGGGTTTGAGCCGCCAGCTCTATCAGGCGCTGCGTCTGCGCGTGCTGGACGGGCGTCTGGCCAGTGGCACGCGGCTGCCGGCCAGCCGTGATCTGGCGACGGCGTTGGCGATTTCCCGCAACAGCGTGGTGCGCGCCTACGATCAGTTGTACGCCGAAGGCTTCATCGAAGGCCGGGTCGGGGACGGCACGTATGTCGCCCAATTGCCGCAAAGCGCATTGCCCACGAAAAAACTATCCACAAAAGTATCCACAGGGTTTTCAACAGGCTTACCCACAGCCTTATCCACAAATTGGCTGGATTTACCTGTGATTCCATCCAGTAAAGTTATCCACAGCGGTGCTGCGCAGCGCCTGGAAAACAACCATTTATCGTTACCGCCAAGTGGCCCGCCGAAGGCTTTTCGGGTCGGTGTGCCGGCCTTCGATCTGTTCCCGTTCGAGGTCTGGGCCAAGCTCAACGCGGCTTTCTGGCGCAAACCCGATCTGCAGCAACTGTGTTACGGCGATCCGGCCGGGGATCAGCGTCTGCGCGGATTGATCGCCGCGTATTTGCGCAGTTCGCGCGGCATGCAATGCACCGCTGAGCAAATAGTGATCACCAGTGGCGCGCAGCAGGGCATCAGCCTTTGTGCACAGCTGCTGGTGGAGCCGGGCGATGCGGTGGGCATCGAGAATCCCGGCTACCGCGCAGCCGGACATGCCTTTGCGGTAGCCGGGGGCCGGTTGCACGGGGTGCCTGTGGATCAGGACGGCATTGATTGCACAGCGCTGGGGCAAATTGCCGACTGCCGCCTGGCCTATGTCACACCTTCCCACCAGTACCCGACCGGTGTGGTCATGAGCCTCGCCCGGCGGCTTGAACTGCTGGCCTGGGCCGAGCGCAGCCAGGGCTGGATCATCGAGGACGATTACGACGGCGAGTACCGTTACAGCGGCGCACCGCTGGCACCGTTGGCGGCACTGGATCGTCAGGGCCGGGTGCTCTACGTCGGCACCTTCGGCAAAGTCGCCTTTCCGGCGCTGCGTCTGGGCTATCTGGTGTTGCCGCAGGGGCTGGTGCAGGCCTTCGCCCGACGCCGCGCGGTGGACGTGCGGCATTCAGAAGTCAGCACCCAGGCGGTGATGGCCGAATTCATGGCCGCCGGACATTTTCAACGGCATATCCGCCGGATGCGGCGCGCCGCCCTGAGTCGGCGCAACTGTCTGCTGGCGCACTGGCCGGAGTCCATCGAAGGCGTTGGCGGGCTGCCCGCGGTGGCCGCCGGTTTGCACCTGACGGTCGCCGTGGACAGCATTGCCCGTGAGCGTGAGCTGATTGCCCAGGCCGAGAGCGTCGGTGTCGAGGTCAATGGCCTGAGCAGCTACTGGTTGCCTGACTCGCGCACCCCGATGGATCGGCGCGCCGGTCTGGTGCTGGGTTTCGCCGCCGTGCCGGAGGCCGATATTCAAGCGGCTCTGGCACGGCTGCGCAGGGTCTGGTGCGCCTGATCGCGTCGACGCTTTTCAGCCAGCGGCCGGGTCCTGCTGGCGGGGGTGGATAAACAGGTCCCTGATGGTCGGGCTGACGATCCGCCGCAGCGCGTTATCCACGGCATCGAATCGCTCCAACTCCAGCCGGGTTTTAGCCGGCAGTTCCTGCAGATAGCCATCGGCGATTTTCAGGTGTGCGGCGGTGAAGCGGTCGCTCGGATCGGTCAGCGAGTTGTAGTGGAAATGGGCGACCCACAAGGGTTTGTTCTGGCGACGCTGGTCGAGAATCTGATACTCCTGAAAGTAGTCCTTGCGCTTTTTGGTGCGGATCCGCCCGTGGTCGTTTTTGACGATCTGTACCAGACCGTGTTGATGCAGCCATTGCAGATAACTCTCCCGGGGTCTGCGCCCGGTGAGCATGCTGCCGTAGACGCTGATACCTTCGCGACGCAGGCGCGCCGCCGCCTCGCGCAGTTCTGTAGGGAGACTGCCCACCGGCAGTTCGGCGCGCCGCCGGGCGAGTATCGCGTCGATATCTGCCGCCCGCTGATCGAGGCGGGTGGCCTGCTGGTCGAAGAGATCCTGCATGTCGGCGGGAATGCGCGACGGGCGCTGGGCATCGGTGCGCCAGCGCCGGATCAGCGGCTCAAGTTCCTGGAGCATCTGCATGGCACTGCCGACCATTTGCTCATCGCTGAGGTTTGGGGTCGTAGCCGGTTGTTTGTGAATGGTCCTGATCAGCGGCAGTTCTTCCTGTGCATGCGCCGTGGAGGTTGCGCTGGACGCGGGCCTGGAGGTTTCGATGACCCGCGGCCGGGACTTGTTGACCTTGCCGGTGGCGCGGGAAGTGGAGGGCGTGGGTTCGGCTCTGGCGGTGACGGTCGCCGGCAACTCTTGCGGTTCCGGCAGGAGCTTGAGCAAGTGCTCGCGCGCGATCTGGTGAAAATCGCTGACCAGATACTGAATGCGCTGGAAGCGAACCGGCTCCAACTGTGCGGACGAGCTTGCAAATACATCCTCAAGGCGGCGCTCTGCATCGGCGAGCCGGTCGACCACGCTGCTCAATTTCTCGACGTTCGGCGTGAGCTGGTGACGCCGCTCGACCAGTTGATGGCCGGCGTCCGCCGCGCTCTCGAAAATCGGTCCGATCAGCTCCCGTAACGGGTCCAGCACGCTGTCCGGCGCCTCCAGCATCGACAGCTCGATGGACATGCCGATCTCATTGGCGTGCAGGTCGCGGCGGCTAAACGAAGGCATCAGCCGCTTGAGATCAGCGGCCACCTTGCGCGTGGCTGAGGTGTGCTTTTGCAAGGTGTTCAGCGAGCTGTACAGATGCTCGAGACGCTCGACCATTTCGTCGCTGACGGCGATGGCCTTGCTCGCGGCCTGCATCTGCACTGACCGCGAACGGGTCTGTGCCGGCTCCAGCGGGCTGATTTGCGGCGCGACAATGTGCGCGTATTCGCGCAATTTCATGCGCATCCAGCCGCTTAGGAAGCGGTGCTGTTCGACGGTCATGCGCATTAATTCAGCTTGATAAACACCTCCGGTGCCGCCCGCCTCGCGCCACTTTTCCAGCTCTGCCAGGGCCTGACGGTAGCCTGTGGACAAATCGTCGGCCTTGGCGATGTAGGTGCTGATCGCCTCTTCAGACAACGGCGTGTTCTGGTCGCCAGTGTCCAGGGGCAACAGGGCCTCGTCCAGACCGGCCTTGCGGGGGGCCTCCTGTGCGAAGAAACGACGCAGTGCCGCCCAGGCTTCGTCCTTGCGCGCCTCCCGTTCCCGGACAAAGGCGTCGATACGCCGCGTGGGGCCACCGCCACGCAGGCGCAGGCGCAAATCCCAGTGCCAGCGCAGGGTTTTGGGGTCGAGCCGGATGCACAGGCCGGGGCGCGCCGGATGCTCCGGGTCGAGGATCTGCACCGGCTCGTCCGTCTCGGCGCGGACCTGGAACCAGCGTTCGCCGACCTGGGCGTACAGCTTTCCGGCGAACTCGTAGAGATGACGGGCGTTGGCCTGAGCGTTGGCGGCAAGGGCCGGCCTCGGCACTTTCAAGCGCTCGATCGTCAGCAGGAACGAGGGCTGCGTGTTGCGCGTGAGCGGGGTGGATACCAGCAGCGACGGCTGTGGCGCGGGATCAACGGACGTCAGTTCCACGGGGTCGTGAACGACGCGGGGTGGTGCCTCGTGGGGCATCGCGATCGCCGGCAATCGGTCGGAGCGCAGGCGGTATCCCGCAGTATTTTCGCTGCGCGGGCCGGAGGGCTGGATGCGCCGAATCGCCACCTTCTGCACCAGCAGAATGCTCAGTGTCAGCAGCACGTCGCCGATCGACGACCATTCAACCGAGGTTGCGCCTTGTTCATGGGCATCCAGCGCCTGCTGGATCTGGCTGATGGTTTGCCAGACCCAGACCGCCGCGCCCGCCGGGCCGCTGAGGAAGTTGGCGGCAACGCCGAACAGCGCCCAGCCGCTGTCCACCAGCAGGGCCCAGCGGCGCTCGGCGTTGGAGGTCGACTGGCGATCGGCAAGGTCGGCCATCGCCTGACTGTTGCTGGCAAACAGCGTGGCGAAGATATCGCCGCTCAGGGGAGTGTTGGCGAGGTCGACGGCGGCGGTCAGGTCGAGGTGAATGAACGGCTCGAAGGCCAGTTCGGTCACGGTCCATGGCGAGGGCAGGCCGCTGGAAAACACGTACTGAGCGTACTCGAAGCTCAGTGCCCGGGTCGGCAGCCAGGCGAGTATCGAGTCCTGCAGTTCGCCGGGCTGGTAAAACGCGTACAGCAGGTTCTGCGCGGAGGGGAACTGGCGCAGCGGTTGCTCGAGCAGCGGTCGATACAGCAGACACGGACCGCTGCTGCCGTCCCGTGGGCCGATGATGTACATGTTCGCCACGGTGTCGGACGTTTGGCTCAGACGAAAGCGCGGGACGAACGCCAGCGGACGGATCTGCACCGGCCACTGCGCGACGGGCGTCTGCGCGGTGATCGAATCGAGCAACTGGCGAACCAGACGATAACCCTGCTCGTCGACATCGCCCTGATGCTTGAGTTTGCACTCCAGCGCCAGGATCGACAGCAGCCATGGCAACTGGCGGCAGTAGCGGGTTTTGTGGCGCCGGGCTTGAACCGGGTCATCAATCAGGGTGCGCTTGATCAACTGCGGGTAGTGTTCACCGATGTTCACCTCACCGGCGATGCGTTGCAGCAGTTTGACCGTCAGCCAGGCTGGCGCGGAGGTGCCGTCGGCGTAGTCGATAGTCGTGAGGTAGGCAGGCGTGTTGCGCAGGGCAAATTCGCCGAGGCTCAACTCGCGGATGCTGTGCGGATCGGGCAGAACGAATCCGCCGGCCTCGAAGCTGTCAGTGAGGGTGATCCGCAGGTCATCCAGGCGCAGCAGTGAAGCCTGTTCAGGAGGCTGCTCGGCGAGGATGGCGGCGCGCATCTTCTGCTCGGCATAGTCGAGGATCAGCGGGACTTCCCGGACATCGAACGCGTCGCTGTCGGGGCCGCCCCGCAAGTTGCCCAAGGCGCTCAGGTCAGTGCTGTAGCGCTGGATATCTTCAAGCGATGCGTTCTTGAGCCATTCGGGGATGGCCTGCTCCAGCTGTTCGAAGCGTGCGTTGTCCTGCGACTCGATGACCTCGCCATAGGGCTGGCGTGCGCCGAACCGGGCCAGCGGCGAACGGCTGGCGGGATCCAGAGACTCGATTGCGTCGAGCTGACAACCCACCAGCGCCTGGACCATGGCATCGAAAATATTGCCGTCGGGTTCATACAACCGCCACTTCAGACCCCGGCCGCTCAAATCCATGTCGATGCGCTCAGGCAACGTGGCGGCCAGTTGCGCCAGTGAACTGAACGATTCGTAGCCATCTTCGATGGTGTACAGCGCGATCAGCTCTCGATCGCCGGCTGTTGCGGTCAGCACCAGCGCACCGGCGAGCATCAGGTGCCGGGTGCGGCTGCTCTCCGCCAGGTCGAAGACCAGATCGAGGTCAACCAGACGCGCGCGTATGTTGGTCAAACCGCCACCGGCCGTCGCGCGCAGCGTCTTCTCCGGCTGTTGCGCGACGTGCCGGGCGAGGCTGCACTCATCGACCGTCCAGCCGTTGGCGGTGCGTACGTTCAGGGCATTTCTCAGGTTGTCGGACAGCTGTTGCCAGCGCGGCTGGCGGTCAACGGTTTCATTCCAGTAGTGCAACTGGCTTTTGGCAAAACCGAGGAACAGTGCCGGGGCCGTTTCGTTGAGGATTGTGGTGATCGCGTCCATGCCGACCGGCAGGTGCACCGGCTCGGCGTCGTTCGGGGACAGGGTGAGGAAGTGCTCGCCTTCGATGTAGTTGGCGCTGTCCTGGGTGAACGCCTGCCGCGCCAGCGCATGGGTCAGCGATTCGAAGTGGCTGCTGTGGCTCACCAGACGTTCTCCCTGCGCCTGCCAGAGCGGGGTGATCAGCATGGCTTTGTCCGGGTCGATCGGCAGTTGCGGAATATGCTGCTTCAGGCTGATGCGCAACAGGTGTGCGGCGGCGTCGTGGAGGATCGGTCCGCCGCTGGTCTGCTCGATCAGGCGACTTTTGTTCTGCAGTTGGGGGACAACGTTGGTTCGGGTTGTGTCACTCATGGAATCTGCACCGGTAGGAGGGTGGATGGCGCGGCACCTGCCGCATGCAACCGACAGTAGCGAGGCCTCCACCGGCCCGGGTGGTAGATATGTATAGGGTGCATCCAGACCCGCGCGGTGTGCGCGGGCTTGGATGCCGGTCAGGCGAAGAACACCGCAGCGGCTTGCGTATGGCTGATGCTGCTGCGGTGAATCGCGATCAGCTCCTGGTTGCTGCGGTTGTCGCGTTCGACGTAAGCGCCGCCCAGGAGCCGTTGCTCAACGGTTTTCAGGTGCGCGGCGGTGAAGGCGGTCAGCGGGTCTGTCGGCGCAGCGTAGTGAAAGTGCGCGTACCACAGGACTCGGCCGCTCGGTCGGTCGAGAATCGAGTATTCCAGCAGGTAATCCTTGCGCGGCCCTTTGAGGCGCCGGCGCTCGGTGGTTTTGCCGATGCTCACTTCGCCCTTGCCGAGCAGCCACTCGACGCGCGCGGCCGTGGGCGGTTGTTGTTTGGTCAGGCTGATTCGGGCGCTGCGCCCGGTGGCATACAGTGCCTTGGCCTCGGTATCGAGTTGCTGGCGCAACGCCGAAGCGGAGACCGTGCGGCTCTCGGTGTGGTTGCCGGCGACCAGTGCCTGATCGACTTTTTCCATGGCCTCGTGCAATCGCGTGGCGTGCAGATAGTAGGTTTCCTCGATCTCCGTCGGATTGCGTTGCGCCCGATCAATGTGCGCCTGGGTACGCCGGCGAAACACCGGCAAGCCGTCGATCAGGGCTTGTCCGTCCTGCAGGCTTTTCGCCAGATCGGGGCTTGGGCGAGGCGACGTACCTGGCCTGGCCGGTACCCGTTCGACCCAGTTGCCCGGGGTCTTCTCGTGGAACGTGGCGATCACGCGGCCGGTCAGCGGCGCGCGCACATCGACCAGATCGCTGTCCTTGCCGTCGGCACTGCGCCGGGGCTGGCCGACCAGCGTGCCCTTGTAACGGGTCTTGATGATTTTGCGCGCCGGGGGTGTCGGCGATTTCGAGGGGCCGGCCACCGGTTCCACCAGGCGTTGTTCGCGCAGCAGGTTGGACAACTGCTGCACGGCGTCCTGCTGGAATCCGCCCACGCGTTTTTTGATGTCCTCCAGCCGTTCGGTCATCAGCTCCTGCGGATACTCGGTGACGAGATCGGTGAAGCGCTGTTCGATGACGTCGAACTGTTCCACCAGATTGTTCATCGCGTCGATACGTTCGCCGAGCTGTTCCAGGCTCTCTTCAGCGCTCAGGTCCAGCGCGCTCTGAATATTCAGCGAGGCATCTTCGATCAGGCTTTCCAGATCGACACGGGCTTGCGCGCGGAACTCACCCGGCTCGGCCGTCAGGCACAGCTCTTGCCCCAGCGTGATCTGCAGCAGCTTCAGGTCGTCGAGGGAAAATTGCGGCAGCCGAGGCTTGTACTGTCGGATGGTATCCACCCCCTCTTTGCCCAGCAGGCTCAGTTCGGCGAAGCGCTCGTGGGCGAACTCGATTTTATCGATGATGCCTTTGGTCAATTCGGCCATTTTCTCGAAGGGATCGCTGCGATCGCTGGCCGCGTTGTCAGCGGTTTCATCGAGCAATCCAAGGGTGACTTCCATGCTCTGGCGAAAGGCCGGGTAGGTTTCTTCGATCCATGACTGCATCAGAAACAGTTGCAGGGAGATGCGGTCGACCATCGCGGTACGGTAGTTGGGCACCGCTTCAAGAATGTTCAGCTCTTTGAGGCCGTCGATGTGCACGCTGTAGGCCTGCATCTGGCTCTCGAGGGTATCGAGAAACTGCTGGCGCGCGGCTTCGGCAGTCTGCGGCGTGGACTCGAGCATGGCGCGGCGCACCGTGACAAGTTGGCTGCGCTGGTCTTTCAGGCTTGCTTCGAAGTCGCGGATGGCCTGTTTTTTCTGGCGTAAATTTTCCGCGTTCGCCTCCTGCAGCTGCTTGCGCCGGCTCTTCAGGCCGCCGGCGCGCAGGCGCAGGCGCAGGTCGATGAACCATTCACCGCGGGCATTACCGATCAGCAGGGGGCCGCTGCGGGGCGGTTGCTGACGGCTGTCGATGATCTGCACGTCATCGTTGTCGTTGAGTGCGACCTCGAACCAGCGGCTGCCGACCTCGGCGTACCATTTTTGTCCGGCACTGCGCAGATGGCGATGCGCGCCGTCGCTGGCGGGAGCGGACAGGGCTTCGGGCCGGCTGACTTTCAGGCTGTCGAGGAAGGTGCCGAGGTCCGCGGGTGCAGGGTGCAAGGCCCCGAGAATGTGCAATGACAGTTGATGGTCGTCCGGCAGTTGCGCACCGCCGATGTCCGGCAGGCGGGAGACGCGGATCAGCGGGCGGGTGGTGGGGCTGCTGATCGGGCGAGTCTGTTCATGGGGGCTTTCCACAGCCTTGTGCGGTACCGGTTTGCGGGTGGCGGCGCGATGGGCCAGAACCATGCCCAGCGACAGCAGCAGGTCGGTCAGCGCTGTCCAGTCCAGCGTCTGCTGTTGGTCCTCGGTGTCGGCGAGGCTTTGCAGGTCATCGAGGATTTGCCACACCCATGCAGCAGTGCCGACGCCGCGTCCCAGAAATGGCAGCGCCGCATTGAACAGCGCCCAGCCGCCCTGCTTGAGGCTGGCCCAACGCGCCTCGGCATTCGAGGTGCTGCTGCGATCGGCCTGGGTCACCAGTGCCTCGGCGTTGCGCTGAAACAGGGTCGCCAGCAGGTCGCCTTCAAGCACGCGGGTGCCCAGGGTCACATTGGCATCCGGGTCGGGCGCCGCCGTCGGGTCGATCAACAGCTGCGGGATCGTCCATACCGAGGGCAACGCCCCGGGGAACACATACTGTGAATAGTTGAAGCGCACGCGGTCCGGCAACCAGGCCAGCACCGACTGGCGCAACGTTCGCGAATGCTTGATGGCGTACAGCAGGTTGGCGGTTGACGGGTACTGCAACAGCGGTGCTTCGAGCAGCGGGCGATACAGCAGGCACGGGCCGGAGTCCGTCGCGCGCGGACCGATCACGAACATGTTGAGCACTTCGTCGCTGTTGCCGCCCATGACGAAGGCGAGCGGGCGAATCACGATGTCCTGGCCGTCGACCTGGCGGTCCGCCGGCTCAGCGGCCAACGCGGCGGCCACATAGCGATAACCCAGCTCATCCACACCGGCTTCGCCGCGGATCTTGTGTTGCAACGCCAGCAGCGGCAGTTCGATCGGCAACTGACGGCTATAGAGCTGGCGCAGGCGGGCAGCCTGGGTCGCGTCTGTGATCAGCCGGTTTTGCAGAAACTGGGGGTAGGCCTTGCCGATGTTCACCTTGCTCACCAGGGTTGTCAGATACACCGGGGTCATCCAGGACGGAACCGCCGTCACACCATCGCGGTAGCGCACGCTGAAGTTACCCAGCGGCAAGCCCGACAGATTCTGCAACGCCAGTTCAACCAGGGACAGGGTCAGGGTCTGTTCATGCTCCGGTGCCACGAACGTGCCCCAGACCACCACGCTGGTGTCGGTGAGTTCCACATCCTGCAATGCGAACTTCTTGTCCGGTGCCAGATGGATGGCGTCGTTCAACTTTTCCAGGGTGAATGCCTGAATGCCCGGCACCTCGGTCTGGAAGGTCTTCCCGGCGTTCTGTTGCTGCACGGCGACCAGATCCAGCAGATGCCGGCTGTAGCGAGCCTGATCGGCGGGCGCAGCGCTGGCCAGCCATGCCGGCAACGATTGCTCGACGCGGACGATGGCGGCCGAAGGGTGGGGGGCGACGCTGTCGTCATCGCGACGGGAGCGCGATATCCCGCGCCCGGTACGCTGGAAGAAGTCGATGTCACCAATCGCCTGGGCTTCCAGCGCAATCAGCGCGCAGGCCTGGTGAGCGAAAAAATTGCCCTGGGGTTCGAACAGTCGCCACTTCACGTGGATGTCGCCAACGCCGCCTGCCACGGGCCAGTGCAGTGATTGTTGCAGCTCGGCGAAGCTGTCGAAACGCTGGAAACCTCGGGGTAGCGAATGGCTGATGATCAGGGTGCGCGGGCCGACGGTTCCGACCAGCACGACCGTGTCGAGAATGTTGAGGTGGCGGCGGGTGGATGCTTCATCCAGGTCCAGATCAATCAGGCAGGCGCGGGTCTGATAGGGATCAGTGGGGGCGCGCAGGCGTTTGTCCGGTTGATTGAACACGGCACGCGCCATAGCACGCTGATCGGCGTCCCAGCCGTTGTCGTCGCTGACGTTCCACAGCTGCTGCAACGACTGCGAGAGCTGATGCCAGCGCGGCACGGAGGGGCTGACGATATCGTTCCAGTACTCGATCTGTTGCTCCTCATAGGCCTTGAACAACAGCGGGGCGAGTTCGTTGAGCAGGGCGCCGATGGCCTCGATCTTCACGGGCAGCTGGATACCCGATTCCTGGGTCAGAAAGTGTTCGCCGCCGATGAAGGTGACCGCTGTGCCCGACAGGCTCAGGCGGACCAGCGCATCGGTCAGCGATTCGATCTGGTAAGGCCCGACCTCGATCCCGTCGTCATCGACCAGCCAGGTCGGGGTGGCAATCAGCGCCAGCGCCGGGTCGATGGTCACCGGCGGATCCATCCCGGCGAGAGCGGGGCGCAGGGCCCCTGAGGCGACTTCGGTGAGCGAGGGGCCGCTGACCAATTGTGTGAGTACATCGACAGCGCTGGGGGCGGTGCTTTCGGGCATGACCAAATCCTTGTCTGACGTTGGCGGCCTGCGGTGTGCAGTGCCGGACAAGGGCGAAGGTAGGGCGCTGGTCAGGACGTCGGGTGGTACATAGATATCGCCGGCAAAAAAAGACCCGCAACGGTGCGGGTCTCGGGTTCAGCGGCGGCTCAAGTGCCGGACTTGATCTTGGTCCAGGCCCGGGTGCGTGCCCGCTCGGCATCCCGCGGCAGCGGTTGCAGGGTGTAGAGCGTGCCCATTGCCGCATCGGTCGGGTACAGATTGGGGTTGTTACGGATCGCCGGATCGACCAGTTGCGTGGCGTCCTTGTTCGGGTTCGGGTAACCGACAAAGTCGCTGACTGGCGCAATCACCGCCGGTTGCAGCAGGTAGTTGATGAAGGTGTAGGCGTCCTCCGGGTTCTTCGCGCCCTTGGGAATGGCGAGCATGTCGAACCAGATCGGTGCGCCTTCCTTGGGCAGGCGCATGTCGACCACGACACCGTTCTTCGCTTCCTTGGCGCGGTTGGCCGCCTGCGAGAAACTGCCGGAGTAACCGACCGCGACGCAGATGTCACCGTTGGCGATATCGGCCATGTATTTGGAGGAGTGGAAGTAGGTGATGTACGGCCGGATCTTCATCAGCAGCGCTTCAGCTTTCGCATAGTCCGCCGGGTTTTTGCTGTTGGGGTCCAGACCCAGGTGTTGCAGGGCCAGTGGCAGGATCTCCGACGGCGAGTCGAGCAGGGCGACGCCGCACTGCTTGAGCTTGCTGATGTTGTCTTCGTTGAAGATCAGGTCCCAGCTGTCCACCGGCGCGTTGTCGCCCAGCGCGGCCTTGACCTTGGCCGGGTTGAAACCGATCAGGATCGTGCCGTACATGTACGGCACGGCGAACTGGTTGCCCGGGTCGTTGGCCTCGATCAGCTTCATCAGTTTCGGATCGAGGTGATTCCAGTTCGGCAGCTTGCTGCGATCCAGCGGCTGAAATACGCCGGCCTCGATCTGCTTGGCGAGGAACACGTTGGACGGCACCACCACGTCATAGCCGGAGTTGCCGGTCAGCAGCTTGGCTTCCAGTGCTTCGTTGGTGTCGAAGATGTCGTAGACCAGTTTGGTCTGGGTGTTCTGTGCCTTGAAGTCTTCCAGCGCCTTGGGCGTGATGTAGTCGAACCAGTTGTAGACGCGCAGGGTGCGTTCTTCGGCGTGGGCGCCGACGCTGAGCAGCGCCGCGCACAGGGCTGGCGCAATGCAGTGCTTGAGTCGGCTCATTGTGCAAAACCTTCCAGCACATTTACTGCGTTGATGCCGATTTCTTCCACCGCGTAGCCACCTTCCATGACGAACAGCGTCGGTTTGCCGAGGGCGGCGATGCGCTTGCCCATGGCCAGGTAATCCGGGCTGTCGAGTTTGAACTGCGAGATCGGATCGTCCTTGAACGTGTCGACGCCCAGCGACACGACAATGATGTCGGCGCCGTAGCTGTCGATCTCGTTGCAGGCCTGTTCCAGTGCAGCGCTCCAGGTGTCCCAGCCGGAGCCGGCCGGTAGCGGATAGTTGAAGTTGAAGCCTTCACCGGCACCTTCACCGCGTTCATCTTCGTAGCCGAGGAAGAACGGAAACTCGGCTTCCGGGTGGCCGTGGATCGAGGTGAACAGCACGTCGCTGCGCTCGTAGAAAATCGACTGAGTGCCGTTGCCGTGGTGATAGTCGACGTCGAGGATCGCGACTTTCCTGTGGCCGGCATCGAGGAATGCCTGGGCGGCGATGGCGGCGTTGTTGAGGTAGCAATAACCGCCCATCAAATCGCCGGCGGCGTGGTGGCCCGGTGGCCGGCACAGGGCGAAGGCGCTGTGCGCGCCGCGCTGGATTTCGGCCTGGGCGGTGAGGGCGACTTGTGCTGCGCTGTAGGCTGCTTGCCAGGTGCCGGCGGTGATTGGCGCGCCGCCGTCGAAGCTGTAGTAACCGAGCTGGCCGTGCAGGCTGGTCGGTTTGATCTGCCGCAGGGTGCGCGCTGGCCAGGTGTAGGGCAGCAGGTCGCCGTCGGTGTTGAATTCGGTCCAGCGCGCCCATGCGCCTTTGAAGAAGTCGAGGTAGTCGCGGCTGTGAATCCGCGCGATCGGCTCCAGGCCAAAATCCTTCGGCGCTTCCACCGGGCCGAGATTCTGATTCTTGACCCGTTGCAGCACGTGGTCGGCGCGCGACGGCATTTCGAAGCACGGCTTGAGCTGTCCATCGATGAGTTCGCAGCGGCCGTGGTGCAGGTGGTGATCGTCCGAGTAGATCGTCAGCATTTGTTGTTCTCCGCAGGGGCTGATTTGGTTGCCCCCAGTGTTGCGGCGCGCGGCGAATCGGAGAACGGCAGGAAAGGCCAAAAGGGGATCGATATGGCCAAAAACTCTGACCGCAATTCGCCCCTCCTCTCAATGCAGTCAAGCTCCGACTCAGCCATGCAATGCGTCCTTGTGGGAGCGGGCTTGCTCGCGAATACGGTATGTCAGATGCAATGATGGCGACTGACACTGCGCATTCGCGAGCCACATTAAAAACTCAGAAAATTATGCGCAGCTAATCATGGTTGATAAGTTGGAAATGATCTTGAAGTTTGGTTTTTAACAGTGAGTGAGAAGTTTTAAGTCGGTCTATAATGATTTTTTATTATTGTATTTAGTTGGCTTAAGGCATGACGCATGCCAATTTTAAAGTTGAAAACATGCGCGGTCTACTGTCAGAAATTACAGGTTTCTCTCGAATTTAATACCGTTTGTCGCATATTTTTATTTATATATTTGTTTTTTGACAGCCTGATAAGTTGGGTCTAGGTTGCCAAATGCTTACCTCTGGCTGTTTGAGGGTAGAGGTGGGCTATTCCTATGAACATTGACTTGATGATTTGCAAAAGGAGATTTGTATGAGTACTTCAAAGTTTGAAAAATATTCGCCGGAGTTCTTTCGGGGCATCAAAAAGGCAACCGAAGGTCAATTCGACATTAAAATTAACGGTAAAAAGCATTCCCTTCCGGTCAGTCATGCCGAAATACGCGAAAAAGACATTGTTCTGAGATTCGATCTGAGTGGGGGGAATCCTGAAGTTAACCACCTTATTTCAATAATTATTGAGAAGCAGTATTTGAATAAAAAAGTGGAATTTACCGGGGGAGGTGAGCCCGTTTATTTCCTGTTTCAGAATGCCAAGCAAGAGTGGTTGGCGGAAAAAGGCTGGATTCATGTGGATTGGCAAGAGAACAGCAAGAAAATCACTGGGCTGGTGGACGATGTGGAAAGCGGCCGGCCTGGTGACTCCAAACTGGAGCAAGGTAAATTTGAAGTAACCTTAGCTTGATTGTTAAACCTTCCTGCGTGAGTTTTGCAGGAAGGTTTATTGATGCTCCGAATCGCATTTTCCAGTTTTTATCAGATCAGTTCGCCACACAGGTCGAATTCGATCAGTCGGCTCACGTCAGCCGACTCCAGTCTGGGAGCTGCCCAAGCCAGCGATCTTTTGATCTTCAGGGTCTGTACTGACTCGGCGCAACACCGCTCCAGCGCACGAACGCATGGCGGAAACTCGCGGTCTCGCTGAAACCCAGCGTTTCGGCAATCCGGTAGATCGGCAACTGATCCTCACACAGCATCTGCTTGGCCCGCTCGAAGCGCAGTTCGTCGAGCAGTTCCTGATAACTGCTGCCCATGTCCTTCAAATGGCGGCGCAAGGTGCGCGGCGAACATTTCATCTGCTGGGCCAGTCCCTCAAGCCCCGGTGCTGCATTGAGCTGGGCACTGAGCAACTGGCGGATCCGCCCCAGCCACGCTTGCCGTCCGGTGAACTCGATGTTCTGTTTGCGGCAGCGTTCGGCCATGGCCTGGTGGGTGATGCTGTCGGCCAGTGGCAACGGTTGATCGAGCCAGCGCCGGTCGAAGGCGAAGGCGTTGTCCTTGGCGGCGAAATGCAGTGGGCTGTTGAAGTGCTCGGCATAGCTGTCGCGATAATCCGGCGCGGCATGTTCAAAACGTGTCGCCCGCAACGGTAGCGGATGTCCGAGCAAGTCGTCGCAGATGACCTTCAACGACACCAGGCAGAATTCCGCGTTGAACACCGCCATCGACGGACTCTCGCGGTAATCGGCGGCGACGAACCAGACCTGCTCCCCATCGTCTTCCAGGCTCAGTTCGAAAAGTGTTCCCAGCAGCGCCGGATAGCGAATCGCCAGGCGCAAAGCGTCACCTAAGGTGGCACTGGTGAGCAGCGCGTAACCGAGGATGCCGTAGCAGGACACGTGCATCCGCCGCCCCAGTTCCAGGCCAATGTCATGCTTGAGCGCGACCGCGTTGGCGCAGACCTGCATTTCCTGATTGGTGGTGATGCGCGTGTCGGCACGGGCCAGATCTGCCGTGCTGATGCCGCTGCCGGCCAGCAGCGCGTCGCTCGACAAACCTTCAGCCTTGAAGGTGTTGAGCACCAGCGAGACGGCGTTGAGCGTGGTGAGGTGGGAGTGCAGCATAAGATCTTCCAGCCTGGGGATGCTGGAAACGGCAGCAAGTTATATGCCGTACGCGGATCAAACAGTGTGAGGGCTGCTGTGGCGAGGGAGCTTGCTCCCGCTGGGGCGCGCAGCGGCCCCAAAACACTGCGACGGCTGCGCAGTCGAGCGGGAGCAAGCTCCCTCGCCACAGGGGCTCACTCCTGCAAGGTATTGCGTTGCGTCAGATCAGTTCGCCACACAGGTCGAGTTCGATCAGGCGCCGCACTTCGGCCGATTCCAGGCCTGCACCCAGCAGTGCCTGCAATTTGCCGAACGCCGCTTCGCGGGTCATGCCGCCACCGGACAACACGCCAACGCCGCGCAAACGGCTGCCGGCTTCATACACATCCAGCTCGACACCGCCTTCATGGCACTGCGTGACCGCGACCACCACTACACCGTTGTCCCGCGCGCGGCCGAGGCTGGCGAGGAATTCTGGATTGTCGCTCGGCCCGGTACCGCTGCCGTAGCACTCCAGCACCAGACCTCTGATACCGCTGGCCAGCAGGCCATCAACCACCTCGGCGCCGATGCCGGGGAACAGTGGCAGCACAGCAACCTTGGCCAGTTGTTTCGGCTGGTTGTAGTTCAGTGCGGCCGGAATCGACGGCGCTTTCACCCCGCCGCCCTGACGTTCGAGGCGCTTGAACGGATGCCGGCCGAAGCTGCGCACTTTCGCGCAGCGGGTCGGCGCCAGCAGCTCGCCATGGAAGTACAGGTGCACGCCCGGCGCCAGACCCTGACCTAGAGCAACCAGCGCGCCACCGAGGTTTTCCCAGGCATCGCTGTCGGTGACGCCGGCCGGCAGCATCGAGCCGGTGAAACACACGCGGGCATGCAGGCCGAGCAACTGGAAACTCATCGCCGCAGCGCTGTAGGCAAGCGTGTCGGTGCCGTGCAGGATCAGCACGCTGTCGCAGCCTTGCACGTCCACCGCATCGACCACTGCTTCACGCAGTTGCTGCCAATAGGCCGGGGTCATGTTGGCGCTGTCGATCAGCGGCGCCATTTCCCGGAAGCGCCACTGCGGCACCACCAGCTCAGGCTGGCTGTGCAGGTAGTCGCGCATGCGGGCTTCGAAACCGGACGCCGGGGCCAGACCGTTGGCGCTGGCCTGCATGCCGATGGTGCCACCGGTGTAGAGCACCATGACGTGTTGGGCGGCGGGATAAGTCGAAGGGTTCATAGGATTCTCCGAAACGATGAGTTCCTGTGGGAGCGGGCTTGCTCGCGAATGCGGTGGGTCAGATACAAAAATGTCGACTGATTCACCGCATTCGCGAGCAAGCCCGCTCCCACAGGTAATGCATTGCACTGTAACTGACGGGCGCAGGGGATGCGCCCGTCATTCACCTGTCAGCGTTGCGCTGCAGGC
This sequence comes from Pseudomonas sp. MWU12-2020, assembly GCF_023100605.1. Lineage (NCBI taxonomy): Bacteria > Pseudomonadati > Pseudomonadota > Gammaproteobacteria > Pseudomonadales > Pseudomonadaceae > Pseudomonas > Pseudomonas sp. MWU12-2020. The sequence continues at coordinate 18,634 of NZ_JALMEX010000004.1, forward strand.
ACGCCTTGCGGCTCGGCTGCGGTCTTGCCGGCGGCTGGCGCCTCGGCCGGCCAGGCCTTCAGGTCCAGGTCCAGATCGGCAAATTTGCTCGAGTCGAACACGGGCTGCTTGATGCCGGCGCGGCGCTGTTCGTCGTAGTCGCGCATCACGCGCATGCCGACCTTGAACAGCATGGCCAGGGCCATCAGGTTGACGAAGGCCAGGCAGGTCATGGTGATGTCAGCGAAGGCGAATACGGTCGAGAGGTCTTGCATCGAACCCCATACCACCAGCGCCAGCACCAGGCCGCGGAAAACCATCAGCAAGGCGCGGTTGCGGCTGAGGAACTGCAGGCTGTTCTCGCCCAGGTAGTAGTTGTAGAGGATGCAGGTGAAGACGAACAGCGACAGCGCGACGCTGACGAAGATGCGGCCCCAGTCACCGACCACGGCGGCCAGCGAGTTCTGGGTCAGGACGATGCCGTCACCTTCGAAGCCCGGGGTGTAGAAGCCCGACAACAGGATCAGCAGCGCGGTGCAGGTGCAGATCACGAAGGTGTCGAGGAACACACTGAAAGCCTGAACCACGCCCTGAGCGCCCGGGTGTTTCACCGAGGCCACGGCGGCGACGTTCGGCGCACTGCCCAGGCCCGCTTCGTTGGCGAACACGCCACGCTTCACGCCCATGACGATGGCGCTGCCGAGCAGGCCGCCGAAGGCCGGGTCGAGACCGAAGGCGCTTTTGAAGATGGTTTCCAGCATGGCTGGCACGTGTTCGATCTGGGTGCCGATCACGTACAGGGTCACGCCGATGTAGGCCAGGGTCTTGACCGGTACCAGCAGGTCGGACACCGCGGCGATGCGCTTGATGCCGCCGATGAAGGTGATGGCCAGCAGCACCGCCAGGACGATCCCGGTGTGGCGTGGGTCGAAGGCAAAGGCGTTCTGCAGCGAGTGGGTCACGGTGTAGGACTGCAGGCCGATGAAGGCGAAGCCGTAGGTGACCAGCAGCAGGATCGAGAACACCACCGCCATGCCTTTCAGCTTCAGGCCGTGCTGGATGTAGTAGGCCGGGCCGCCACGGTACAGACCGTCGCCATCGGCGCGCTTGTAGACCTGAGCCAGGGTGCATTCGAAGAAGCTGCTGGACATGCCGACCAGTGCGGTCACCCACATCCAGAACACCGCACCTGGCCCGCCGAGGGTTACGGCGATGCCGACACCGGCGATGTTGCCTGCACCGACACGGCCGGCAAGGCTGAGCATCAGGGCCTGGAACGAGCTGAGTTGCCCGCCGCTGCTTTTGAGGCTGTCGCGGAACACCGCGAACATGTGGAAGAAGTGCCGCAATTGAACGAAACGCGAGCGAATCGTGAAGTAGCTACCGAGCCCGACAATGAGCACGATCAGTACTTTCCCTGAGAGGAAGTCGTTGATGACTTCGAGCATGGATTTTTCCTCGCTGTTTTTTGTGTAAGCAAATACTGGACGGTGGAAACATCGTGTTACACCGGTGTGCACGCGGCACGACAGGTGAGGCGATGGTTTCGTCCCGGATCCATTTCGCGGGTTTGTTATTAGTTCGGGTTTCGCATGGGTTATGGCCTCGTTACCGACGACCGCTCACGCGAAGAGGGGCGGCACTATACCGATCAGTGCGGCGCCCGTCTGCACGCTCGTGGTGCAAGCGACGAAACGAAGCGTTGAAACACCCGGCGTTACCGGCGCCGGGCTTGTGCGGGAACTGCATTTGTGTTGATGCAAACCCTGTGGCGAGGGGATTCATCCCCGATCGGCTGCGAAGCAGTCGCAAATCATTGCACGCGGTGTATTTGTTACATCGCGAATGCAGGTTTTGGGGCCGCTTCGCGACCCATCGGGGATGAATCCCCTCACCACAAGGCTCACCTCTACATTGATCAGTCCCCAGACATACGGGTCTCAGGGTCAGAAAGTTAAAAAAAAGGGCTTGGGGACTGATCCCCAAGCCCTCAAAAGGTGAGAGGTGTCTAGTCCCTCGACCTGGTGAGCGGTGCTACAAGTAACGCGTCGGCTCAGGCTTTGAGCGGAACCAGACGCGGGGCAATCATGTTTTCCGGGCGCAGGATGTCGGCGAGCATCGCTTCGTCGAGCAGGCCTTCTTCGCGCACCAGTTCCAGCACGCCGCGGCCGCTTTCAAGGGCGATACGGGCGATGCGGGTGGCGTTTTTGTAGCCGATGTACGGGTTCAGCGCGGTGACCAGACCGATCGAGTGCTCGACCAGTTCGCGGCAGCGCGCTTCGTTGGCGGTGATGCCGACGATGCAGTGCTCGCGCAGCATGTCCATGGCGCGTTGCAGCAGGCGGATCGAGTCGAGGATCTTGAACGCGATCAGCGGCTCCATCACGTTCAGCTGCAGTTGGCCGCCTTCGGCTGCCATGGTCAGCGCCAGATCGTTACCGATGACCTGGAAGGCCACCTGGTTAACGGCTTCCGGAATCACCGGGTTGACCTTGCCGGGCATGATCGAGCTGCCTGGCTGACGCGCTGGCAGGTTGATCTCGTTGATGCCGGTGCGCGGGCCGCTGGACAGCAGGCGCAGGTCGTTGCAGATCTTCGACAGCTTGACCGCGGTGCGCTTGAGCATGCCGGAGAACAGCACGAAGGCGCCCATGTCGGAGGTGGCTTCGATCAGGTCGGCGGCGGGCACCAGCGGCTGACCGCTGATCAGTGCCAGGCGTTGTACGGCCAGAGCCTGATAACGCGGGTCGGCATTGATGCCGGTGCCGATCGCGGTGCCGCCCAGGTTCACTTCAGTCAGCAGTTCCGGGGCCAGCGTCTTCAGACGGGCCAGGTCTTCGCCCATGGTGGTGGCGAAAGCACGGAACTCTTGACCCAAAGTCATCGGCACGGCGTCTTGCAGCTGGGTACGACCCATCTTCAGGACGTGGTTGAATTCTTCACCCTTGGCCGCGAATGCCTGAATCAGGCTGTCGAGGCTGGCCAGCAGCGCGTCGTGACCCAGCAGCAGACCCAGGCGGATCGCGGTCGGGTAGGCGTCGTTGGTCGACTGCGCCATGTTGACGTCGTCGTTCGGGTGCAGGTACTGGTACTCGCCTTTCTGGTGACCCATTGCTTCGAGTGCAATGTTGGCGATCACTTCGTTGGCGTTCATGTTGGTGGAGGTACCGGCGCCACCTTGAATCATGTCGACCACGAACTCTTCGTGGAAATCACCGCGGATCAATCGGGCACAGGCTTCGCTGATGGCAGCGTGCTTGGCTTCGCTCAGATGACCCAGCTCACGGTTGGCGTCAGCGGCGGCCTGTTTGACCATGGCCAGACCGACAACCAGTTTCGGGTAATGCGAAATCGGAACGCCGGAGAGACGGAAGTTGTTCACCGCTCGCAGGGTCTGGATGCCGTAATACGCTTGAGCCGGTACTTCGAGGGCGCCAAGCAGGTCATTTTCTGTGCGGAAAGATGCAGCGGAGGACATGATAGAAATCATCTCGATATGGACCCGGTCTATGCCGGAACGCTGCGAATGCTAGGCTTCCGGGATTTTTTGGGCCAATGCTGTTAAACACTGGCCTATGCACATTCGGCATAATGCCGGTGTGACGCCGCGTGCGCGGCAGACGTGTGACCTGTTTTGGTGCGTGTCCGGGAGGACGTGATGAATCTGGAAAGCAAATGGCTCGAGGACTTCAGTGCCCTGGCCGCCACCCGCAGCTTCTCGCAGGCGGCCGAACGGCGCTTCGTGACCCAGCCGGCCTTCAGTCGGCGAATCCGCAGCCTCGAGGCCGCACTGGGGCTGACGCTGGTCAACCGTTCGCGCACGCCGATCGAGCTGACGGCGGCCGGGCAACTATTTCTGGTGACCGCGCGCACGGTGGTCGAACAGCTCGGTGAAGTGCTGCGTCATCTGCATCATCTGGAAGGCGGGCAGGGCGAGGTGATCCAGGTCGCGGCGGCGCACTCGCTGGCGCTGGGCTTCTTCCCGCGCTGGATCGCGCAACTGCGCAACGAAGGCTTGAACATCGCCACGCGGCTGGTGGCGACCAACGTTGGCGACGCGGTGCACGCGCTGCGCGAGGGTGGCTGCGACCTGATGCTGGCGTTCTACGACCCGGACGCGGCAATGCAGATGGACCCGGAAATCTTCCCGTCGCTGCACCTGGGCCAGACCGAAATGCTGCCGGTGTGTGCAGCGGACGCCGATGGCAAACCGCTGTTCGATCTGGAAGGCGAAGCCAGTGTTCCGCTGCTGGCCTATAGCGCCGGGGCGTTTCTCGGGCGTTCGGTGAATGGTCTGCTGCGCCAGCGTCAGTTGCGCTTTACCACCATTTACGAAACCGCCATGGCCGATAGCCTCAAGAGCATGGCGCTGGAAGGCCTCGGCATTGCCTGGGTGCCGCAATTGAGCGTGCGCGCCGAACTTGGCCGAGGTGAACTCGTTGTTTGCGGCGGCCCGCAATGGCATGTGCCGCTGGAGATTCGTCTTTATCGCTGCGCACTGGTGCGCAAGGCCAACGTGCGCTTGTTGTGGCGCAAGCTTGAGGGCGGGGCAGCCGGCCCGACGACTTGAGGGGCCCAGGCGTGAAAGTCCCAATGGGCTTTCACGCTGTTGTTCATGATTTAAAGCGTTTCAAGCATTTTCTTCGAGATACTTGCGGATTCTTTCCCGGTTTTTATCACTGAAGCGTTTGGCATTGCCTCTGAGAGAGGATTCAAGCGATCCGGAGGCCATGATGGTTTCATCCCACCAACCGTTGTAATAAACCTCGAAGTCTTCATGGCGTGCGCCGAACATATGCCCCACTTCATGCGCGGGCGTCTGGTCACCGTTAATGGATGCAATGGCAACAAAGCCCGTTTGACTTGCAATCCCTGCAACCGTGCTGCTGAGATTGTCGCGTGTCAGCAGAAGATACTTGCGCGTGTGGTTGGTATAAGTGTCGGCGGGTTGGGTCTGTTTATGCTGTTCGACTTTTTTAGACCAGGAAAGAAGTGTCTGTTCCGGGCTGTCAATCTTGTAGCTCAGGTCTGTGAGGGCCGGCGCGTCTGAGGGTGACTTGAAAAGGATTGCGAGCGGCCGTCCGGAAAGTGTTTCGAATTCCTTGGCCAACCATTTGAATTGTTTTTCGTAAATATCATCAGCGTCATGATCTGCCAGATCCTTATGAACAAACACTAATAACAGCAATGGGTGTGGCATTTAAATGCTCCGATGGTTTCTGGATTCGGTGGTGGGTGCCGAAAATATTGATGATTTAATAAGGGCGAAATATTTTATTAAGTTGAAGTTCGCAAGTTGCCGCAACTTCACGTTGTTTATATAACATTGGTAGCGTGTGACGCGGCTGGTTAGTGTTTTAGCTTTTATTTCCTGATGCTCTTTACTTGGCGTTTATCGGGTGCAGTTCAGGAGGGATGTTCTTGATTCTCGAGTCAATAAAACCGCTGTATTGCCTCGGCTGACAGATGGTCGAATCGGGGGCTGTTTATTGCTTTCTTTGCGGTATACTGCGCGGCCTTCGGCCGGCACGTCCGGCCATTTTTCGTACAATCAAGCCACGCAATCCTGCGTGGCTTGTTGTTTTTGACGCGCCTGCGGGCGCCCAGAGAGAAGAGGCGCGACGATGAGTGCACTGGTTGGCGTGATCATGGGCTCCAAGTCCGATTGGTCCACCCTTAGCCACACCGCCGATATGCTGGAAAAGCTCGGCATCCCGTACGAGGTCAAGGTGGTTTCTGCCCACCGCACCCCGGATCTGCTGTTCCAGTACGCCGAAGAGGCTGAGGGCCGCGGCATCGAGGTGATCATCGCCGGTGCCGGTGGCGCAGCCCACCTGCCAGGCATGTGTGCGGCCAAGACCCACCTGCCGGTGCTGGGCGTTCCGGTGCAGTCGTCGATGCTCTCGGGCGTCGATTCGCTGCTGTCGATCGTGCAGATGCCGGCCGGCATTCCGGTTGCCACCCTGGCCATCGGCAAGGCCGGCGCGATCAACGCTGCGCTGCTCTCGGCGAGCATTCTCGGCGCCAAGCATCCACAGTTCCACGCGGTACTGAAAACCTTCCGTGCCGAGCAGACAGACAGCGTCCTGGACAATCCAGACCCACGTATTGCCTGAGGTTGTTGAGATGAAGATCGGTGTAATCGGTGGCGGCCAGTTGGGCCGCATGTTGGCGCTGGCGGGCACTCCGCTGGGCATGAACTTCGCTTTCCTCGACCCTGCGCCGGACGCTTGCGCCGCGGCATTGGGCGAACACCTGCGGGCCGATTACGGCGATCAGGATCACCTGCGCCAGTTGGCCGATGAAGTCGATCTGGTGACCTTCGAGTTCGAAAGCGTCCCGGCCGAAACCGTGGCGTTCCTCTCGCAATTCGTGCCGGTGTACCCGAGCGCCGAAGCCCTGCGCATCGCTCGCGACCGCTGGTTCGAGAAGAGCATGTTCAAGGACCTGGGCATCCCGACCCCGGCCTTCGCCGACATTCAGTCGCAAGCCGACCTGGATGCCGCCGTGGCTGCCATCGGTCTGCCGGCCGTGCTGAAAACCCGCACCCTGGGTTACGACGGCAAGGGCCAGAAAGTCCTGCGCAAGCCGGAAGATGTGGTTGGTACGTTCGCCGAGCTGGGTAGCGTTGCCTGCCTGCTGGAAGGCTTCGTGCCGTTCACTGGCGAAGTCTCGCTGATCGCCGTACGTGCCCGCGATGGCGAAACCAGGTTCTATCCGCTGGTACACAACACCCACGACAGCGGCATCCTCAAGCTGTCGGTGGCCAGCACCGATCACCCGCTACAGGCGCTGGCTGAAGACTATTCCAGCCGCGTGCTCAGGCACCTGGATTACGTCGGCGTGATGGCGTTCGAGTTCTTTGAAGTCGACGGTGGCCTGAAGGCCAACGAAATCGCCCCGCGCGTGCACAACTCCGGGCACTGGACCACCGAAGGCGCCGAGTGTAGCCAGTTCGAAAACCACCTGCGTGCCGTTGCCGGCCTGCCGCTGGGTTCGACGGCCAAGGTCGGCGAGAGCGCGATGCTCAACTTCATCGGCGTGGTTCCGCCGGTGGAGAAGGTCATCGCCATCGAAGATTGCCATCTGCACCACTACGGCAAAGCCTTCAAGGCCGGGCGCAAGGTCGGTCACGCCAACCTGCGCTGCGCCGACATGGCCACGCTGCAGGCGCAGATCGTCAAGGTCGAAGCGCTGATCGCCGAGTAAAAGCAGTTTCATCTGGCCGCGGCGGAACCATTGCGGGGCCGCCGTTCTCTGATGGCAGGATGCGAAAGTCTGACTAGGCTTTCGCATATCTACTATTCAGAGGGAAATGCCATGGGAATTATCGGAACCATCTTTATCGGCTTGATCGTCGGCCTGCTGGCACGCTTTCTCAAACCGGGCGATGACAGCATGGGCTGGATCATGACCATCCTGCTCGGTATCGGCGGTTCGCTGGCAGCCACCTACGGCGGCCAGGCCCTGGGCATCTATCAGGCAGGTCAGGGCGCAGGCTTCATTGGTGCACTGGTCGGCGCGATCGTGCTGCTGGTGATCTACGGCCTGATCAAAAAGAACTGATCCAAGCGACCAAGCCCTCTCTGCCAAAACGGTGGGGAGGGCTAGAATGCGCGGCGACTGTTCGTCCCTTCTTTTTTACCGAGCTCCTCCATGCGCCGCATTTTGTTGACTCTCCTTTTTCTGGGCAGCGGTTTGGCCCACGCCGGCGAACTGCCGGAAACCGACTGGCTGGAACTGATGCCCAAGTCGGACCAGAAAGCCCTCGAGGCCATGCCTGAAATCGATCACAACTCCCCGGAAGCCACCGGCACTTTCACCCAAAAGGGTGGCATGAAGCAGGCCAAGGGTTTGCCGGCGGTGATGTATTCGACCAAGACCGTGGCGGCGATGAACGACAAGCACATTCGTATCGGTGGTTATCCGGTGCCACTGGAGTCCGATGCCAAGGGCCGCAGCACGGTGTTCTTCCTCGTGCCGTACCCGGGCGCTTGCATCCACGTGCCGCCACCGCCGCCGAATCAACTGGTGCTGGTGCGTTATCCCAAAGGCTTGAAGCTGGACGACATCTACACGCCGTTGTGGGTGACCGGTACGCTGAAGATCGAGAAGGTCAACAACGATCTGGCGGACGCGGCGTATGCGCTGGATGCGGATAAGGTGCGGGTGGTGCAGGAGTCCGATCTCTAAATACCTGGCGCAATGTAGTGAGGGGATTTATCCCCGATGGCCTGCGGAGCAGGCCCTGCTCCTGATTCAAAGCGGGGTCGCTTCGCAACCCATCGGGGATAAATCCCCTCACCACAAAGTCTCCCAACCATACGGGTATTGCGATGCCGGTCAGAGCGGTTTGCTGCCGACGCTGACACCCATCGTATGGCTCACACCCGAGCCCAGCGTGACCACGTCATCCATCACATTCGCCGTCTCGATGCACAGCATGCGCTGCCAGCCATCGTTGTCCATGTCGCTGAACGCCGCTGCGCGGTCGATCCACGGGTTCCAGATCACCGCGGTGCGTGAGCCAGTGGCGGTCAGCACGATGCGCCGTTTCCAGGTCGGATCGACGATGCTCAGTTGCGGCGGAGCGTCGAGGTAGATGCGGTCGGTTTCCCCGGCGAAGCGCAGATCACCCTGCTGTTTGTGGGTATTCCAATTGTCCAGAGTCTCGATGTAGTCCAGGCCGTCCACACCGTCGACGTGCACGTTGCGCACATCGCTGACCGCGAAGTAACTGTGCAGCGCCTGGCTGATGCTGACGCTTTCGGCGCCCCGGTTGTGGCTGGTCAGGCTGATGTGCAACTGATCATTCAGGTGCAGGGTCAGGGTCAGATCGACCTGGTGCGGCCAACCCGGGAAGCCACCTTCGGGGTAGGGCAGCTTGAACTCGACCTTGATGCCATCGTCCTCGGCTTCGATGCCGCCCAGTTGCCAATCCATCGCCCGGACGAAACCGTGGGACGCTGCCGGTTCTTCGCTGACGCGCATGGCTTGCACGCTTTGCGGGTTGCGATCAAACACACCGAACCACGGCCAGCACACCGGCACACCGGCGCGGATGCTCTTGCCGGTCTTGAACAGCGCCTTGTCGTTGAGCCAGATGATCGGCGGCTGACCGTCAACCTGATAACTGAGGATGTGCGCGCCTTGCTGGGCCACCAGCACTTCGGCCTGACCGTGGCGGATGCGCCAGCAGTTCAGTTCATCCAGTTTCACGGCTTCAACGTTGGGCGTGTTCATGGGACAGCTCTCGATCAGACACTTGGGACGACTATCGACCGCAAAACCGCGGCGAGGTTTAACGCGCGCGTGGCGGTACCGAACGGGTACGACCGCTGCCGTCGATGGCGACGAAGACGAACACCGCCTCGGTCACTTTACGCCACTCGCTGGACAGCGGATCGTCGCTCCACACCTCGACCATCATCTGGATCGAGCTGCGCCCGATTTCCAGGGTCTGGGTGTAAAAGGACAATTGCGCGCCCACCGCCACCGGCACCAGGAACGCCATGCGGTCGATGGCCACGGTCGCCACACGGCCACCGGCCACGCGGCTGGCCATCGCAGTGCCGGCCAGATCCATCTGCGCCACCAGCCAGCCGCCGAAAATATCGCCAAAGCCGTTGGTTTCGCGGGGGAGTGCGGTAATTTGCAGGGCCAGGTCGCCTTGCGGGATCGGATCTTCTTGTTCGAGCTCTATCATGCCGGGGGTGCCTCTGACCCGTGACTCTTCTTTGGTATTGCTGGTGGTAGCCGTCTTCGGGAAAAACGATTCAGCACCGAACATACTGCGTTCGTCACGTTTTCCATAAGGCAACTAAAGGGGAAACTCTGCGAAACCGGCTGATCCCGTTCAAAGGCCGGGCCAACGACGTTTTCGCACAGCAACCCCCTACAAACCGGAGCAAGGTTGCGAGTATATCGGTCGGTAGACTCCGCGACGACCATCGGGTTCTGATTTTGACCGTCAAATACGCGCCTCTATGTGCTTTTTCGAACAATTTGCTATGGTGCCGAACCTGCCGAAGCCACAGCCAGCGTTGTTGTGGCGGCGGATCCGACTATAAGAGAAGCCCTTGCCATGACCACAGCGCCTTCGAGCCTCGCGCAGCCCGAGCAACCTGCACGCCCCCTGACCCGCAATGACTACAAGACTCTGTCGCTATCGGCCCTGGGCGGTGCGCTGGAGTTTTACGACTTCATCATCTTCGTGTTCTTCGCCACCGTGGTCGGCAAGCTGTTCTTCCCGGCCGACATGCCCGAGTGGCTGCGCCTGATGCAGACCTTCGGCATTTTCGCCGCCGGCTACCTGGCGCGGCCGCTGGGCGGCATCGTCATGGCGCACTTCGGCGACCTGCTGGGACGCAAGAAGATGTTCACCCTGAGCATTTTCATGATGGCCGTGCCGACCCTGATCATGGGCCTGCTGCCAACCTATGCGCAGATCGGTATGTGGGCGCCGATCCTGTTGTTGCTGATGCGAGTGATCCAGGGCGCGGCGATTGGTGGTGAGGTGCCGGGGGCGTGGGTCTTCGTTTCCGAACACGTGCCGCAAAAGCACATCGGCTACGCCTGTGGCACTCTGACCAGCGGCCTGACGGCGGGTATCCTGCTCGGCTCGCTGGTCGCTACGGCAATCAACAGCATTTATACGCCGGGGGAAGTCGCGGATTACGCCTGGCGCATCCCGTTCCTGCTCGGTGGTGTGTTCGGTCTGTTCTCGGTGTATCTGCGTCGCTGGCTGCACGAGACCCCGGTGTTCGCCGAGCTGCAACTGCGCAAGGCGCTGGCCGAAGAAGTGCCGCTGCGCGCGGTGCTGCGTGACCATCGCGGGGCGATTGCGATCTCGATGCTGCTGACCTGGCTGCTGTCCGCCGGGATCGTCGTGGTGATCCTGATGACCCCGACCGTGCTGCAGACGGTCTATCACTTCTCGCCGACGATTGCGTTGCAATCGAACAGCCTGGCGATCGTGTTCCTGAGCGTTGGTTGCATCATCTCCGGTGCCCTGGCGGATCGTCTCGGCGCCGGCCGGGTATTTGTCTTCGGTTCGCTGGGCTTGCTGATCAGTTCCTGGACCTTCTATCACAGCCTCGCTGATCACCCGAACTGGCTGTTCCCGCTGTATGCGCTGACCGGTCTGCTGGTCGGCACCATCGGTGCGGTGCCATACGTGATGGTCAAGGCGTTCCCGCCGGTAGTGCGCTTCAGTGGGCTGTCGTTCTCGTACAACGTGGCGTACGCGATCTTCGGTGGCCTGACGCCAATGGTGGTCAGCCTGCTGCTTAAAGAAAGTGCGATGGGCCCGGCTTACTATGTGGCGGTCCTTTGCACGATGGGGATTCTGGTGGGGGCGTGGCTCTGGAAGAAGGGGCGCTGAAAATCTTTACCTGTGGGAGCGGGCTTGCTCGCGAATGCGTTGTGTCAGTCTGCATATGAATAGGCTGACACGGCCTCTTCGCGAGCAAGCCCGCTCCCACATTGGTTCTGTGTTGTTCTCTGAGATCTTCGAATCATCTTGCAAAACCCCGATACTGGCCTTTCATCCAATTGTCATATTTCAGCCATAGAGTGTTCACACGGCCTGCTGATACTTGGCCCCGACTTAACACCCCCTATCTGCTAGGAGTAAGGCATGAAACTGAAGCGTTTGATGGCGGCAATGACTTTTGTCGCTGCTGGCGTTGCGACTGCCCACGCGGTAGCCGCTGGCGTTGACCCGTCAATTCCGGCTTACACCAAAGTCACCGGTGTCTCGGGCAACCTGTCCAGCGTTGGTTCCGACACTCTGGCCAACCTCATGACCCTGTGGGCTGAGAACTACAAGAAAGAATACCCGAACGTAAACATCCAGATTCAGGCCGCTGGCTCCGCCACCGCGCCACCTGCGCTGACTGAAGGCACCTCCAACCTGGGCCCGATGAGCCGCAAGATGAAGGACACCGAACTGGCGGCCTTCGAGCAGAAATACGGCTACAAGCCAACCGCAATCCCGGTTGCCGTGGACGCCCTGGCGGTGTTCGTGCACAAGGACAACCCGATCCAGCACCTGACCATGGAACAGGTTGACGCGATCTTCTCGTCCACCCGTCTGTGCGGCGCCAAAGCCGACGTGAAAACCTGGGGCGACCTGGGCGTAACCGGCGACCTGGCCAACAAGCCAGTGCAACTGTTCGGCCGTAACTCGGTATCCGGTACCTACGGCTACTTCAAGGAAGAAGCCCTGTGCAAAGGCGACTACAAGCCTAACGTCAACGAACAGCCAGGTTCGGCGTCGGTCGTGCAGTCGATCAGCTCCTCGCTGAACGGCATCGGTTACTCGGGCATCGGCTACAAGACCGCCAGCGTGAAAACCGTTGCTCTGTCGAAGAAAGGCAGCACTGACTTCATCGAAGACACCGAAGAAAACGCCCTGAACGGCAAGTACCCGCTGTCGCGCTTCCTCTACGTTTACGTGAACAAGGCCCCGAACAAGCCGCTGGCCCCGCTGGAAGCCGAGTTCGTGAAACTGGTTCTGTCCAAACAGGGTCAGGAAGTCGTAGTGAAAGACGGCTACATCCCGTTGCCAGCCAAAGTTGCTGCAAAAGCACTGGCTGACCTGGGTCTGCAGGAAGGCGGCGCTGAAGTCGCAAAAAAGTAACAAATTGAGTCAGGGGTGAACCCCGCCTGACTCAAGTGTGGGGCCCGGCCCGCAAGCGGCCGGCTCCCACACCCTCCGAATTTTTCTATCCACTGCCAGTACCCCGCTGGCGGCGGATTTGGTGCGTCACTGCATTGTCATCTTTCTGTCATACAGGATCGCTAGGGTGTGCGCATGAATGATCTGGCCAATTCCCCAATGACTACGACTTCCCCTCCCAAGCGCATTGATTTCAATACGCCTGAGCTGCAACGCAAGCGCCGCATTCGCGCGCTCAAGGATCGCTTCACCCGCTGGTACGTCCTCGTCGGCGGCCTCGCCGTGCTGGCAGCCATCACCCTGATCTTCTTCTTCCTCGCCTACGTCGTTGCACCGTTGTTCCAGGGTGCGAGCCTGACTGCGAAAGATGCCATTACCCCAGCCTGGATGCAGGACGCCGGCAAGCCGCTGATGATTTCGCTCGAAGAGCAGAATCAGGTGGCGATGCGCGTTTCCGACAAGGGCCAGGCGCTGTTTTTCGATATCGACAGTGGCGCTGAATTGAAGCGCGTCGATCTGCCTGTGCCAGCCGGTACCACCGTGACCTCCATTGGCGAAGACCAGCCAGGTCATCCGCTGGTAGCCGTGGGCCTGTCCAACGGCCAGGCGCTGGTGTTCCGTCACACCTATAAAGTCAGCTACCCCGATGGCAAGAAAACCATCACTCCGGCCATCGAATACCCGTATGGCGAAGCGCCGATCGCGGTGAACGAGGGCGGCGGGGCGCTGGAGCACGTCAGCCTCAACGCGACCGATTCGACGCTGATGCTGGTGGGTTCGACCGGTTCGCAGCTCAATGTGCTGGCGCTGACCAGCGAAGAAAACATGATGACCGGCGAAGTCACCAACGAGCAGAAGCGTATCGAGCTGCCGCAGATGACCGAGCCGGTGAAGAACATCTTCGTCGACCCGCGCCAGCAATGGCTGTACGTGGTCAACGGGCGGGCCCAGGCCGACGTGTTCAGCCTGCGCGACAAGAGCCTCAACGGTCGCTACAAACTGCTGGAAAACGCCGACGCCCAAGTCACGGCCTCGACCCAACTGGTGGGCGGTATCTCGCTGATCATCGGTGATTCCACGGGTGGTCTGGCCCAATGGTTCATGGCTCGCGATACCGATGGCGAGTTGCGTCTGAAACAGATCCGCACCTTCCAGATGGGCACTGCGCCGATCGTTGAAATCACTGCCGAAGAGCGTCGCAAGGGCTTCGTTGCCCTCGATGCCAGCGGCAAGCTCGGCGTGTTCCACAGCACCGCGCACCGCACCCTGCTGGTCGAGCCGGTCGCCGAAGGCCAGGGCCTGTTCGGTCTGTCGCCGCGTGCCAACCGGGTGATCGTCGAGGCCGGCGGCAAGCTGCAACCGCTGCTGCTCGACAACCCGCACCCCGAAGTATCGTGGAGCGCGTTGTGGAGCAAGGTCTGGTACGAAAACTACGACGAGCCTAAATACGTCTGGCAATCGACCGCCGCCAATACCGATTTCGAACCGAAACTGAGCCTCTCGCCACTGACCTTCGGCACCCTGAAAGCCGCGTTCTACGCGATGTTGCTGGCCGCGCCGCTGGCGGTTGCCGCAGCGATCTACACCGCGTACTTCATGGCCCCGGGCATGCGCCGCAAGGTCAAACCGGTGATCGAGCTGATGGAAGCGATGCCGACGGTGATCCTCGGTTTCTTCGCCGGTCTGTTCCTCGCGCCGTATGTGGAAGGGCATCTGCCGGGCATCTTCAGCCTGCTGATGCTGCTGCCGATCGGCATTCTGGTCGCCGGTTTTACCTTCAGTCGTCTGCCTGAGTCGATCCGCCTGAAAGTCCCGGATGGCTGGGAAAGTGCGCTGCTGATTCCGGTGATCCTGTTTGTCGGTTGGTTGTCGCTGTACATGAGCCCGTACATGGAGAACTGGTTCTTTGGCGGTGACATGCGCATGTGGATCTCCCACGACCTGGGCATCACCTACGACCAGCGCAACGCTCTGGTGGTTGGTCTGGCGATGGGTTTTGCGGTGATCCCGAACATCTACTCGATCGCCGAAGACGCCGTGTTCAGCGTGCCGCGTGGCTTGACCCTCGGCTCCCTGGCACTTGGTGCCACACCGTGGCAGACCATGACCCGCGTGGTGATCCTCACCGCCAGCCCGGGCATTTTCTCGGCACTGATGATCGGCATGGGCCGTGCGGTCGGCGAAACCATGATCGTGCTGATGGCTACGGGTAACACCCCGGTCATGGAAATGAACCTGTTCGAAGGCCTGCGCACCCTGGCCGCCAACGTCGCGGTGGAAATGCCCGAGTCGGAAGTCGGCGGCAGCCACTACCGCGTGCTGTTCCTCTCGGCGCTGGTGCTGCTGTTGTTCACCTTCGTCATGAACACCCTGGCAGAACTGATTCGTCAGCGTCTGCGCAAGAAATACTCGTCGCTTTAAGAAAGGTAGAAGTCTGTGAAACAGAACTCCCTGAATGGATGGTTCAAGAGCGGCGCCCCGGGCGTCTGGATCAGCGGTGGCGCGGTGTCCATCGCGGTCATCATGACCATTGGCCTGCTGGCGGTGATTGCCGTGCGCGGTCTGGGTCACTTCTGGCCGGCGGACCTGATCCATGCCAGCTACGACGTACCGGGCCAGGCCAATCACCTGGTCATCGGCGAAGTGGTACAGAAAGAAGAAGTGCCGCGTGCACGCCTGAAAAGCGCCGGCCTGCCGGTGCCTGATCAGGGCCCGGAATTCATGACCCGCGAGCTGATCAAGGTCGGCAACCGTGACCTGAACGGCAACGACTTCACCTGGGTGGTCGGCGAGTGGCTGACCAACCAGACCACGCCGCCGGAACTGATGGCGATCGAGCGTCGCGAGTGGGGCAACTTCTACGGCTACCTGGTCAACGTCAAACAGGACGGCAAGGTGATCGCCGAAGGCGAAGCGGCCTGGCCTGAGCTGCAAGCGCGGATCGACCGCGTGAACAAGCTCGCCGCGCAGCTCAAGTCGCTGGAAAAGACTGATATCGGGGCGATCAACGCAGGCCTGGAACGCATCCGTCTGCACGGTCGCAAACTGGAGCTGGACGGCAAGCTTGATGCCACTGCGCAAGCGGACATGGACGCCGAACGTGCCGAGCTGAACGCGCGTTATCAGGACATCGAAGCGCGTCTGGCCGATCTGCATGCGCAGTTCAACCGCGACGCTTTGACCGCTCGCGATGCCAACGGCAAAGAGATCGAAATCGGCCTGGGCAAAGTCGTTCACGCCTATCAGCCGAACGCGATGAGCACCTTCACCAAGGTCGGTTTCTACTTCAGCAAGATCTGGGAATTCCTTTCGGATGACCCGCGTGAAGCGAACACCGAAGGCGGCATCTTCCCGGCGATTTTCGGCACCGTGATGATGACCCTGATCATGGCAATGATCGTGACTCCGTTCGGCGTACTGGCGGCGGTGTACCTGCGCGAATACGCCAAGCAGAACACCCTGACGCGGATCATCCGGATCGCGGTGAATAACCTCGCCGGTGTTCCGGCGATTGTCTACGGCGTGTTCGGTCTGGGCTTCTTTGTTTATGTGTTGGGTGGTTCGGTCGACCGTCTGTTCTTCCCGGAAGCACTGCCGGCACCGACCTTCGGTACGCCGGGCCTGCTCTGGGCGTCGCTGACTCTGGCGCTGCTGGCGGTACCGGTGGTGATCGTGGCGACCGAGGAAGGTCTGGCGCGTATCCCGCGCACCGTCCGTGAGGGTTCGCTGGCCCTTGGTGCGACCAAGGCGGAAACCCTGTGGAAGATCGTTATTCCGATGGCCAGCCCGGCGATGATGACCGGCATGATCCTCGCCGTGGCCCGCGCCGCCGGTGAAGTGGCGCCGCTGATGCTGGTGGGTGTGGTGAAACTGGCGCCGTCGCTGCCAGTGGACGGCAACTACCCGTACCTGCACCTGGACCAGAAGATCATGCACCTGGGCTTCCACATCTATGACGTCGGCTTCCAGAGCCCGAACGTCGAAGCGGCACGGCCACTGGTGTACGCCACGGCGCTGCTGCTGGTGCTGGTGATCGCGATCCTCAACCTGTCGGCGGTGTGGATTCGTAACCACCTGCGTGAAAAATACAAAGCTTTGGACAGTTGATATTCCTGTGGGAGCGGGCTTGCTCGCGAAAGCGGTGGGTCAGGCGACATTGATGTCGAGTGTGCCGGCCTCTTCGCGAGCAAGCCCGCTCCCACCCTAGATTGAGTACAGCCGCACCAAGCGGCTAACCGAACCGAATTTGTTAGCACAGGGAGCCTCCCATGCAGCACGAAACACCTACCCACGGCATCAACATGTCGGCCCTGGGGCGCGACAAGCAGAGCCTGAATCTCGAGCAGGAAACCGTGGCCATCGAGGTACCGGGCCTGAGCCTGTACTACGGCGACAAGCAAGCCCTGTTCGACGTCAGCATGAACATCCCGAAACAGCGCGTGACCGCGTTCATCGGCCCGTCCGGCTGCGGCAAGTCCACGCTGCTGCGTACCTTCAACCGCATGAACGATCTGGTTGACGGCTGCCGTGTCGAAGGCGCGATCAACCTGTACGGCAACAACATCTACCGCAAGGGCGAAGACGTCGCCGAACTGCGTCGTCGCGTCGGCATGGTGTTCCAGAAGCCCAACCCGTTCCCCAAGACCATCTACGAAAACGTGGTCTACGGCCTGCGCATCCAGGGCATCAACAAGAAGCGCATCCTCGACGAAGCGGTCGAGTGGGCGTTGAAAGGCGCGGCGCTGTGGGACGAAGTCAAAGACCGTCTGCACGACTCGGCACTTGGCCTGTCCGGCGGTCAGCAGCAGCGTCTGGTGATTGCCCGCACCATCGCCGTTGAACCGGAAGTGTTGCTGCTCGACGAACCGTGCTCGGCCCTCGACCCGATCTCGACCCTGAAAGTCGAAGAGCTGATCTACGAGCTGAAGTCCAAGTTCACCATCGTCATCGTCACCCACAACATGCAGCAGGCCGCGCGGGTTTCCGACTACACGGCGTTCATGTACATGGGCAAACTGGTGGAATTCGGCGACACCGACACCCTGTTTACCAATCCGGCGAAGAAGCAGACCGAAGACTACATCACCGGTCGTTACGGCTAGCAGACGCTGGTTGTCGCTCACTGAATTGACTGCGGCCCGCCGCACCTTACCGGACGCTCCAAGGACGCCAACATGATTAGTAAAGAAGGCCTTACCCACCACATTTCCGCGCAGTTCAACGCTGAACTGGAAGAAGTGCGCAGCCACCTGCTGGCCATGGGCGGGCTGGTCGAGAAGCAGGTCAACGACGCGGTCACCGCGCTGATCGAGGCCGACTCCGGCCTGGCCCAGCAGGTGCGCGAGATCGACGACCAGATCAATCAGATGGAACGCAACATCGACGAAGAATGCCTGCGCATTCTCGCCCGTCGTCAGCCGGCGGCGTCCGACCTGCGTCTGATCATCAGCATCTCCAAGTCGGTGATCGACCTGGAGCGCATTGGCGACGAAGCGACCAAGATCGCCCGTCGCGCCATTCAACTGTGCGAAGAAGGCGAAGCGCCGCGTGGTTACGTCGAAGTGCGTCACATCGGCGACCAGGTGCGCAACATGGTCCGTGATGCGCTGGACGCGTTTGCCCGCTTCGACGCCGATCTGGCGCTGTCGGTGGCGCAGTACGACAAAGTCATCGACCGCGAATACAAGACCGCGCTGCGTGAACTGGCCACCTACATGATGGAAGACCCGCGCTCTATCTCGCGGGTTCTGAGCATCATCTGGGTGCTGCGTTCGCTGGAGCGGATCGGCGACCACGCGCGCAACATCTCGGAACTGGTGATCTACCTGGTGCGCGGCACCGACGTGCGTCATCTGGGCCTCAAGCGCATGAAGGAAGAAGTTGAGGGCACAAGCGGCGAAACCGCTAATGTTCCGGGCAATGCTGACGATAAGTAAGATTGCCTGAGAAAAGCGCCCGGCCCTTTGGCCGGGCGTTTTTGTTTGGGCGCTTGAATCAGGAAACCGAATTAAAAAGCAGCACCCGCGAACGAAAAGTCCCGGCGTGACTGAAGATTGTTGGCAATGTGCCATCAGCAAAGCGGTATGCTTGCCGGGATTTTTATAGGGGTGTTGGATGAGCAAGATCAGTGTGTTGGTCGTGGACGACGCTTCGTTCATTCGCGACCTGGTGAAAAAGTGCCTGCGTAACTACTTCCCGGGGATTCGTACCGAGGACGCCATCAACGGCAAAAAGGCCCAGGCGATGCTGGCCAGGGAAGCGTTCGACCTGGTGCTGTGCGACTGGGAAATGCCGGAAATGTCCGGCCTGGAACTGCTGACCTGGTGCCGCGAGCAGGACAACCTCAAGACCATGCCGTTCATCATGGTCACCAGCCGTGGCGACAAGGAAAACGTGGTGCAGGCGATTCAGGCTGGCGTTACCGGCTACGTCAGCAAGCCATTCACCAACGAACAGCTGCTGACCAAGGTCAAGCAGGCGCTGAACAAGGTTGGCAAGCTCGATACCCTGATGAACAGCGCGCCGACCAAGATGAACTCGGCATTCGGTAACGACTCCCTGAGCGCGTTGACCGGCGGCAAGCCTGCCGTGGTCGGTACTGCGCCGGCGGCCGCTGCTGCGGTGAATCCGTTCGCCAAGCCTGCTGCAGCTGCTCCGGCGCCTGCTGCTGCGCCGTCGCGTGGCTTGCTCAACAGCCCGCCGGTGCAGGCACCGGCTGCCTCGAAAGCGCCGGCCGGTGGTCGTGGCCAGGGCCAGTTGCGCTTGCCGAGCGGCACCCAGCAATGTGTGATCAAGGCCCTGAGCATCAAGGAAGCGCTGTTGGTGGTGAAACGCACCGACACCCTGCCACAGATCCTCGACAGCGCCGTGCTCGACCTGGAGCAGGGCGACAACGCCGAAATCGCCCGTCTCAATGGCTATCTGCACGCTGTGGTCGCCCACGAGCCGAAGCCGGACAGTGAATGGCTGCAACTGACTTTCCGTTTCGTCGACCAGGACGCGCAGAAGCTCGATTACATCTCCCGCCTGATCGCCCGCGGCACGGCGCAGAAGCACTTCGTTCCGGGCGCTTGATCCTCGTCGCCTGACACACCGCTTTCGCGAGCAAGCCCGCTCCCACATTGGAATGCATTCCAAGGTGGGAGCGGGCTTGCTCGCGAAGGGGTCATCACTGACGACGTGCATTTTCCAGACTGCCCAATTTGAAACATCTGTCGACTAGCCTGGTCTGTCTCAGCTGCTAGGCTCTTTTCCAGGCCTTACTCGACAGAACCTTTGCCCATGCTCGCGCGCCTGCTGTTTTTCTGTGGTCTTTTCCTGGCCTCCACCTCGACTGTGGCCATGACCATCTACAAATCCACCGATGCCAACGGCGTGGTCTCGTACAGCGACCGGCCGAGCAAAGGCTCGCAGGTGTTCGTGTTTCAGGACCGCATGGTCGAGCACCTCGAGCGCCAGGTGTATCTCGATATCAAGAAGCAGAAGGGTACCGACGTGGTGTTCGTGCGCAATGACCTGTATGCGCCGGTCGAGGTGGCGCTGGCGTTCACCGGCATGAGCAATGTGCGTGGTGCCCCGGCACAAACGATCCGCCGGGTGCTGCCGGCGCGCAGCAATACCCGGTTGGCACTGCTGACGGCGATTAGCGGCAGCCAGCCGCTGGTGTATACGCCGCAGTTCCAGTACTCGCTGGGCGACCCCGCTGGCGCCGCGCAGAGCTATCGCTATCCGTTGCCTTGGCGGGGCGGGCCGTTCCGTCTGAGTCAGGGCGCCAACGGCCAGTACAGCCACTACGGGCCGAAGAACAAGTACGCGATGGACATCGCCATGCCGGTGGGCACGCCGATCATTGCCGCACGGGCCGGGGTGGTGGTGAAAACCGAAAACTCGCAGAGCGGGCGCGGCAATGATGCGTCCGGCAATTTCGTCCGGGTGCTGCATGACGACGGCACCATGGGCGTGTACCTGCATCTCAAGCAAGGTTCGGTGAGCGTACGTGAGGGGCAGCGAGTGACGGTCGGCAGCCCGCTGGCGCTGTCCGGCAACACCGGCAACAGCAGCGGCCCGCACCTGCACTTTGTGGTGCAGCGCAATACGGGGCAGGGGCTGGTGTCGATTCCGTATCAGTTCAACCAGCCGCTGGGGGCGCTGCCCAACTTTGCGTTGGGCAAACAGTAAAGGCAGTGGAGCTCAACTGTGGCGAGGGAGCTTGCTCCCGCTGGGCTGCGAAGCGGCCCCAAAACCCTGAAACCGCGTTCGATCAGATACACCTGGCACACAGTTCTGCGACTGCTGCGCAGCCGAGCGGGAGCAAGCTCCCTCGCCACAAAAGCTGTCCTGCAATCGCGATCAATCCAGCATCAACACCTTCGCCAGCACAATCTTCGGCCCTTTCATCTTCTTGATGATGATTCGCAGGCCTTCGACTTCCAGCACTTCTTCCTCTTCCGGCACCCGCTTCAGGGTTTCGTAAACGAGGCCAGCCAGGGTTTCGGCTTCGATGTGGTCCAGGTCGATCCCCAACAGGCGCTCAACCTTGAACAGCGGCGTATCGCCACGCACCAGCAGCTTGCCCGGCTGATACGCGAGGATCCCGCGCTCGGCCTTGCGGTGTTCGTCCTGAATGTCGCCGACCAGCACTTCCAACACGTCTTCCATGGTCAGGTAGCCGATGATGTTGCCGTCGGCCTCCTCGACCACGGCGAAGTGCGAGCCGCCCTTGCGGAACTGCTCCAGCAGCTGCGACAGCGGCATGTGCCGCGACACGCGCTCCAGTGGACGGGTCAGTTCAGCCAGGTTGAACGACTCCGGAATGTGGTCCAGCGCCGCCAGTTCCAGCAGCAGGTCCTTGATGTGCAGCAGGCCGACGAACTCCTGGCGCTCGCTGTCGTACACCGGATACCGGCTGAACTTGTGGCGACGGAACATCGCCAGAATTTCTTTCAGCGGCGCGTTGAATTCGAGGGTGATCAGGTCTTCGCGGGAGTTGGCCCAGTCGACCACTTCCAGTTCGCCCATCTCTACCGCCGAGGCCAGCACGCGCATGCCTTGGTCGCTCGGATCCTGACCACGGCTGGAGTGCAGAATCAGTTTCAGTTCTTCGCGGCTGTAATGGTGTTCGTGGTGCGGGCCGGGTTCGCCTTGACCGGCGATCCGCAGAATCGCGTTGGCGCTGGCATTGAGCAGGTAGATCGCCGGGTACATCGCCCAGTAGAACAGGTACAGCGGCACCGCCGTCCACAGCGACAGCAGCTCGGGTTTGCGGATCGCCCACGACTTGGGCGCCAGTTCACCGACGACGATGTGCAGGTAGGAAATGATGAAGAACGCGGTAAAGAACGAAATGCCCTTGACCACTTCCGTCGACTGCACGCCGACCGCGCTCAGCAGCGGTTCGAGAATGTGCGCGAACGCCGGCTCACCGACCCAGCCGAGGCCGAGAGAGGCGAGGGTGATACCGAGCTGACACGCCGAGAGGTACGCATCGAGCTGACTGTGGACGGTGCGCAGGATGTGCCCGCGCCAGCCGTTCTTGTCAGCGATGGCCTCGACCCGGGTCGAGCGCAGTTTGACCATGGCGAATTCCGCCGCAACGAAAAAGCCGTTGAGCAAAACCAGGATCAGAGCGAAAAGAATCATGCCGAAATCGGCGAAAATCGTAGCGAGGGACAAGCCAGGGGAAGGGTCCATGATGGAGTTTTGCAGGTTCCGTGTGATTCGTAAGAGAGAAGAAATCGCGCCTGAAAGGCAGACGCAAGTCATCCAATGTAGCGGCTGACATGGCGATTGCCTAGTGGCGCGTGCTGGCCGGTATCACTCGGCGGCGCTGATGGCCCGTGCCTGGGCCACCTGGGCCGGGGCGAAATGGCAGGTGAACGTGCTGCCATGACCGGGCACGCTGCTGATCTCCATTCGCGCGCGGTGGCGCAGCAACACGTGTTTGACGATCGCCAGACCGAGCCCGGTGCCGCCGGTGTTGGAGTTGCGGCTGGAGTCGACGCGGTAGAAGCGTTCGGTCAGGCGCGGCAGGTGTTTGCTGTCGATACCGATCCCGGAATCCTGCACTCTCAGGTGCGCGCCTTGCTCGTCGCCCCACCAGCGAATGCGGATGTTGCCCTCGGCCGGGGTGTACTTCACGGCGTTGAACACCAGGTTGGAGAAGGCGCTGCGCAGTTCCGCCTCGCTGCCCTTGAGCAGGATGCGCGCATCGGCTTCGAGGGTGATTTTCTGGTTCTTCTGCCCGGACAACTGCTGGGCGTCGCTCTTGATTGACTGCAGCAGGGCGTCGATCTGCACTGGCTGGTTGTCCGACGGGTAATCGGTGGCTTCCAGTTTCGCCAGCAACAGCAGATCGTTGAGCAGCGTCTGCATGCGTCCGCCCTGTTGCTGCATCTGCTGCAGGGCGCGGCTCCAGCGCGGGTTCACTTCCTCGACGTTGTCGAGCAGGGTTTCCAGGTAGCCGCAGATCACTGTCAGCGGTGTGCGCAGTTCGTGGGAGACGTTGGCGATGAAGTCTTTGCGCATCTGTTCCAGCTGATGGATGCGCGTAACGTCGCGCACTAGCATCAAGTGTTCGTTGTTGCCGTAGCGTGTGAGGTACAGCTGAATGCGCACGCGATCATTGGTCGGCGAAGGGATTTCCAGCGGTTCGGCGTAGCTTTCCTGCTCGAAGTATTCCTTGAAGCGCGGATGCCGTACCAGGTTGGTCACCGGTTGGCCGCTGTCCTGCGGGGTCTTGAGGCCGAGCAGGGTTTCCGCGGCGCGGTTCCACCATTCCAGGTTGCCGTCGCTGTCGAGCATGATCACCGCGTCTTTGAGCGCGGCGGTGGACTCCTGCACCCGGTCGATCACCGCTTGCAGGCGCCCGCGTACCCGTTGATCGCGGCGTTGCAGGTGGTAGATGCTGTCGAACACCTCGCCCCACAGGCCATAGCCGTCGGGCGGTGCTTCATCGGGTTGGTGCAGGCGCAGCCATTCGTGCAGACGCAGCAGTTGCTTGAGCGTCCAGGCCAGGTAAATCCCCAGGCCTGCTGCGAGGCTCCAGCCGTAGTAGCCGGTGATCAGGCCGATCACCAGACACGCTGTGACCAGCAACAGCATGTGGCGAATCAGGGTGCCATGCCAGTTTTGATTCACGGAAAATACGGTCCTTGTCAGCGAGTCTGGCGGTTGGATCAGGCCTTGGTGGAAAACCGGTAGCCGGTGCCGCGCACGGTTTGTACCAGATTTTCGTAGGCGTCGCCGAGGGCCTTGCGCAGGCGGCGAATGTGCACGTCGACGGTGCGCTCTTCAACATAGACGTTGCCGCCCCAGACCTGATCCAGCAACTGCCCGCGCGTGTAGGCGCGTTCCTGGTGGGTCATGAAGAATTGCAGCAGACGGTATTCGGTCGGGCCCATCTCGGCCGGACGGCCGTCGATGGTCACGCGGTGGCTGATCGGGTCGAGCAGCAGGCCGCCGACTTCGATCGGCGCTTCGCCATCGGTCGGACCGGCGCGGCGCAGCACAGCCTTGAGGCGGGCGACCAGTTCGCGTGGGGAAAACGGTTTGGTGATGTAGTCGTCGGCGCCGACTTCAAGACCCTGGATCTTGTTGTCCTCTTCGCCCTTGGCGGTGAGCATGATGATCGGGATGTCCCCGGTCAGCTCGTCACGCTTGAGGCGGCGGGCCAGTTCGATGCCGGAGGTGCCGGGCAGCATCCAGTCGAGCAGGATCAGGTCCGGTTTGCGGTCAACGATGATGGCGTGTGCCTGCTGCGAGTTCTCCGCCTCGAGGCAGTCATAGCCGGCCATTTCCAACGCAAC
The DNA here is from genome assembly GCF_023100605.1 of Pseudomonas sp. MWU12-2020. NCBI lineage: Bacteria > Pseudomonadati > Pseudomonadota > Gammaproteobacteria > Pseudomonadales > Pseudomonadaceae > Pseudomonas > Pseudomonas sp. MWU12-2020. Next base: position 43,099 of record NZ_JALMEX010000004.1, read on the forward strand.
GGCGATCATTTCGCGAATGGGCGCTTCGTCGTCGACGATCAGAATGCTCCTGCCAACCATGCCTTAATCCTCTTGTCATTTAACTGTCTTGCGCCGCATTAGATAACGGAATTATTGCAGTCGTGTGACAGTATTTTAGTCGCCCGGCGGTTGGCGTGATCCTGGACTAAGCTCTAAGTCCGAATCCTGACAACCACAAAAGAAGGTTTCCATGACACAAATGACTGCTTCTTTCAAAGCTCTGCTGCTGGCTGCTGCACTGGCATTGCCTGGATTAGCCATGGCGGCCGAGCCCGCCATGATGAAGGACGGCATGATGGTCGACCACAAAGGCATGACCGTTTATACGTTCGACAAAGACGCTGGCGGCAAGTCGATGTGCAACGGTGATTGCGCCAAGAACTGGCCACCGATGATGGCGCCAGCGGGTGCCAAGGCTGAAGGCAAATGGACGGTCATCAAACGCGATGACGGCATGATGCAATACGCTTATGACGGCAAGCCGTTGTACACCTTCATGAAGGACGAAAAACCTGGAGAAATGAAAGGTGACGGCATGAAGGAGATGTGGCACGTGGTGCACGAGCACAAGTAAACGCAAACCCCCTGTAGGAGTGAGCCTGCTCGCGATGACGGTGTATCAGTTAACAGCAATGTGGCTGATACACCGTCATCGCGAGCAGGCTCACTCCTACAGGTTTGTGTTTAGCGCAACGCGTAATCCAGCACGATCCCGACAAAAATCGCCAACCCGGCCCAGTGGTTGTGCAAAAACGCCTTGAAGCAACGCATCCGGTCGCGATCACGGGTGTACCAGAACTCCCACGCATAGCATCCAGCGGCCACTAACAGGCCGAGATGGAACCAGATGCCCAGCTCGAACTTCGACCCGGCCAGCAACAGGCAGCCCAGCGACAGCGCCTGCAACGTCAGGATGATCACCCGATCCGCATCGCCGAACAGAATCGCCGTGGATTTCACGCCGATCTTCAGGTCGTCGTCACGGTCAGTCATCGCGTAATACGTGTCGTAACCCACCGTCCACAGCAGATTGGCGATCCACAGCAGCCAGGCGGCGGCGGGCACCGCGCCGGTCTCGGCGGTGAACGCCATCGGCATGCCCCAGGAAAACGCCGCGCCCAGCACCACTTGCGGGTAGTAGGTGTAGCGCTTCATGAATGGGTAGGTGAACGCCAGTGCCAGACCGCCCAGCGACAGCCAGATCGTCGGCGCATTGGTGCACAGCACCAGCAGGAAACTCACGCCCATCAGCAGCGCGAAGAACACCAGTGCCTCTTTCGAACTGATTTTGCCGCTGGCCAGCGGTCGTTGCGCGGTGCGTTTGACGTGGCCATCGACCTTGCGGTCGGCCCAGTCGTTGATCACGCAGCCACCGGCACGGGTCAGCACCACGCCGAGGACAAAAATCGCGATGTTGGCCAGCGATGGCGAACCCTTGCCGGCAATCCACAGTGCCCACAGCGTCGGCCACAGCAGCAGGTAAATGCCGATCGGCTTGTCCATGCGCGTCAACTGAATGAAATCCCAGGCGCGCGGGTTCAAGCGGTTCAGGGACTTGAGCAGGCTCTGGTACATCAGCAGTTCTCCGGATGGGCGCGGGCGGCGTTCCACAGGGTCGGCAGGAAAATCTCCGCCACCAGTACGCTCAAGGCGCCACGGTCGAAACGCGAGCGCCGGCCCCACAGCTCGGGGGCGCGGCAGGCTGGCGGCAACCAGTCCTGCGGGTAGTGACAGACCTCGATGGCGCGGCGCTGGAAGGCGTGGTCGCAAAACAGCAGTTCGCCCAGCGAGCGGCTGCCGAGTTCGTCCATGTGCAAGCCGTCGCCTTGCAGGGCGGCGCGTGAAGCCACGCTGCGGGCGAACACCCAGGCTTCGCCGTGACCGCGCAAATACACCTCGCGCACCCAGCCTTCGCTGCCTTCGGCCAGATCCAGTGCTGCGCATTCGTCGCTGCGCAGGGTGTCCCAGCCTTCGAACAATGGCATGACGCTGAAGCCGTCGTTCGACAGCCGCGTCAGGCGGCGGGTCAGCGAACCTTCGTCGAACAACCAGTCCAGGGTCAACGAATCGGGAAGGGGCGTCAGTCGGCTTTGAGTCAGCCAGAGCGGGGCCGGGCAGGCATTTGAATGTTGCACAATGAGTCATTATTGGCCGCAAATGAGGCGGCGAGCTTAACATGGCGTGCTGCGAATTGGATGGATCCGGGGCGCCGTTGCGCCGAACAGGCTTGCATCTGCCCGGCACCCTCAGTACAAAACGCCCTGAGCCGGATGGCAGCGCAACCACCATCGACCATCCGCGCCGACAAAAGCCTGAATCTTGAGGAAGTACCTGAATGAAAAAGTGGCAATGCATCGTCTGCGGCCTGATCTACAACGAAGCTGACGGTTGGCCGGATGACGGCATCGCGCCGGGCACCCTGTGGCAGGACGTGCCGGAAGACTGGCTGTGCCCGGACTGCGGCGTGGGCAAGTCGGACTTCGAAATGATCGAAATCAACTGAGAAAAACCAAGGAGTAAGGCATGAACGCACCTGTCGTAATCGTCGGCACCGGGCTTGCGGGTTACAACCTGGCCCGGGAGTTTCGCAAACTCGATGGCGAAACCCCGCTGCTGCTGATTACCGCCGATGACGGGCGCTCTTACTCCAAGCCGATGCTCTCCACCGGTTTCGGCAAGAACAAGGACGCCGATGGCCTGAGCATGGCCGAACCCGGCGCCATGGCCGAGCAGTTGAAGGCCGAAGTGCGCACTCACACGCGCATCAGCGGCATCGACGCCGGCCACAAGCGCCTGTGGATCGGCGAAGAAGCGGTGTACTACCGCGACCTGATCCTTGCCTGGGGCGCAGAAACCGTGCGTGTGCCGATCGAGGGTGATGGCTCCGAGCTGGTATTCCCGATCAACGATCTCGAAGACTATGCGCGCTTTCGTGCAGCCGCTGCGGGCAAACGCCGCGTATTGCTGCTGGGGGCGGGCCTGATCGGCTGCGAATTTGCCAATGACCTGATCCTCGGTGGTTACGAGGTGCAACTGGTCGCGCCGTGCGAGCAAGTGATGCCGATGCTGCTGCACCCGGCCGCTGCGGCCGCCGTGCAGGCCGGGCTGGAAAGCCTGGGCGCGCGTTTTCACCTCGGCCCGGTGCTGACCCGCCTGCAAAAAGTCGCAGACGGGCTGGAAGCGCATCTGTCCGACGGGCAGGTGATTGCCTGCGATGTGGTGGTGTCGGCCATTGGCCTGCGCCCGCGCATCGATCTGGCCGCGGCGGCCGGAGTGCAGGTAAATCGCGGTGTCGTAGTCGACCGCTACCTGAAGACTTCCCACGCCAATATCTACGCCCTGGGCGACTGCGCCGAGGTCGATGGGCTGAATCTGTTGTACGTGATGCCCCTCATGAGCTGTGCGCGTGCGCTGGCACAAACTCTGGCGGGCAATCCGACGGCCGTGACTTACGGCCCGATGCCGATCACGGTGAAAACTCCGGTGTGCCCGTTGGTCGTTTCGCCACCGCCTCGGGGCAGCGAAGGCGTCTGGACCGTCGAAGGGCAGGGCGCCGACATCAAGGCTCTGTGCCACGGTGCCGATGGTCAGTTGCTCGGCTATGCACTGACCGGCGCGGCGGTGATGGAAAAACTTGCTCTGAACAAACAGCTTCCGGCCCTGCTGGCGTAAATACCGGTCGTTCTGTCGGAATCACCCCGCTTTTGCCCCTACAAAGGTCGCGGGGAGACTGGCGCCGCCGGTATCCGCGTGCCATTCTCACTCCCGTCTGCCGCAGAGTAGAGCCTGCGGCGCCTTGGGCGCTGTTCCAACGAGAACAGCACGGACATAACAACAAAAAACCGTCAAAGGGGCTTCACTAATGCGTAAACCAGAACTCGCCGCTGCAATCGCTGAAAAAGCGGATCTGACCAAAGAACAGGCCAACCGCGTTCTCAACGCCGTCCTCGAAGAAATCACCGGCGCTCTGCACCGCAAGGACAGCGTCACGCTGGTGGGCTTCGGCACCTTCCTGCAACGCCACCGCGGCGCCCGCACCGGCAAGAACCCGCAAACCGGTGAGCCGGTGAAGATCAAGGCCAGCAACACCGTGGCATTCAAGCCAGGCAAGTCGTTGAAAGACAGCGTCAATCCTTAAATTGCGGCGAACTCCCTGAATGACGGGGAGTACCGCAATAAAAAATGGGCACACCGATTGCGGTCGGGTGCCCATTTTTTGTGGCCGTAAATCGGCTTATTGACGCCGAAAGCAGGCCTTTCCGTTGCCGAAATCCACGGCCAGACAGTTCGGTTCGATCGCCAGTTGCAGATCCTGAAACAGGCCGGACAAATCGCTGTCCGACGCCGGTTTAGTATCGCTCTTCAGCGTCACGGTGTTGTTTTGCATCTGCCAGGTGCCCTTGGCAAAGCCGTCTGCGCTGCCATACGACACGCCGGCGTCAAACGTGCCGTCCTTGCGCAGCAGCAATTCGGCGCCCATTTCCATTGCACCGGTCAGATAATAATGACCGTCCAGTGGCGGGGTGTCTGCAGAGGCTTGAGTGACGGGAAGCCACAGCAGTGCTGCGAACAACAGGGGTTTCAATTCCATGAGGTAAAGCTCCTTACCAGCTCCCGAAGGGGATGCCGAATTTTTCGATGTAGGTTTTTGAGGCATCAGAAAGAGGTCGATGTTTACCGCCGGATTTGCCTTCGTAGGGGCCTTTGGGGTTGATGGTTCCTTGCACGCGGACAATTTCGACCGACTTCAAACAGGCTCCCCCTAGCCAAACCTTTGCAATGCCGCCGGGGGCCAGACCGATACCCATATTGTCACGGGATTCGGTGATCCACTCTGAGCCAAACCTGCAGTACGCTTTTTCGGGTTTGCGCATGATTTCCCGTGCAGATTCGGGAATTACGATGTACGCCTCGTAGGTTTGGGGTTCGGCCAGTGACTGCCATCGCACGTAGATCAGGCGAGGTAAATCGGCGCCGGTCATATATTTGCCTTTCCCGCTGCCGGGGTTGTCCGGCCAGCCAGCGGGGTTACCTTTTTGATCGTCAGGCCTCTGTACTGAAGCAATGCCTGATCCTGCCCGCCGGAACACTCTTTCTTGGATATCCACCACATCGGCCGTTTCAATCCAGACCTCCATGTAATCCGGTGCTCCAAAGCCAAGGAACCAGGGCAGTTTGTCTTTCGCTTGCGCATGAATTTGAGTGCAAACCGCCAGCAGTAGTCCTGTAAACAGGCTTGTGAGTGTCTTGATGCGAAGGGTCGACCTTCTCGGCGTGATCACCGGGCTGTCCTTACCAAGAGCCATAAGGAATTCCAAATTTTTCCACGTAGGCCCTGGACTCCGGCTCAAGGGGCAGACCATAGCGGCCTTCATTTTTCCCTTGGTATGGACCCTTTTTATTCACGGTGCCTACGATCCGGGCAATCTCGATTGCCTTGAGGCATGTTCCAGTGAGCCATACTTTGGCAATGCCGCCGGGTGCCAGCCCAATCACCAGGTTTTTGCGCAATTCAGTAACCCACTTAGAGTCAAAGTTGCAGAACGCTTTTTCGGGTTTGCGCATGATCTCCCGGGCTGATTCGGGGATGACGATATAGGCTTCATAAGTCTGAGGTTCGGCCAGAGATTGCCAGCGTACGTAGACCAAGCGGGGCAGGTCGGCACCCGTTACATACTTGCCTTTTCCACTTCCAGGGTTTTCTGGCCAACCCGCGGGGTTGCCTTTGTGTTCCACGGGATTCTGTACTGATGCAATACCCGATCCGGCACGCTGAAACACTCGCTCCCGGATATCCACCACATCGGCGGTTTCAATCCAGACCTCCATGTAGTCCGGTGCTCCAAAGCCAAGGAACCAGGGCTGCTTCTTTGCAGCAGGGGAGACGTCTTGTACACAGCCGGCCAAAAATATGCCAAGCAGGAAACATATTGTTTTGCCGAGAGGTCGAGTGAAGTCATTCATGGGGGTGCACCACTCGTTGGTTGCTCTTGGCCGGGCGGTTGATGAAAACGATGTTCATGTCGCTGCTGTTCAAGCCCTTGGCTGCATTCCAGTGAGCGGAAAGATGGATATAGCGGCTACGTAACAATTCCCTTTCTTTGATGGTCAGGCCTTCGACAGATGATTTTCCAAGCGCATAAGCTTCAAGCTTGGCGTGTATCGGGATCAATTCCGTCGGTAAGGACAGTCTTGGCTCATTTTCGTCAATGACCTCGAATGGGACTCCATGTCTGACCGCCAGCTCACGCATGATGCGCAGATACACCAGAGACAGCTCCCCGTGTACTGGTCGCTCAATGCTGGCCGCCGCGTAAACCCGCTTCTGGGGATCCTGTCTGTATCCACCTTTTTCCGTTGGTTGAGTCACGGCTCTTTCCCAAAGTGCAACGTGTAAATGGCTGCCCGCGGTGTCCTCTTCGATGACGCCTTTCGCATACCAGGCATAGGCTTCTTTTTCGGCAGCAGCATAGGCTGCACTGCGGGTCGCGTCCTTGTCTCGGCTGATAGTGCTGGTGAGCGGGTTGCTCAGCAGAAGTTTTTCCTTGGCTTTAGGCAAATAGCCGCCGCCCAGATCCGAGTGAGCGCCGGGCAAGACCAGATCGATGTCGCCCAGGCTGTTGAGTGCGAAGTTCTCGCGATATTCATCACGGGCAACCAGGTGGACTATTTTGTTGGCGCAACCATCAGGCAGCTTCAACTCGAGGCCGGGGTTTCTACTGTTGGCGCCGGTAAAATCGAGCAGCCATGGGTTGGCGATTGCTGCAACGGTGTCAAAAAGCCCAATGAAGTTGATCTCCGTATCGACCTTGAATCGCCAGTAGAAGCCTTCAGCCAAGCCGCTGGAAAGCGACTTGGCGAGTAGCCCCTCATTACCCTTAAGCACTTCATTTGCAAAGTGTCTGGCTGCTGCGGCTCCTCGGCTGAAACCGAAAATATCGAATTCGATTCGTTGAATTACCAATTCTGGGTTCCGTTCAATCAGCTGCTGTATTTGTTGTCTGATAAATGTCGGACTTTGCTCAACACGAGCGACTACTCCTGTTTCACCCCTACCTGTTGCTTGTGAGTAGAGAGAGTCGGCGTCATTGCTTTTGGTGCCGACGCCTTCTATGTAAACCGCTATCGATGCAGTTTTTGCGGACACTGGTAAAAGCTTGTAAGTGTCGTCGGTGTAAAGCTCATACAACCTCGCAATATTGCTCACATCATTCCCATAACTGTTATCCGGCGAGTTTCCATCACCGTCGTAACCGTAGGTGGCGCAGTGCTGCTGGATCTCTGCAGCCGCCTCCGCAAGATTGGCGTCCGGGGCGTAACATGCTGCGACCGTCTCGCTGTTGGCCTTGTTGTTCCCCGTGCCATCGAAAAACACCCCGATACGCAAAGTTATTCCCCCCGGCGTCTCATCCTCCAGGTCGACTTCTTCCTCCTCTTCCTCAAGCTCTTCCTCTGCGCGTTCGTGTACCGCTGGCGCACTGGGCAATGCGCCATCCAGTCCAGGCAGCAGCGGCTGGGGCGCTTCCCTGTCTTGCGGCTTGCGGCCCGGTTCGATCTCAGTGCTGGTGAAAATGCCACCGCTATCGATCACGAGGTGATGGCCGCCAGCCTTCAGCGTGATGCTGGCGCCGGCATCCAGCACCACACTGGCGCCAGCCTTGAGCAGCACTTGCTGGCCGGCCTCAATGTTGAGAGACCGGCCAGCATGGGTGTAACTGTTGCCATTGATGGTTTCGCGGCGCTCGTTGCCCACTTCCAGTTGAAGGCTGTTGCCGATTTTTTGCGCCATGTCGCGCTGTGCGCGCACATAGATGAGCTCTTGCCCGGCACGATCCTCGATCGACAGTTCGTTGTAACCGCCATTGCGCGGCGAGCTTTCGCTGCGCAATACAGTTCGGGTCTTGTGGTCGGGTAACGAGTAGGGCGGCGCGGTAACTCTGTTGGACACACAACCGGTGATCAGTGGTTTGTCCGGGTCGCCCTCCAAAAAGGACACCACGACTTCCATGCCAACCCGCGGAATGGTCACTGCGCCAAAATGATCGCCGGCCCAACTGCTCGCTACGCGTACCCAACAACTGCTGCGCTCACTGTTGAGTTCTTTGCGATCCCAGGGAAATTCGATCTTCACGCGACCGAACTCATCGCAATAAATCTCTTCGCCTTCGGGGCCGGTAACCCGTGCGGTCTGAGTCACCAGCGGACGACGTGGCGCCGGTAGCGGAGGCCGGAAAACCACCTCGGCGGGAATCACGCTGAAGCGATTTCGGTAACCCTGGGTGAAACCGTCGGCGGATTTGACATCGCTGGAGGCGGACTCCTCAAGCACTTGTGGCTGTCGGCCTTCATGGGCGACGCTGAGCAGAAGCCACAGGTCGTTGCACTTTTTTCGCGGGTGTCCGGTCAGCTCAAACAAGTGGCCGCTACGCAAATTCGTCTGATCGCTCGCTCCGTCGCCCAGTTCATAATCGCTGCGGTGGCGCTCCAATGCCTGCCGGGTAATTTGCTTGCCGCGCCTTTCGTTCTCGATCAGCAATGGATAACGGTAGTCCTCCAATGTTGGAGTGAATCCGGCGGTGAAGCGGCCTTCAAGCAACAGGCTCGGGCGTTTCAGGTCGTAGTCACGACGAGTGACGGTACTGGTGCGCGTGCTGTTGCGCACACAGAATCGGCTGACCACCTGATGCTCGGCCACCATGCCGGATTCTTGCAAATACGGCGTCACAGCCAGCTTTGGGAGAAACACTTGGTCATCGGTAAATACCAGCAAATGGCCGTCCGCCGAATGCTGGTGATGCCAGGCTATCCCGTCCTCGGCGCACAGGCGCTGTATGAATTCAAAGTCGCTTTCCGCGTACTGAGTGCAATAGTCGCGTGGCGGATTCGGGGTGACATGGAAGGTAAACGCATCACCTTGAATGCCATGCCTCTTGAGCACATGCGCGATGATCTGCGGCGCCGTACGCTGCTGAAAAACCCGCTGATCATGACTGAACTGCAAGTAATGCAACGCAGGCACCAGCGTCAGCTCATAGTGGGTCAAGCGCGTTCCGCTTTCACCCACCCGCACATCTTCAATGCGTCCGTGAATACCTTCGTTGTTGAACCCGAATTGCAGAAATGCCGGCTGACTGAGCAGGCTTTCCAGATCGATATCTGCACGTTCGCTGACCAGCTCGACTCGGATCGCGTACAGGCAGCTGATGGCTTCAGCACCCTCAAATGCGAGCACCTTGAAGTCGTGGCGAACGCCGGGGATGAGCAGAATAAAAGGCGCGCAACTGCCCGTGCTGAACATACGCTTGTCCTTAAGCAGGTGAGTCGATGCGCGGTGTTCGATCGTCCCTGATCGCCACGCGAAAAGAATTTGCTCAAGCAAGCTAGCAATGCGGGAAATAAATTGATGTAAGAAGTATCCCTGACATTTGTCAGAGTATTCCGGGCGTGAAAGTGTTGTTAAGACAGTAGGAAATGGCTGTAGGAAGGTGCTTCGATAAATATTGAGTTAGCACTAAAGTGCAATTACTTTCGGGGCTTCTAAAGTTCCAGAAAAATGAAATGACATCAAATTGATGGCACTTTTGTTGTCGGGTGTTGTCTTCGGTAAATTTTTATAAAATCCAGTGAATTTTCGGAAGAATCCTACTTCTATTTTTTTCGAGAATTGTCATGCTTGCCGCCGTGTAATGGGACGAACGCTCGGGTCGGTACGCTCAGGCGGGATCGCGCCGCTCTGGATCAAGGGTTTTGAGGGGGTAGGGCAGATGCGTGCAATATAAATCGATATCAGGGATTCCCCTGCAACATATAGGGCGATCTCCTACACGGCCCAATGAACACTTCGTCTTGTTGTTTAACCAGATGCTTGCTAGTGGCCATCATAGTGATTACGATGCGCGCACTTGAAAGAGCACATCTCAATTGGATGAGTCGCTTCACCGCTCTTCGATACTGTCCCGCGCCGTGGCAACTCCAATAGGCGCATGACTGTAATCCTAATTAAAGGCCATGGATGTCCTACTCAAGCAAACTTTCTGCCCATTACCTCGAACTCGCAAAAGTCTCTGTTTCCAAAGAGAATTTCGCGGGCGAAGACGTTCGTTTTTCGAGCGAATTCGAGGCGCTGGAAAGCGAGCTGGCCAAGGCTTCGTCGATGCACGAAAGCGGGCAGATCGACTGGCTGAAAATCCGTGAAAACAGCGAAAATCTGCTGCGTACCCAATCCAAGGATTTGCGCGTCGGCGCCTGGCTGACCTGGTCGTTGTACCAGCGTGAATCCTTCCCCGGGCTGCTGGCCGGCCTCGGTCTGCTGCACCATCTGTCGGAAAATCACTGGGCCGACGTTCACCCGCTCAAACCGCGCACCCGTGCCGCCGCTATCGGCTGGCTGGTGCCGCGTCTGGAGCAGGTGCTCACCGAAAACATCGCGATCAAGGAACAGCTGCCGATGTTCCGGCAGTTGTCCGAGCATCTGGCCGGCCTCGATGCCGCGTGCACCGAGCACTTGGGCGACGACGCGCCGCTGTTGCTGCCGCTCTCGCGTCGCTTGAAAACCATGATCCAGCGCGCCGCCGACAACCAGCCGGCCCCCGGTGTGGTGGGCGCAGCGGTGGCGCAGGTCAAGCAGGCCGCGAGCCAGTTGCTGACCCCCGGCGCACCGATCGACAACGAAAAAGACGCCTACAAGGCTCTGCGCGCCCAGCAGGAAAGCGCGCGTCCGTTGTGTGCCTGGTGGCTCAAGCAGAAGGCCACCGACCTGCGCGCCCTGCGTCTGAACCGCACTTTGCTCTGGCTGCCGATCGACGCGGTGCCTGAGCGCAATGCCGAGCAGATCACCGTGCTGCGCGGTCTGCCTGTCGACAAGCTCAAGCAGTATCAGGATCGCTTCGATCAGGGCAAATACGCCGACCTGCTGGTGGAACTGGAGGCGAGCCTGGCGAAGGCGCCGTTCTGGTTCGATGGTCAGAGGATGGTCTGGGAATGTCTCCAGAACCTCAACGCCGAGATGGCAATGCGCGAAGTGGAAATCCACTTCGCGCTTTTGGTTCAGCGCCTGCCCGGCATCATCGAGTGTCGTTTCCATGACGGCGCGCCGTTTGCCGATCCGTCCACCCGGGCGTGGATCGCCGGCAATGTCATGCCGCACCTGCAAAGCGCCAGCGCGCCGCGCAAGGTTGAAACCGACGACGTTGAAACCCAGCCGGCCTGGGAAAAGGCCTTGCAGGAAGTGCTGCCGCTGCTGCGCAAGGAAGGCCTCAAGCCTGCCGTGCAAATCCTCAAGCAGGGGCTGCAGTCGGCCCACGGTGGCCGCGAGCGGTTTTTCTGGCAGTTCGCCCTCGCGCGACTGTGCTTCATGGCCAAGAAATACGAACTGGCCAAGAACCAGCTGGAAACCCTCGATCAGACATTACAGGACTCAGGCCTGCACGCCTGGGAGCCCGATCTTGCATTGGAAGTGCTGCACCTGCTGCACAGTTGCTGCGAGTTGTTGCCGCAGAACCATGCAGTGCGTGAACGCAAGGAAGAGATTTATCGCAGGCTGTGCCACCTCGATCTCGAAGTGGTACTCGAATAGGCCCCAGGGCCACAACCGCAAGGAGAAAAGCCATGGCCAAAGAAGGCTCGGTAGCCCCCAAGGAACGCATCAACGTCACCTTCAAACCCGCCACCGGCGGTGCTCAGGAAGAGATTGAACTGCCGCTGAAGCTGCTGGCAATCGGTGACTACACCCACCGCAAGGACGATCGCAAAATCGAAGATCGCAAGCCGATCAGCATCGACAAGATGACCTTCGACGAAGTGTTGGCCAAGCAAGAACTGGGTCTGACGCTGAGCGTGCCGAACCGTCTGCAGGAAGATGGCGAGGCCGACGAGCTGGCTGTGCAACTGCGCGTCAATTCGATGAAGGACTTCAACCCGGCCAGCCTGGTCGAGCAAGTGCCTGAGCTGAAAAAACTGATGGAACTGCGCGATGCGCTGGTGGCCCTCAAAGGCCCGCTGGGTAACGCACCTGCGTTCCGTAAAGCGATCGAAGGCGTGCTCGCCGTCGACGAATCCCGCGGTCGCGTACTCGGTGAGCTGGGCCTGAACGCCGCAGCCCCGGACGCCTGAGACTCCAGCCAAGGAAGCCAACACAATGAGCACTAGCGCAGCACAAGAGAAGAGCGCCGAAAGCGGCGAGTACAGCATTCTCGACAGCATCATCGCCGAAACCCGTCTGACTCCGGACGACGAAGCCTACGACATCGCCAAGCGTGGCGTGTCGGCGTTCATCGAAGAACTGCTCAAGCCGCAGAACAACGGTGAGCCGGTCAAGAAGGCCATGGTTGACCGCATGATCGCCGAGATCGATGCCAAGCTCAGCCGTCAGATGGACGAGATCCTGCACCACCCGGACTTCCAGGCTCTGGAATCGTCGTGGCGTGGCCTGCAGTTGCTGGTCGATCGCACCAACTTCCGCGAAAACATCAAGATCGAAATCCTCAACGTCTCCAAAGAAGACCTGCTGGACGATTTCGAAGACTCGCCGGAAGTCATGCAGTCGGGCCTGTACAAGCACATCTACACCGCTGAATACGGCCAGTTCGGTGGTCAGCCGGTGGGCGCGATCATCGCCAACTACTTCATGTCCCCAAGCTCGCCGGACGTGAAACTGATGCAGTACGTGGCCAGCGTTTCGTGCATGTCCCACGCGCCGTTCATCGCGGCGGCCGGCCCGAAATTCTTCGGTCTGGAAAGCTTCACCGGCCTGCCGGATCTGAAAGATCTGAAAGACCACTTCGAAGGCCCGCAATTCGCCAAATGGCAGAGCTTCCGTACTTCGGAAGACTCCCGTTACGTCGGTCTGACCGTGCCGCGTTTCCTGTTGCGTAACCCGTACGATCCGGAAGAAAACCCGGTGAAATCGTTCGTGTACAAGGAAACCGTCGCCAACAGCCACGAGCACTACCTGTGGGGCAACACCGCTTTCGCGTTCGGCACCAAGCTGACCGACAGCTTCGCCAAATTCCGCTGGTGCCCGAATATCATCGGCCCACAGAGCGGTGGCGCAGTTGAAGACCTGCCGTTGCACCACTTCGAAAGCATGGGCGAAATCGAAACCAAGATCCCTACCGAGGTTCTGGTCTCCGACCGTCGTGAATACGAACTGGCCGAGGAAGGCTTCATCTCCCTGACCATGCGCAAAGGCTCCGACAACGCGGCGTTCTTCTCCGCCAGTTCGGTGCAGAAGCCGAAGTTCTTCGGCATCAGCGCAGAAGGCAAGGCGGCAGAGCTGAACTACAAGCTCGGCACCCAACTGCCGTACATGATGATCGTCAACCGCCTGGCTCACTACCTCAAAGTGCTGCAGCGCGAGCAACTCGGTTCGTGGAAAGAACGTACCGACCTCGAGCTGGAACTGAACAAGTGGATCCGCCAGTACGTGGCCGACCAGGAAAACCCGAGCGCCGAAGTGCGTGGCCGTCGTCCGCTGCGTGCTGCGCAAGTGATCGTCAGCGACGTTGAAGGCGAGCCGGGCTGGTACCGCGTCAGCTTGAACGTGCGTCCGCACTTCAAGTACATGGGTGCCGATTTCACCCTGTCGCTGGTTGGCAAGCTGGACAAAGAGTAAGAGCAGCTCATGGACGGATACGGCAGCCTTTTCGAACGCCTCAACGGCGATGCGGAACTACGCAAGGGCAGGAGCCTCGAGGCTTCTGCCATGGCGTCGGTGGCTGCCCATCTGGCCAAAATGCTCAGCACCCGGGCGGGCAGCGTGCAAACGCTGTCCGACTACGGGTTGCCCGATCTCAATGACATGCGCCTGAGCCTGCACGACTCCCTGAGTCAGGCCCGCCTGGCCATCGAAAGCTTCATCGAAGCCTACGAACCGCGCCTGAGCAACGTGCGTGTCATTTCCCTGCCGCGTGACCACGACCAGCTGCGGCTGGCCTTCAGCATCGAAGGCCTGCTGGAAGTCGAGGGTTTCAAGCGTCAGGTCAGTTTTTCCGCGCGCCTGGATGGCAGCGGTCAAGTGAAGGTCACCTAAGGAGATTCCCGATGTCTGGCAAACCCGCAGCACGCGTATCCGACCCCACCGCTTGCCCACTTCCAGGCCACGGTACCAACCCGATCGCCGCCGGTTCCGGCGACGTGTTCTTCGACGGCCTCGCGGCCGCCCGCCAAGGCGATGCCTCGGCGTGTGGTGGTGCGTTGGTTGGCGATCTGGCGACCACCGTTTTGATCAATGGCAAACCAGCTGCGACCGTAGGTTCGGTTGGTTCTCACGGCAATAAAGTCACGGCAGGTTCCGGGACGGTGATTATCGGTAATTCGCATTCGCCGGCGCCATTTTCGGGGCTTGCCGCTATAGCGGTTGTCGCGGCGCTGGATTACCGACTGGGTTTGCAGTCCGGTGGCAACTCGGTAATGACGCCGCTGGAAATTCCAGACTTCGACGAGCTGAAATCAGGAACATCGAAAAACCGTGAGTTGGTCGATTTCGTCGTCGAGAACCGCATGGACGCAGCTGACAGTGTGAAGCTGGAAGTGCTGGACGGCGAAAAGCCGGTCTACGCCGAAGCCAACACCGCGCCGTTCCTGCCGCCAGGCAAGCATCCCTGGCAATGGGACGGCTACGACACGGCCGGCATCCTCGACACCAAAATCCTCAAAAGCCCAAACCTCAAGGTACGTCTGACCGCGACCGGAGCAGGCAAGCAGCAAGTCACCGAAGTGAAGCTCGCTTGTTCGGCCGAAGAGGTGAAGTGGGTCGATGTGCGTATCGATCGTAATGCCAAGACCGTGGAAGTGACCCTGCGCCCGAGCTTCTCGGATGGTGGCAGCAGTGGTTCCACGCCTGGCCTGGTGCCTACGCCATTCAGCACTCTGCTGGGTTGGGCCAAGGAAGGCATCGAACTGTATTGGTCTCGCAATGGTTCGCGCGGCGGTGGTATTGCAGAAGGCATCACGACCAGCAAAGGGGTCTACAAAGTCACGGTCAAGGCCGACGTCAATGTCGAGCCCAAGGCCGGGAACTTCCCGTTGATTGATTCGTTGTCAGCGGACTTCGGTCGTTCGACCAGCCTGGCGATTGCCCGCAAGGTTTACCACAACGCTGGCTATGCCTTTGACCAGCTCGTCAAGCGTCAGGGCCTCACGGCTGCGGATGCTGCCAACTACGCCCAGGAAGAGTTCAAAGAGACTTCGGCGCATGAATTCGGGCATCTGATTCTCAACGAATACGGTGGCGGGCTGATCCCGAATTACTCGTGGACGCACAAGGAAACGTCAACGTTGATGCAGAACCCCAAGGCCAACCACCCGACACCGAGCACGGGTGAGGTGGATGTCATGCATTACTTCAGCAGCTACACCCAGTCGGCCGCCAACCTGCAGAAGCGCATGGCCGCTTCCGAACAAGACGTGAAGAGCTTGCTTTGGCTGGCCAGGGTTGAATTCGATGACTAGGTTCGCCGGTTTCATCCTGCTGTTTGTCTCCCTGTACGGCTGCGCCGCGCAGCAGGTCTACAACAACCATGTGTACATGGAAAACCGTTGTGGCCAGCCACTGGAGATCAAGGTCTCCAACAGCTCGAACATGCATTCACTGGAGCGCAACCTTACCGTTGCAGCAGGCGCACGCGCGCTCGTGGCGAGTTTTGCTTCTTACGGTGAAGACGTGATCGAACAGATCCCGAGCAATTATCAACTGACCCTCCACGATGCCGCGGGTAGCAAGACCCTGGACGCCGCTCAGTTGAAACAACACCTGGCTGCCGTCGAGAAAGTCACTGAAGGCACGCAGCGCGAGTGGACAATCAGCGAGGCATCGGTTTGTCCATGAAACTGCCAAAGACGATTTTGATGATGAGATGGGTAAGTTTCTTCGCGTACTTCTTTTCGCTGACTGCATGCGCTGCGCAGCAGGTCTATCGCAATGATGTTTACCTGCTGAACACTTGTGGAGTACCACTGGAGCTGACGCTGGCGAACGACTCCAACTATGCCGATCAGCCACGCTGTTTCACGTTAAACCCGAACCAGCGCAGTTCCATCGGCAACTACCAGTCATTCGGTGAAGACGTATCCGGTCAGATCAGCGACCAGTACAGCCTGTCGATCAAAAGCCAGAACGCGACTAAGTCCATCGACGCGCAGACCTTGCGAAATGCAGTAGCGAGCATCGAAAAAACTGAAGAAAAAGCGGTCCGTTCCTGGACGGTCGATACCGGGGCTTTCTGCCCATGAAGCATTTGTTCGGGTGGGTTCGATGAAACTCAAAGTTTGGCAATGTCTCATCGCTTTTCTCGGCTCGGTCGGTTTGCTGACGATTGTGGTCGGCTTGACGCTGCTGGTGCGAATGCAAAGCTCGACCGAACCAAAGCTGTTCGCGCATCCCAACGCGCTGTGGGTTGGAGCCGAGGATGGCGGGGTGTTCGTCGAGATTACCAAGCACGAAGCGCCGGATCACGCTGTGGAGGTTCGCCGATGACCGACTCATCAAGCGAGATGCTCGTCCTCAGTCGCGCGCAACTCAGCTTCTTCATGGCTGCATTGTGGCTGCCACTGCTGGCGGTGTTGGCGTTTACTTCCTATGACCAGTGGAATGGCGAGTATTTAACGCCCGAGTCGTCCGGGATTTATTGGCAGTACCTGTTGTGGTGGGGAATCCCCGGGCTTCTTGGTTTCTCGCTGTGGATGTCCCGATCGGCGCAGCGCCGGAACGAGCAGCAGGCATTGCGAATGGTTTGGTTGGCGCCGGTGAAGTTCATCCCGTTCTATGCCGTGCCGTGGATGCTGTATGGCTTGCTCAGTCTGGTCGTCGGTCAGCTCAGTGATGCCTACATGGCGTACGGCTGGATCACGATTGTGCCGTTCCTGCTGATTGGCGGTTATGTCTGTGCCGGCGTGACGGTCGCGCTCTACAGGATATTTTTTTGATGAGTTCCACTACCAGGCAGGTAACCCGTGTCCTTTAACCACTACTACCAAAGCGAACTCACCGCACTGCGCCAACTGGGCCGCCGTTTCGCCGAGCGTAGTCCGGCGTTGGCGCCGTTCCTGGGCCAGGCCGGGCGGGATCCGGATGTGGAGCGGTTGCTGGAAGGCTTTGCGTTCCTCACCGGGCGGCTGCGGCAGAAGCTCGATGACGAACTGCCGGAACTCAGCCATTCGCTGATGCAGTTGTTGTGGCCGAACTACATGCGCCCGCTGCCGGCGTTCAGCATTTTGCAGTTCGATCCGTTGAAGCGTTCCGGGCCGGCGCTTTTGGTCGAGCGCGATACGCCGATTGAAAGCAAACCGATCGAAGACGTGCGTTGCCGTTTCCGCACCTGCTACCCGACCGAAGTGCTGCCTCTGGATCTGGCCGCGCTGAACTACTCGGTGAAGGGCGACGGTTCGCTGCTCAGCCTGCGTCTGGAGATGAGCGCCGACGGCCACCTCGGTGAGCTGGAGCTGAGCAAACTGCGCCTGCACTTTGCCGGCGAACGCTACATCAGCCAGATGCTCTACCTGAGCCTGCTGCGCAACCTGGAAGGCATTGAGCTGATCCCGCTCGACGGCGCTGGCAAGCCAATCGATGGCGTGGCCGGCAAGCCGATGGCGTTCAAGATTCCGGGTGACCGGGTCAAGCCGGTGGGCTTTGCCGAAGAAGAAGCGTTGATCCCGTATCCGCTGAACACCTTCCGTGGCTATCGCTACCTGCAGGAATACTTCGCCTTCCAGGACAAGTTCCTGTTTGTCGACGTCAACGGTCTGGACATTCTCAAGGCGCTGCCGGAAGACACCCTCAAGCAGATGCGCGGCCTGGAGTTGCGTTTCGATATCCGCAAGAGCGGCATCATGCGCATGCGTCCGACGCTGGATAACGTGAAGCTGTTCTGCACGCCGATTGCCAACCTGTTCGCGCACGACGCGCTGCCGATCCGCCTCGATGGCAAACAGGATGAATACCTGCTGCTGCCGGCGGAATACGATCTGGAAAACTGCGGCGTGTTCTCGGTGGAAACCGTCACCGGCTGGAAGCCCGGCGGCCTCGGTTATCAGGAGTACGTGCCGTTCGAATCCTTCGAGCATGACCCGAGTTTCGACGTGCCCAACAGCCGTCCGCATTACAGCATCCGCCAGCGTTCATCGTTGCTGCATGACGGCCTCGACACCTACCTGAGCTTCGGCATCCGCCACACCGAAGCCCACGAAACCCTGTCGATCGAGCTGATGTGCACCAACCAGAACCTGCCGCGCAAGCTCAAGCTCGGCGACATCTGCATGGCCTGCGAAGAGACCCCGGAGTTCTTGAGTTTCCGCAACATCACCCCGGCCACGTCGAGTTTCGCGCCGCCGCTGAACCGTGACTTCCTGTGGAAGCTGATCAGCAACATGTCGCTCAACTATCTGTCGCTGGCCGATGTCAACGCGTTGAAGGTGATTCTCGAAACCTACGACCTGCCGCGCTACTACGACCAGCACGCGGAGAAGGTCAGCAAACGCCTGCTCGGCGGCCTCAAGCACATCAAGCACCACCACGTCGACCGGCTGCACCGTGGCTTGCCGGTACGTGGTCTGCGCACCGAACTGACCATCGACCCGGAAGGGTATATCGGCGAAGGCGACCTGTTCGTTTTCGCTTCGGTTCTTAACGAGTTTTTCGCGCTTTACGCCAGTCTCAATTCGTACCATGAGCTGCGGGTAAAAAGCACACAGGGAGAGGTGTACCAATGGACACCACGTATGGGCCTGCAGCCCCTGCTTTAAGCGGGCTGACCAAGGTAATACGCGAGTACTCGCTGTTTCAGGCCGTGCTGCTGGTGATCGACCGGCTGCGCGAGGCGCACCCGTACCTCAGCGAAGACGATTTGTATGATCAGGTGGAGTTCCAGGCCAACCCGAGCCTGGGCTTTCCGCGCAGCGACGTCGATCGCGTGGAGTTTTTCGAAGAGCACGGGCAGATGCGCGCGCGCATGCGTTTCAACCTGATCGGCCTGGTCGGCTCCGGTTCGCCGCTGCCGGCGTTCTACGGCGAACAGGCTCTGGGTGACAGCGAGGACGGCAACCCGACGCGCAACTTCCTCGACCTGTTCCACCATCGCCTGCAACGGCTGATGCTGCCGATCTGGCGCAAGTACCGCTATCGCGCCAGTTTCCAGAGCGGAGCGATCGACCCGTTCTCGTCGCAGCTGTTTGCGCTGATCGGTCTGGGTGGCGACGAGATCCGCAAGGCCAAGGAACTGAACTGGAAACGCCTGCTGCCGTACCTCGGTTTGCTCAGCTTGCGCGCGCACTCCGCGGCGCTGATCGAAGCCGTGCTGCGTTACTACTTCAAGCACGAAGACCTGGTCATCGAGCAGTGCATCGAGCGTCGCGTGGAGATCCTCGACGAGCAGCGCAACCGCCTCGGTCGCGCCAACAGCCTGCTCGGTGAAGACCTGGTGCTGGGCGAACAGGTGCGCGACCGCAGCGGCAAATTCCGCATTCACATCACCGAACTCGACTGGGAGCGATTCCACGAATTCCTGCCGATCGGTTTCGGTTACCAGCCGCTGTGCGCGCTGGTGCGGTTCACCCTGCGTGACCCGCTCGATTACGACATTCGCCTGGTGCTGCGCCCGGAAGAAATCCGCGAACTGCGCATTGGTGAGAAGAACGACTGTCGCCTGGGGTGGACCAGTTGGCTGGGCTGCGAAAAAGCAGACGGCGTGGTCACCCTGGGCAGCAAAATTCATTAAGGACGTGAGCCATGATCAACGTAGACCTGCAACAACTCATCCAGGCGCTGGACGCCGAAACCCGTCGCGATCTGGAGCGTTCGGCTGAACGTTGCGTGGCCCGTGGCGGCAGCAAGATCCTCGTCGAAGACCTGCTGCTGGGTCTGCTGGAACGTCAGAATGGCTTGCTGTCCCGCGCTTTGCAGGATGCCGATGTCGACGCCGGTGAACTGAGCGCCGCGCTGCAATCTCGCGTTGAACACAGCGCCTCGCGCAACCCGGTGTTTGCCCCGGAACTGGTGCAGTGGCTGCAAGACGCGCTGCTGGTGGCCAACCTCGAACTGGGCCAGACCCAGGTCGAAGACGCCGCGTTGATCCTCGCGCTGCTGCGCAACCCGATGCGCTACGCCGGCAGCCGTTACCAGCCGCTGCTCGCCAAATTGAACATCGATCGCCTGAAGGAATTTGCCCTGTCGCAACAGGAGCAACCGGCCGCCAACGGCAAGCCGGCGGCGCAGGGCGAATCGCTGCTGCAGCGCTTCACGCACAACCTGACCCAACAGGCCCGCGACGGCAAACTCGACCCGGTGCTGTGCCGCGATGGCGCGATCCGGCAGATGGTCGACATTCTCGCCCGTCGCCGCAAGAACAACCCGATCGTGGTCGGTGAGGCCGGTGTCGGTAAAACTGCCATCGTCGAAGGCCTGGCCTCGCGCATCGCTGCCGGTGAAGTGCCGCAGGTGCTCAAGGGTGTTGAACTGCTGTCGCTGGACATGGGCCTGCTGCAGGCCGGTGCCAGCGTCAAAGGTGAATTCGAGCGTCGTCTCAAAGGCGTGATCGACGAGGTCAAAGCCTCGCCGAAACCGATCATCCTGTTCATCGACGAAGCCCACACCCTGATCGGCGCGGGCGGCAATGCCGGTGGTTCCGACGCGGCCAACCTGCTGAAGCCGGCACTGGCCCGTGGCGAACTGCGCACCATCGCCGCCACCACCTGGGCCGAGTACAAGAAATACTTCGAGAAGGACCCGGCGCTGGCCCGTCGTTTCCAGCCGGTGCAGTTGCACGAACCGACCGTCAGCGAAGCGGTGACAATTCTCCGTGGTCTGGCGCAGGTCTACGAGAAGAGCCACGGCATCTACCTGCGGGATGACGCGGTGGTCTCCGCTGCCGAGTTGTCCGCCCGCTATCTGGCCGGTCGCCAACTGCCGGACAAAGCTGTCGACGTGCTCGACACCGCGTGTGCCCGCGTGCGCATCAGCCTCGCCGCCGCCCCGGAAAGCCTCGAACGCCTGCGCGGCGAACTGGCCGAAGGTGGCCGTCAACGTCAGGCTCTGCGCCGCGATGCCGAGGCCGGTTTGCTGATTGACCACGAAGCGCTGGACGCACTGGAAGCGCGACTGGACGAAGCCGAAAGCGAAATGGTCGCGCTGGAAAGCCTGTGGACCGAACAGAAGCAGCTGGCCGAGCGCCTGCTGGAACTGCGTCAGCAACTGGCCAAGGCTCGTGAAGCTGCTGCCGTCGAGCCGACCGTCAGCGTTGAAGAAGACGCCGAAGGCACGGTGATCGAAACCCTCGTTGCCGAGGTCGAGGAAGGCCAGAGCGTCGAAGCGCTGGAGGCCGAGCTGAATAAGACCCACAGCGCCCTGACCGCTGCGCAGGTCAAGGAGCGTCTGGTCAGCTTCGAAGTCTGCCCGCGTCTGGTGGCCGAAGTGATCAGCGCCTGGACCGGCGTGCCGCTGGCGCAACTGGCCCGCGAACACAACGCCAAGGTCGCGAGTTTCGCCACCGACCTGCGCACGCGCATCCGTGGTCAGGAACAAGCCGTGCACGCTCTGGATCGCTCGATGCGCGCCACCGCCGCTGGCCTGAACAAACCGGACGCGCCGGTCGGCGTATTCCTGCTGGTCGGCCCGAGCGGCGTCGGCAAGACCGAAACCGCGCTGGCCCTGGCTGACCTGCTGTACGGCGGTGACCGTTTCATCACCACCATCAACATGTCCGAATTCCAGGAGAAGCACACCGTCTCGCGTCTGATCGGTGCGCCACCGGGCTACGTCGGTTATGGCGAGGGCGGCATGCTCACCGAAGCGGTGCGCCAGAAGCCGTATTCGGTGGTGCTGCTCGATGAAGTCGAGAAGGCCGATCCGGACGTACTCAACCTTTTCTACCAGATCTTCGACAAGGGCGTGGCGAACGACGGCGAAGGTCGCGAAATCGATTTCCGCAACACTTTGATCCTGATGACCTCGAACCTGGGCAGCGACAAGATCAGCGACCTCTGCGAAGACGGCGCCCGCCCGACCGCCGAGCTGCTGGAAGAGACCATTCGCCCGGTGCTGAGCAAACACTTCAAACCGGCGCTGCTGGCGCGGATGAAAGTGGTGCCGTACTACCCGGTCGGCGGCCCGGTGCTGCGCGAGCTGATCGAGATCAAGCTCGGTCGTCTCGGCGAGCGCCTCAACCGTCGTCAGCTGGATTTCAGCTGGTGCCAGAACCTCGTCGATCACCTGTCCGAGCGCTGCACGCAAAGCGAAAGCGGCGCGCGCCTGATCGACCATCTGCTCGACCAGCACGTGCTGCCGCTGGTAGCCGATCGTTTACTCGATGCGATGGCCACCGGTGAAAGCCTCAAGCGTGTGCATGCCACGCTCGACGGCAACGCCAGCGTGACGTGCGAGTTCGCCTGAGGTGGGTGTGATGTTCACTCAAGTGCCGCAGCCACTGGTCTATGCCGAAGCCTTGCTGGCGCAGTTCGCCAGCCTGTCGCGCGCGGCGGACGGTGCTGCGCTGCTGGGTGACTTCGTGCGTGGTCTGGCCGAGCTGAGCGGTTGCGAACTGACGCAGCTGTACCTGCTCGACGCCACCCACACCTGCCTGGGGATGAACGCCGAATGCCTCGACGGCGCGCTGCAACCGCGCGCCGCCACCAGCCTGCCGGCGGACTACAACGGTGAGCAACTGCTGCAATTCGCTCTGTGCCAGAACCGCGTGGTGTGCCTGGATGACCTGGGTGCCAGCCTGCACGAAACCAGTTTCCTGCCGGCCACCGCCGGTGCCTGGCAATCGCTGCTGTGCGTGCCGCTGGTCAATCAGCAGAAGGCGGTAGAGGGCCTGTTGCTGTGCGCCAGTCGCCGTCACGTTGACCTGCAGGGTTTTGCCGATTCCCTCGGCCAGCTCGGCTCGTTCGTCCTTGGTCAGTTGCACTTGCTGCAACGCCTGCGTCAGCCGGTCGGGGTCGAGACGCCAGTGAGTCGTAGCGTGCCGAGTCTTAACGGCTATGGCCTGATCGGCAAGAGCGCGGCGATGCGTCAGACCCACTCGCTGATCAGCAAAGTCCTGCACAGCCCCTACACCGTGCTGTTGCGCGGCGAGACCGGGACCGGCAAGGAAGTGGTGGCGCGGGCGATTCACGATTGCGGTCCCCGTCGCTCCCAGGCGTTCATCGTGCAGAACTGCGCAGCGTTCCCGGAAAACCTGCTGGAAAGCGAGCTGTTCGGCTACCGCAAGGGCGCCTTCACTGGCGCTGATCGCGACCGTGCCGGACTGTTCGATGCGGCCAACGGCGGCACCTTGTTGCTCGATGAAATCGGTGACATGCCGCTGTCGCTGCAGGCGAAGATTCTGCGGGTGTTGCAGGAAGGCGAGATCCGCCCGCTGGGTTCCAACGACACGCACAAGATCGACGTGCGCATCATCGCCGCGACGCACCGCGACCTGGCGGTGCTGGTCAGCGAAGGCAAGTTCCGCGAGGACCTGTACTACCGCCTGGCACAGTTCCCGATCGAACTGCCGGCCCTGCGTCAGCGCGAAGGCGACATCCTCGATCTGGCCCGGCACTTCGCCGACAAGGCCTGTGCTTACCTGCAGCGCGACCCGGTGCGCTGGTCTGACGCGGCGCTTGAACACCTGTCCGGTTACACCTTCCCCGGCAACGTGCGGGAACTCAAGGCACTGGTCGAGCGCGCGGTGCTGTTGTGCGAGGGCGGCGAATTGCTGGCCGAGCATTTCTCCCTGCGCATGGAGCCGATGCCCGAAGACCACAGCGGCCTGAACCTGCGCGAACGCCTGGAAAAAGTCGAACGCACTTTGTTGCTCGACTGCCTGCGCAAGAACGACGGCAACCAGACCCTCGCTGCCCGCGAACTGGGCCTGCCGCGCCGCACGCTGCTCTACCGCCTCGGGCGCCTGAATATCAACCTGGGTGACTTCGATGGTTGATCTGAACCTGGCTCTTGCAGTGTGCCCAACTCCTGTCTTGAGGGGCTTCTCTGTGGCGAGGGGATTTATCCCCGATCGGCTGCGAAGCAGTCGTAATCCAGCTAATGCGGTTCTCCTGAAAGAACCGGTAATCAGGTTTTGGGGCTGCTTCGCAGCCCATCGGGGACAAGTCCCCTCGCCACAAATTGCTCACCTATCACAGGGGGGCGGTGTACCCCTTGTGAGGGTTCGAAGGCCCCGATGTAGAGCCTTCGAGACCACCCAAAGAATTAATTTCAGCGCCGCCCGCAAGGGTCGGCGCTTTGTGCTTTGTCTACCCCTGGAGACCCTCTGATGTCTGTTCGTCACTGGCACGCTGTCCTGCTGACCCTCGTCGTTCTATGCGGCCTTGGCGGCTGTAGCGGCAATTACAAATTCAACGACAACGACTATCGCCCGTTGGGTGATCCGCAAGCGGTCAATCGCGGCAAGTGACCGCAAGGAGCATCAAACATGGAATTGGTTTTCGAAATGCTGAACACCAAGCAGTTCGTGCCCACCGAGTTGTGCCAGAAGACCTTCAAACAGGCTGGTGGCGTGATCGGGCGGGGCGAGGACTGCGACTGGATCATTCCTGACCGCAAGCGTCATCTGTCCAATCACCACGCGATTGTCAGCTACCGCGAGGGCACGTTTTTCCTCACCGACACCAGCAGCAACGGCGTCCAGGACGGCGGCAGCGGCGCACGCCTGCACAAGGGCGAACCGGTGCGCATCGAGCACGGCAGCACCTACGTGCTCGGTGACTTCGAGATTCGTGCGCGGCTGGTGCGTGACCCGGCGACCTTCGATGGTGAAGTCGGCCGTCCGCGTGCCGCTGGCAGCATCATTCCGGACGACGCCTTCCTCGACCTTGATCCGCTGAACGCGATTGAACAGCAAGAGCGTGTCTATTCGGAAATCGACGAACTGTTGGCCCCGACCGCCAAGCCCGAGGACTCCCGTCAGCGCGCCGACTATGCACGCATCGACATGGAAAGCCTGATGGTGCCGGAGCTGATCGCCCCGGTTGAGCCCGAGCCAGCTCCGGCCCCGAAGGTCGTCGAGCGGCAGAGCGAGGGTTTCTGGGAGCATTTCGGCGCGGCGCTGGGCGTTGACGTCAAAGGCCTGGATCACGACGCCCGCGAAGCGCTGGCACTCAACGCCGCACGTCTGCTGCGGCAGAGCATCGGCGGTTTGCAGCAGAGCCTGCGCACCCGTTCGGAGCTGAAAAACGAACTGCGTCTGGCCCAGACCACCGTGCAAGGCACCAACAAGAACCCGCTGAAATTCGCCGTCGATCCGAGCGAAGCGCTGGAGATTCTGTTGCAGCCGCACAAGCCTGGTCATCTCCCTGCCGAGCAGGCGATTTCCCGTGCGTTCCGCGATCTGCAAGCGCATCAGGTCGCGCTGCTTACCGCCAGCCGCGCCGCCGTGCGCGGCACCCTGGAGCACTTCTCGCCGGAGCAACTGACCCTGCGTTTCGAGCGCGACAACAAGCCGTTGATCGCCACGTCGGGCGGGCGCTGGAGAGCGTTCGGCCGTTACCACCAGGCACTGCGTCAGGACGATGACTGGAGCGAGCGCCTGCTGGCCCGCGATTTCGCCCAGGCCTACGAAGAACAGATCCGCCTGATCTCCACCCTCCACACCGACCACCAAGGATGATGCGCATGTCTCGCCGCTCGACCGCTTTTTTCAAGACGCTGACTGCGCTCACCGTACTGGTGCTGCTCGCCGGTTGCTCGTCGCTGTCGCCGTACTCGAAAGTGACCAAGGTCAATCTGAAGCTGACCGGCAGCGATCAGCTCAACCCGGACCTCAACGGTCGTCCGTCGCCGATCGTCGTGCGCCTGTTCGAACTCAAGCACCCGGTGACTTTCGAGAACGCTGATTTCTTCAGCCTCTACGAGCGCGCCAAGGAATCCCTCAACCCGGATCTGGTGGCCAGCGAAGAACTCGAACTGCGCCCGGGTGAGACCGTGGAAATGAAGCTCAGCGTGGAGGAGGGCAGCCGCTACGTTGGCGTTCTTGCCGCGTATCGCGATCTGCCGGAAACCAAGTGGCGCTACACCGTGCAGGTCACGCCGCTGGAGCTGACCGAGGCCGATCTGACCCTGGATCAGGCGGGTATCCGCAACACCCATGAAGCGCTCGCCAAGGCGGATGACTGAACATGAATACCCATAAAGTCATTTGGCAGGAAGGCATGCTGCTGCGGCCGCAGCACTTCCAGCACAACGATCGCTACTACGATCACCAGATGAAAACCCGCACCCAGTTGCTGGGTGGCTACACCTGGGGTTTCCTCAATCTGGAGATCGACCTGCAGTTCCTCAACATGGGCAAACTGGTGATCAGTGCCGCGTCGGGAATCCTGCCGGACGGCAGCCTGTTCGAACTCGGCGGCAACACCGAGCCGCTGGCGCTGGACGTGCCGCCGAACACCGGCAACACGCCGATTTACCTGGCGCTGCCGTTGGTCACCGGTAACCACATCGAGGCGCGCCGTCCGGAGCAGTCCGATGTGCTGGCGCGGTACACCGCGTATGACGCCGAAGTGGCTGACTCCAACGCCGGCGACGATTCCGCCAGCCAGGTCAGCTGTGGCCGCCCGGACTTCAAGCTGTTGCTCGGCGAGCAGCAGAGCGATCAGGCCTATGTGAAGCTGAAGATCTGCGACGTGCTCGACACCACGCCGGACGGCGTGATCAGCCTCGACCCGGATTTCGTGCCGACTTACATTCAGGCCCACGCTTCCAGTTATCTGCTGTCGTGCCTCAAAGAAGTCATCAGCATGCTCAACCACCGGGGCGACACGATCGCCGAGCGGATTCGCTCCAACGGCAAGGTCGGTGGCGCGGAAGTCGGCGACTTCATGATGCTGCAACTGATCAACCGTACCGAACTGCTGCTGCGCCACTACCTCGGTCTGGAGCAGGTGCACCCGGAAGAGTTGTACCGCACGCTGCTGACCATGCTTGGCGATCTGGCGACCTTCTCCAGCGACAGCAAGCGCCCGCGTCTGGACAGCCGCTATTCCCACGCCGATCAGGGCGCGAGCTTCCGCAAACTGATGGAAGCGATTCGTCAGGTGCTGTCGATGGTGCTGGAACAGCACGCTATCGAACTGATCCTGCAGGCGCGTCAGTACGGGATCATCGTTTCGCCGTTGCACGACCACAAACTGCTCGGCTCGGCGTCGTTCGTGCTGGCGGCAAGTGCCAACTGCGACTCCGAAGAACTGCGCCACCGCTTGCCGGCGCACCTCAAGGTCGGCCCGGTGGAGCGCATCCGCCAACTGGTCAACCTGCACCTGCCGGGGATCAAGGTCAAACCGTTGCCGGTGGCCCCGCGGCAGATCGCGTTCCACTCGAACAAAACCTACTTCATCCTCGAACTCAGTTCCGAAGACCTGGCGCAACTCGAGCGCTCCGGCGGCTTCGCGTTCCACGTGTCCGGCGAATTCGCCGAGCTTGAACTGAAATTCTGGGCCATCAGGAACTGACCGACATGATCAAGGAAACGGATTACAACCAGGACGACAAAACCGTCCTGCTCGATCGTCAGGGCCACGGACCGGCAGCCAGTCCGCTGACCGACTTCGCCGCGCCGCCGCGCTTCGAGCAACTGGAAGAACGGATGATCTACGCCGCGCGCCTGCGCCCGGCGGAGGCGTTCAACATCAGCCTCAATTCGCTGGTGGCGGCGTCGTCCGAACTGCTCTCGGAAGTGGTGCGCCTCAAGCACAGCGAAACCCGCGAAGACCTCTACGCGCTCAACGAGCGCCTGACCGCCGGGCTCAAGCTGTTTGAAGTGCGCGCGTTGCACAACGGCGCCGAAAGCAGTCAGGTGATGGCCGCCCGTTACGTGCTCTGCACCGTGGTCGACGAAGCTGTCGTGACCACACCGTGGGGCAACGAAAGCGAGTGGTCGCAGATGAGCCTGCTCAGCAGCTTCCACAACGAGACGTTCGGTGGCGAGAAGTTCTTTCAGCTGCTTGATCGTCTGTCGAAGAACCCGGTCAAACACCTGCCGATGCTTGAGCTGATGTACCTGTGCCTGTCCCTCGGTTTCGAGGGCAAGTACCGCGTGCAGGCGCGTGGCATGCTCGAACTCGAAGGCATCCGCGACGCCCTGTACCGGCAGATCCGCCAGTTGCGTGGCGACGTGCCGCGCGAGTTGTCGCCGCACTGGGAAGGCCTCAACGATCAGCGCCGCAACCTGGTGCGCATCGTGCCGGCGTGGATGGTGGTGCTGTTCACTGTCGTCTGCCTGGTGGTGATGTATTCGGGCTTCGCCTGGGTTCTGGGCGAGCAGCGCGACACCGTTCTGCAACCCTATCAGCCGATCGATCCGGCCGCGGTTCAACCGCAGTCGCAGCCGTAACAGGGACGTGTGATGAAAAAGTTTTTCAAGAAAGTCGGCGCCTTCCTGCGCCAGACCTGGGTCTGGACCTTGCTGCTGGTGCTGTTCGTGGCATTGCTGGTGTGGTTCGTCGGCCCGTTGTTGGCGGTGGATGACTACAAGTTCTGGGAGAGCGCGACCTCGCGCCTGCTGACCATCAGCGTGCTGTTCCTGATCTGGGGCCTGACCATGGTCTTCGTCAGCTGGCGCGCGGGCATCCGCAAGAAAGCTGTCGAAGAAACCGAAGACGGTCAGGATCGCATTCGTCGTGACGAACTGATCGAAGAAGAGCAGAAAGAGTTGAAGGCGCGCTTCAAGGACGCGCTGAAAACCCTGAAGACTTCGAGCCTGTATCGTGGCCGCAGCGAACGCTGGCGCAACGACTTGCCGTGGTACCTGTTGATCGGTCCGCAGGCTTCCGGCAAGACCAGCCTGCTGGACTTCTCCGGGCTGGAATTCCCGATCAACAAGATCGACCGCAAGCTGACCCGCGACACCCTCGGCACCCGTCATTGCGACTGGTACTTCGCCGACCACGGTGTGCTGATCGACACCGCCGGACGTTACACCACACAGCCGGACGCGGAAGTCGACGGCAGCGCCTGGACCACCTTGCTCGAACTGTTGCGCAAGCGTCGTCGCGGGCGTCCGTTGAACGGCGTGCTGGTGACCATTCCGGTGGAATCCCTCACCGGTGGCAGCGAGCAGGACATCGACACCCTGGCGCGCCAGGTGCGCGGTCGTCTGCAAGACGTCTATCAGAAACTGCACGTCGATGTGCCGGTGTATCTCGTGCTGAGCAAGGCGGACAAGCTGCTCGGTTTCGACGAATTCTTCGATCAACTGACCCGCGAAGAAAGCGATCAGGTGCTGGGGACCAGTTTCCGCAAGGATCAGGTCGGCACCGACGTCGCGGTACTGCGCAGCGAGTTCGAAGAGCTGCTGCGGCGCCTGAACAATCAGGTGATCATGCGCATGCACTCCGAGCGTGATACCCAGCGCCGTGGCCGCATCCTCGACTTCCCGCATCAACTGGGGCAGATCGGCGAGCGCCTGTGCCTGTTCGTGGATATGGCGTTCACCGGCAACCGTTACCAGCGCGCGTCGCTGCTGCGTGGTTTCTACCTGACCAGCGCCCCGCACCTGACTCAGGAAATGGACGCGACCACCGCCGGCATCGGCGCCAACCTCGGCATGAATGCCGGCGTGCTGCCGACCCTGCGCAGTGGTCGTTCACGGTTCATCCATCATCTGTTCAGCCGGGTGATCTTCCCGGAATCGGATCTGGCCGGTTTGGACAAGCGCGAGCGCAGCCGCATTCATTGGGGCCAGCGTGCGTTGTACGTCGGTGCACTGGCGGCACTGGCGCTGTTCGGCATGCTCTGGGCCGGTGGTTTCTCGGCCAACTATGAGCGTCTGGAAAACCTGCGCACCTTGGCCCAGAACTGGACTCAGCAACGTTCGGCGCTAACCCCGCGTGATGATGCGATGGGCGTGCTGAAAACCCTCGACACCAGCTACGCCGCGACTCAGGTGTTCCCGAAGAAAGGCGACGTCTCGTACCACGAGCGTGGCGGTCTGTATCAGGGCGAAGACGTCAATCCGGTGGTCAGGCAAGCCTACGAGCATGAGCTCGAAGCGCAATTGCTGCCAAGGGTCGCGACCCTGCTTGAAGGGCAGATCCGCGCCAACATGAAGGACCGCGACAAGCTGCTCAACAGCCTGCGTGCGTACCTGATGCTGAACATGAAAGACCGTCGTGACGCCGCGTGGCTCAAGGACTGGGTCGCCACTGACTGGTCGCAGCGCTACACCGGCAACACCGCGGTGCAGAACGGCTTGAACACCCACCTCGAGCGCCTGCTGAAGCAGCCGTTCATCTACCCGCTGAACGATCAACTGGTGACTCAGGCACGTCAGGTGCTGCGCGCCGAATCGCTGGCCACCGTGGTCTACCGCATGCTCCGCGAGCAGGCGCGCAACCTGCCGGAATACCGTTTCAGCCAACACCTCGGCCCGCAGGGCTCGCTGTTCATCGGCACCGAATACGTGATCCCGGGGTTCTACACCCAGCAGGGTTATCAGCAGTATTTCTCGGTGCAAGGCTCGGCGCTGGTCACCGACATCCTGCGTGACAACTGGGTGCTGGGCGAAGGCGCGGGCATCAGCGACATGGACTTGCGTCGCCTGATGGTCGAGCTGGAGCAACTGTACTTCCGTGACTACGCCAATTACTGGAGCGAAGCCGTTGGCCAAGTGGCATTGCCGCCGATCAGCGACGCCGGTGAAGGCGCCGAGCAACTGGCGGGCCTGACGTCGGCCAACTCGCCGGTGCTGGCATTGCTCACTGAAGTGCGCGAGAACACGCGCTTCCCGGCTCCTGCCGATCCGGTGGATGAAGCCGGTGATGCTGCCGATGCACTGGCAGGGCAGAAAGGCAAACTGGGCAAGGTCGGCAAACTGGCCTCGGCTGTCGCCGACAAGGCTTCGGCGCTGAACGTGGCGAAGAGCCTGCCGGACACCGCGAAGAAATCCCTGCAACGTCGCTTCGAGCCGCTGCATCGTTTGCTCGATGACAACAACGGCCCGGCCGCTGACCTGACCCCGGCCCTCACCGCGCTCAACGACCTGCAACTGCAACTGTCCGGTCTGGCCCGTTCCAGCACGCCGGAACAAGCCGCGTTCGAAATGGCGAAAACCCGCATGAGCGGCCAGCGTGATGCGCTGACCAACCTGCGTGCGGCCTCGGGTCGCCTGCCGCGTCCGCTGAGCGTGTGGTTCAACGTGCTGGCCGAGGACTCGTGGCGCCTGGTGCTCAACGATGCCTACCAATACCTGAATGGCCGTTATCAGAACGAGCTGTACAGCGTGTATGGCAAAACCATCAGCAAGCGTTATCCGTTCAGCGCCAGCAGCACCAGCGACGTGGCGATCAGCGACTTCCGCGAGTTCTTCCGCGCTCAAGGCACCGTCGACCGCTTCTTCGACAGCTACATGCGTCCGTTCGTCAGCGGTGATCCGGGCAACTACCGGATGCGCAGCGTCGACGGTCACAGCCTGCCGGTGTCGAAGATGTACCTCGACCAGATGGCGGCGGCGCTGACGATTCGCCAGAGCTTCTTCTCGATCAACCCGGCCGAGCCGACCGTGCAGTTCAAACTGGAACCGTACACCCTCGATCCGGCGGTGAGCCGTTCCGAGTTCAAGTTCGGCGACAAGACCATCGAATACCGTCACGGCCCGATTGTGCCGGTGTCGTTCAAGTGGCCGACCGATGCTGAAGACGGTCGCACCAGTCTGGTGATGGACAAGATGGCGGGGCGTCCGATCGGTATCGAGAAGAACTCCGGCCCATGGTCGCTGTTCCGTCTGTTCGACCTGATGCAGACCGAGTACCTGACCGGTCGCGACGTGCTGGTGCTGAAAGCCGACGTGGGTGGCCTGCGCGCCAACTACCTGCTGACCAGCCAGCGCACGCCGAACCCGTTCGACATGGGCGTGCTGCGCACCTTCCGTATGCCGGTGCAGCTCTGATGCTGGTGGCCAGTCCCTGGCGCAGCGCGGCGCGTACCGACCCGGGCAAGGTGCGGGCGCGCAACGAAGATGCCTTCCTCGATAATCCACAGCAGGGGCTGTGGGTGGTCGCGGACGGCATGGGCGGTCATCAGGGTGGCGACATCGCCAGCCAGTTGATCGTCGCCAGCCTGGCTGAACTGCCGCAGCACGAGGACTTCGACGAACGCCTCAAAGCCATCCGCCAGTGCCTGCACTGGCTGAACCGGCGTTTGGGGCAGGAGTTGACGGTCACCGCCGGGCGTCACGACAGCATCATGGGCAGCACCGTCGTGGCGCTGCTGGTGGAAGGCAATCGCGCGGCCTGCATCTGGGCCGGCGACAGCCGTTGCTACATGTGGCGCGGGCAGCGGCTGTATCAGCTGTCCAAGGATCATTCGCTGCAACAGCAACTGATCGACGAACAACAGATGAGCGTCGAACAGGCGGCGGCGCATCCGGCAGCTCAGGCCTTGACCCGAGCCGTCGGCGCCGCCGAACAGCTGACCCTGGATGTCCTCGAACTCGAGGTCTATCCGGGCGATGCGTTTTTGCTGTGCAGCGATGGTTTGTATCAGGGCCTGAGCAGCGATGCCCTCGGCAACGCCCTCAGCCTCAGCGCGCCGCACGTGGCGCTGGAACGTCTGTTCGACGGCGCCCTGCGGGGCGCCGCCCGGGACAACCTGACTGCCGTGGTGATCCGCCAATGACTGAAATCGAATCCTCAGTCGATGACTTGCTGATGAGCGAAGAGCAGGCCAGCAACCTGACCTACTTCGCCTTCGCCAAGGCAAACAACGCCGAGCCGTTGCTGGCGCCGACCAAGGCCAGCATCGGTGCACTGCCGGACGTACTCGCCGGCCGCTACCACCTCGAGCGTCTGCTCGGGGCCGGCGGCATGGGCGCCGTTTACCGGGCGCGGGATCTGCTGCACGAACAGTTCGGCGATCCCGACCCGTACATTGCGCTGAAAATCCTCAGCGAAGAATTTGCCGAATCGCCGGACGCCAGTGCCTTGCTCTACAGCGAGTTCGCCCTGACCCGACGCCTGCGCCACGACAACGTCGTGCGTGCACATACTTTTGAAGTCGATACCGACTGCCAGCGGGCCTTCATCACCATGGAATACATGCGTGGCCTGACCCTGGACAAATTGCTCTGCGAGCGGCCCCTGGGCCTGCCGTGGAAAGAAACGCGCGACATCGCGCTGCCGCTGCTCGATACGCTGGCCTACGCCCACCGTCGCGGCGTGCTGCACGGTGACATGAAACCGAGCAATGTCATGCTCAGCGAAGACGGCCTGCGCCTGTTCGACTTCGGTCTCGGCCAGGCAGACGAAGGCGTGTTGCCCGGCCTGCCGCACCTGAGCCGCGAGCGTTTCAACGCCTGGACCCCGGGCTACGCCGCCCCCGAACTGCTTGAGGGCCAACCGTTGTCGGCCAGCGCGGACGTGTACGGCGTGGCCTGCGTGATCTATGAACTGGCGAGCGGCAAACACCCGTTCCGCCGCTTGCCCTCGACCCAGGCCCGCGACGAGCACCTGGAGCGCGAGCTGCAAGCCCCGGCGAACTTACCGAAACTCGGCTGGCCAGCGCTGCGAACCGCGCTGAGCTTCAATGCGGCAGAACGCACCATCACTGCCCAACAATTGCGTGACGCCTTGGGCGCCACTTCGTCCTGGCTGCAACGGTTGCGACTTCGGGCGTAACGGACGACATTCGAACAGGGAGCGCTTTATGTTCAACCCAGCTAACGAAACCCACTTCAGCCTCAAGGTCGAAGACTACGTGGGCGACCTGCAAGTGCTGTCGTTCACCGGCACTGAAGGCATCAGCCAGCCGTTTCGTTTTGACCTCGAACTGGTCAGCGAAAACCCCGATCTGGATCTGGAAAAGCTCCTGCACAAACAGGCGTTTCTCGCATTCGATCCACAGGGCTCGGGCATTCACGGCCAGATCTACCGCGTCGCCCAGGGCGATGCCGGCAAGCGCCTGACCCGCTACAAGGTCTCGCTGGTACCGCAACTGCAATACCTGCATCACCGCACCAACCAGCGCATCTACCAGCAGATGTCGGCGCCGAAAATCATCGCACTGATCCTCGACGAACACGGGATCAAGGGCAACGCCTACAGCTTCCAAC
Organism: Pseudomonas sp. MWU12-2020; assembly: GCF_023100605.1. Lineage (NCBI taxonomy): Bacteria > Pseudomonadati > Pseudomonadota > Gammaproteobacteria > Pseudomonadales > Pseudomonadaceae > Pseudomonas > Pseudomonas sp. MWU12-2020. The sequence continues at coordinate 77,148 of NZ_JALMEX010000004.1, forward strand.
TGAGCCAGCCGTGCCCGGATCGCGACTACTGCGTGCAGTACGACGAAACCGACCTGCACTTCGTCCAGCGCCTGTGCGAAGAGGAGGGTATTCACTACCACTTCCAGCACAGCGAAAAAGCCCACCTGCTGGTGTTCGGCGACGACCAGACCGTGTTCCCCGACCTTGGCCAGCCGACTGCCTACATACAGGGCAGCGGCATGGTCGCCGAAGAACCGGTGATCAAAGGCTTCAAACTGCGCCTGGAAACCCGCACCAGCCGCACCACGCGCCGCGACTACGACTTCGAAAAGCCGCGCCTGCAAATGGAAGCGGCCTACAAACCGGACGGCGCTCTCGATAGCAAAGACGCTGAACCGGATCTCGAAGACTACGACTACCCGGGCCGCTTCATCGACCGCGCACGCGGCAAGTTCCTCAGCCAGCGCGCCCTCGAACGCCACCGCGCCGACTACCGCCAGGCCGAAGGTCGCGGCGACCAGACCAAACTGGTCAGCGGCCACTTCATGGCCCTGTCCGACCACCCGCGCAGCGAGTGGAACGACCTGTGGCTGCTCACCGAAATCTTCCACGAAGGCAAACAGCCGCAAGTCCTCGAAGAAGGCGTGACCAGCGACACCACCGACAACAAGGACGACTTCCACCAGGGCTACCGCAACACCTTCCTCGCCACCCCGTGGGACGTGTTCTACCGCCCGGCCCTCGAACACCCGAAACCGCGCGTGCTCGGCAGCCAGACCGCCATGGTCACCGGCCCCAAAGGCGAAGAAATCCACTGCGACCAATACGGCCGCATCAAAGTCCAGTTCCACTGGGACCGCGAAGGCCTCGCCGACGACAAAACCAGCTGCTGGCTACGCGTCTCCAGCTCCTGGGCCGGCGACCGCTACGGTGCGATCAGCATTCCGCGCGTCGGCATGGAAGTCCTCGTCACCTTCCTCGAAGGCGACCCCGACCAACCCCTCGCCACCGGCTGCCTGTACCACAAGGAAAACCCGGTGCCGTACGCCCTGCCGGCCAACAAAACCCGCAGCGTCTTCAAAACCCTCAGCTCCCCGGGCGGCGGCGGGTACAACGAACTGCGCATCGAAGACAAGAAAGGTGCCGAACAAATCTTCATCCACGCCCAGCGCGACTGGGACGAAAACATCGAGCACGACCAGAAAATCCGCGTCGGCAACGAACGTCACGACACCGTGGTGAAGAACACCTACACCGAGCTGAAGGCCGAAGAGCACCGCACCACCATCAGCGACCGCAAGATCGAAGCGAAGCTGGATGATCACCTCACGGTTGGGCAGAACCAGCATGTGAAGCTGGGGACTGCGCAGCTCACCAGCGTGGGGAAAGAGATTCACCTCAAGGCTGGGGACAAGATTGTTATTGAGGCGGGGACGGAGCTGACCATTCTTGGTGGTGGGAGCTTTATCAAGCTCGATGGTGGTGGTGTGACCGTGGTTGGGCCGGTGGTGAAGATTAATGCGGGTGGCTCGCCGGGGAGTGGGACTGGGATCGGGATTAAACCGCCGGTGCTGCCGGGGGCGGCGGATAAGGATAAGGCGGGGAGTTTGATGGATCAGGCGTTGTTGAATGCGTCGCCTGAGAAGGTTAAACCGAAGGCTTTTTTTGTATTTTCTGAGTGATCGACATGAATGGTTTGTTGAAGAAGAGCAATGGCTTCGCCGTAGCGGCTTTCACCGCCTCGCTGTTGAGCCTGGTTCATGGAAGCGCTTATGCGGATGAGTGTCCGTCCGAGGACTTTTCCCAGTTCCTGCCGGCGTTCTCTGCGAATGCTGAAATTCAGCAGCGGTTGACTGCGATGACGGTGAAATCGCTGGTTTTGAAACCTGCTGGGGAGAGCGGAAATTTTGAGCCGCAAACGACGGGAGTCAAAAGCTCGACATTGGCCTTTCCACTGATGGCGCCCGTAGCCACAGGTAAGACAGAAGGTGTCGAAGTCGAAGCGGTTGACGACAGTCACTTCAACGTTGTTGATAAGCGTGCAGGTAACAGCAACATCAAGATCTTTAACTTTTCTCGCCAGGCGTGTTGGGTTTTGGAGGGTGTTGAGGATTGGTCGATTAGTGAGAAAAATCTCGTAGTGGCGAGTACGCCGACCATGAACACCTCCGAGAATTTTTGTTATCAGCGCGCGCAAGCCTTCGCTGGGTTAGGTGGGTTAGAGCAGTATCGGCTAACCGGTGAACTGTTTGTGGCTGCGCTGGAAAACTATGTGTGCGCTGCTGCTTCTGGAGACCCACAAGCAAGTTTGAGTGCTGCGGGTCTGAGTCTTTCTGGAATGGCACCACAGTTGGAAACGGAAAAAGTCGAGGCGCTTTTCAAGGCTGCCGCGACAACGCTTGCCGACGGTGCAGCCTCTCTTTCGACTTTCTATTGCTACGGGAACAACCCTGTACCCGAAGGGCCTTGCCGACATCCAGAGCAAGCCGAAAAAGAGCTTATTCGCGCTGCATCAATGGGTTCGGCAGATGCGATGAATTACTTGGGTTACTCGTTTGAAGAAGGAAGGCTCGTTACCAAAGACATGTCCAGAGCGCTTGCCTGCTATCGCCTCGCCGCTGACAAGGGTAACGACACCGCTGCCGGAAATCTGAAACGTTTAAACGCGCAAGACGCTGCTGCTTCTACCAAGACCAGCTATTGCTATTAATTTGCAGGATGCAGAAATGACCGAACCACTCGATTTAAGAAACCAGTACACCGGCGGTGATTACGTCTACCTGATGGGAGGTAATGGCACCCAAACCAACGCGGCGGGAAAAAAACTGATCGATTGTTCACATATGGTGAACCTTCTGCTCACTGGCGCGGGCTATCAGATTGAGTATGAGGAGACGAGAGCTATGAACGCCTCCTCTCGCTTTTACACCGTAGTGCCGCCGACAGAGGTCAAGAAAGGGGACATTGCTCTTTGGATTGACATACTTCCTCTAACGGGAGGTAGTCGTCGTCTGTTTCATACTGGCATTGTCATGGAGTACAACGCGGCGACGCGTCAAGGAAAAATTTTTGGTGCTCAGACCACTAACGGACCTTCAGAAGCATTCTTTGGAACTAACCCGCCTGCTTACTACTGGCCTGTTCCAACAAAATTTCTGAGAGCTAAGGAGGAATATCGGACAGGTGCCACGCCAGCTCCCGCGCCGTCGGCAGCACCTGCACCGGCAGGCCCCGCCCCTCTGATGAACTTTCAATATCCGTTCAGAAAAGCTGACGGTAAACAGTTCGCTGATGCGGAGGAGGTTTACAAAGCCCTCGAGGCTGAAACTGCTGGCCACTACTTGCTAGGCAGCAACAAGTTCTGGCATGGCGGCATTCACATCAGCAATGCCAGCGCTCCTCAGTGCATCTTGAACGAACCAATTCGGTGTATGGCCGACGGTGAAGTCGTGGCCTACCGACTTAACGAAGATTATTTGGAGTCTACGTTCGGTGAAAATGAGAAAAAACTGAAGTATTCCAACTCGTTTTGTTTGGTGCGACATGAGTACAAATCTGCGCCGAACCCAGAAGACGGACCGAATAAAGGCAAGCAAAACAAGCTGAATTTCTACAGCTTGTACATGCACCTTCTGCCCTTCAAGCGTTATCCGCTGACTGAGGAAGAAACTCCGAAGCCTCAAGTGACCATGAAAGTAAGTGACTTCAACGCTTACGACGATTTCCCTGAATCCAGTAGCGTTCAGAACGTCGGCAAGCTCGTTGCGGGGACCAAACTTGAAATACTGGATCAAAAGGCCCTAGGCACAGTTACCTACGCAAAAGGCAAAATCCTGTCAGGTAGCGTGAAAAAAAGCGGTCACAAAGTTCGCGAGACTGGCAAAGAGGTTTGGTTCGCATACTTGAAAGACGGAGAACCCTACAAAAACTCCAAACCCGCACGTATATGGCTGGCAGACCCGATCCCGGAGCGTTTAAAGCCAAAATATTGGCAAGGTAAGGTGAAAGGAACCGCGTTGACAAGATTGGATCTTTATCAGGGTCCTATCTCTGCCCAAAATGGGCAGAATGCCGGTGATAAGATTGGCTCGCTGCAACTTAACCCTCAAAGTTCTGTGGAATTTGAAAGCAAAGAGGTACTGAACCTCAATGTTGCAGGGACAATTCGTAGAATGGCGAAATGTACCAGCAGCGGTAGCTTGGCTGGGACGGGAAACCTTCCTCCCAGCTTCTGGGTGATTGTGGAAAACGAATATGTTGCCTGGGATGTAATCCCGAGTAGCTTCAATTCTGTAGAGCCTGCAAGTACCGGTATCAAGGCAGGTGATCCGATCGGATACTTAGGGCTGACAGAAAACCTCACAGGCGAAGATGGCGGCGTAACCAATAAGTATCAGGTTCATGTCGAGATATTCACTGCTGATGTCGACGTAAAAAATTTTCTTCAAAACGCTGCTGATTTGAAGATAGGTAAACAATATCTGCATCTTTTGGCAGGAGCTGAGATCAAGAAAAAGGCGCCTGCTACCGGTAGTATTCCGGTCAAAAAGGAGCATGTTGTTGATTTAAGCAAGGCTCCCGTGATCAAGGAAGGCGATGAAAGCTGGTATGACGTCAGTGTGGTGGAAGACGATCAACCGTTAAAGGGACTTGTTAAAAAATCTAGCGCAACGCTCATCACTCAGCACGACTGGGAGAAATTGGGTTTTCAGATCGTGGAAGAAACAAACACCGTTGCCGATGGATTCCTCGACCCTCAAGACATGCCTCAGTTCTTCAAAGATCTTTTCGTCAAAATTGATAAAAACCACGACGGGGATGTTGATCGCAATGAACTCTCTGAGGCATTGAAAAATGTTGATATGAGAGATCACTGGGCGAAGCTCATTGCTCACCATCCAACTGAGTGGAAGGACAAGGCGGAGTCGGTTAAGTGGAGTAAGTTGGATAAATTACTAGAAGCATCTCCAAAAACGTTGAAGCACGAAAAAGAACGGATAAGCAAATATGTTTTTTGGAGTGAGCTGTCTGGTAAGGCCGCTGTTAGTTCAGATGTAGTTTGGCATTTTCATCCGGTTGAATTCATAAAAAATATGACCGCCAAAAAAATCTGCGAGTGCAATGCTATTGTCAAAGTGACTCGTTGGAATTCTAGCACTATGACCCATTATGGCCCACTACATACCGGTGATAAAGAGTTAGGCAGTGCTCCTCAATGGGATGAGCTAGTATCTGCGGGGAGGATTACAGCGGATGAAAAGAAAATCATTGTTGTCATGTCGGGGAATGAAGCAAAAATCAATGGGGTACAGTGTTATGACAGTGAAGTGATCACTGCGGGAGCGATGCAGAAAACAATGAAAGTCACCGGTGGCGGTGAGCTGCCAGATCAAATTAAAAAATTCAAGGATCAATATCCAGATGCATATGTAGAATTTTTTGAATCTAAAGGTTGGAAGTTAGATGAAGCTGGTGTATCCCCGCAATTATATTATCAGGGGGAGGCTCGAGCTAACGGCGCTAAATTGGAAAAACAGGCACTAAAAGAAAACCTGCAACTTGGATGTAATGAAGCGACCTTTGGCAAGGTAATTGATTGCCAACCAGTTTCTGCGATGGCGTGTGCAATTGCAAGCCCGCTATACGTGGAAATACAAATAATGGATTTTATTGATAGGCTGCATGCTGCATTGAGTAAAGTGCCCTCGGGGTACAGCTTTAGTGCCGAAAAGTTATTTAAGTCTCCTTTAGGAAAGGCTGTAGTACTTGATCATGATATAAATAGGCCCGCCTTTGTCAAGGATGATTTAGGTGCAGCGCTCGACACGTTTTTCTCCCAGAATCCGGCGGTAAGTAGGAATATTGATACCTGGGGGGCGGCGCACGGCGCGAATGAGCGGAAGGTTCTCGATTTGTATGGTAATAACAGAAGAATGACGAATCCATCTCTCCGTTATAATCACTTAAAGGCAGGGCTTTGAAAATGTTAAAGGCAAAATTTTTTATAGGTACATGTCTAGTTTTTTCAATTGGATCTTTTTGTAATGCCGCAGATTCGAGTTTGACGAGTGCCGATGGTGCGATGCTCAAGTTTTCTTCTTGGGATCAAGGTACCGCTGTATGGAAGCGCGCTACCTTCTCCAAGATCAACGACAGCTATGATTTATACGATAATGGGAACAAAGCTTCAGTTGGCGTAGGTATTAACTCTGATTCTCTTTCACCCAGCAAAAAATATGCGTTGGTTCAGCGAACTGTATTTGGAGAGTTGAGCAATGGGCAAGAGGTGGTTGCCACCGAGAATAATTATTGCGATATGGTTTCAATGGATACTGGTTGCGTACTTTTGTCACGCTCCGCTGAAGCGTGTTCTGGAAGTTGGAAAGGGGGAAATTGGTTGACCGATGGGGGAGAGGTGATTGTGCCGAACTTGGAGACGATTTCTCCTAACAACCTAATAAAGTCAGTGGAATCGATTAATAATGCGTCTGCGAAAGGACGTGCTGTAAAAGACCAACTATTCATGGGGGTCGAATCTTATATGAGTTGCTACCCGGCCAGTAAGAACGTCCAAGCCTTGAACAATGTCGGTTTCTATCTAGCACAAGCAGGTGATGATTCGTCCGCACTGAGGATCTATCGGGAAATCGAAGTAGTTGGTAAGCGGACTGTGCTGATGCTCAATATCGCGGACTCTTTGTGGAATTTGAAAGAAACTTCCGAGGCTGCGAAATATTACAAAAAATACTCTGACGCCATGATCGCGGAAGGTAAAGCCGGAAAAGTGCCTGCACGCGTTGCTGAACGGGCGAAATAGCGACGTGAGGGAGGTTTCGATCCTGGGCGGCATGCGCACCACCGAGGCGTATGTGCGGTGATCGCGTGGATGGGCGTGTGCTTAATCCATGGCTCGACATTTTTGCGGGAATTGCGTAAGCCTTCGGCAGTGATGCCGTAAGTTGACCCGCAGTGTAATGGGGACAGGCCACGTTTTAGAAATTGCTCGAAAACCGTGGTCTGTCCCCATTTTCTATCGGCTGATCTGGATGAGCCGGTTGAATTGGTGTACGACAAAAAGTATTCAGAGCTTTATGAGAAGTGCGTTGCAAAGCTGAATAACTGACCGAAAAATAGCTTAACGGAGGACGGATTTATTTGAATCCGCCCCCTTCTTATCTTTACGTCTTCACTTCCTGCCTCGCCGCAGTTAACTCCTCCAGATGATCCAGCGCACGCTCCACCATAAGCTGCGCGCCATCGGCAATTCGGCTAAGGGCTAACGCTACGGAGCGGTTGGGGCCTTCGACATCGTCGGCTAATTTGGCAGCGATGGCGCTGATGGACAACATGTCTTCGGAGGCGTTGGCCAGGAGGTCTTCCGAGTCGATGTCATTGGCGACGGTGAAGAGTCTGCCTTTGCGGCGTTTGGACTGTTTGTCGTTGGTAGGCGGGAAGGAGTGAAATAGGGCCAGACCACCTTTTAGTAGTATCCGAAAAACGTGGTTTGTCCCCAATTTCCCCAAATGGTGAATGGCGGCCAAAATGGATATGCGGACAGGAACAGTAGGTTTCAAGCACTCGCTGCACTTATGAACATTAACTAAGAGGTCGTTCTGCTATGCTCCGTGTATTTATGTTTGCTTTTGTTTTCCTTCTGGCGCACTCCAGCAGTGCGCAAGATGTGGAATATCTTCAGGGAACGGTAATCCAAGGACCATTTAGAACTGACGTCGTAAATGGGGGTGAATTATCATTCCTGCAGACGACGAGCGAGGAGTTTCCTGTTTCTCTGGTTCTGGATGTTGTTGGGATCGACAATAAAAAAAATAGAAGTCTTGTCGATAAATACGATGTGGCTGGGTCAGACCCAAAAATTGAGTCGATTTTCTTTTATCCAGTTAAGGGTAAGAAAAATGTGCTTGTTTTGGTTTCTTGGGAAATTACGAGCAGAGGAATTGGAACGTACGGGACCCTTTATCAAGTTTATGGGTATGAAAAAAGTGCGGACAATAAATTGGTTGTGAATAAGCTTGTCCGATTTGATAAGAATCTGAGTGGGATGGAAGGATATCAAGAAGGTGAGGAGCAACATTTTCCTTATGTTAATGCAGGGTTGATAAAATCTTATATCAAGAAAATAAATGGCGCTAAATAGCGATGGCTGCCAATGTTTTGCGTTTAATAGGGCAGGCTACTCTTTATTATGCGTGAACGTTGTTTGGCCCCGGCTCGCCGAGCGCAAAGCCTGAATGACTCAAGGATGAACACAGTGAACCGTTTCGTTTTTACCCTTCTGGCCGTGCTGCTGCCGGTTTCAGCGGCCTATGCGCAGGACGACTGCAGCCATGTCACATCAAGCCTGGAAATGGTGCCCTGCTCGGAGGCGGCGAAGAAGGCTGCCGATACGCAGTTGAACCTCAGCTACAAGCAATTGATGGCGCGGCTTGAGTCTGATTATCGAGCGGATCCGGCATTGGGAGCGGAGTACGCAGCGAAGGTTAAAGAATCGCAACGTGCATGGCTGAAGTTGCGCGATGCGAACTGCCCTTTGGAGGCATTCGAGATCGAGACGGGGATGCCGGCGCATGTGTTCGCGGTCAACTCGTGTATCGCCAGAATGAGCCGTGAGCGCTCGGCGTATCTGGACAAGATTGTGCCGGCACCGTCGGCGCAGTTATCCGAAAAAGTCAGCGCCAGTAATGCTTGCCCATCCGAGGATTTCTTACCCTTCCTGGCAGTGTTTTCTGCCGATATCGAAGCACAGCGCCGGCTCACCGCGTTTACCGTCAAGTCGATGGTGTTAAAGCCAAAAGCCGAGCCGGGACGTTTCGAGCCTGTGACCACGGGCGAGAAGGGCGCCGGATTGGCCTATCCGTTGATGGCATCTATTGAATCTCGCAAAACGCCGGGTGTTGTGATTTGGGAATACGACGACAGCCACTCAACTGTTGTGGATCGACGCGCCGGCTGGAGCAACGTCAAAGTCTTCAATTTTTCCCGTCAGGCGTGCTGGGTGCTTGAAGGCGTTGAAGACTGGTCTATTCGCGAGAAAGACCTGGTCGCGGCGAGTACGCCGACGATGAGCAAGGAAGAAAGTCTCTGTTTCCAGCGTGCCGAGGCGTTCGAAGCATTGGCTGCACCGGAAGACCAGCCTCGCACCGTTGAGTTGTATGAGGCCACGCTGGAAAACTTGTTATGTGCAGCACACTCCGGAGACCCACTTGCCAGTTATAAAGCCGCTATTTTGAGCCTCTCGGGCATGGCGCCGCAGGTGCCGACGGATACTTTAGAGTCACTATTCAAAGCAGCGGCCACTACTTTGCCGAACGGTGCGATGGGACTTTCCGAGTTTTACTGCGATGGCAACGAACTAACATCCGACGGTCCCTGCAAAAATCCTGCGCTTGCAGAGCAAGCACTGATGGGCGCCGTAAAAATGGGCAATGCCAACGCGATCAGCAAGTTGGGATCTACCTTCGCTAGCGGCGAATGGGGTACCAAAGATCCATCTCGAGCCATGGCCTGTTACCAAATGGCCCTCGCGAAGGGTAGTGATGGCGCGCGTTTCGGTTTGGAACACTTGAAGAAAAACTCCTCCACACCAATCCAACCCAGCTACTGCTACTGACAACCCCCGAAACCCCACGCATTCCTTTAAACTCCCCACCCCCAAGGAATGCGCTCAGGACACGGAATGCCAGCCCCCTCGATCTCCCTTCGCCCAGCGTTAGTACTCTGGCTATATGCCGCCGCAATCGCGCACATACTCGCCGGCCTCACCCTGACCTGGGCCGGTCACTCCGGTTTACTCGACGGCTATCTTCAAGTTCTCGAACTCGCATTCTGGGGCGCAGACCCGGTGCCCGTCGCCGGCCACGAACAACAAGTCTGGTGGCTCGCGCTGTTCGGCGCGACGCTGCAAAGTTATGCGCTGTATATGCTCGCGCTGGTGCACATCGGCAATCGCTCGAAAGCCCCGATGGCGTGGGGATGGTTGATCGCCGGCATCCTGTTATGGGCGCCGCAGGACATGTGGCTTTCAGCGCAACAACAGGTCTGGTCGCACCTGTGGCTCGATGGTTTTGCGTTGCTGGTGTTGTTGCCGCCGCTGGTTTGGCTGTATCGCCATGACCGCCGAAAATCCCCTTCAGTAAAGACTCCGAGCACATCCAACCCGTTTGTTGGCAGCGCTTTCAAACGCGTACTGATCACCGGCGGCACAGGGTTTATAGGTGAAGCTTTAGTCCACCAGTTACTCGACGCCGGTCATTCAATTAGCGTTCTAACGCGTGATCCGTTGAGCGCCGCCACCTTGTTCAACGGCCGCGTCCGCTGTGTGTATTCGCTCGGCGAACTCAGCCACGACGAAACCTTCGACGTGGTGATCAATCTCGCCGGCGCGCCCGTCGCCGGTCCACGCTGGAGTCCCAAGCGTCAGGCGCAACTGCTCGCCAGCCGAGTCGGCACCACCGAAGCGTTGATGACTTGGTTGAAGAACACCGAGCACAAACCAGCACTGTGGATTCAAGCCTCGGCCATCGGTTTCTACGGCGTGCGCGATGCCAGCGAAAGCCTCGATGAACACGCCAGCAAGGGCGACGGTTTCATGGCCGAACTCTGCGCGCGTTGGGAAGCCGCCGCGCAACCGGCCACTGAGTCTGGCGTGCGTCAGGTGGTGCTGCGTCTTGGCGTGGTCTTCGGCCCGGGCGGCGCGTTGACGCCGTTGCTGCTGCCGTTCCGCTTGGGCTTCGGCGGGCGCATGGGCGATGGTCGGCAGATCATGAGTTGGGTGCATCGCGATGATGTGCTTCAGGTGATTGCAAGGGCTTTCAATGACGACAATCTGCGCGGCACCTACAACATGGTGGCGCCGGAAACGGTCAGTCAGGCAGCGTTCGCCGAGCAGGCCGGCAAGGTCCTCAAGCGTCCGGTGTGGTTCCATATTTCCGCCGCGCCAGTGCGTGCAATGGCAGGGGAGATGGCGCAGCTGTTCTTCGACGGTCAGCGCGTGGTGCCGCAGCGTTTGACCGAGGCTGGCTACACATTCCGCTTTCCAACCCTCGACGCCGCTCTGCGCGATCTGACCTGAGGATCGCTCATGAGCAAGCCCTTGATGTACCTGTTGGCCGGCAACGGCAGCGCCGCCGATTGGTGGGATGACGCGCTGCCGCACTTCAAGCGTTACGAAGTGGTGCCGCTGGAGTTGCCGGGTTTCGGCGCCAATCCGCAGCCGCCCTGTGAGGATCTGGCGGACTACGCGCAGACCTTGCTGGCGATGACACAGCAGGGCAGCGCGATCATGGCGGTCGGGGTCAATGCGTTGCTGGTGTTGCATGCGTTGCAATGTCGGCCGGGGCACTTTTCCCGCAGCGTTTTGTTGGCGCCAGTCGGTGCGTTTCTGTGGCAGCGGCGGTTGCCTGCACTGATGTCGCCGCTGCCGATCCGCAAGACCATTCACTGGCTGCTGTCGAACCAGCCCACACTGTTCGCGCGCAAGTTTTCCAACCAGACCTGGACGCCCGCGCAGTACCAGCGCATGGGCGCCGGCTATGCGCGTTGCCGTGCGTTCGTGCCGCATTGGGACCTGATTCGCGCAGATACTGCGTTGCCGCTGCTGGAGTGGATCACCGATCCGGTCGAGTTGGTTTGGGGCGATCAGGACGCGGTGCTTGGCATCGAGCAAGCGGCGGCGTGGTCGGCGATTCTCGCTCGCGCTGATCTGACTATCAGCCTCAAACCCGGTTGGGGCCATTACCCGTGGATCGACTCGCCCGCGCAGTTCGCGCAATGGCTGGAGTTGGGCGAGCGCGGGTTTGTTGCGCACACCAAGGGCGGGCGTTTGCGCCTGGCTGAACTGGCGCGGCAAGCTGTGCCGGCGGCGCTGACGCTCAACGATTGCAATGATCCGCGTCTGCCAACATTTCTCGCTGCCCAACCCGACGTGACCTGGGCGGTGCGCTCCTCCAGTTATGGCGAGGATCAGGCCGATTCGGCGAATGCCGGTTTGAGCACCACCTATCTGCGCGAGCCGCCCGCCAATGTGCCGAAACGTATCGCCGAACTGACGGCCGAAGGCGTCGAGGAAGTGGTGGTGCAACGCTTCATCACGCCGGTAGTTTCCGGGATCGCCTTCGTGCGACATCTGTCTGTAGAACTGGAATGGGTTGAAGGCCATCTCGAATCGTTGGCCGACGGTCACGTCAGTCCCTCACGAGCAACGCTTTCGCGGCTAGGTGATGCGTGGCGCAGCGGCACGTTCATGCCGTCCCACGGCTTGACCGAAGACCGGCTCTGGCGCTTTCTGCAAGACGTGTTGCGCGTGTTCCACTACGTGCCCGGCGACGTCGAATGGGCCTGGGACGGCTCGCAACTCTGGCTGCTGCAATACCGGCCGATCAGCGACTACGGCTGGCGCCGGCACCTCACCGCCGCGAACATCGCCGAGATCCTGCCACCGCAACCGAGCGTGCTGGTGGAGTACGCCCAGCGCCGAGCCGCTGCGAGTATTCCGGCGATCATGGCGCGTTGGGATGCGCGGGTGCTGCAGGACAACGAGACGTTCACTGCTGTGTTCGGCGGCGCGTCCTACATCAACAATGACCTGTTTCTTGCCCGGTTGGCCGACTGGGGCATCAGCGCCGATAACTACGCCGGTGAAGTTGGTGGTGCGACGCCGCATCTGCCGTGGCAACCGCTGCGGATGTTGCGTTCGCTGCCGTTGTTTTTGCGTATGCAACGCAAGGCTCGCGGCCATTTGCTGAACCTTGAAAACGGTTTGCAGCGCTGCGATCGGGAGCTGGCCGAACTGGTCGCCCAAAGTGCCAATGGCCAGCAATTAGCAGACTGGTTCACCCGGTTCTACGTGTTCGTGGTGCAAGGCAATTTGTGCATTGCCACTGCACTGGCCAGCAGCGGTGGTGATTGGCTGGGCCGCCCGCCGACCGCGTACGACAATCTGGAAAACAGTCCTCATCGACTGCCGTGGGAAACCGATCCGGCTACCCCGCGACCCGCGTCGAGCGAACTGCCGCTACAGTCATTCCCACAATGGTCCGGGCTGATCCGCCTCGCGCATTCGACCGGCCTGCCGGGCCTGCGCGGTTACTACCTGCAAGTACGCGAGTGGTATCGCGACAATCTGATGCGCATCTTCTTCCGTCTGCACCACGCCATGCCCATGGCGGATCGCGAACATTGGTTCGCGCCGCATCCCGACGTGCGCACCCGCGATGGCAGCTTCTGGCAGGACGGTCGCGAAGGTGCGGAGCAAGCGACCGGATTCATGATTTATCCGGGGCAAGCGCAAGGCATTCTCGGCGAGGACATCTTGCTCGAAGACACCCTCGATCCCGGGCGTCACGCGCACTATCAGACCGCCCGGGCGGTGATTGCGCGGATGGGCGGGCGCTTGTCGCATGGCTCGACGTTGTTGCGCGAGTTGCGCAAGCCGTCGGCGGTGATGCCGCAGGTGGATCCGGCGTGGATGGGGTGTGAGGTGTTGTATCGGGATGGTGAGTTGGAATTGATCAATTCGAAGGATAGGAAGTGAAAACACTATTGTTGCGTATGAACTGGCTGTCACTGGTAGCGGGCAGTCTCTTGGCAATTTCAACCGCCATGGCCTTCGCTGCAGATCCAACCTTCAAGGATTACACCGTCACGCCAGTTTTCACCGGCCCCAACCATAAGCTGGTGCCGCAAGAAAACAGCAGCCCAATGATGGACCAAGCGCGGGCACAAGCCCTGAAAGGCAAGGTCAACTTCGCCGGCCATTACATCCTGCACAGGCTCGGCTGCGGCGGCAACGCCATTTGCGGCGAAATGCTGGACGCCCAGACTGGGGAAGTCGTTGGTGGTCTGTTGAATGCCTACGACGGCAGCACCTTCGGCATTGTCTACCAGCCCGACAGTCGCATGCTCATCGTTTCCGGCATTTCCGCCGATACTGAAGAAGACGCACAGGGCAATGAGCTGGAAACCCGCTACAGGACTCGCTACTACGAGTTTGTGAACAACGAGTTCCGATTGCTGATGTTCAAAGACTTGTAATCGCCGCCGCTTGATTAAGGATGATTGGATGAACCGTTTTTCCATTCGGCTCACGCCGAATGCTCTTTTACTCTTGCCACTTATCTGCGCCATCCCGGCATCCGCCGAGGCAGCGAATTGCTATGGCTATCTCACCGAAATGGTCAGGAGCAGCAATTTCCCGTTTCGCTATGTCAGCAAGGACAAGGTCAACTTGCTGATTGATGAAGATGACGGCGAAGTGGTGCGTGCGAAGTTGCTCTTTGACACCGACGGTACCGGCACCATCGGCTGGATCAAATACACCCCGGCCACTCGGGTATTGCTCAACACCTCGGCGGAACTGGAGGAGCCAGTGGAGCTGTCATTCGATGCCAAGTTCGCCGACGGCTATGCAAAGTGCATGACTAAACAGCGGGTCGGTTAACGGCGAAAAGGATGTCTTCATGAGTCATCGTTATTTGGCGGGCAGCCTTGCGCTGCTGCTTTCGCTTCCAGCTTTCGCCGCTCCGGAAGGATGCCTACACCCAGCGCGATGTTATGCAATGTGGCGGTGTTGAAGTGGTGTTGGTGTCGTCCTGCCGTTGGGCGATGGCGTAGGCGGCTGAAGCTAGAGGCCGCGGATTGCTCGGACCAGATAATCAATGTCAGGGTATTTCTGTTGATGTTCAAAAGCCTTCAAACGCCGCTACGCTCTCGAGCTTGAAAATTGCCAGTGGTTGTCCATGTCCAAGAATCGAGGGAACGGGTATCGCTACCAGATCTGGCGATCTGAGGCGCGCAAGGCAGCGGAAGCTCTGGCGCGCGAGAACCAGAACCTCATAACCAGAGGTATTGATACAACTCAAATTCGTTATGAGCCCATTACTCTTGCTGCCATCGAAGCCGCCGATCTGTGGGGGGATGAGGCTACGCTATACCCATGGCATGACGTGCATCAATGGAAGCAGGCTGACATCCGAGGCTTTGATGTCTCGCTTTGGTTCGACCGGGAATTATGTGGGTTGTGTTATGCCTCACCTCGCAAGAGCAAGCTGTGCATCAAGATTGTGATTCTGGAGGGCAAGCCGGACAGATCTCATCCGTTGCGAGGAGCCGTGGCTGCTTTGGCGCTAACCGCGATTGAAAACTACGCGATCTTAATAGGTTGTACGGAAATTGAAGTTCAAGAACCAGCCGCCGCTGCTATACCGTTGTATGAGAGTTTAGGGTTTGGCTTTGATCCGACGGGCCGGCTTGTTATTGGGGTTGAGCGGTAATACTATCCAGTCAAATTTCGAGACCCGAGAGGTTTCCATGAAAAAGTCCAAACATGAACCCAAGCCTATGATGGCTGCCCGGTTCCAGGCCGAAGCTCGTGAGGTTTTGGCCAAACGTTCCGGTAAGCGCAGCCGCTTTCTGGATGTCGCACTGTCCAAAGGCAGTGATTTCGAGCCTGTCGGTCGACTGGCCGGCTGAAGGTTTCGGATTCTCGAAAAAGCTGCCTGATTGGCAGTTTTTTTGTGTCTGGATTTTTTACCGATAGGTGCAGAAAGGGGACTTAACGTCCCCTTTTTTCATCCGTAAATCCCGCTACGACTTGGCTGCCAGGTTCCGCACTTCAATGTGGTCGAGCGTCCCTTCCACCATCAATCGCACCCCATCCGCCATTCTGCTCAGGGCCAGTGCTACCGAGCGGCGGGAGCCGTGGAGGTCGTCGGCGAGGTCGCAGGCGATGGCGCTGATGGACAGGAGGTCTTCGGAGGCGTTGGCCATCAGGGCTTCGGCATCGGTGCCGGGGGTGAGGCTGAAGAGGCCGGTTTCGCGTTTGGATTGGGATTCGGTGCGCGGTTTGAAGTGGTGGTCGAGGGCGAGTTCGGCGGCCTCGTGGAATTTCTTGGATTCCAGCGATTCGTAGGGCGATATGTCTGGGGTGTCGGGGGGATTGGGTGTTGGTTTGATCATAGGTATTTTCCGAGTTATGGAGCCAACACCGTTTCGCTTGCTTCGAGAGGGTGGCAGCTGTGTATAGGTGTGCAAGACCGGACTCGGAAACCGGCAGACCCGAAGGCCTCCCATACACAGCCGCCATAACAGTTCGCGAGCATAGGAAAACGCCCGGCGAATAGCCATAACTGAATGCATAACGAGTCTGGACTTGCACGTCCGTATCACCAATTCGTGGTGACCTATTGAGGCTATCGATGAACCCTCATCCTGCCTAGTTCACGCACAACACCACGCCTTGCAGGAAATTTCCCATAGGTTTGCAGGCCGGAAGATCAAAAGATCGCAGCCTTCGGCAGCTCCTACAGGGATGTGTTTCAACAGGTGTAGGACGTGGAGTTTAGAAGCGTGACTTGGCGGTCATCGTGCGGGAAATGGGCCGCATCATCCTCCAATAGCGGCGGATAGTGGCGTTATCGTCTGAATCCCTTACACTGCCCCGGCCGTTCATTTTCCTTTTGAGGCTGTGCGCATGAAATTTCGTTTTCTTCTGTGGATGATGGGTTTGTTGATGGGTAAGGCCAGCCGGACAAATCCTGCGTTCCAGCAGCAGTTGGGTGACAAGGATCTGGTGTTTCAGCTGCAGACGCTGGACGGGAAAGTGGCGCGGCATTTCGTGGTGAAGAATCAGCGCGTTACCAGCAAGTCTGGGGTGGTGGCGGAGCCGGCGTTTGCGATTGCGTTCAAGGATGCGGGTTATGCCTTTGCCACGATGCAGGCGAAGAACAAGCAACTGGCGTTTATGCAGGGGATTCAGGATAAGTCGATTCAGCTGAAGGGGAATCCGGCGCTGGTGATGTGGTTTCAGGGGTTGATGAAGTATTTGAAGCCGAGGAAGGCCAAGCCTAAGGCTTGAGCCGAGTCTTGATGAGAAGAGCTTTTGTGGCGAGGGAGCTTGCTCCCGCTGGGCTGCGGAGCGGCCCCAAAACCTGAAAGCCGAGTTTTGCCTGACACACCCTGCTGGCTGGTTTGCGACTGCTGCGCAGTCGAGCGGGAGCAAGCTCCCTCGCCACAGGGGTTCAGTACATCCAGGAAACCGAGGTGGATTCATCGCGAGCAGGCTCGCTCCCACAGGGATTTGTATAAATCCTGGGGGAGCGGGCCTGTTTGCCTTCAGGCCTGGCTGAACTGCGAGGCCAGTTCGCGCAGCAGGACTTCGGCTTCGAGGACTTTGCTGACGACGTCGTTGGCTTTGTCGCGGGTCAGGCCGACGCGTTCGAGCAGGGCGTCGGGGATGTCTTCGTCGGGGCCGGAGCCGATGCCGCGGCTGCGCAGCAGGCGCACGGCCAGGCAGACGAGGTTCGGGTATTCGGCGTAGGCGCCGTCGTAGCTTGGGTCGTGCTGGAAGCGCAGGGCGGTGGCCAGTTCATCGGGCATGTCCCAGTAGCGCATCAGCCACGAGCCGATCTGTTCGCGGCTGATACCCAGCAGGTGCTGCTCGATGTAGCTGTGGCACAGGTGCGGGTTGACCTCCAGGTGACGGCAGATCAGCGAGAAGTGCGGCGGGAACACGTGGGCCAGCAGCAGGTAGCCGAAGTTGTGCAACAGGCCGGCGAGATAGGTCAGGCCGGCTTCCGGGCGCTGGGCGCGCGGCATGGCGCGGGTCAGGCCTTCGATGACGGCGGCGGTGTAGATCGACTGCTGCCAGTACGGCGTGGTGTGTTGCGGGTGGTCTTTCGGCAGGCTCAGGGTCTTGCCGAGGGCCAGGCCCAGCGCCAGGTTGATCACCAGATCGAAACCGAGCACGCGCACGATCGCGTCTTCCACCGAACGGATTTTGCCCGGCGACGCGTAGTACGGCGATGCGGCCCAGCTCACCACTTGTGCAGCCAGCGCCGGGTCGGTTTCGACCACGCCGGTGATGTCGTCGATGGTGGCGTTGGGGTCGACGCGCAACTTGATAATTTTTTGCGCCGTCTCGGCCAGCGGCGGAATTTCGATGGTCGCTTCCAGACGCTGCTGAATCCGGCGTGCAGTGAACGCCTGCACAGCCTGGGTGATTTCCTCGCGGTCATCGTCCGGGCGATCAAGGTTCGGACGGATGCTGCTCAGGGCTTCGCCGAAATTGGCGGCGCTGGCCTTGGTCAGCATGGTCTTGAAGTCTTCGCTGGCGATTTCCAGGAGCAGGCCCGGCTCGCCGGAGTTGATCAGCAGCTTCGGTTCACGCAGCAGGCTTTCTTCGTAAAGGCACGGCGAACTAGTGAGTGCCGGCAGGCCCGGCAGCAGGCTCAGGCTGTGTTTGCCGAGCATCTTTTCCAGGCGCTCGGTGGACACGGCGGTCAGGCGTCGGCCAGTCAGTTCGGCGAGGCGATTGAGGTCGAGCAACTGGCTCTGCGGAAACAGCACCATCAGCGCGCCCACAGCATCGTCCAGCAATACGGCTTGTACCTTGCGCGAAGCATTGAGGCCGTGGTGGTCGAGCACTTCTTCGTAAGCGATGCCCAGCTTGCCCAGCAGCAGCCGAATGACGGACGGAGCGTGCGGGAGTTCGGGGGCGAGAGCGGCTTCGGTCATGGTGTGTATCCGTTTTTGAAACAATGGCAGGAGTATAACCAGCTCTGTAGGAACGATCCTGCACAAACTGCGACGGTGCTCACACTTGGCCGTATTGCTGCCCGTGGCGCAACCAGCGGTCGAGCAATGGGCTGACGTGAGTCGGCCAGCGCTCGAGCAAAGCTTGCGCGGCATCGCGTACGGCGGGCAGCAGGTCGGCGTCGCGCATCAGGTCGGCGACCTTGAATTGCAGCAGACCGGTCTGGCGCGTGCCGAGCATTTCGCCGGGGCCGCGCAGTTCGAGGTCTTTTTCGGCGATGACAAAACCGTCGTTGGTCTCGCGCATGATGCCCAGGCGCTGGCGGCCGATCTGCGACAGCGGCGGATGGTAGAGCAGCACGCAATGGCTGACCGCGCTGCCCCGGCCGACGCGGCCGCGCAATTGGTGCAGCTGCGCGAGGCCCAGACGCTCAGGGTTTTCGATGATCATCAGGCTGGCGTTGGGCACGTCCACACCGACTTCGATCACGGTGGTGGCGACCAGCAGTTGCAGGTTGCCGGCCTTGAATTCGGCCATGACCGCCGCTTTTTCGGCGGGCTTCATGCGCCCGTGGATCAGCCCGACTTTCAGCTCGCCGAGGGCGGCGGTGAGGTCTTCGAACGTGGTTTCGGCGGCCTGACAGGTCAGCTCTTCCGACTCTTCGATCAGCGTGCACACCCAATAGGCCTGACGCCCTTCGGCGCAAGCGCTGCGCACCCGTTCGATGACTTCGACGCGACGGGTGTCGGTGACCAGCACGGTGTTGACCGGGGTACGACCGGGCGGCAGTTCGTCGAGGATCGAGGTGTCGAGGTCGGCGTAGGCGCTCATCGCCAGGGTGCGTGGAATCGGCGTGGCGGTCATGATCAGTTGATGCGGGCACATGCGCCCGCCGACGCCTTTCTGCCGCAGCGCCAGACGCTGCTGCACGCCGAAGCGGTGTTGTTCGTCGATGATCACCAGTGCCAGATTTTTGAACTGCACTTCGTCCTGGAACAGCGCGTGGGTGCCGACCACCATCGGCGTGCCGCTGGCGATCTGTTCCAGCGCGGTGACGCGATTCTTGCCCTTGAGCTTGCCGGCCAGCCACGCGACGTCGATGCCCAGCGGTTCGAGCCAGCGCTTGAAAGTGATGAAGTGTTGCTCGGCAAGGATCTCGGTCGGCGCCATCAGTGCGACCTGATAACCGGCCTCCAGTGCTTGCAGCGCCGCGAGGGCGGCGACCACGGTTTTGCCCGCACCAACGTCGCCCTGAATCAGCCGCAGCATCGGTTCGTGCTGGCTGAGGTCGTAGGCGATTTCGTTGCCGACGCGTTGCTGGGCGCCGGTCGGGTTGAAGCCGAGGTTGGCCAGGTATTTCGGTGGCAGTTGTTTCGCCTTCGGCATCGCTGGCGCGCGCAGTGAACGCATGCTTTCGCGCAGACGCTGTTGCGACAGTTGATGGGTCAGCAGCTCTTCGAAGGCCAGCCGATGCTGGGCCCAGTGATGACCGAGGGCCAGCTCATCGACATCGGCGTCGGCGGGCGGGTTGTGCAGGTAGCGGATCGCGTCGGCCAACGGCGCCAGTTGGTAGTCGCGGGCCAGTTCGGTCGGCAGCCAGTCGGGCAGGGTGTTTGGCTTGAGCAGCGTCAGGGTCTGCATGCACAACTGGCGCAGGCGCTGTTGGGTCAGGCCTTCGGTGAGCGGGTAGACCGGGGTCAGGGTTTCATCCACGGGCGGCGGTTCGTCACCGGTGATGGCGCGGTATTCCGGGTGGTAGATTTCCAGCCCCGAAGCGCCGGGCCGTACTTCGCCGTAGCAGCGAATCCGCGTGCCGCGCTTGAGGCCTTCTTTCTGCGCGTTGCTGAAATGGTAGAAGCGCAGGCTCAGCCCGCCGGTGCCATCCTGCATGCGCACCACCAGGCTGCGACGCCGGCCCATGACCACGTCGGCGCCGCTGACGGTGCCTTCGACCACGGCGTCCTGGCCCGGTCGCAAGTGGCCGATCGGCACCACGCGGGTGCGATCCTGATAACGCAGCGGCAGGTGGAACAGCACGTCCTGGAGATTCTCCAGGCCGACCTTGGCGAGTTTCTCGGCCATGGCTTCGCCGACACCCTTGAGTGCCGTCACCGACACTTGCGACAGCTCGGTCATGACCCTGGCTTAACCGGCCGTAACCGGTGCGGCGGGCTTGGCCACCGAGCACAGGCGAACGGAGTCGGCGAGGATTTCGATGGCTTTCGGCCGCGGGAAGCTCGCGCGCCAGGCAATTGCCACGGTGCGGAACGGCACCGGCGCAGACAGTGGACGCACTTCGATCACGCCGGGGGCGTAGTGGTGGCTGTCCACCGCCGACAGCGGCAGGATCGAGATGCCCAAACCGGACGCGACCATGTGGCGGATGGTCTCCAGCGAGCTGGATTCCACCGTGGTGTGCTTGGCGCCATCGTTGCCCTTGGTCAGGGTCGGGCAGGCCTCAAGCACCTGGTCGCGGAAGCAGTGGCCTTCGCCGAGCAGCAGCAGGCTCTTGTCGTTGAGCAGGGCAGCGTCGATGGACTCCTTTTGCGTCCACGGGTGCTGGGCCGGCATCAAGACGTAGAACGGCTCGTCGTACAGCGGCAGAGTCAGCACGTCGGCTTCGTTGAACGGCAGGGCGATGATGATCGCGTCGAGTTCGCCGTTGCGCAGTTTGTCGCGCAGCACATGGGTGAAGTTTTCTTCGATGTACAACGGCATCTGCGGGGCGACCCGGTGCAGTTGCGGAATCAGGTGCGGGAACAGGTACGGCCCGACGGTGTAGATCGCGCCGACTTTCAGCGGGGCGGTCAGCTGGTTCTTGCCGGCCTGGGCCAGTTCACGGATGCCTTGGGCCTGCTCCAGGACTTTCTGCGCCTGGGCGACGATGCCTTCGCCGACCGGAGTCAGGCGCACGGCGCTTTTGCTGCGCTCGAAAATCAGCACACCGAGTTCGTCTTCAAGTTTTTTCACGCCCACCGACAGGGTCGGCTGACTGACGTGGCAACGCTCGGCGGCGTGGCCGAAGTGCTGCTCTTGGGCGAGGGTAACGATGTAGCGTAATTCTGTGAGAGTCATAGCAAGCGTCCATGAAGTTGCGGGCCAAGCATAACGGCTGCAATCGATAGACGCACGTTATCAGACTGAGTGAGGAATGCGACACCGGGCAATGTGAGTTTGCCGTTGCCAGATAGGCAAAAGGCACCTTTCGGTGCCTTCTCGATCCCACTGTCGATACATAACCCCTGTGGGAGCGGGCTTGCTCGCGAATGCGGTGTGTCATAACCATTGATGTCGACTGACACGACGCTTTCGCGAGCAAGCCCGCTCCCACATTGGATCAGCGGCGTCTCTCGAGGGAGTAAACGAACGGCGCGACAATTTCGATCGAGCCGTTGGTCAACATGTCCGCCGGTGGCTTGGGCAGCGGTTGGGCGCGGCGGATCATTTCCAGGGTGGCTCGGTCCAGATCGGCGTTGCCGGAGCGGCCTACCAGTTCGAACGACAGCACATTACCTTCGGCATCCACCACGAAACGCAGACGGTTCAGGCCTTCCTTGCCCCGTGCCTGCGCGCTTTGCGGGTACTTTTTGTACTTGGCCAAGTGCGCGAGCAGGGTGCCTTGCCAACTGGCCTTGGCGGCCAATTGTGCGGGCGACGGGCCCGGTGCCGGCTGGGCGGATTTCTCCGTCGGTGCCTGGGTCGGTTGCGTGTCGGCCGGTTTTTCCTCGGAAGGTTTTTCCTTCACGGGTTCCGGTTTTTTCTCGACCGGTTTGGGTGGCTGCGGTTTCGGCTTTGGCTTGGGTTTCGGCTTCGGTACGGCAATCTCGGCCTTGGGTGCTTCAGCCAGTTTCGGAATCGGCAGCTCTTCAACCGGAGCCGGTGGCTGCGGCGGTGTGACGACTTTCGGCGGAGCAGGCGGTGGCGGGGCCGGAACCGGTGCCAGCTCGACCACCATTGCCTGCGGCGGCAGTTCGATGGGCGGGCGGGCGGTCCAGTTCAGCGCCAGCGCGATGGCCAGCGCGTGAACGCCCAGCACCACGGCCAGGCTACCGCTGTAACGCGTCAGCTTATGGCGCGTCGTGATCATTTCTTGGCTGCGCTCTCGAGGCCCACCAGACCGACCTTCAGGTAACCGGCCGAGCGCAATTTATCCATCACGCTCATCAAGTCGCCGTAGTCCACGCCCTTGTCGGCCTGGAAGAAGATGGTGGTGTCTTTCTTGCCCTGGGTCTTGGCGTCGAGGACGGCACCAAGGGTTTCGGCGTTGACTTCGTCGTCGCCGATGTACAGACGCTGATCAGCTTTTACGCTGAGGAACACCGGTTTCTCCGGGCGCGGCGCCGGTTTGGCGGTCGAGGCCGGCAGGTCGACTTTGATGTCCACGGTGGCCAGCGGCGCGGCCACCATGAAGATGATCAGCAGCACCAGCATCACGTCGATGAACGGCGTGACGTTGATTTCGTGGTTCTCGGCCAGATCGTCGTCTGCGCCTTCTTTCAAATGCAGGCCCATGGCCGATTACCCCACTTTCACCATGTGCGGTTGCGAGCTGCTGCGCTCAGGCTGGTGGTCGAGGTCACGGCTGACCAGCAGCAGAACCTGCGCCGAAGCGTCGGACACCTGCGCCTTGTAGCCGGCGATGGAGCGGGCGAACACGTTGTAGATCACCACCGCAGGAATCGCAGCAACCAGACCCAGCGCGGTGGCCAGCAGCGCTTCGGCAATGCCCGGCGCCACGACGGCGAGGTTGGTGGTCTGGGTCTTGGCGATGCCGATGAAGCTGTTCATGATGCCCCACACGGTACCGAACAGGCCGACGAACGGCGCGGTGGAACCGATGGTGGCGAGGACGCCGGTGCCGCTGCTCATGTTGCGGCCACAGGCAGCGACCAGACGCTCAAGACGGAAGCTGACGCGCTCCTTGATGCCTTCTTTCTCGCGGCTGTTGACCGACAGGCGCATCTCTTCGAGCGCGTCGTGCACCAGCAGGTTGGCCAGGGTGCCTTCTTTGGCAGCTGTCGCGCTGGCTTCCTTGAGGGTGGCGGCTTTTTTCAGGGCGGTGATTTCACCCCGCAGACGACGCTTGGCGCCCATCAGCTCGAAGCCTTTGGCGATCCAGATGGTCCAGGTGATGATGGAAGCGATGGCCAGACCGATCATCACGATTTTCACGATGATGTCGGCGTTCTGGTACATGCCCCAGGGCGACAGGTCGTGGGCCATGCCCAGGGAGTTGTCGGCTTCCAGCTGTTGCGGATCGATCTGCTTTGCCAGTTCACCGAACTTGGCCAGAGACGCTTGTACTTCTGGCGGCAGTGAAGAGGTGTCGACGCTGCCATCAGGATTTCTCGGCACGTCCTGTGGAGCGGTGGCGGCCGATTGGTTGGCAGCGGGTGCAGTGGCGTCAGCGAAAGCGGCGGTCGGTGCCAGCATCAGGCTGAGCAGCAGGGCCGCCACCGCGCTCCAGGCGCGAGGTCGTGTGGTTGGCGAAGCGGGGAATTGATTACGTGTCATGCTGGCCGGACCTGAGGTAGAAAAACGGTGATGCTCTTCCAGGCCTCGTGAGGCCGAGAACAAAAGTGGGGTGCATTATTGCAAGTAATTCTTGTTAACAAAAGTAATAGAGTTTCTTTTTTTCCTTCATTGCTAGCCGTTCGTCCTTTGCGAGGGCTAGTCTGTTCCTTTCGTTTGGGAGTTTTTTGATGTCTGCGCCTTCTGTTTTGATTGCCGGTTGTGGTGACGTCGGCAGTCGTCTGGCTACGCAATTGTTGGCCGCCGGCTGGGAGGTGCATGGTCTGCGCCGTGATGTTTCGCGTTTGCCGGACGGCGTCATCGGCGTGGCCGGTGACTTGTTCAAGGAAGATTGCCCAGAGACCTGGCCGGTCGGGGCGGTGGATTACCTGGTGTATTGCGCAGCGGCAACCGATCACGATGAGGCCGGTTATCGTGCGGCTTACGTGCAGGGTTTGCAGAACGTGCTGAGCTGGCTGGACGACTATGGGCAGACCCCTGAGCGGCTGCTGTTCGTTTCCAGCAGCAGTGTGTACGGGCAGCAGGAAGGGGAGTGGGTCGACGAGAACTCAGAGACTGTCGCCAGCGGATACTCCGGGCGACTGATGCTTGAGGCCGAGCAAGTGGCGCTGAAAAGCGGCATTCCGGCGAGCATCGTGCGCCTGACCGGTATTTACGGCCCGGGTCGTGAGTGGCTGCTGACCCAGGTGCGTCGCGGTTATCGGGTGGCGGTCGAGCCGCCGCTGTACGGCAATCGCATTCATGCCGATGACGCGGCAGGTCTGATGGCGTTTCTGCTGGAGGCGGCTCATCAGGGCAAGCCGTTGCAGGATATCTATATCGGTGTGGACGACGCGCCGGCACCCTTGGCCGAAGTGGTTGCCTGGCTGCGCGAGTATCTGGGGGTTACCGATTGGGCGGAAGACGCCAGCGTACGTCGCACCGGCAGCAAGCGCTGCAGCAATGCCCGGGCGAAGGCGCTGGGCTGGACGCCGAAGTATCCAAGCTACCGCGAAGGCTATGCGGCGATTCTTGAAGGCAAATGCTGACTTCCTAACGCCACAAACCACTGTGGGAGCGGGCTTGCTCGCGAAGAGGGTGTGTCAGGCAACATTGATGTCGACTGACACACCCCCTTCGCGAGCAAGCCCGCTCCCACAGGGTTATGTGTTGCTCTCAGGTGTGGTTACTGCTTCTCAAGCAACCACTTGCGTTCACCCGGGGTGAACTGCGGCATTTCATCCGCCAGCGCGCTGTTCACTGCCTGGAAAATCTCCAGCGCCTTGCCTTTGCGGGCAAAGATCCAGTTGTTGCCCTGGCCGTTGAGTTGCAGCCACATGCTGTCGTGGTCGCTGTTCATCGAGGCACAGTCGCCTGCCAGGCACAGGGCATAGCGGTCGGCGCCGGGCAGACCGGACACCTGGCCGTCGGCCTGGAACTGCACGGTGCCGCCTTCGCCGTCGCCGCTGGCAATCTTCCAGCTGCCGCCCAAGTAGGCCGAATACAATGCGCGTTCGAAGCTGGCGCCGATTGGCGCACCTTCCGGCACGGGGATTTGTGCGCGGTCGAACAACTGGTCGGGTTCGTTCTCGGTGGCGGCTTGTTTCATCCGGCCGCCGTCACGTTTCAGCTCACTGCCGGAGCTGCCATAGAAGTCGACTTTCCAGGCGCCGGACTGTTCGCCCTGCAGCCGTCCTTCGACGTTCTCGAAGCCGTTGGTGTAGCGGGCCTGACCGGCCTTGGTGTTGACGTCCCACTCCAGGTTCGGGCCATAGGCCTGAAGCGCTTCGCGCAGGGGGCCGCCCTTGGCAGCAGCATCGATCGCCACCTGGTTGATCCAGGTGCCGCTGATGTCACGGTCGGCGGGGTCGCTGGCACAGCCGCCGAGGAAAATGGCGAGCAGCGAGAGAGCAAGCGCTTTGCGCATGGTGGAATCCTTTCAAAACCTTTTCTTTACCGCAGAGCAGTCGGCGCAGCGTGTGAGGGCTGCGCCGTGTGCATTACTCGATGACCAGGATGGCATCCATTTCGACTTGCGAACCCTTCGGCAGGGCAGCAACGCCGATGGCGGCGCGGGCCGGGTACGGCTGGTCGAAGTACTTGCCCATGATCTCGTTGACCTTGGCGAAGTGGCTCAGGTCGGTGAGGAAGATATTCAGCTTGACGATGTCCTTGAACGAACCGCCGGCAGCTTCAGCCACGGCTTTGAGGTTCTCGAACACCTGGACGGTCTGGGCTTCGAAGCCTTCAACCAGTTCCATGGTTTTTGGGTCCAGAGGAATCTGGCCCGACATGTAGACAGTGTTGCCGGCCTTGATCGCCTGGGAGTAGGTACCGATGGCGGCTGGGGCCTTGTCGCTGGTGATAACAGTCTTGGTCATGTATGACTCCTTGTTAGGTGTGAGTTAGGCACGCATGCGGGTGATGCGGATGACCCCGGTCAGGGCGCGCAGTTTCTTGATCACGCGGGCCAGGTGCACACGGTCGTGGACGCTGACCACCAGCTGGACGACGCTGATGCGGCCATCGCGCTCGTCCATGCTGATTTTCTCGATATTGCCGTCGGCCGCGTTGACGCTGCTGGCCAGCAGGGCGATCAGGCCGCGTTGGTGTTCCAGTTCGACGCGCAGCTCGACGTTGAATTCGCCGGTGACATCCTTGGCCCACGAGAGCTGGATGCATTTTTCCGGGTTGTGCCGGATTTCGCTGATGTTGCGGCAGTTGTCCAAGTGCACGACCATGCCTTTGCCCGCCGACAGATGGCCGACAATCGGGTCGCCCGGGATCGGCGTGCAGCACTTGGCGTAACTGAGCACCAGACCTTCGGTGCCGCGAATCGCCAGCGGACCTTCCGGACTTGGCAACTGTTCACCTTCGCCGAGCAGACGGCGCGCCACGACATAGGCCATGCGATTGCCCAGGCCGATGTCTTCGAGCAAATCTTCGATCAGTTCGAGGCGGTACTCGGTAAGCATGGCCGTGACGCGCTCGGCCGGGATCTTCTCCAGCGAGCTGTCGAAACCGTTGAGCACCTTGTTCAGCAGGCGTTCGCCGAGGCTGATGGACTCGGAGCGGCGTTGCAGTTTCAGCGCGTGGCGGATGTGCGTGCGTGCCTTGCCGGTGACCACGAAGTTGAGCCACGCCGGATTCGGCCGCGCGCCTGGCGCGCTGACGATCTCGACCGTGGAGCCGCTTTGCAGCGGTTCGGACAGCGGTGCGAGACGGCGGTTGATCCGGCAGGCGATGCAGCTGTTGCCGACGTCGGTGTGCACCGCATAGGCAAAGTCGACCGCCGTGGAGCCTTTGGGCAGCTCCATGATCCGGCCTTTGGGCGTGAACACGTAGACCTCGTCCGGGAACAGGTCGATCTTCACGCTCTCGATGAATTCCAGCGAGTTGCCGGCACGTTGCTGCATTTCCAGCACACCTTTGACCCACTGACGGGCACGGGCGTGAGTGCCTTTCGGTTGCTCGTCACCGCTGGATTTGTACAGCCAATGGGCGGCGATGCCGTTATTGGCCATCTCTTCCATTTCGCGGGTGCGGATCTGGATCTCGATCGGTACGCCGTGCATGCCGAACAGTGTGGTGTGCAGCGACTGATAGCCGTTGGCCTTGGGGATCGCGATGTAATCCTTGAAGCGCCCCGGCAACGGTTTGTACAAATTATGCACAGCACCCAGCACGCGGTAGCAGGTATCGACCTTGTCGACGATGATCCGGAACGCATAGACGTCCATGATCTCGTTGAAGGCCCGACGCTTGCCGCGCATTTTCTTGTAGATGCCGTAGAGGTGTTTCTGGCGCCCGCTGACTTCGCCCTCAATGCCGTCGATCGCGAGGCAGTGGCCGAGGGACTCTTCGATCTTGTTGACGATTTCCTTGCGGTTGCCCCGGGCGCGCTTGACCGCCTGGTAGATCCGCGCGGAACGCATCGGGTGCATCGCCTTGAAGCCGAGGTCTTCAAATTCGATACGAATCGCGTGCATGCCCAGCCGGTTGGCGATGGGCGCGTAGATTTCGAGGGTTTCCTTGGCGATCCGGCGGCGTTTTTCCCCGGATAGCACTTCCAGCGTGCGCATGTTGTGCAGGCGGTCGGCGAGTTTGACCAGGATCACGCGAATGTCGCGCGCCATGGCCATGGCCATTTTCTGGAAGTTTTCGGCCTGGGCTTCGGCCTTGGTCTCGAAGTTCATCTGGGTCAGTTTGCTGACCCCGTCGACCAGTTCGGCCACGGTTTCACCGAACTGCGCTTGCAGCGCCTCTTTGGCGATACCGGTGTCTTCGATCACGTCATGCAGCATCGCGGCCATCAGGCTCTGATGGTCCATGTGCATGTCGGCAAGAATATTCGCCACCGCAAGAGGATGCGTGACGTACGCCTCGCCGCTGCGCCGGCGCTGACCGTCATGGGCTTGTTCGGCGTAGAAATACGCTCGGCGGACCAGGTTGACCTGGTCGTTGCCGAGGTAGGTCGATAAGCGATCGGCGAGGGCGTCTATGCTCGGCATGATGACTCCTGCCGTAGGCTGTGTTCCCGCGCCGTGCTACGTCGACCAGGCATAGGCTTAGACGGCCTCGTTGGACTCGTCCTCGAACGCAGCGAAGACCGGGTCTTCATGGACAATTTCCTGCTCGGCGATGAACTCGTAGCTCATCAGGCCTTCAGCGATTTCACGCAGGGCGACAACGGTAGGCTTGTCGTTTTCCCACTGGACCAGTGGCTCTTTGCCGCCGGTGGCCAGTTGACGGGCACGCTTGGTAGAGAGCATGACCAGCTCAAAGCGGTTTTCCACGTGTTCTAGGCAGTCTTCAACGGTTACGCGGGCCATGGTATTCCTCGGAGCGAATGCAATATGCGCGCTGCCCGGTTGGGCGAGCGGACTGAGCAGTTTAAAAAATCACCAGCGATTAGGGAAGCGCTGATTTTTTGACCAGACCCTTCAACGCGCTGCAAGCACCAATGTAAAGCCCTTGCAGCGGTTTTGGGAAGTGCTGATTAACCCAGCAGTTCGGCCAGCAATTTGCCAAAACGTACCTGCTGGCGTTTCTGTTGCAGCTGGTTGGCGCGGAAAATCGCCTTCAGATCGTCCAGTGCATGGGCGAAATCGTCGTTGATGATCAGGTAGTCGTACTCGACATAGTGGCTCATCTCGCTGACCGCTTCGCGCATCCGGCCGTCGATGATCTCGTCGCTGTCCTGACCGCGGTTGGTCAGGCGCTGGTGCAGGGCCTGAAGCGACGGCGGCAGGATGAAAATCGAGCGTGCCTGCGGCATCAGCTTGCGCACTTGTTCGGCGCCTTGCCAGTCGATTTCCAGAATCAGGTCGTGACCTTCGTCGAGCGTCTGCTGCAAGCGGCTTTGCGAGGTGCCGTAGAAGTTGCCGAAGACTTCGGCGCGTTCGAGGAAGTCGCCGTGCTCGCCCATCTTCACGAACTCTTCGCGGGTCACGAAATGATAGTTCACGCCGTCCACTTCACCCGGACGCATGGCGCGGGTGGTGTGGGAGATCGAGACGCGGATCTCCGGATTCGCATCGGTCAAAGCCTTGACCAAGCTGCTCTTGCCCGCACCCGATGGCGCGGAAATGATGTACAGGGTGCCGGTGCTGTGGGTCATGTCTGTTGCCTTACTCAATATTCTGCACTTGTTCACGCATCTGCTCGATCAACACCTTGAGGTTGACGGCGGCCTGGGTGCTGCGCGGGTCGAAGGCCTTGGAGCCCAGTGTGTTGGCTTCACGGTTGAGCTCCTGCATCAGGAAGTCCAGGCGCCGGCCGGCGGCACCGCCGGACTTGAGCACCCGGCGAACTTCGATGATGTGCGTGCTCAGGCGATCCAGTTCTTCAGCCACATCGCTCTTTTGCGCGAGGATGACCATTTCCTGTTCCAGACGCTGCGGATCCAGTTCGGCCTTCATGTCGGTGAAGCGGTCGAGGACTTTCTGGCGCTGGGTCGCGAGCATGTGCGGCACCAGTTCGCGCAAGGTCACGACATCCTCTTCAATTGAAGTCAGGCGCTCGTTGATCAGGCGTGCCAGCTCCGCGCCTTCGCGCTCGCGGCCGGCCTTGAGTTCTTTCAGGCCTTGATTGAACAGGGCCAGCGCCTCGGCGTTCAGGGCTTGCGGATCGGTCGCGTCGGCCACCAGCACGCCTGGCCAGGCCAGCACTTCCAGCGGGTTCAGCGCCGCCGGGTTCTTGATCAGGCCGGCAACGGTTTCGGCGGCGGCGACCAGTTGCGCGGCGCGCTCGCGGTCGACCTGTAACGGTTTGCCGGTGCTTTCTTCGGTGAAGCGCAGGGTGCATTCCAGTTTGCCCCGCGACAGGCCCTGACGCAGGGCTTCACGTACCGCGCCCTCAAGGTCGCGGAACGACTCCGGCAGGCGCAGGTGCGGTTCGAGATAGCGGCTGTTGACCGAGCGCAGCTCCCAGCTCAGGGTGCCCTGGACGCCGGCTTTTTCGACGCGGGCGAAGGCGGTCATGCTGTGCACCATGGCGGTGACCTCGCAATGCAGATCGGCGCAGAAGGGATGTTCCGCAGGCTCGATATCAATGAATTTAAGCCGACTGGCAGCAAAGGCGCAGGATTGTAGCGCAGTGCGGCGGATGCGCCCAAACACACGGTGTGACAAAGGGCTGCAGGCCGTCGGTTATGCGCGTTTCAGGCCTCTGGGTCGACGGTCGGAATTTTTAACCCGTGCCCAGGCGCGGTGCAGCGCTCTATAATGCTCGGCAGTTTTCCGTCCCCAGTACAGGTATTCCCTATGAAACGTCCAAGTGGTCGCGCTGCCGATCAGCTTCGCTCGATCCGCATTACCCGCAACTACACCAAACACGCCGAGGGATCCGTACTGGTCGAATTCGGTGATACCAAGGTCATCTGCACCGTCAGCGTCGAAAACGGCGTGCCGCGCTTCCTCAAAGGGCAAGGCCAGGGCTGGTTGACCGCCGAGTACGGCATGCTGCCGCGCGCCACTGGCGAGCGTAATCAGCGTGAAGCGAGCCGTGGCAAGCAGGGCGGCCGCACTCTGGAAATCCAGCGTCTGATCGGTCGTTCCCTGCGCGCTGCGCTGGACATGTCCAAGCTGGGCGACGTCACCCTGTACGTCGACTGCGACGTGATCCAGGCTGACGGCGGCACCCGCACCGCGTCCATCACCGGCGCGATGGTGGCACTGGTCGATGCGTTGAAAGTGATCAAGAAGCGCGGCGGCCTGAAAGGCGGCGACCCGCTCAAGCAAATGATCGGCGCCGTGTCGGTCGGTATGTATCAGGGCGAGCCGGTGCTGGATCTGGACTATCTTGAAGATTCCGCCGCCGAGACCGACCTCAACGTGGTGATGACCAGCACTGGTGGCTTCATCGAAGTCCAGGGCACCGCCGAAGGCGCGCCGTTCCAGCCGGAAGAGCTGAACGCCATGCTGGAACTGGCCAAGAAAGGCATGAACGAAATCTTCGAACTGCAAAAGGCCGCACTGGCCGACTGAGCAGGTTCGTAACCCGCAAGGAGGACGCGATGAGTGATGAGCAAGAGTTGCTGCCCAAGCCGAGCCAGGAGGTTCGCCAATGGGCGATGTTTTGTCACTTGTCCGCCTTGCTGGGGATCTGGATTCCGTTCGGCAACCTGATCGGGCCGCTGATCCTGTGGCAGATGAAGCGCGAAACCGATCCGTTCATCGATGCCCAGGGCAAGGAAGCACTGAACTTTCAGATCACCGTGGCGATTGCTGCCGCCATCTGTCTGCTGTTGATGGTGCTGATCATCGGCTTCTTCTTGCTGGGGCTGCTGGCCATCGGGGCATTGGTGTTGACGATCATTGCCGGGGTGAAGGCGAACGAAGGCTTTCCCTACCGTTATCCATTCACCTGGCGACTGATCAAATAACGATCAGTACAAAGCTTGCGTGACTCGCAAAGTTTTAATGTAAATGCCCTGACTTGTCAGGGCATTTGTGTTTTTTGCAACTCGAATAATTACTCTTGCGTGTAGGAGAAGTTCTATCTGCGACAAGCGGTAGTCGATTTTTTTACATATTTAACTCTTACACTTTTAGTCACAACTGCAATGCTTTAGCGCGATCTCAGTCCTTGGCAATAGGACTTGGCGATTGTTAAGGTTACTCCGCGTAACGTTACTTCAGAAATATTTCGATATATTCAAGCCATCGAAGGTCCTTGAATTCCAAGTCAATCAGTGTTGAGACAGTCAGCCGATTCAATAGGCGTGCGCGGGTAAAAAGTGCGCCTGATGAATATATAGCCAAGAATAATCCCAATGATCCAGCTCGATTTTTATGGAACGCTCGTGGCCGCCTCTCTAGTGCTTTTACTGGGGCGGGGACTTATTGCACGAGTCGATTTTTTGCGTAATTACAATATCCCTGAACCCGTCGCCGGTGGACTGGTGGTTGCGCTGGTTTTATTGATGTTGCGAACTTTTGATATAGAAATCAGATTCGATACTTCACTACAGACCCCGTTGATGTTGGCGTTCTTTGCCACAATCGGTTTGAGCGCAGACTTTGCCAGCCTGAAAAAGGGTGGTCGCGTAGTCGGCATATTTCTACTAGCGGTTACCGGGCTTTTGCTGGTTCAGAACGCGTTGGGCATCGGCCTTGCCACAACGCTGGGTCTTGATCCGTTGATGGGGCTCCTGACGGGTTCAATCACGCTTGCGGGCGGTCACGGTACGGGGGCGGCGTGGGGCACGGTATTCAGTGAAAAGTACGGCCTCGCTTCGGCCTCCGAGCTTGCAATCGCCTCGGCAACCTTCGGTCTGGTCCTGGGCGGTTTGATTGGTGGGCCGGTGGCTCGCCTGCTCATCAAGCGTGTTGAGGTGCCCGGTTGCCAGCCTCAACAAACGCCACGGATGCCAAAGGGTTTTGAGCAGCCGAACAAAGAGCGTTCGATTACGCCCTTTTCTTTTATCGAGACACTGGCATTGATTGCGGTCAGTTTATTGGCTGGCAATCTGCTGAATGGCTTTCTGCACGGAACCCCATTCGAGTTGCCGACGTTTGTCTGCGTTTTGTTCGTGGGAGTGGTGCTACGTAATGGGCTGTCGGCGCTGGGCCTGTATCAGGTATTCGAGCGTGAAGTGTCGGTGCTGGGTAATGTCAGCCTGTCGCTGTTTCTGGCAATTGCCTTGATGTCTCTCAAGCTCTGGGATCTGGCAGCTTTGGCACTGCCGATATTCATCATCCTGGCTGCGCAAACGTTGGTCATGGCGCTGTTTGCGATTTTCGTGACATTCAGAGTGATGGGCAGTAACTACGACGCGGCGGTCCTGGCGGCGGGGCATTGCGGTTTTGGCCTGGGCGCAACGCCAACGGCCATTGCCAACATGCAGGCGGTGACGCAGCGTTTCGGGCCTTCGCAGATTGCGTTTCTGGTGGTGCCGATGGTCGGTGCATTCTTCATCGACATCATCAACGTGATCGTCATCAAGCTTTACCTGGCCTTACCGTTTTTTGTCGCCGTCTGAGGTCTGGACTGCTTCAGGCGCAGCATAAAAAATGCCCGTATCTCGCGATACGGGCATTTTTATAACTGCGAAACGACGCTTAGATGGTCAGCGTCCAGTCGTAGTCGACGATCAGCGGCGCGTGCTGCGAGAACCGTGGCTGACGCGGCAGGCGTGCGCTGCGTACGAAGCGGCGCAGGCCCGGGGTCAGCAGCTGGTAGTCGAAGCGCCAGCCCAGATTCAGCATCTCGGCCTGCTCGTTGTCCGGCCACCAGCTGTACTGGTCGCCTTCGCGGCTGACTTCGCGCAGGGCATCGACATAGCCCATGTTGCCGACAATCTCGTCCATCCAGGCGCGTTCTGGCGCCAGGAAGCCCGGGGATTGCTGGCTGTCGCGCCAGTTCTTGATGTCGAGCTTCTGCTGCGCAACGTACAGCGAGCCACAATAAATGTACTCGCGACGTTTACGCCGCTGCTTGTCCAGGTACTTGCCGAAGTCGTCCATGAGCTTGAACTTCTGGTTCAAGTCCTCATCGCCGTTCATCCCCGAAGGAAGCAGCAAGGTGGCAATACTGACTTTGTCGAAATCTGCTTGCAGGTAGCGCCCGTAGCGGTCGGCCGTCTCGAAACCGAGACCGCTGATGACAGCCTTCGGTTGCAACCGCGAATACAAAGCCACGCCGCCTTGGGCAGGGACTTCAGCATCGCAGGCATAAAGGAAGTAGCCATCCAGTTGGAAGGCTGGGTCATCCAGTTCAAAGGCGGAGGCACGGGTGTCCTGCAGGCAGATGACGTCGGCATTCTGTGCCTGCAGCCAACTGAGCAAACCACGCTCGACTGCAGCCTGAATACCATTGACGTTCACACTGATGATCCGCATAAATGGCCCCAAAAATCGCGTGCGTGTATGATACACGGCGTCAAGCTAATTAGCTAAATCCGTGGTATTTGGGGTTTTTTTCATGCAAGCGTATCAGCGCGATTTCATTCGTTTTGCCATCGATCGCGGCGTTTTGCGCTTCGGTGAGTTCACCCTGAAGTCCGGGCGCACCAGTCCCTACTTCTTCAATGCCGGCCTGTTCAACTCGGGTTCGGCCCTGGCGCAGCTGGGGCGTTTCTACGCTGCAGCCATCGCCGAAAGCGGCATTCCTTTCGACGTATTGTTTGGCCCGGCCTACAAAGGCATCCCGCTGGCAGCCACCACCGCTGTCGCACTGGCCGAACACCACAACCGTGACCTGCCATGGTGCTTCAACCGCAAGGAAGCCAAGGCCCACGGCGAAGGCGGCAGCCTGGTCGGCGCGCCGCTGACCGGTGAAGTGCTGATCATCGACGACGTGATCACCGCCGGCACCGCGATCCGCGAAGTGATGCAGATCATCGCTTCCCAGGAGGGCGCCAAGGCGGCCGGCGTGCTGATCGCCCTGAACCGTCAGGAGCGTGGCAACGGCGAATTGTCGGCGATCCAGGAAGTCGAGCGTGACTTCGGTATTCCGGTGATCAGCATCGTTTCGCTGAACCAGGTGCTGGAATTCCTCGCCGACGACACACAGCTCAAGCAGCATCTGCCCGCCGTGGAAGCGTACCGCGCCCAGTTCGGCGTCTGATGTCATAGGCGCTTGTGTGGCGAGGGAGCTTGCTCCCTCGCCACAATAGATGGAAGGCCGCAGGCAAAAAAAGACCCCGCTCAGCCAGGCTGAGCGGGGTCTTTTTGTTTGCGCGACGCCTTACGGACGCTTGCGATTGCTGATCAGCGTGCCCACACCAGTGTCGGTGAAGATTTCCAGCAGGATCGCGTTCGGTACGCGACCGTCGATGATCAGCGAGCTGCCAACGCCACCCTGAACCGCTTCCAGCGCGCAACGGATCTTCGGCAGCATGCCGCCGTAGATGGTGCCGTCGGCGATCAGGTCGTCGACCTGCTGGGTGCTCAGGCCGGTCAACACGGTGCCCGACTTGTCCATCAGGCCGGCGATGTTGGTCAGCAGCATCAGCTTCTCGGCTTTCAGCGCCTCGGCGACTTTACCGGCCACGAGGTCGGCGTTGATGTTGTACGACTCACCGTTCTCACCGACGCCGATCGGCGCGATCACCGGGATGAAGTTGCCCTTGACCAGCAGGTTCAGCAGCTCGGTGTTGATCCCGACCACTTCACCGACCTGACCGATGTCGATGATTTCCGGCTGGGTCATCTCCGGGGTCTGGCGGGTGACGGTCAGTTTCTTCGCACGAATCAGCCCGGCGTCTTTACCGGTCAGGCCGATGGCACTGCCGCCGTGACGGTTGATCAGGTTGACGATGCTTTTGTTGACCTGACCGCCGAGGACCATTTCCACCACGTCCATGGTCGCGGCGTCGGTGACGCGCATGCCATCGACGAAGTGGCTTTCGATCGACAGACGCTTGAGCAGATCACCGATCTGCGGGCCGCCGCCGTGAACCACGACCGGGTTGATGCCCACGGCTTTCATCAAGACGATGTCGCGGGCGAAGCCGGTTTTCAGCTCCTCGCTTTCCATCGCGTTGCCGCCGTATTTGATCACCAGGGTCTTGCCGACATAACGTCGGATGTAAGGCAACGCTTCGGACAGAACCTGGGCGGTGTGGGCGGCGGCTTCGCGTTCGAGGGTCATTCAGGGCTCCGGGTGAATCAGAACGGTAGTTGGAGATCAGGTGCAACGCGTTTCAATTGGGCGTGGAACACATCCTTGATGCGCTGCAATTCAGCCTCGTCATCGGCCTCGAAGCGCAGCACCAGCACCGGTGTGGTGTTGGAGGCGCGCACCAGGCCCCAGCCTTTGGCGTAATCGACCCGCACGCCG
Source organism: Pseudomonas sp. MWU12-2020 (assembly GCF_023100605.1). Lineage (NCBI taxonomy): Bacteria > Pseudomonadati > Pseudomonadota > Gammaproteobacteria > Pseudomonadales > Pseudomonadaceae > Pseudomonas > Pseudomonas sp. MWU12-2020. The sequence continues at coordinate 113,452 of NZ_JALMEX010000004.1, forward strand.
TCGATGGTGGTCAGGTCAGCGCCTGGGCCCCACTGTGCGTCGTGCAGTGCATCAATGATGCTGAATTTGCTCTCCTCGGTCACATGGATATTGATTTCCGGCGTAGAAATATCGTTCGGGAAGGTCGCAAACAGTTCTTCCGCGGTGGATTTTTCCTTGCTGAGGATCTCCAGCAGCCGTGCGGCGCTGTAGATGCCGTCGTCGAAACCGAACCAGCGCTCCTTGAAGAAGATGTGGCCGCTCATCTCACCGGCCAATAGAGCACCGGATTGTTTCATTTTCTTTTTGATCAACGAGTGACCGGTCTTCCACATTAGCGGGCGACCGCCGTATTCCTTGATCAACGGCACCAGACGGCGGGTGCATTTGACGTCGAAGATGATTTCCGCGTCCGGGTTGCGCGCCACCACGTCGCGGGCGAACAGCATCAGCAGGCGATCCGGGTAGACGATGCTGCCGGTATTGGTCACCACGCCGACGCGGTCGCCGTCACCGTCGAAGGCCAGACCGAGGTCGGCGTTGGTTTCCTTGACCTTGGCGATCAGGTCGACGAGGTTCTCAGGCTTGCCCGGATCCGGGTGGTGGTTGGGGAAGTTGCCGTCGACTTCGCAGAATAGCGGGATGACTTCGCAATTCAGCGCTTCGATCAGTTGCGGGGCGATCACGCCGGCCGCGCCGTTGCCGCAGTCGACCACGACTTTCATGCGTCGGGCCAGTTTGACGTCCCGGACGATTTCGGTGGTGTAGCGGTCAAGGATTTCGACCTGGGTCACGCTGCCCTGGCCGCTGCTCAGATCGTTGGTCTTGATGCGCTCGTGCAGCACCTGGATCTGCTCGTTGGCGAGGGTGTCGCCGGCGATCACGATCTTGAAGCCGTTGTAGTTCGACGGGTTGTGGCTGCCGGTGAGCATCACCCCGGATTTACCCGCGAGCACGTTGGCCGCGTAGTACAGCGCCGGGGTCGGGACCAGGCCGACATCGCTGACATGGCAGCCGCTCTCGGCGATGCCGCGGATCAGCTCCGCAACCAGCTCCGGGCCGGACAGGCGGCCGTCGCGACCGACGGAAACATTCGGTTCACCTTGGGCCAGGCTCTGTGAGCCGATGGCGCGGCCGATCCAGTAAGCGGTTTCGGCATTGAGGAATTCCGGCACGGTGCCGCGAATGTCATAGGCGCGGAAGATGCTGTCGGGAAGCTTCGGGGCGATCTTGGCGGGGGTGCTCATCTGCACAAATGCTCCATCTCGAAAGTGGCGGGACACACCGACGATTCACTCGGCGGCAGGCTCAAACTGAAGGGTATGACGGCGTTTTCCACAGAGAGTTCGTGGTGTGAAAGGGCCATGACGCCTTGTCTGGCGTGGCCTGCGGCCGGCAAAACCTTGATTTTCGGTGCTAAAACCTGCTGCACAAATTTTATGGCGAGGGAGCTTGCTCCCGCTTGGGTGTGCAGCGCCCACAAGATTTCGGGTCTGCTGCGCAGCCCAGCGGGAGCAAGCTCCCTCGCCACAGAAATTACCCGTGGATCATTTAGTGCCGGTATGGCCAAAACCGCCCGCGCCGCGTTCGGTTTCAACGAACTCTTCAACCATTTCGAAGTGCGCCTGCACCACGGGTACCAGTACCAGCTGCGCCAGACGCTCGCCGACGGTCATGGTGAAGTCGGACTGGCCACGGTTCCAGCAGGACACCATCAGCGGTCCTTGATAATCCGAGTCGATCAGGCCGACGAGGTTGCCCAGCACGATGCCGTGCTTATGGCCCATGCCCGAGCGCGGCAGGATCAGTGCGGCGAGGTTCGGGTCGCCGATGTAGACCGACAGACCGGTAGGAATCAGCACGGTTTCACCCGGCTTGATCACGATGTCCTGTTCCAGCATGGCGCGCAGGTCGAGGCCGGCGGAGCCCGGGGTGGCGTATTGCGGCAGCGGGAATTCGGTACCGATGCGTGGGTCGAGGATCTTGGCTTGCAAAGCGTGCATGTAAATTAAACCTGGTTCAGACGTTCGGCGATAAAAGTGACCAGTTGGCGAGCGATCTTGCTCTTGCTGGTCTGGGCGAAAACACTGGCATGAAGCTCACGGTCGATCACGCTGCAGGCGTTTTCTTCGCTGTTGAATCCGATGCTCGGGTTGGCGACGTCGTTGGCGACGATCAAATCGAGATTCTTGTCTTTCAGCTTGCGTGCAGCGTAGTCGAGCAGGTGTTCGGTCTCGGCGGCGAAGCCGACACTGAACGGACGGTCGGGACGGGTCGCGATGGTGGCCAGGATGTCCGGGTTACGCACCATTTGCAGGACGAAGCCGTCGCCGCTTGTAGGGTCTTTCTTGAGTTTTTGCGGGGCAACGACTTCCGGACGGTAGTCCGCCACCGCTGCCGAGGCGATGAACACATCACACGGGATGGCCGACTCGCACGCGGCGAGCATGTCGCGGGCACTGACCACGTCGATACGCGTGACGCGATCCGGCGTCGGCAGGTGTACCGGGCCGCTGATCAGGGTCACGCGGGCGCCGGCTTCCACCGCGGCTTCGGCCAGAGCGAAGCCCATTTTCCCGGAGCTGTGGTTGGTGATGTAGCGCACCGGGTCGATGTTTTCCTGAGTCGGGCCGGCGGTGATCACCACGTGCTTGCCGGTCAGTGACTGACGCTGGAAACAATCCGCCGCGCACTGCGCCAGATCGGTGGCTTCCATCATCCGGCCCATGCCGACGTCGCCGCAGGCCTGGCTGCCGGAAGCCGGGCCGAAGGTCTTCAGGCCACGGCTTTCAAGGAGTTGCAGGTTGGCCTGCGTCGCCGGGTCGCGCCACATGGCCTGGTTCATGGCTGGCGCGACGGCCACTACGGCATCGGTAGCAAGAACCAAAGTGGTCAGCAAATCGTTGGCGATGCCTTGGGCCAGACGGGCGATCAGGTCGGCGGTGGCCGGGGCGATCAATACCAGATCGGCCCACTTCGCCAGCTCGATGTGGCCCATCGCCGCTTCGGCGGCCGGGTCGAGCAAGTCGAGGTGAACCGGGTGCCCGGACAGGGCCTGCATGGTCAGCGGGGTGATGAACTCGGCGCCGCCATGGGTCATGACCACGCGCACTTCGGCGCCCTGGTCGATCAGGCGACGAACCAGATCGGCGCTCTTGTAGGCCGCAATGCCGCCGCCGACGCCCAGAACGATGCGTTTCCGATACAGCCGCTGCATAGGTCTGCCTTTCATTTCGTGGGTGACATACGTGGCGAAACCCCCTCCCCAGGGTGAATTCGCCCGCAAAAAAGATGGGCTACGATATCACAGCGACCGCTACGGAACAGCGGCGCCCACAGACAAGGAAGGTGTATGAGTATTCGCGATTGGCCAGCGGCGGAGCGGCCGCGGGAGAAGCTACTTGAACAGGGCGCGGGAAGCCTTTCCGATGCTGAATTGCTGGCGATTTTTCTTCGTACCGGGGTCACGGGAAAAAGCGCGGTGGATCTGGCGCGACACCTGTTGACGCAATTCGGCAGCCTGCGCGCATTGCTGGAGGCCGATCTTGCGGCGTTCAGCGTGCAGTTGGGATTGGGGCCTGCGAAGTTCGCACAGTTGCAGGCGGTGCTGGAAATGGGGCGGCGGCATCTGGCCGAGCGCATGCGTAAAAAACCGGCGCTGGAGAATCCGCAGGCAGTTCGGGATTACTTGAAGTCCATGCTGCGCCATGAGCCGCACGAGGTGTTCGGTTGCCTGTTTCTCGATTCCAAGCATCAAGTGCTGACGTTCGAGGCGCTGTTTCGCGGCTCGATCGACAACACCAGCGTGCATCCCCGGGAAGTGGTGAAACGCTCATTGGCCAACAACGCGGCGGCGGTGATTCTCTGCCACAACCACCCGTCGGGGAATAGCGATCCGAGCCAGGCGGATCGGCAACTGACCAAGCGCTTGCAGAAGGCTCTGGACCTGATTGATGTGCGGGTGCTGGATCACTTCATCATTGGCGACGGCGAGCCGCTGTCGATGGCGGAGTGTGGCTGGATGTAGCTTTCAACAACAAACGCCAACCCTGTGGGAGCGGGCTTGCTCGCGAAGGCGATGTGTCAGTCAATAAAATTTTGGCTGATCCGACGCCTTCGCGAGCAAGCCCGCTCCCACAGGGGAATTGTGTTGTGGCGGGTTATTTCAGGGAGACCCTGGAATAGTCCTGCCGCCCGAACGGGCTGACGGAATAACCCTGCACATCCTTGCGCGTCAGCGCATAGGCAGTCGGGTGCGCCAGCGGCAACCACAGCGCCTGCTGCTGAATCTGCGCCTGGGCCTGTTCATACAGCTTGGTGCGCACGCCTTGCTCGCTGGTGGTTTTGCCGGCGCTGATCAGCTTGTCCAGATCGGCATTGCAGTAGCGGGCGAAGTTGGTGCCGGACTTGACCGCCGCGCAGGAAAACTGCGGCGTGAGGAAGTTGTCCGGGTCGCCGTTGTCGCCGGCCCAGCCCATGAACAGCAGGTCATGTTCGCCAGCCTTGGCGCGGCGGATCAGTTCTCCCCACTCGATCACGCGGATTTCCGCCTGAATGCCGATTTCCGCCAGATCCGATTGCAGCAACTGCGCCCCCAGACTCGGATTGGGGTTGAGCAGGCTGCCGGACGGACGGGTCCAGATGGTGGTCTGGAAGCCGTCCTTGAGTCCGGCCTTGGCCAGCAGCGCCTTGGCTTTGGCCACGTCGTGCGGGTAGCCCGGCAGGTTCTTTGCGTAGCTCCAGGTGTTCGGCGGGTAAGGGCCGTTGGCGGGTTCGGCGGTGTCTTCGAACACGGCTTTGACGTAGTTGGCCTTGTCGAAGGCGAGGTTGATCGCCTGGCGCACCTCCGGCTTGTCCAGCGGTGGGTGCTGGCTGTTGATGCCGACGAAAGCCGTCATGAACGCGTCAGTCTTTTCCACTTTCAGGGTCGGTTCTTCCTGCGCCGCTTTCACGTCCAGCGGTTTTGGCGACAGGGCGATCTGACACTCGTTGCGCCGCAGCTTTTGCAGGCGCACGTTGGCGTCAGGGGTGATGGCGAAGATCAGCGGATCGACCGCCGGCTTGCCGCCGAAGTAGTCCGGGTTGGCCTTGTATCGCACCGAAGCGTCTTTCTGGAAGCGCGTGAACACAAACGGGCCGGTGCCGATCGGCTGGCTGTTGAGCTTGTCGGTCGCGTCGGCCTTGAGCAGCTTGTCGGCGTATTCGGCGGAATAGATCGAGGCGAAACCCATGCTCAGGGTCGCGAGGAACGTCGAATCCGGGTGGTCGAGGGTAAAGCGCACGGTCAGCGGATCGAGTGCGTCGATTTTCTTGATCAGCGCCGGCAACTGCATGGATTGGGCGTGCGGGAAACCGCTTTGCGCCACTTTGTGCCATGGGTTGGCCGGGTCGAGCATGCGGTCGAAGCTGAATTTGACGTCTTCGGCGCTCAGGGTGCGGGTCGGTTTGAAATAGTCGGTGCTGTGAAACTTCACCTGCGGGTGCAGCTTGAACACATAAGTCAGGCCGTCGGTGCTGACTTCCCAGCTGTCGGCCAGGCTCGGCACGACTTTGCCGCTGGCGGTGTCGAAGTCCACCAGGCGGTTCATCAGCACGTCGGCCGAGGCATTGGTGGTGGTCAGCGAGTTGTATTGCGCCACGTCGAACCCTTCAGGGCTGGCCTCGGTGCAGACGCTCAGGGCGGCGGCCTGGGCCAGGGGGCTCAGCAGAAGCGGGGCGAGCAACAGGGGTAGGGCAGCGAGGCGCATGGTCGGCTTCCTTTACAGATCGAAGGCCATCTGCAGGTGCAGTCTGGAAAAGGGTTACCCTAGAGGGCTGGATTGCAAATGACTATCCCCTTTTGTATTTTTCGGGGCCGGGCACTGGCGTTTTTCAGACCGCGGTGCACCCAGAAAAGTCGGAAACCTCTGTCAGAGCGGTTTTCTGCGACGAGTGGTCAAAACTCGCGCCAGCCTTTATCCAAAGCGTCCGCAGCCGGAAAAAGTGCCTTTTTAGCGGTTGATTGCACATCGATTGTTGTTGCACCCCGGTCTTTCTGGTATAAAGCAGCGCTCTTTTCTAGGGGCCCGGTTCCTTCACTGTAGGTGTAGCCGGTAAGACCTCTAAAGAAACGCGGCGCCTGGCGCCAAATGACTGAGAGATTAAGCGGCCAACCCATGCCGGGTTGGGCATGTGGTTTTAGAGGGCTGAGGCATGTCGAGAGTATGTCAAGTTACCGGTAAGGGTCCGGTAACCGGGAATAACATTTCCCACGCAAACAACAAAACCCGTCGTCGTTTCCTGCCGAACCTGCAGCATCACCGCTTCTGGGTTGAAGAAGAGAAACGTTTTGTGCGTCTGCGCGTATCTGCCAAAGGCATGCGCATCATCGACAAGCGTGGCATCAGTGTCGTGCTCGCCGAACTTCGCCGCGATGGCAAGATTTAAGGGAGCTAATCATGCGTGAATTGATTCGTTTGATCTCGAGCGCCGGTACTGGTCACTTCTACACTACCGACAAGAACAAGCGTACTACTCCGGACAAAATCGAGATCAAGAAATATGATCCGGTTGTTCGTAAGCACGTGATCTACAAGGAAGGCAAAATCAAGTAATTGATTTTTCCCGACTTACAAAAAAGGCCCGTATCTCACGATACGGGCCTTTTTTGTTGTCTCGGATTTCTGCGATGTCTGGCCGGGCCTCTTCGCGAGCAGGCTCACTCCTACATTGGAATTCGGTTCCCTGTAGGAGTGAGCCTGCTCGCGATAGGGCCGGATCAGTCAGCGAAAATCCTCAAGCCTTCTGCTCAAAGATCACATAGATCTTGCGGCAAGCCTCCAGCACTTCCCAGGTACCACGGAAACCGGCCGGAATCACAAAGCGGTCGCCAACACGCAAGGTCTTGGCATTGCCGTCGCTGTCGCGCAGCACCGAAACCCCCTGCAGGATTTCGCAGTATTCATGCTCGGTGTAGTTCACCGTCCACTGTCCGACCGCGCCTTCCCACACGCCGACATTCATTTGCCCACAAGGGCTGTCGTACTGATTGAACACCGCTTGCTCGGGATCGCCCTTGAGCACTTTGGCCGGGTCCGGGCGATAGCGTTCGGCTGTGCTGGTGGTCAGGCTGATATCGACGACGTTCTGGATGTTCATTGTTGTTTTCTCCCGTGATGACGGCGCGGTGGCTTGAAAGGGCCAAAGTCTATGTTTATTAAAATGAACACCGCAAGGCCGTATGGCGCGCTTATGTCAAATATATTGAAACAACCCCGGCCGCTGGTTTAGGGTGGCGGGTGCCTTGGGCCGAAAAAGCAGGCCGGCCGGGCAGCATTCCTGAAGACGTCCGCGAAGAACGCGGCGCTCGTATTCAACAAGAGGAGGACACTCGAATGACCACCCTGACTCGTGCCGATTGGGAACAACGTGCTCGCGACCTGAAGATCGAAGGCCGCGCCTACCTCAACGGCGAATACACCGACGCCGTCTCCGGCGAGACCTTCGAGTGCATCAGCCCGGTCGATGGCCGTCTGCTGGGCAAGATCGCCAGCTGTGACGCCGCCGACGCCCAGCGCGCCGTGGAAAACGCTCGTGCCACGTTCAATTCCGGCGTCTGGTCGCGCCTGGCGCCGAGCAAACGCAAAGCCACCATGATTCGTTTCGCCAGCCTGCTCAAGCAGCACGCTGAAGAGCTGGCGTTGCTCGAAACGCTCGACATGGGCAAGCCGATCAGCGACTCGTTGTACATCGACGTCCCGGGCGCGGCGCAAGCGCTGAGCTGGAGCGGTGAGGCGATCGACAAGATCTACGACGAAGTCGCCGCCACGCCGCACGATCAACTGGGTCTGGTGACCCGCGAGCCGGTGGGCGTGGTCGGTGCCATCGTGCCGTGGAACTTCCCGCTGATGATGGCCTGCTGGAAACTCGGCCCGGCGCTGTCGACTGGTAACTCGGTGATCCTCAAGCCGTCGGAAAAATCCCCGCTGACCGCCATCCGCATCGCTGCGCTGGCGGTTGAAGCCGGCATTCCGAAAGGCGTGCTCAACGTGCTGCCGGGCTACGGCCACACTGTTGGCAAGGCGCTGGCGCTGCACAATGACGTCGACACTCTGGTGTTCACCGGTTCGACCAAGATCGCCAAGCAACTGATGATCTACTCCGGCGAATCGAACATGAAACGCGTCTGGCTGGAAGCCGGTGGCAAGAGCCCGAACATCGTCTTTGCCGATGCGCCGGACCTGCAGGCAGCTGCTGAATCTGCCGCCAGCGCCATCGCCTTCAACCAGGGCGAAGTCTGCACCGCCGGTTCGCGGCTGCTGGTCGAGCGTTCGATCAAGGACAAATTCCTGCCGATGGTGATCGAGGCTCTGAAAACCTGGAAGCCGGGCAATCCGCTGGATCCGGCAACCAACGTCGGTGCGCTGGTCGATACCCAGCAGATGAACACCGTGCTGTCGTACATCGAGTCCGGTCACAGCGACGGCGCCAAACTGGTCGCGGGCGGCAAGCGCATCCTTCAGGAAACCGGTGGTACTTACGTCGAGCCGACGATTTTCGACGGCGTGAGCAACGCGATGAAGATCGCCCAGGAAGAGATCTTCGGCCCGGTGCTGTCGGTCATAGCCTTCGACACCGCCGAAGAAGCAATCCAGATCGCCAACGACACGCCGTATGGCCTGGCCGCAGCGGTATGGACCCAGGACATTTCCAAGGCGCACCTGACCGCCAAGGCGCTACGTGCCGGTAGCGTGTGGGTCAACCAGTACGACGGCGGCGACATGACCGCGCCGTTCGGCGGCTTCAAGCAGTCGGGCAACGGTCGTGACAAGTCGCTGCACGCGTTCGACAAGTACACCGAGCTGAAGGCGACGTGGATCAAGCTGTAAGCCGTTAGCGGGAGCCCGGTCACTCCGGGCTCCCTGACGAAACAGAGATCCCCTGTGGGAGCGGGCTTGCTCGCGAAAGCGGTGTATCAGTCAGCACATCTGCTGAATGTGAAACCGTTTTCGCGAGCAAGCCCGCTCCCACAGTGATTTTGTGGCGCACATAAAAATATCCACAGGAGCGTGGAACATGCGTTGGGCGACGTATTTCGCCGTGTTGGCGTCTGTCTTGAGTGTTGGCCTGGCCCTGGGGGTCAGCATGCCGTTGGTGTCGTTGCGTCTGGAAGGCTGGGGTTATGGCTCCTTTGCCATTGGCGTGATGGCGGCGATGCCGGCGATTGGCGTGCTGCTGGGGGCGAAGATTTCCAGTCACTTGGCGGCGCGTTTCGGCACGGCGAACCTGATGCGTCTGTGCCTGTGGGCGGGTGCGTTGTCGATCGGCTTGCTGGCGTTGTTACCCAGCTATCCGATCTGGCTGGTGCTGCGGCTGATGATCGGGGTGATCCTGACCATCGTGTTCATCCTCGGCGAGAGCTGGATCAATCAACTGGTCGTCGAACACTGGCGCGGTCGTCTGGTCGCTCTGTATGGCAGCAGCTATGCGCTGAGCCAGCTGTCTGGTCCGCTGCTGCTGGGTGCGCTCGGCACTGAGCACGACTACGGGTTCTGGGTCGGTGTCGGGCTGCTGACAGTCTCGCCATTGCTGTTGATGGGCCGCAGCGGAGCGCCGAGCAGTGAAGCCAGCAGTGTGACGTTCAGCGATCTGTGGGGTTTTGCCCGCGAGCTGCCGGCGATTGCCTGGGCGGTGTCACTGTTCGCTGCGTTCGAGGCGATGATCCTCACGTTGTTGCCGGTGTATTGCCTGCAGCAGGGCTTTACTGCCGAGATCGCGTTGGCGATGGTCAGCACGGTGGTGGTCGGCGATGCGCTGCTGCAACTGCCGATTGGTGCGCTGGCGGACTACCTGTCGCGACGCACCTTGTTCACCGGTTGCGCGGTGGTGTTGATGCTGTCGAGCCTGGCGATTCCGCTGTTGATCGACACGCTGCTGATCTGGCCGTTGTGGGTGTTGTTCGGGGCCAGTGCCGGTGGGCTGTTCACCTTGTCACTGATCCTGATCGGCGAGCGTTATCGCGACGACGCGCTGGTGCGCGCCAATGCGCACATTGCGCAGCTGTGGGGTGTCGGTTGTCTGATCGGGCCGTTGATGGCGGGGGCGGGCAGCCAGTGGATCAGCGGGCATGCGTTACCGCTGTTGATGGCGGTGGGGGCGTTCGGGTTGGTGATTCTGCTGATGCGCCAAGGTGCGTTCGGCACGGTGGCCGAGCCGGCCTGATTCGATTGATTACCTGTGGCGAGGGAGCTTGCTCCCGCTTGAGTGCGTAGCACTCACAAAATTCCGGGGCCGCTGCGCAGCCCAGCGGAACGGTGCGACGAGTCGACAAGCTCCCTCGCCACAATTGACTACAGCATCCGCTCCAGACCGACAGTGGTGCTGAACCACGCATTGAACCGCCGCCACCAGCTCCCGGGTTCCTTGGTCAGCGTGTGCATCTGGCCGTTGTCCTCGGTCACCCAGACGATCTTGCCATCCTGCAGTTTCGCCTCATAACTCAGTGCCGGTGCCATGCCTTGCAAGGCCAGTTCGCGTACGCGTTCGGCCAGTTCCGGGCTGTCCACCAGGACCCCGACCTCGGTGTTCCACAGCACCGAGCGCGGGTCGAAGTTGAACGAGCCGATGAACGCTTTCTGCCGGTCGAAAATCATCGCCTTGCTGTGCAGGCTGGAATCCGAACCCCGGAATGACTTGCTGTAGAACAGGTGTGGGCCGCTGCCATAGTTATCCCCAGGCTGGCGGCGCAGTTCATACAGCTTCACGCCGTGCTCCAGCAGTGCCTTGCGATACGGCGCATAACCGCCGTGCACCGCCGGTACATCGGTGGCCTCCAGCGAGTTGGTCAGCAGACTCACCGAGACCCCGGCGTCGGCACGCCCGGTCAGGTACACCAGCCCCGGCTGGCCGGGTACGAAATACGCCGAGATCATGATCAGTTCTTTGCTGACGCCGCGCAGTTCCGGCGCCAGTTGCGTGGTCAGCAGCAGTTGCGGGTCCGGCTCGTCCTTGGCCAGCACCTTGCTCGGCGCATCCCACAGCGCCTGATTCCAGGCCCAGATCAGTTCCTTGCGCCAGATGTCCATGCGCGGCGCGGTCTTGAACGTCATCAGCTGTTGATACAGCGCGTGGTTCTGTTTGCGGGTTTCATCCAGCGATTCTTCGAGGCGCGTGCGGGTGTTCTGCAGGTCTTTGGCGCTCGGTTTGCTCGAGAGGAATTCGTCGATCGGCTTGCTCAGCGCGCTGTTCCAGTACTGATCGAAACTGTGCCCAAGCTGCTCGGCCACCGGGCCGACGCTGAGCATGTCGATGTCGGTGAAATTCAGGTTCGGTTCGGCATCGAAATACTCGTCGCCCAGATTGCGCCCGCCGACGATGGCCACGCTGTTGTCCGCCAGCCACAGCTTGTTGTGCATGCGCCGATGTTGCAGCGACAGGTTGAACAGGCGGCCGGCGGCGCGGGTCACGCCCGTGCTGCGGCCCAGGTGCAGTGGATTGAACAGGCGGATCTGGATCTGTGGATGCGCCGCCAGCGTGGCGATGATCGTGTCGAGACCGTCGCTGGTGGTGTCGTCGAGCAGGATGCGTACGCGCACGCCGCGGTCGGCGGCCTTGAGCAGTTCTTCCACCAGCATCCGCGTGCTGACGCCGTCGTGGACGATGTAGTACTGCAAGTCGAGGCTGGTTTGCGCATTGCGGATCAGTTCGGCGCGAGCGGTGAAGGCCTCAGTGCTGTTGGACAGCAGGCGAAACCCGGAGCGGCCCTGATAGGGCGCCGCCTGGGCCTGAATCGAGCGACCGAATGCGGAGCCGGCAGACGGCAACGCCTGACTGGGTTCACGCGCTACATCGAGATTGGCGCAACCACTGGCCAACGAACACAGGACAAAGACAGCGAGCAATTTTTTTCCGGGTCGCACGTTGCTTTCTCGGCTGGGGCTGGGGGTGACGGAGTATGGCATGCAGAGGATTTCAAAGACCGCTTCCAGGCGGATCCTCGCCACACTGTGTAAACAATTAGTCGTTCGAAAGTAGGAATGAGTTCGCATGTGTTTTTGGACTATTTGCCATGTCGTTTTTTCCGCTCTTGGTTGGTGCCTATTCCTACATACGGATCCTGCAAAAAAGGAAATCATCGCCCCCGGTATTCACGGCCCCGGTGAAAGCGATGCCCTGAATACCTGCCATTTATAAATAGCCGAACAAGTAGGGACTGATGAAAAAAACAACATGGATGGCGGCCATCGCGGCCGCGGTATTGCCGACGCTGGCCGCTGCCGAGAGCGTGGATCTGAACGTGATCGGAACCATTATTCCGACCTCGTGCATCCCGGCATTTGCCGGTGGTGGCACCGTCGATCTGCGCAAGATTTCGGCGGCCACACTGAACAAGACCACGCAGACGCTGCTGCCGGCTCACGATATTTCGCTGCACATCAATTGCGATGCGCCGGCGCCGGTGGAGGTGTCGGTCAGAGACAATCGTGCGGCAACCAAATTGCCGGGCATCAACGATGGCGCCGGTAACAGCGATCCGGCCTTGTTTTACGGGCTAGGCGAAATCGGCGGCATCCGTATCGGCGGCTTCGCTCTGCGCCACGGGCGTCCGGAAGCCGACGGTATCCAGCAGACCCTGATGACCCGCACCCTGGCGGCGCCGGCGTGGCAATTGCCTTCCTCGCCGCTGGTGAGCAATGCCCCGGCGCTGTACTCCTGGGGTACCGTGGCAGCCGGCCCGGTCGCGGCGCGCCATCACGGGTTTCCGATGAGCCTGTTGCCGATCATTGGCCCGAGTAACGCGCTGCCGATCGCCAGCGAGATCCCGCTCGATGGCTCGGTCACCTTCGACATGTACTACCTCTGATCGACAGAGCCCGGCCGTTGCCGGGTTCTTTCAGGTTCATTCGGCGCGTCCTTAGACGGGGGCGCTGAAACTTTCCAGCGGAACAATTCCGATGCCGATTTCAATGTGCCGTCCTGGCTTCAGGGCGCTGCCACTGTGCCTGCTCGCCGTGATTTTGATGCCCAGCGCCCACGCTGCCGGAATGGTGCCGCAAACACCTGTGCTGGTGGTGGATGAAGGTCTCGGTGAGGCGACGATGAATGTCCGAAATACCGAGTCCCGTCCGGCCCTGCTGCACACCACGGTGGTAAACATCGAGCCGCATGATCAAACGCAGTTGCTGTTCAGCCCGTCGGTAACCCGTGTCGAGGCCGGGGCGGTGCAGCAAGTGCGGTTCATTTTGCAGAGCGCCGAACCGTTGCAGACCGAGCGTCTGAAGCGGGTGATTTTTGAAGGGATCAATCCTGTGGCAAGTGCTGACGGCGCCCGGGTCAATCTGGGCGTGCGGCAAAACCTGCCGGTGATCCTGCGCCCCGCCGGCCTGCCGGTGGAGCGCGAGCCATGGCATCGCCTGAGCTGGTCGGCCACTGCTGAGGGCTTGCTGGTCAGTAATCCCAGTCCTTACGTCGTTCGGCTGGCGAAGGCGATTGTTCCGCTGCCGGGCACACAGGCGGTGGATCTGCCGCGCACCTGGATCCTGCCTGGCGAGCGCCTGTCTGTCGCGTTGCCCTTGAGTTTGACGGTGCGGACCATGGGCGTGCGAATTTTTCCGGCCACCACCTATGGCTTTGCGGTCGATCACTTCGATGCTCCGGTAACGCACTGATGCGCAGGCCTGCCCGTCGGGGACTGGCGCTGGTGATGGTTCAGGGCGCAGGCGCAGCGCTGGCCGGCGAGGTGGTGGAGTTCGATGCGCAGCTGCTTCGCGAGCGCGGACTCGACCCCGCATTGGCTGCGTACTTTCGCCAGGCACCGCGTTTCTCCCAGGGCACGCGCCTGGTAGCACTGGAGGTCAATGGACAGCCTCGCGGCCGCGTGTTCGTGACGTTCGATGCCGAGGGCGAGCCGTGCCTGCAACCGGCCTTGCTCAAGGCTGCCGGCGTGCGCTCGCAAACCTCTGCGGCGTCGGCAGACCGACAGCCGTGCCTGACACTGCGCGAAGGTCTGCCCTCGGCCATCATTGAGTTGCATCCCGGCCAGGAACAGATCGACCTGCTGTTGCCGACCGACCTGCTGGCGTTGCCGGAGTTTCAATCGCGCAGCTTCGCTAATGGGGGTGTGGGCGGTGTGTTTAACTACGATGCGTTGCTGATGGGCAGCCGGCACGAGGGACAGCGCAGCGACTTTCGCAGCCTGGGCTCGGAGATTGGCTTGAATGCCGGCGACTGGATCCTGCGTAGCCGGCAGTCCTACACGCAACTTCCGGACAGTACGCGTTTCGAGCATCTGTATGCCTATGGCATGCACACCCTGGAAGACGACGAAGCCAGCGTGCAGATCGGCCAGTTGAATCTGCAGTCGCCCCTGTTTGCCGGCGATTCGTTCAGCGGCGTGCAGATCCTGCCGGAAGACGCGTTCGCGCAAATGCGTGCGGCACAACAGGGTGCGCGTGGTGAGGTCGAGGGCATCGCCTGGTCGCCATCGCGGATCGAAGTCCGGCAGAACGGCGTGCCGATCTACACCACGCGAGTTCCTGCCGGGCCGTTCACCCTGCGCGCGCTGCCGCTGTTGAGCAACCAGCTTGACCTTGAGGTGAGCGTGCACGAGCAAGAAGGGCAGGTGCGGCGCTTTCGCGTCCCGGCCGCCAGCCTGCAGGATGCCCGGTTCGACCGGGCCGACACATTCAATCTGGCGCTGGGCACTGTGCGACGCCAGGGCTCGGATGATCGTCGGGCGCCGTCGTTCGCCACCCTTGGCAAGGAATGGAGCCTGTCGCGAGCGCTGCGCATGAGTGGCGGTGTACTCGGTGGTTCGGACTACCTGTCGGCGGGGTGGGGGCTGCAGCGGCAATGGCCGGGTAATCTGACCACCGGTGTGCGCCAGCTGCTGTCCAGCGACCGGGCTACAGGCGTTGCGGGTCATCAGGTGCAAATGACCGTGAATGCCGTGCTGGCGCCGAGCCTGTCCACCAGCGTGGTCGCTGTGCGTCGTGGCCAGGGCTTTCGTACGCTGTCGGACACTGGCTGGAACTCGCAGCAGGGCCGGGCCGAATTGCCCGGGCGCGAGCACTGGACGTTTGCCCTCAACGGTTCCGTCGAACGCTGGGGCGCGTTCGGCATGACCTGGTCGCGTTACACCAGCTTGGATCAGCCGCCGCATATGCGCCTGGGGCTGTCGTGGTCGCAGACGCTGCCCGCGCGGATCAGTCTGTCATTGAGCCTGGAACGGGGAATCGGCGATGCCGACGTGGGGCGCCGGGGCACCTCGGCTTACCTGACGGCGGCGATGCCATTGGGCGAACAGCGCCGGGTTCGCAGCTACCTGCGCAGCGATCCACGATCCGGGGTGCGCAGTGGCGTGTCGATGAGCGAAGTGCTCAGTGAAACCCTGGCCTACAGCGCCAGTGCCGAACACCCTGAAGACGCGGCGCCGTCGCTGGGATTGCGGGTCAACGCTCTGGCGCGTTACACCCGTCTGGACTTCGGTATCAGCCAGCGGGACGAAGCGAGCGAATTCGATGTGGGCCTGCGTGGCGGCATGGCACTGCATCGCGATGGCGTCACGCTGTCGCCCTATCCGCTGCGCGAGACCTTTGGCGTGCTCAAGGCCGGCGATCGTGCGGGTCTGAAGTTGTCCACGCCGCAAGGTCCGGTGTGGACGGACGGAGCGGGCCGGGCTGTGGCGAGTCTGCCGGCGTATTCGACCGCCCGGTTGGAAGTCGACCCGTTGAGCCTGCCGCGCAACGTCGAGGTGCTCGACGGTTATCAAGAAGTGGAAGCCGGGCGCGGGTCGGTGCAGCACCTGGAGTTCTCCATCACCCGCGTGCGGCGCGTGCTGTTGAAGGCCAGGACGGTTGATCGGCAATGGCTGCCCAGTGGCCTGGCCGTACAGGACGGGCAAGGTGAATACCTGACCACGGTGCTTGAGGCCGGGACGATCTTTGTGCCGGACATCAAGCCTGGGCAACCGTTGCGGGTGCAGCTATCGGACACCACGCACTGCGAGCTGCAATTCACCCTGGCCGAATCGCCTGACGAGCACGCACTGATCGAGCCTGTCGAAGCGCTCTGTCAGCCTTTGAGCAATACATGACTGAGGTTTTTCCCATGCAACGATGGATTATCCAGATCATGCTGGCATGGCTGTTGTCCGCATCCGCCATGGCCAGTGCGAGCTGCCAGATGACGCTGTCGCCGGGCGCTGTGGACTATGGCGTCCTGACGAGGGCGCAACTGCTGGCGCGGCCATCGAGTGGCGACGACGGCAGCTTCGGGGTGCGCAGGGTTCATCTGCGGATTCAATGTCCGGATGTGCGCTCGATCAGTTGGTCCTTTGCTGCCCCGAGCAGCGATGCGCTGCATTATCGCTGGGCACCGGGACGGTTGCAGGTACGCATAGTGACGGTGCGTCTGGACGGCGCGCCGGTGCAGTGGCAGCGCGAGGGAGAGCGGGCGGGCGCGGCGGATTTGCTGCAGCCTGGCGATCGCATCGTGAGCTGGCGCGCGGGCAGCATCGCCACCGGTCGTCATCTCGACGTGGAGCTGGACATCGAGGCCCGCGTCAGCGATGCCTCAAGCCGTGTCGCCGACCTTCGTCGCTTCGACGGGCACGGTACGTTTCGGCTCGAATGACTCGGTTTCGGCCAGCAGTCTGCTCGCCGCTGCGCCGACCTTGCGCACCGCCTCTTCGATCTGCGGTGTCGGTTTGGCCGCGTAGTTCATTCGCAGGCAATTGCGGTATTTGCCCGAGGCGGAAAAGATGCTGCCGACGGCGATCTGTACGCCTTGATCGAGCAGCGCACGATTGAGTTTCAGCGTATCGAAACCCTCGGGTAGTTCGACCCAGAGCATGAAGCTGCCCTGCGGGCGACTGGCGCGGGTGCCGGCGGGAAAGTAGCGAGTGACCCAGTCGATCATCGCGTCGCGATTGCGCTGGTATTGCGTGCGCATCCGCCGCAAGTGCGGTTCGAAATGGCCGCCCTTGAGAAATTCGGCGATGGCGATCTGCGGCTGCGGTGCGGTGGAGCCGGTGCTGATGTATTTCATGTGCAGCACCCGTTCCAGATAACGACCCGGTGCCACCCAACCGATGCGCAGGCCTGGGGCCAAGGTCTTGGAAAACGAGCTGCACAGCAGCACTCGACCATCTTCGTCGAAGGACTTAATCGTGCGTGGACGCGGGTAGGTGTAGGCCAGCTCGCCATACACATCGTCCTCGATGATCGCCACGTCGAAACGCTGTGCCAGGTTGAGCAGGGCGCGCTTGCGCGACTCCGGCATGATGTAGCCCAGCGGGTTGTTGCAGTTGGGGGTGATCTGGATGACCTTGATCGGCCACTGCTCCAGCGCCAGTTCCAGCGCTTCGAGGCTGATACCGGTGAGCGGATCGGTGGGGATTTCCAGGGCTTTCATGCCCAGGCCTTTGAGCGTTTGCATGGCGCCGTGGAAGCTCGGCGAATCCACCGCGACGATGTCGCCCGGTTCGCAGATTGCGTGGATGCTGGTGGACAGCGCTTCGTGGCAACCGGTGGTGATCACCAGGTCGCTGGCGCTCAACTGGCAGCCGGAGTCGAGCATCAATCGAGCGATCTGTTCGCGCAGTTCGAGGGTGCCGTGAATGTTGTCGTAATACAGACCGGGCATGTCCTGCCGGCGGCTGATCCGCGCCAGTCCGCGCAGCAGCGGTTTCATGGTGGGCGTGGTCACGTCGGGCATGCCGCGCCCCAGTTGCACCACGTCCTTGCGTGGCACTGCGCGAATCAGCTCCAGCACCTGATCCCACTGCGAAATCTCCACCGGCCGCTGCGCGGGACGCCCGACCGCAGGCAGTTCCGGCAGCTCGCGCCCGACTGGCACAAAGTAGCCGGACTTGGGTTTCGGTGTGGCCAGGCCGCTGTCTTCGAGCATGCGATAGGCCTGCTGCACCGTGCTGAGGCTGACCCCATGTTCTACGCTCAAGGCGCGCACCGAAGGCAGGCGATCGCCAGGACGGTAGAAGCCTTGTTCGATGCGGGTGCCGAGCAGCTCGGCGAGGTTCACATACAGGGTCATGGCACTGCCTCGATGCAGGTGATTCAATAAACCAGTACAGATGCGGCAAAAATCGGTGATTCAGTCTCAGGAATGGCAAATCTGTATGGAGTTAATACAGAAGTGTTGAATCTGTAATGCTTTTGCCGACCCGCGCATCATGGAATCTCTGGCTACCCAAGTAAACAGGAGCGACAAAAATGAACGGCTTGAGCGATGTGCGGCTGACGTTACACAGTCAGGAACTGGAGGCAGGGCAGGAGGACAGTGCATGGAATACCGCCATGCGCAACGCGCCGTCCGGCCTGAGTCGCTGGGGCCTGTTCTGGCATCGTCTGCACACGCGCAAGGCGCTGTTGAACCTGACGCCGGAGCAGCTCAAGGATGTCGGGTTGACCCGGGAGCAGGCGCATGAAGAGGGGTTGAAGCCGTTCTGGCGGATCTGAAGGATGTGGTGCTGTTTCTGACCCCATCGCGAGCAGGCTCACTCCTACAGGGGAATACGTTCCTACTGTAGGAGTGAGCCTGCTCGCGATGAGGGCATTAAGGCTGGTGCAAAAACCTCAGACCAGCTCTTTGAGCCGATGCCACAACATCCCCAGCGCCAGCAACGGCGAACGCAAGTGCTTGCCGCCAGGGAAGGTGATGTGCGGCACCTTGGCAAACAGGTCGAAGCCACCGCTGTGCTGCCCGCTGATCGCCTCAGCGAGCAATTTGCCCGCCAGGTGCGTGGCATTCACCCCATGCCCGGAATAGGCCTGGGCGTAATACACGTTCGGCTGATCATTGAGCCTGCCGATCTGTGGCAGTCGATTGGCGCCGATGCCGATCATTCCGCCCCATTGATAGTCGATCTTCACGCCTGCCAGTTGCGGGAACACTTCGAGCATCTTCGGCTGCATGTACGCGCCGATGTCTTTCGGATCGCGCCCGGAATAATGGCAGGCGCCGCCGAACAACAAGCGTCGATCCGCCGAGAGTCGGTAGTAATCCAGCGCCACGCGCTGGTCGCAGACCGCCATGTTTTGCGGCAGCAGGCTGTGCGCCAGTTCTGCGGACAGGGGTTCGGTCGCAATGATGTAACTGCCGGCGGGCAGTACTTTGCCGCTGAGTTGTGGATTGAGGTCGTTGAGGTAAGCGTTGCAGCCCAGCACCAGGGTTTTCGCCCTCACTGAACCTTGAGCGGTGTGTACGCGAACCTCGGGGCCGTAGTCGATGCGGGTGACCGCCGATTGCTCGAACAGTTTGACGCCCAGTTGCTGCGCGGCAGCGGCTTCGCCCAGTGCCAGATTCAGCGGGTGCAAGTGCCCGGAACCCATGTCGATCAAGCCGCCGACATAACGCTTGGAGCCAACCACGGTGTGCATTTCATCGGCTTGCAGCAGACGGGTTTCATAGCGATAGCCGAGGCTGCGCAGCTCTTCGGCGTCTTCGGCAAAGCCTTCGAGGTCGGCAGGCTTGTTGGCAAGGTCGCAGTAGCCCCAAGTCAGGTCGCACGGGATCTGGAAACGTTCGACGCGCTGACGGACGATTTCCACCGCTTCCAGGCCCATCAGTTTCATCTGGCGTACGCCGTCGGCGCCGATGACATTAGTGAACTGGTCGAGCCCGTGGCCGACCCCGCGAATCAACTGCCCACCGTTGCGACCACTGGCGCCCCAACCGATCCGATGCGCTTCCAGCAACACTACGCTGAGACCGCGTTCGACCAGTTCCAGCGCGGTGTTCAACCCCGAGAAGCCACCGCCAACCACGCACACGTCGGCAATCACTTCGCCTTGCAGCACCGGATGGTCAGGCTGCGGCAGGCTGCTGGCGGCGTAGTAAGAGGCAACGTGGGGTTGGCTCGCGAAGGTTCGGGCGCGGGCATTCATGGGCATCATCCAACGGCTGGGTGTCGAGAAAATTTGACGGAGCATAAGCCGCACGGCCGAAGACGGGCAACACTGGTCGGCCGTTGCTGTCTGGATCACGGCTTTTGCGGCACAATTGCCGCCTATTTCATGTGGGTTACTGTTTCGATGAGCTGCAACAGCCAGAAAATCCGCACCCTGCGTCAGCAGATCCCCTCGTTCGAGTGCGTGCCCGGTTGCCACGATTGCTGCGGGCCAGTGATCACTTCACCGGAAGAAATGGCCCGCCTGCCGCGCAAGACCCGCGCCGAGCAGGATGCGGCGATGGACGAGCTGAACTGTGTGCACCTGGGGCCGAATGGCTGCACGGTGTATGAGGAGCGGCCGCTGATTTGCCGGTTGTTCGGGACGACGAAGACGTTGCCGTGCCCGAACGGGCGGGGGCCAGTGGAGTTGATTCACCCGCGCGTAGAAAAGCAGATCTTCGAGTACATGGCTTCGAATCGGCAGGTGCTGGTCTGAAAAGATCGCAGCCTTCGGCAGCTCCTACAGGAGAACGCATTTCCATGTAGGAGCTGCCGAAGGCTGCGATCTTTTGATCTTCCAAATCTCAGTCTGGAATCGGCAGGCTCAGGCTCTCTTTCACCTCTTCCATCACGATATAGCTTTTGGACTCACGCACATGCGGCAGTTTCAACAGAATGTCGCCCAGCAGTTTGCGGTACGAGGCCATCTCGGAAATCCGCGCCTTCACCAGATAGTCGAAATCCCCTGACACCAAGTGGCACTCCAGTACGTGCGGCAATTTCAGCACCGCGCGGCGGAACTCTTCGAACGTGTCGCCGGATTTGTAGTCGAGGCTGATCTCGACGAACACCAGCAGGCTACCCTTCAAGTGCTGCGGATTCAGGCGGGCGTTGTATCCCATGATGATCCCCTCGCGCTCCAGCCGCCGCACCCGCTCGGTACACGGCGTGGTGGACAGCCCGACCTTTTCCCCGAGTTCGGTAAACGATATGCGCCCGTCCGCCTGCAGGATCCGCAAGATGTTGCGATCGATCTTGTCCAGCTCACGTTTGGTCTGAGTGTTGGTACGCATAGGGGATGCGCCTCCGTGAAAAGGGTTTTTGCCGAGAATTGTCGCCAAATATAGGCGCTTATATAGTGAAATGCACTGGCCATTCTTTTTTACACTGCGCGCATCATTGCTCTAACAACAGACGTACGCGGCCCTGCCGCGATGAGGGATACAAAAATGCGCGTAATGGTCTTGGGTAGCGGCGTCATCGGTACCGCCAGTGCTTACTATCTGGCCCGTGCCGGGTTTGAAGTGGTGGTGGTCGACCGGCAGCCAGCCGTGGCCATGGAGACCAGTTTCGCCAACGCCGGCCAGGTGTCCCCGGGCTACGCCTCGCCGTGGGCCGCGCCGGGCGTGCCGCTCAAGGCCATCAAGTGGCTGCTGCAGCGCCACGCGCCGCTGGCGATCAAGGCCACTGCCGACATCGACCAGTACCTGTGGATGGCGCAGATGCTGCGCAACTGCACCGCCAACCGTTACGCGGTGAACAAGGAGCGCATGGTGCGTCTGTCCGAGTACAGCCGCGACTGCCTCGACGAACTGCGCGCCGAAACCGGCATTGCCTACGAAGGCCGCAGCCTCGGCACCACCCAGCTGTTCCGCACTCAGGCACAGCTCGATGGCGCCGCCAAGGACATCGCCGTCCTGAAAGAATCCGGCGTGCCGTTTGAAGTCCTCGACCGCGCCGGCATTGCCCGCGTCGAGCCGGCACTGGCCAACGTCACCGACATCCTCGCCGGCGCCCTGCGTCTGCCGAACGACCAGACCGGCGACTGCCAGATGTTCACCACGCGCCTGGCGGAAATGGCGGTGAAACTCGGGGTGGAATTCCGCTTCGGCCAGGACATCCAGCGCCTCGACTACGCCGGTGACCGCATCAACGGCGTGTGGATCGACGGCAAGCTGGAAACCGCCGACCGCTACGTGCTGGCCCTCGGCAGCTACTCGCCGCAATTGCTCAAGCCGCTGGGCATCAAGGCGCCGGTGTATCCGCTCAAGGGTTATTCGCTGACCGTGCCGATCACCAACCCGGCCATGGCCCCGACCTCGACCATTCTCGATGAGACCTACAAGGTCGCGATCACCCGTTTCGACAACCGCATCCGCGTCGGCGGCATGGCCGAGATCGCCGGTTTTGACCTGTCGCTGAACCCGCGTCGGCGCGAAACCCTGGAGATGATCGTCAACGACCTTTATCCTCAGGGCGGCAATCTGGCCGAGGCGAGCTTCTGGACCGGTCTGCGTCCGACCACGCCGGACGGCACGCCGATCGTTGGCGCCACGCCGTTCAAGAACCTGTTCCTCAACACCGGTCACGGCACCCTGGGTTGGACCATGGCGTGCGGTTCCGGTCGTTTGCTGGCCGATCTGATGGCGAAGAAAAAACCGCAGATCAGCGCCGAAGGCCTCGATATTTCCCGTTACGGCAACAAGCCTCAGGAGTCCGCAAAACATGGCAATCCAGCGCCAGCTCACCAATGAGCGCATGAGTCAGATCGTCAGCCACAACGGTACGGTGTATCTGGCCGGACAGGTCGGCGACGACTTCAACGCCGGGATTGAACAACAAACCCGCGAAGTCCTGGCCAATATCGAGCGTCTGCTCGATCTGGCCGGGACTGACAAGCAGCATTTGCTGTCGGCGACGATCTACCTGAACGACATCGAGGCGCACTTCGCCGGGATGAATTCGGTGTGGGATCAGTGGTTGCCTAAAGGCGCCGCGCCGGCCCGTGCCACCGTCGAAGCGAAGATGGCCAAGCCGAGCATCCTGGTCGAGATTTCCATCGTCGCCGCGTTGCCGTAATCGTTTCAAAGATCCCTCTCCCGGCGCTGTTGGCGGTTCACGCCGTCAGCCAGCGCCGGTTTTTCTTCCCATGACCGCCAAGAAGTCTGCTGCCATGCGTCCTGCCCGTGCCCTGATCGACCTTCAAGCCCTGCGTCACAACTACCGAATTGCCCGCGAAGTCACCGGCGCCAAGGCGCTGGCGGTGATCAAGGCGGATGCCTACGGTCACGGTGCGGTGCGTTGCGCCCAGGCGCTGGAAGCCGAGGCCGACGGGTTTGCCGTCGCCTGCATCGAAGAAGCGCTGGAGTTGCGCGCGGCCGGCATCAAGGCCCCGGTGCTGCTGCTCGAAGGCATCTTCGAAGCCGATGAACTGGCGCTGATCGTCGAGCATGATTTCTGGACCGTGGTGCATTCGCTGTGGCAGCTCGAAGCCATCGAGCAGGCTGCCCTGAGCAAACCGATCACCGTGTGGCTCAAGCTCGATTCCGGCATGCACCGCGTCGGCCTGCATCCGAAGGATTACGCGGCCGCCTACCAGCGCCTGCTGGCCAGCGGCAAAGTGGCGAAGATCGTGCTGATGAGCCACTTCGCCCGCGCCGATGAACTGCATGAGCAAAGCAGCGCCGATCAGGTTGCGGTGTTCGAGGCGGCGCGTCAGGGCCTCGCCGCCGAGGTCAGCCTGCGCAACTCGCCGGCCGTGCTCGGTTGGCCGCAGATCCACAGCGACTGGGTGCGTCCGGGCATCATGCTCTACGGTGCCACACCGTTCGAAGAAGCCAACGCCGTAGCCGAGCGCCTGCAACCGGTGATGACCCTCGAATCGAAAGTCATCTGCGTGCGCGAATTGCCCGCCGGCGAGCCGATCGGCTATGGCGCCAAATTCATCACCGACAAACCGATGCGCATCGGCGTGGTAGCCATGGGCTATGCCGATGGCTACCCGCGTCAGGCACCGACGGGCACTCCGGTGCTGGTGGCCGGCAAACGCAGCCGGATTCTTGGCCGTGTGTCGATGGATATGCTGTGCATCGACCTTACCGATGTGCCGGAAGCCGACCTCGGTTCGACCGTCGAGCTGTGGGGCAAGAACATCCTCGCCAGCGAAGTGGCGCAGTGGGCGGACACCATTCCGTATCAGATCTTCTGCAACCTGCGTCGCGTGCCAAGGCTCTATTCCGAGGGTTGACGCCGCTGCGGGGGCCAAGTGTTGTAAATACTGAACGCTGTCGCCATGATAACGCTCAATATTCTTACAACATCAGGAGGCTCCCGCCTTGGACGTCGGTGAACGACTGCAATCGATCCGCAAGCTCAAAGGGCTTTCCCAGCGTGAACTCGCCAAGCGCGCGGGCGTCACCAACAGCACCATTTCGATGATCGAAAAGAACAGCGTCAGCCCTTCGATCAGTTCGCTGAGGAAGGTTCTGGGCGGGATTCCCATGTCCATGGTCGAGTTCTTTTCCGAAGAAATCCTGCAGGAAAAACCGACCCAGATCGTCTACAAGGCCAACGAGCTGATCGACATTTCCGACGGCGCCGTGACCATGAAACTGGTCGGCCGCGCACACCCGAGCCGGGCCATCGCGTTCCTCAACGAAATCTACCCGCCGGGCGCCGATACCGGCGAAGAAATGCTCACCCATGAAGGCGAGGAAACCGGGATTCTGGTGGAAGGTCGTCTGGAATTGGTGGTGGGCCTGGAAACTTTTATTCTCGAAGCCGGCGACAGCTACTATTTTGAAAGTACCAAGCCGCATCGCTTCCGGAATCCGTTCGACGCGCCTGCGCGACTAATCAGCGCAGCCACGCCGGCAAATTTTTAACGATAGAGGCGCCAAGCCATGACGGCGAAGGCATCCGCAGAGTTTTTCCACCGCGCGGTATAACCCCTTCGACTATGGGGTTGTTTCAGTGTGGCGGGCTACCCGCTATACTTGCGCCCGCCTGCGAACCGTGGCCGCAGGCGTGAATAGCCACCATTGAGGGTGAACGCGTGAATCTAATTATGAAAATGCTGGCCGCACCAGCAACCGTACTGGCCCTCTGGGCTGTCAGCGCTCAAGCTGCGACGAATGACGACATTGCCAAGCGCCTCGAGCCGGTCGGCCAGGTGTGCGTTCAGGGGCAGGAATGCAAAGGAATGGAAGTCGCTGCCTCCGCTGGCGGCGGCGGTGGTGCGAAGACGCCGGACGAAGTGATTGCAAAACATTGCAACGCTTGCCACGGTACCGGCCTGCTGGGTTCGCCGAAAATCGGTGATGCCGCAGACTGGGGCAAACGTGCCAAAGAGCAAGGCGGGATTGACGGTTTGTTGGCCAAAGCCATCACCGGGATCAATTCCATGCCGCCAAAAGGCACCTGCGCCGATTGCTCGGACGACGAGCTCAAGGGCGCGATCGAGAAAATGTCCGGCCTGAAATAAGCCGCGCCTCTGACGAAAAAAACCGTCTTCGGACGGTTTTTTTGTGCCTGCGATTCACGGCTTTCGCTGTCCTTTGCAGCAAAGTCGAGGCAAGCTCGGTCTACCCCTATTCACGGAACGGGCAGGAGGCTTCAGATGGTGCAGTTGTGTTCGATCGAACAGGCAGTGGACGATGTGCTTGCACGCTTGCCGGCGCACATCCACATGGGCATGCCGCTGGGGCTGGGCAAGCCCAATCACTTCGTCAACGCGCTGTACCGGCGGATCAAGGACTTGCCCGAGCGGCAACTGACGATCTATACCGCGCTGTGCCTCGGTCGCCCGACGCTGGGTGATGGTCTGCAGAAGCGCTTCATCGAACCCTTCGTCGAGCGTGTATTCGGCGACTACCCCGAATTCGATTTCCTTGCCGACCTGCACCGCGACAGCCTGCCCGCGAATATCCGCATCGAACAGTTTTTCATGCAGCCCGGCAGCCTGCTCAACAGCCCGCCGGCCCAGCAGGATTACGTCAGCAGCAACTACAGCCATGCCGCCCGCGACATCAATGCTGCCGGCCTCAATCTGGTGGCGCAATTGCTCGCCAGCAGCAGCGAACATCCCGATCGCCTGAGCCTGAGCTGCAACCCGGACATCACCCTCGACCTGTTGCCGATGATCGCCAAGCGCCGCGCCGCCGGGGAGACCATTCTGCTGGTCGGCCAGGTGCACACCGATCTGCCGTACATGCCCGGTGATGCCGAAGTCGATATCGACACCTTCGACCTGCTGATCGACGCGAAGGACAGCAGCACGCTGTTTTCCACGCCGAACATGCCGGTGGGCTTTCAGGATCATTTCATCGGCTTGCACGCCAGCACTCTGGTGCGCGATGGCGGCACCTTGCAGATCGGCATCGGTTCGATGGGCGACGCGCTCACGGCCGCATTGCTCGCGCGGCAGGCAGACAACGCCGGTTACCAAGCCTTGCTCAACGACATCAATCTCAGCCAGTGGGCACAGTTGATCGAGCGCGAGGGCGGTACCGCGCCATTCGCCAAAGGCCTGTATGGCTGCAGCGAAATGTTCGTCAACGGCCTGCTGGTGCTGGCCGATGCCGGGATCATCCGGCGCAAGGTCTACCCCGACGTGCAGACGCAGCAACAGGCCAACGCCGGCACCCTCGATGAAGCGGCGCAGACCGATGGCATCTCGGTTCACGGCGGCTTCTTCCTCGGCCCACGCAGTTTCTACGAGCGCCTGCGCGAATTGCCGTTGAGCAAGCGCCTCGAATTCAACATGACCCGTATCAGCTACATCAACGAGCTGTACGGGCAGGAAGAATTGAAGCGCTTGCAACGGCTTGATGCACGGTTCATCAACACCGTGTTCACCATGACGCTGATGGGCGCGGGCGTGGCCGATCAACTGGAAGACGGGCGGGTGCTCAGCGGCGTCGGCGGGCAATACAACTTCGTCGCCCAGGGCCATGCGCTGCACGATGCGCGTTCGATTCTGATCCTGCGCAGTTGGCGTGAGTCCGGCGGCGAGGTCAGTTCGAACATCGTCTGGGAATACGGGCATTGCACGATTCCACGGCACCTGCGCGACATCGTGGTCACCGAGTACGGCATCGCCGACCTGCGCGGCAAGACTGACGCGGTGGTGATCGAGTCGTTGCTGAACATCAGCGATTCACGCTTCCAGCCAGAACTGATCGAGCAGGCGCAGAAGGTCGGCAAGCTGCCGCAGGATTTCCGTCTCGATCCGCGTTTCGCCGATAACACCCCGCAACGCTTGCAGGCAATTGCCGCGAAGCATCCGAATCTGTTTCCGGAATATCCGCTGGGCTGTGATTTCACCGCCATTGAGCGGGATTTGCTGCGGGCGCTGAACTGGCTGAAGAGCAAGTTCAAGCTGAGCGAGATATTGGAGCTGGGCAAGGCCGCGCTGGATGCGCCGGAGGCTTCGACGTTCCCCGAACACCTTGAACGTATGCAACTGGCCCACCCGGAAGGCCTGAAAGAAGACATTTTCCAGCGCCTGCTGCTCACTGGCCTGAAGGCTACCGCGCAATAACTGCCTGACCCAAAACCAACTGTGGGAGCGGGCTTGCTCGCGAAGGCGGTGTGTCAGTCAAAGAATAGCTCGACTGACACGACGCCTTCGCGAGCAAGCCCGCTCCCACAGGGGGTAATGCGGTGTGGCTTATTCGATGAAGGTAACGACGCCATCCTTCAGCGATTTCACGCGAGCCAGCGATTCAACGCGGTAGCCCTGCGAATCCAGTTCGGCCCGCCCGCCCTGGAACGACTTCTCGATCACGATGCCCAGACCGGCAACGGTGGCGCCAGCCTGCTTGATGATCGAGATCAACGCCTGCGAGGCTTTACCGTTGGCCAGGAAGTCGTCGATGATCAGCACGCGGTCGCTGCTGGTCAGGTGCCGTGGCGAGATGGCCACCGTGCTTTCGGTCTTTTTGGTGAACGAATAAACGGTCGCCGACAGCAGGTTTTCTGTCAGGGTCAGGGACTGTTGCTTGCGGGCGAAGATCACCGGCACGCCCAGGTTCAGACCGGTCATGATCGCCGGGGCAATGCCCGAGGCTTCGATGGTGACGATCTTGGTGATGCCCGAATCCTTGAACAGCGTGGCGAATTCGTCGCCGATCAGCTTCATCAGGGCCGGGTCGATCTGGTGGTTCAGAAAGGCGTCGACTTTCAGGACCTGGTCGGAAAGCACGATGCCTTGTTCGCGGATTTTCTGCTGCAATGCTTCCATGAAGCTGTCCTCGTTCAGCGCCTGTGCGCCCTAAGCTTTAAAAAAGTGGTCAATTCTAGCGCTTTAACATCGCGCGTATATCAGCCAATGCGCTATTGCCGCGCACGGCTTTGACTTCGGTCGGTGTGTCGTCGTTGCCTTCCCACGCCAGGTCGTCCGGCGGCAGCTCATCGAGGAAGCGGCTTGGCGCGCAGTCGATGATCTCGCCGTACTGCTTGCGCTTGGCGGCAAAGGTGAAGGCCAGGGTCTGACGGGCGCGGGTGATGCCCACGTAGGCCAGGCGGCGTTCCTCTTCGATGGTGTCGGCTTCGATGCTGGAGCGGTGCGGGAGGATTTCCTCTTCCATGCCCATGATGAACACGTAAGGGAATTCCAGGCCCTTGGACGCATGCAGGGTCATCATCTGCACGCCTTCGGCGCCGTCCTCTTCTTCCTGCTGACGCTCGAGCATGTCGCGCAGAACCAGTTTGCCGATGGCGTCCTCGACGGTCATCTCGCCGTCTTCGTCTTTTTCCAGGGTGTTCTTCAAGGCTTCGATGAGGAACCAGACGTTGCTCATCCGGTAGTCCGCAGCCTTGTCGCTGGAACTGTTGGTGCGCAGCCAGTTCTCGTAGTCGATGTCCATGACCATGCTGCGCAGCGCCGAGATCGGGTCTTCGCCGGCACACTGCTCACGGACCTTGTCCATGAAGCGCTTGAAGCGCGACAGGCGATCGGTGAAGCGGCTGTCCAGATGCTCGCCCAGACCGATTTCGTCGGTGGCGGCGTACATCGAGATCTTGCGTTCGGTGGCGTAGTTGCCGAGTTTTTCCAGGGTGGTCGAGCCGATTTCCCGGCGCGGCACGTTGATCACGCGCAGGAAGGCGTTGTCGTCGTCCGGGTTCACGATCAGGCGGAAGTAGGCCATCAGGTCCTTCACTTCCTGACGCCCAAAGAAGCTGTTGCCGCCGCTCAGGCGGTACGGCACCTGGTGGTGCTGCAACTTCAGCTCGATCAGCTTGGCCTGGTAGTTGCCGCGATAGAGGATCGCGAAATCGCTGTACGGGCGGTCGGTGCGCAAGTGCAGGCTGAGGATTTCCATGGCCACGCGCTCGGCTTCGGCGTCCTCGTTGCGGCAGCGGATCACGCGGATCTCGTCGCCGTGGCCCATCTCGCTCCACAGCTGTTTTTCGAATTCGTGCGGGTTGTTCGAGATCAGCACGTTGGCGCAGCGCAGGATGCGGCTGGTGGAGCGGTAGTTCTGCTCGAGCATCACCACTTTCAGCGACGGGTAGTCATCCTTGAGCAGCATCAGGTTTTCCGGCCGTGCGCCGCGCCAGGCGTAGATCGACTGGTCGTCGTCGCCCACCACGGTGAACTGGTTGCGCTTGCCGATCAGCATCTTCACCAGCAGGTACTGGCTGGCGTTGGTGTCCTGGTATTCGTCGACCAGCAGGTAACGCACCTTGTTCTGCCACTTTTCGAGGATGTCGGCGTGCTCTTCGAAGAGTTTCACCGGCAGCAGGATCAGGTCGTCGAAGTCCACCGCGTTGAACGCCTTGAGCGTGCGCTGATAGTGGGTGTAGACGATGGCGGCAGTCTGTTCTTTCGGATTGCGCGCGTTTTCCAGCGCCTGGGCCGGCAGGATCAGGTCGTTTTTCCAGGCGCCGATCATGTTCTTGATCTCGTCGACGCCGTCGTCGCCTGCGTATTCCTTCTGCATGATGTCGGTCATCAGGGCTTTGACGTCGGTCTCGTCGAAGATCGAGAAACCGGGTTTGTAGCCCAGCCGCGCATGCTCCTTGCGGATGATGTTCAGGCCCAGGTTGTGGAAGGTGCAGACCGTCAGGCCGCGACCTTCGCCGGCACGCAGCAGGGTGCCGACCCGCTCCTTCATCTCGCGCGCGGCCTTGTTGGTAAAGGTCATGGCGACGATGTACTGGGCGCGGATGCCACAGTTCTGGATCAGGTGCGCGATCTTGCGGGTGATCACGCTGGTCTTGCCGGAGCCAGCGCCGGCGAGCACCAATAGAGGGCCGCCGACGTAGTTCACGGCTTCTTGCTGCCGGGGATTGAGTCGGGACATACGAAAATTCGGGAGTCGTTGACGAAATGGGCCGGCATTTTAACAGGCTCAGCGATTTGTGCTGCTCTGTCCGACTTGTGACGCACCACGCGATTCAAATTTGCCGGTTTTGTTACTTTCACGCAGGATGCGCGGTGATTTTGCGGCTAATGTACTCATTCATGACACAAAATAACGGTTTGATAACCGTTGTCATTTGGTCATTGATCATCGCAACGGCATAATGCCCCGCCCACATCATTGCAGAGTCTAGGGAGCTAGCTTGTCTACGCCTGTCGAACCCTTGCGTTTGCTGCTACTGGCCGAAGAGCCAGCGTGGACAGCGTTATTGCGCGAGTGTCTGGCTCCGATGGGGAGCGCGGCGGTGCTGATCAGCGCGCCGAGCTGGGAGTCGGTCAGCAGTCTGTTCGAAGACAACCGTCATGCGGTGTTGTTGACCGTTCCCGCGTTGCAGCCGGCCCCGGGCCGTTGCAGTCTGCCGACCGTGTTGCTGCTGGAACACGAACCGGCCACCGCGCCCGTTGGCGTCAGCGACTGGCTGGTGTTCGACGCCCTCGATGCCGGCATGCTGCGCCGTTGCCTGCGTCATGTGCGTGAGCGCGGCGTTCTCGAAAACACTCTGCAACGCCTCGCTGAACAGGATCCGCTGACCGGCATCGCCAATCGCCAGGGCTTTCAGACCCTGCTGACCGCGCGGCTGGCAGAAAACGACGGGCGCGGTCTGGCCCTGGGACATCTCGATCTCGACAACTTTCGTCATGCCAACGACGCCCTCGGGCATCAGGCCGGCGACCGTCTGATCCTGCAAGTCGTCGCCCGGCTGAAAAGTCAGCTGGAGGCCGGTGATCAACTGGCGCGCCTGGGCAGCGACGAATTCGCCCTGCTGATCGATACCCGCCGCGCGCCGCAACGCGCCGAGTGGATGGCCGAACGCATTACCGAAGCCTTGTCCGAACCCTATTGGGTCGACGGCGAAAGCCTGTTGATCGGTTCCAGTCTCGGTATCGCCCATGCCCGCGCACAAGGTGGTGCCGACCCGCTGATGTGGCACGCGCACATCGCCATGCAGCAGGCCAAGAGCACGCAGGGCTGCACCTTCCATATCTTCAACGAACGCATCAATCGCAACGCCCGGAGCATGGCCGACCTCGAAAGCGAGCTGCGCCGGGCGTTGCGCCGCGATGAGCTGGAGCTGCATTACCAGCCGCGACTGAATCTTGCAGACGGGCAGATCGTCGGCCTCGAAGCCTTGGTGCGTTGGCGTCATGGCGAGCGCGGTTTGCTGCCACCGAGCGAATTCGTGCCGCTGGCCGAGCAGAGTGGTTTGATCGTGCCGTTGGGCTACTGGGTGATTTCCCGCGCGTTGCGCGATATGCAGGCACTGCGCGAGCGCGGGCTGCCGGCGCTGCACATGGCGATCAACCTGTCGTTCCGCCAGTTTCAGGACAGCCAGTTGCTGCCGACGCTCAGCCGGCTGATTGCCGAGCGCGGGGTCGAGGCGCAATGGCTCGAATTTGAACTCACCGAAACCGCCGTGATGCGCCGCAGCGATCTGGTCAAGCAGACCATGGACGCCCTCGGCCGCCTCGGCGTGCGTTTCTCGCTGGATGACTTCGGCACCGGGTTCTCCTCGTTCGTACACCTCAACAGCCTGCCGATCACGCTGCTGAAGATCGACAAAAGCTTCGTCGGCGGCATGGAGCAACGCGAAGAGAACCGCAAACTGGTGCATGCGATGATCAACCTCGCGCACAACCTGCATCTGGAAGTGGTCGCGGAAGGGGTCGAAACACCGGAGCAACTTGAACTGCTGCGCGGGTTTGGCTGTGATCAGGTGCAGGGTTATCTGATCAGCCGGCCGTTGCCGTTGGCGGAACTGGTGGAGTACCTGACGTTTGGTGCCAGCCAGCAGCCAGCCCTCGAAATCGTGAGCTGAACACATAACCCCTGTGGGAGCGAGCTTGCTCGCGAAGGCGGCGACACGTTCAATATACATGTGTCAGGTACACCGCTTTCGCGAGCAAGCTCGCTCCCACAGGGAAACTTCATTCAGGTTGAGGGATGTTGAAGCCTCGAGATTGCGGCTCCAGCCGAATCATCCGCTTCATCTTCCATTCAAACGCCAGCGTCAGGCTCACCGCCGCGCATGCCAGCCCCAGCGCCAGCCCCCACCAGACGCCAGTCGGCCCCCAATGCAGGTGAAACGCCATCCACCACGCCGCCGGCGCGCCGATCAGCCAATAGCAGCCGAGCCCGACCAGAAACGTGGTTTTCGCGTCCTTCAGCCCACGAATGCAACCCATGGCAATGGTCTGCGTACCATCGAACAGCTCGAACCACGCGGCCACCGCCAACAGGCTTACGGCCAGACGAATCACCTCGGCAAACGCCGGATCGTTGTGATCAAGGAACAACCCGACCAGTTGATTCGGCAGCAGCCAGAACACCATGGCAAAACCCAGCATCACCACCGCACCGAAAACAATGCCGACCCGCCCGGACATTCGCGCATCGCTCAGTTGCCCGGCGCCATAATGCTGGCCGACGCGCATGGTGATCGCATAGGACATCCCCGCCGGCACCATGAACGCCACCGAAACGATCTGCAGGGCGATTTGATGGGCGCCCAGCTGCGTGCTGCCCATGGTGCCCATGCACAGCGCGGCGAAGGCGAACAAGCCGACTTCCACAGCATAGGTGCCGCCAATCGGCAGGCCGAGACGCCACAGCTCTTGCAGATATTGACGATTGGGTCGCGACAGACCGGCGCGCAACGGGTAGGCGTCGTAGGCCGGATGCCGGCGGATGTGCCACGCGAGCGCCAGCGCCATGCAGTTGGCCACGATTGCCGTGACCAGACCGATGCCGGTCAGCCCCAGTTTCGGCAGGCCGAACATCCCGGTGATCAGTGCGTAATTGAGCAGGAAGTTGGCGACGGTGCCGCCGAGGCTGATGACCATCACCGGGGTCGCCCGGCCAATCGCACTGGTGAAGCCGCGCAGGGCCATGAAGCTCAGGTAACCGGGCAGGGCGAAGGGCAGGGCAATGAGGAATTGCCCGGCGGCATGGACGTTGGTTTCGGTCTGGCCGAACAGCAGCAACACCGGTTTCAGGTTCCACAGCAGCAGTGCGGCGCCGAGCGCCATCAGCCATGCCAGCCACAACCCGGCCTGGGTCAGGCGGGCCGCGCCGATGATGTCGCCGGCGCCCTGACGGATCGCCACCAGGGTGCCGACCGCTGCGATCACGCCGATGCAGAAAATCGACACGAACGAATAGCTCGCCGCGCCAAGACCGCCACCGGCCAGCGCTTCGGGACTCAGGCGCGCCATCATCAGGGTGTCGGTCAGCACCATCAGCATGTGCGCCAACTGTGAAGCGATCAACGGCCCTGCCAGCCGCAGGATGGCCCAGAGTTCGGTACGCACGGGATGCTGCATGGTCATCACCACTCATAAAAAGAGGGAACAGGGAATCGTCGATTCTCGGCGCTTAAACGCTTTCGCACAAAGGGATAAAAAGGATGGGTGGCATGATTAAAACTCATCCTGAGCAGATTCTGCTAAGTTGGCCACAACCCGCTATAGGAGCTTTCTGAATGTCCCGTCGGCTTCCTCCCTTGTATGCCCTGCGCGCATTCGAAGCGGCGGCGCGGCACAGTTCGTTCACCCGCGCCGCCGAAGAGTTGTCGATTACCCAGAGTGCGGTGAGTCGGCACATTCGCACGCTTGAAGAGCATTTCGCCTGCAAGCTGTTTCATCGCAGCGGACGCAACCTGCAACTGACCGAGTCAGCGCGGATGCTGTTGCCGGGGATCCGCGACGGTTTTGCGGCCCTAGAGCGCGCCTGCAACACCTTGCGCGCCGAAGACGACATCCTGCGCATGAAAGCGCCGTCGACCCTGACCATGCGCTGGTTGCTGGCGCGGCTCAGCCGTTTTCGTCATCTGCAGCCGGGGAACGAGGTGCAACTGACCAGCGCCTGGATGGATGTGGATTCGGTGGATTTCAACAATGAACCGTTCGACTGCGCCGTGCTGCTCAGTGATGGGCATTTCCCGCCGGACTGGGAAGCCAGCCTGCTATTCCCGGAAGAGCTGATACCGGTGGGCGCGCCCAATCTGCTGAACGACCAGCCGTGGGATGTTGCGCGTCTGGCGTCCACCGAACTGTTGCACCCGACTCCGGATCGGCGCGACTGGCGCAGTTGGCTGGAGCACATGGGCCTGTCCGATCAGGTCTCGCTCAAGGGCGGACAGGTGTTCGATACCCTGGAACTGGGGATGATCGCCGCAGCCCGAGGCTACGGGGTGTCGATGGGCGATTTGCTGATGGTCGCCGAAGATGTGGCGCAAGGCAGACTGAGCCTGCCATGGCCGATCGCGGTCGCCAGCGGACTGCATTATTACCTGGTGTGGCCGAAAACCCGTCCGGGAGGTGAACGTTTGCGCCGCCTCAGCGACTTCCTGCAAGGCGAAGTACGCGCCATGGCGTTGCCGCTGGTCAAGCGCTTGAGCTGAAACGTTCGAGCCCGCACAATGCCGGCCTTGCGCCATAACCCCGCTATTTACTCAAGTATTCGGTTTCACCGCCGAAAATGAGCATGTGGAACCGTCGTGCCGGTCGCCACGATTTCACCCCCATTATTAGAATTTTCCGAGCAAGTGCTGCGATCAAGGAGGATCCGGTGGCTCGGCCAGGAGCTGTCCATGTCTCAACCTCGCGCCCGGATCGCCTCGCAGCTGGGCCTTGCGCTCGCTGTGATACTGGCGATTGTCATCAGCGGCAGTACGGTGTTTGCCCTGCGTTCGCTGGATACCGCCAACCTCGCCACCCGTGAAGAGCACCTCGCCAGTGAGGCGCGGCTGCTGGCCGACCAACTGAGCACCTTCCACGGCACGCTGCGCGAAAGCACCCAGCGCCTGAGCGGGCTGTTCGAGAAGCGCTTCAGCGCGGGCCTGAGCATTCACCCGGATGAGCCGGTGACGGTTGCAGGCACTCAAACCCCGGGCCTGCACCTGGGCAGCGAAGTGTTGAACAACAACTTCAAGGAAGTTGACGAGTTCAAGCAGATGACCGCTGGGGTCGCCACGCTGTTCGTGCGTAGCGGTGAAGACTTCGTCCGCGTCAGCACATCCTTAACCAAACAGGACGGCACGCGCGCTATCGGCACCTTGCTCGATCACGCGCATCCGGCCTACGCGAAGTTGATGGCCGGTCAGGGTTACGTCGGTCGCGCCTTGCTGTTCGATCGCTCCTACATGACTCAGTACACGCCGGTGCGCGATGGCAGCGGCAAGGTGATTGCGGTGTTGTTCGTCGGTTTCGACTACACCGATGCGCAGAACGCCCAGTTCGCCAATCTCAAGCGCTTCCGTATCGGTCAGAACGGTTCGCTGGCGTTGCTGGATGAGCAAAACAAATGGCTGGTGGCGCCGGCGGGGGTGCAGGCGCTGGATCAAGCGGTGCCGGTGATCAACGGCTTGGCGAAGACGCCGGGCAAGGGGCAGTTCTGGAGCGACAGCGGCGAAGATTTCTACAGCATTGCCGTGCCGTTCGAGGGCGGCCCGTGGTCGGTGGTGGCGAGCATGCCGAAGTCCGAGATTCGCGCGGTGACCTGGAGTGTCGGCACCCAACTGGCCATCGGCAGTCTGCTGGCGATGCTGATCGCGGTGGGCGCGGCGATGTGGCTGCTGCGCAGCAAGCTGCAACCGCTGGGCGACCTTGTGCGTCAGGCCGAAGCGCTGGGCGCCGGTGATCTGAGCGTGCGCCTGAATGTGTCGAGCAACGACGAGATCGGCCAGTTGTCCCGTGCGTTCAACCAGATGAGCCAGGCGCTGTCGACCATGGTCGAGCACATCCGCCGCTCCTCGGAAGAGGTCAACAGCCGTGCCCAGGCGTTGTCCGGTTTGTCCGGCGGTGCGTACGAAGGCATGGAGCAGCAGTCCGGCGAAATCACCAGCATGGCCGGTGCGGTGGAAGAGTTCAGCGCCACCTCGCTGAACATCGCTGACAACATGGGCAACACCCAGCGTCTGGCTCAGGAAAATGCCCAGCAGACCCAGATCGGTCGCACCTCGATGCAAGAGGCGTCGTCCTCGCTGGAGCAAATTGCCGGCGCGCTGAACACCACGGCCACAGTGATCAACACCCTCGGTCAGCGCTCCCAGGAAATCGGCGGCATCGTCAGCGTCATCACCTCGATTGCCGAGCAGACCAACCTGCTGGCGCTCAACGCTGCGATTGAAGCCGCGCGCGCCGGTGAACAGGGCCGTGGCTTTGCCGTGGTGGCAGACGAAGTGCGCAACCTGGCGTCGCGCACCCGTCAGGCCACCGACGAAATCTCCGGGATGATTCACAGCATCCAGCAGGAAACCGGCAACGCCATCAGCACCATGGAGCAGGGCAACCTGTTGATGCAGGAAGGCCTGTCGCGCAACGCCAATGTCGCATCGGCGCTGGCGCGGATTGATGAACAGAGCCGTTCTGCCGGCCAGCAGTTCGCGGCGATTACCACCGCGACGCAGGAGCAGAGCAGCACGGCGACCTTGCTCAGCAGCAATCTGCAGAGCATTGCCTTGGCCAACAGTGAGCAGCGTGAGGTGGTGTCGAACCTGGCGGTGACGGCCAAGGAGCTGGAGAAACTGGCAGCGGACTTGCGTTCCGAGGTTGATCGCTTCCGTTGATGTACAGCTGAAATAGCTATCGCGAGCAGGCTCACTCCTACAGGTATATCGGTTGGTCGCAATGTTTGTGATCCCTGAAGATCCCTGTAGGAGTGAGCCTGCTCGCGATCGCCTCACTGCCAATCCTGGGTAAAACACTCGATCTCTTGCTCTTTCACACTTGCTGAAACGTTTCCGCAGCGCTATAAAACTGGCACAACTCCAATAAAGGCTGCTGCCATGACCCCGCTCAAACTTGCCGTCGCCCTCGGCGCACTCTCTGCTGCCTCCCACGCCATGGCCTGGGACTATGTCCTTCTCGATACCAACAAACCCGCGCAAAACTGGAGCATCACCAGTGAGCAGCTCGGGGTGAAAACCGACAAACCCTTTTCCGTGAGTCTGCGTACCCTGCACGGCGGGCGACAGGAAGGTGTCAGCATCGTCGATATCGATAACGGCACGATGAAACTCTCGGTGGTACCGACCCGTGGCATGAATGTCCTGCAAGCCTCTGTTGGTAGTGTGCGCATGGGCTGGGATTCGCCGGTCAAGGATGTGGTCAACCCGGCGTTCATCGAACTCAATGGACGCGGTGGTCTGGGTTGGCTGGAAGGCTTCAATGAGCTGGTGGCCCGCTGCGGTTATGAATGGGTCGGCCATCCCGGCATGGACAATGGTGAGTTGCTGACTCTGCACGGGCGCGCTGCGAACATTCCGGCCAGCAGCGTTACCCTGCACATTGATGAGAAGCCGCCGTACGCCATCAGCCTGCGCGGCGAACTGAAAGAACAGGCGTTCAAGAAAGTAGACTTTTCGGTGGTGACGGAGCTTGTCACTGAGCTCGGCAGCACCCGTTTCGCTCTCAACGATACGCTGACCAATAACGGCGATTATCCGAAGGAATATCAGGCGCTGTATCACAGCAACTTCAGCACGCCGTTCCTCGAGCAGGGTGCACGGTTCGCGGCGCCGGTGAAACAGGTCTCGCCGTTCAACGACAAGGCCAAAGCCGAGTTGGCGGACTGGCAGATTTATCGCGGTCCAACCAAGGACTATGACGAAACCGTCTATAACGTCGTGCCCTACGCTGACGCCAAAGGCGAAACCCTGACTGTTTTGCACAACAAGGCTGGCAGCCTCGGTGTCTCTGTTGGCTTCAATACGCAGCAACTGCCGGTATTTTCCCTGTGGAAAAACACCGATACCCAAGGGCAGGGCTATGTCACGGGCCTTGAGCCGGGCACCAGTTTTTCCTACAACCGCCGCTATCAGCGTCCGTTGAATCTGGTGCCGACCATTGCGCCAAAGGCCAGCCAACAGTTTCAGATCAGCTACAGCCTGCTGGCGGACAAAGGCGCTGTGGATAAAGCCTTGAAGCGCGTGACCGAGATTCAGGCCGGGCGTGAAACCGAAGTGCGGCAGACGCCGCTGGTTGATCTGACCGAGCATTAAGGCGTCGCCGGCCGATACTGCAGCGCCTCGGCCAGATGCTCACGGCGGATTGCATCGACTTGCTCAAGGTCTGCCAGGGTTCTGTCGACTTTGAGCAAACGATGGGCTGAGCGTAGTGACAGGGTCAGCCGTTCGCAGGCCGACTCCAGCCAGGTTTCATCGGCTGTGGATAACTTGCAGTGGCGTTTCAGTCCCGGCAGATCGAGAAAGGCATTGGCACAAAGCTGACGCTTTTGCTGGCGTTCGCGTGCCTCGGCCACCACGGCTGCCGCACTGGCGCTGTCCTCGCCTGGCTTCACTGCCGGATTCAACGCCGTCGCTTCCCGCGCCACCGTCAGGTGCAGATCAATCCGATCCAGCAACGGCCCCGATAGCTTGTTGCGGTAGCGCTGCACCATGTCCGGTGTACACGAGCACTTGCCGCTCGGCTCGCCAAGATATCCACAGGGGCAAGGATTCATGGCCGCCACCAACTGGAAACGCGCAGGAAAGCGTACGCGATCCTTGGCTCGGGCGATCACGATATGTCCGGACTCCATCGGCTCGCGCAGAACCTCCAGCACCTTGCGATCAAACTCCGGCAATTCATCGAGAAACAGCACACCGTGATGCGCGAGGGTGATCTCGCCGGGTTGCGGTTTTGAGCTGCTGTCGGCTTTCGGAATAGCTGCGAAAGCGCTACGCTAAAGGCCTCATAACACCGTCTGTCTCTGCTGAATTTGCTGCGAATAATTTCCGAAATAACTGCGACAGGATTGAGAATGTCTACAAATAACTGCGACCAGCCTAAACAGGTTCGGCGTATCAAGCCTACGAGACGCAGTGTCTCGGGTGTTATGCCATTTCGAGGTGCGGGCGGGATTCCCTTCGAATCTCTACTCGAGAGAGATTTTCTTAAACGAATGAGGTTTTCTCATCGAGTTTCATCTGTGGTCGCCCAGCCGGTGAGAATCGATTTTATTGACCTACACGGTCGACCTCAGACGTACACGCCGGACTTCTTGGTCTACTACCACCAAGGGGGCAACAGTCATGTCCATTACATCAAACCAATGCTTGTTGAAGTGAAACCTGCGTATCTCTGGCGTGAGCACTGGCGAGCTTGGTCCGGGAAGTGGAAGGCCGCTCGGCGTTATGCCAGAGAACAGGGGTGGTCATTCAGCATCTACGACGAATCCCGAATTCGTGGCCTGCCTCTGGAGAACATCATTTTTCTCGAACGCTTCGAGCGAATGACTTTTGATCGCGAAGACATCGACATGGTGCTCAACACTCTGCAAGAGACAGAGATCTCTCCAGTGCACTATTTGCTAGCGCGTCACTTCAACGGCATTTATCGAGAAAGAGGTGTTTCCCTTCTCTGGCATCTCATCGCAACTGGCCGAGCCGAGTGCGACATTACTGAACCTCTCGATCAGTTCCTTGAGGTGTGGATACCTCACTTATGAACATCTACGAAATTGATACCGATGAGCATTTGATCCCTTTCGAGCCGTCCAGATCGCGCGTAGCAATTGAGGTCGGCGCGATGGTGCGTCGTGACAAGGCTATCTACCGAATCCTTCAAATATTGGGGTTCGATACAGTCATCGGTGTGGAGGTAGAAACCGGTGTAAGTGCTTCGTTGCGGGTGCCGGAACTTCGGGCTGTCGAGCAAGAAAGAATTGATGGGCTCTACGTCAATCATGATGTAGCGACCATCAACTCTGACGACTGGGCCGTCGCGCAGCAGCGCTTCTCGGCAATAAGCCCTCTAATCAACGAGACCGTTAATCCTAGGTACACCGTAGAAGCGCGGGCGAAAGAGGTTGGTGTTGATACTGCCACGCTGTACCGGTGGCTGGAGCGCTACCAGAACTGGAACGAAATTCTCGCCTTGGTTCCGCGCAAGCGTGGCTGGAAAAGTGGGGCAACGAGGCTGACGATTGAAGCTGAGAAGATCATTCAGGATGTGATCGACGATCACTATCTCAAGTCTCAAAGACCGAGCATTCAATCGACCATCGCGGAAGTGGCGATGCGCGCCAAAGCTCAAGGTATTACCCCTCCAGGTGCCTCCGCGATCCGTGCTCGAATTGCCAAAATTCCCGAAAAGCAGGTTCTTAGAAAGCGTGGCTTTGCTGATCAGGCTCGTAACAGGTACACACCGTCTGTGGGCAAGTTTCCGGGGGCTGGCTATCCGCTTGCGGTCATCCAGATTGACCATACCCCTATCGACCTGATTGTCGTTGATGATCTTCATCGCAAACCCATCGGCCGCTTATGGCTCACAGTTGCCATCGATGTGCATTCCCGAATGATCGTTGGCTACTATCTGGCACTTGAGGAACCATCGGAAATCTCCGTTGGCATGTGTATCGCTCACGCGGTGCTGCCGAAGGAGGACTGGCTCAACGTTCACCAGGTAGAGGGTGATTGGCCAGTATGGGGCTTCCCGCGAGTCGTTCACTCCGATAATGGGCCGGACTTTCGCGCGGAGAACGTTCGACGTTCTTGCTCGAATTACAACATCGAGAACGTCTTTCGCCCGGTCAAAGTTCCTAAATATGGTGGGCATATCGAACGGTTGCTCGGGACGTTCATGCGCATGTTGCACGAGTTACCTGGCACAACGTTCAGCAACACGAATGACCGAGACGGGTACGATTCGGACAAGAACGCGACGTTGACGATGGGCGAGTTCGAGAAATGGTTAGTACGGGCCATCCTCCGCTACCACCAGAGTCCTCATTCAGCTATTTACATGAGCCCAGCCCGAAAGTGGCAGTTGGGCTTCTTTGGAAATCGCGAGCTTGATCCCCTTGTCAGTGTTCCGCCGCGCCCAGATGATGCGCTAACGGTGCAGCTGGACTTCCTGCCATCTTTTCGTCGTACCGTACAGACCTACGGCGTCCAGATCGACGTGTTCTATTACTCCGAGGCCTTGCGACACTGGATCAACACCACTGATCCTGAAACTGGCCTAGCGAGGAAATTCATTTTCCGGCGAGATCCGCGTGACATAAGTGTCATTTGGTTCTTCGACCCATTACTTAAGCAATATTTTCGCGTTCCAGTCGCAAACCAGGCTTTCCCCGCAGCTACCGTTTGGGAGTTCAGGGCCGCTAAGAAAAAGGCGGTGGACGAGGGGCGAGAGAACATCGACGAAGCGACGATATCCAGACTAATAATGGAGAATCGTGAGCTGGTGAAAAGTGCCTCTCAGATGACCAAAAAAGCACGTAGGGATGCCCAGAAGCTCAAGGTGCACGGGAAAAACGTTACTCCTGCATCCCCCAAGAGATCTGTAGCCCAAGTTGTCGCGGATTTGCCCGCATCGCCAGACGGCCTACTGCTCGATGACGTTGAATTGATCGGTGACATTTCATGAGTGAGTACGCGCATCTTCTGCCGGATTTTCGACCGGTTCTTCAGCTCTCAGATCGTGAGCGTATTTTGTTCATGGGTGAGCCACGCTGGATTGGTTATGGAGCCGCTCATAATATCCTGGAGAACCTCGGTTACTTGTTCGATATGCCCAAGCGACCCCGCATGCAAAATCTGCTGATTGTCGGCGATTCTAACAACGGCAAAACAACGATCGTGCGCCAGTTCATGAAGACTCACGGTGAAGGCTACGTCAACGAAAATGCCGATCCAGTGCGGCCCGTGATCCTTGCCGAAGCACCGGCATCCGCCGATGAAAAGGATTTTTATATCGCATTATTGGATCGCCTTTGGATGCCGTATCGAACGACGGACTCCAAGGTTTCATTGCGCTATCAGGTCTTCCATTCCTTTCGCGAGCTGAACGTGCGGATGCTGATCATCGATGAAATCCATTCGCTTTTAACCGGCTCTGCGATCAAGCAACGAGAGGTCATGAATGCCATCAAAGCCCTGTGTAACGAGCTGGCTATTCCAGTGGTTGGTGTAGGAACACCTGATGCCGTCAGGGTGCTCCATCATGATCCGCAACATGCCAGTCGATTTGACGTGGTCAAACTGAATCTTTGGAAGCTCAACCCTGACTTCCAACGGTTGTTGAAGGCCTTTGAAGCCATCCTGCCACTTAAGCGTGCTTCGGAGTTGTACAAGGCGGACAAGGCGCAGTTGATCCATTCGATTTCCGGTGGCAACACAGGCGACATTCATCGCCTGTTGGTCGAGTGTGCAAAGGAGGCAATAGTTTCGGGTAAGGAGCACATAGACAGAGAGCTGATCGAGAGTAAGTCGTGGCTGCGTCCTACACGTGGCATCCGGGAGCTGATGGGGTAGCGCCTGTATGGCCACTTTCTCAATCACTAATTGCGGACGAGTTGCTGTCTTCGTGGCTGGTGCGCGTCGCACTGGCCCACGGCTACTCACCCAGTAACTTGGCGTCCGTGGTGTGGCCGGCATTTCGAATCTGGACTCAGGATTTTGATCGTGGGATCGAGCTTCGAAGGTTGGAAGTGCTCGCTGCATACACTGGGATTACAGCAACCACATTGCAGTGTTCAACACTGGATCGAGTCGCGAAGTTGCTGGTCAATGACCCTTCGAAGCAGACTGGTGTCTGGCCGTGGGTGCTTGTACTAGGTTGTCGTAGTAGGTTTCATGCCGGCGGGCTCCAGTGTTGCCCCGAGTGCTTCACCCAAGGAAAAACGTTTTACCGAATTC
This sequence comes from Pseudomonas sp. MWU12-2020, assembly GCF_023100605.1. Lineage (NCBI taxonomy): Bacteria > Pseudomonadati > Pseudomonadota > Gammaproteobacteria > Pseudomonadales > Pseudomonadaceae > Pseudomonas > Pseudomonas sp. MWU12-2020. The sequence goes on from NZ_JALMEX010000004.1 coordinate 156,167, forward strand.
AATGGCGATTGGCTTGGCACACGAGTTGTCCCATCCACAACGTCGGCTTGATCGACTGTTGCCAGCGATGTCACTCTCCTTTGCAGCCGGGCCTACTGCAGGCGAGCGAACTTATGGGCCAATGTCACGCCTGTGGTGCCTTGCTCGGAGCATGCGCTCGAGTGGCGGCTCTGCCAGACGCGCTTGCTATTCAGCAGTACGCGGATCAATTGGTCACAGCGCCTGGATCATTCGGAAATATCACTCTGGATTTCACACAGTGGATGCGGGTGGCGCGTGCGATGATTAGCTTGTTGCAAGTTACTGCCCGACAACGTTCGCAAACACTACTGCTATTTTGCAAAAACCTAGGTGTGGATACGACATCCCTAACACCCGCATCGCTGGGCCTACCGTTCGAATATTTAGCACAGCCCGAACGTGCCAAATTGCTTGGGGGAGCTTGGGCGCTGATGACCGCTGGGCCAGACATATTCATCCACGAGGCCAAACGACTTGCCTTACCTTTGTATGCCCTTCATGTTCCTCCCCATGGAGCACCGGACATCTTGATCCGCATGGCGAGCGCGTTGAAAGTCCACTCCCCGCATCTGGCTAGTCAGCGTAACGATGATCATCCTCGCACGCAGATGGAGGTGTTACGCATGTGGTTGCGATTGACGAGAAGGATGAGACGAAATGGCCTCTGACCAGGCGAGCACCACTCCGACGTGCTGTGACTGCGGCAGGGCAATGCTCAAGGCGAAGAAGGTTCATGAGGGCCAGCGCTATTGTGCGACCTGCTACCCGCGCTTGTTCAAGCGACGGATGTGCGCCGGCTGTGGAAATTTCGCAAGGTTACCCATATTCGATCTATCCGCTCGATGCGGTGGTTGCGCGCGTAATCGTCCTTGCGTGCGCTGTCAGAAGGTCGAATTCAAGATTGGCCTGATGACTCAGTATGGCCCGGCGTGTAAGGCATGCGCGCGATATTTTAGAGTGCCGGCACCTTGCGAGGTCTGCGGCAAACTTTCACGGCAACTGGCTCAGAATCAAATAACGGGTTTGCGTTCTTGTCCGAAGTGCAGCGGTCCCGACGCTGCTACGTGCCCTAGTTGCCGCCGCCATCGAGTTCTGGTGGAAAGTGCGCAGGGAGAGAAACTTTGTAAACCGTGCAGCTACGAGGGGACGCGGCCTTGTGGCACATGTGGCACTGACATGCCGGCGGGTCGAGGCCATGAGTGTGAGCACTGTTACTGGCGGCGTACGCTTAGAAGTCGTTTGGCAATAGATCAGCAGGGTTTCGCTTCTCCTGAGGTAGGCGCGTTGTTTGTGAGCTTTGGCGAATGGCTTGAGCGCGAGATGGATGTAAAGAAAGCGGCGGCCAGGGTACATACTTACTTCGACTTCTTTAGCCAGATCGATCATCTATGGGGTCGTATTCCTTCCTACGAAGCTCTGCTCGAGCACTTCCATGCCGGTGGCTTGCGTAGGGCTGAAGTACCCATGCGGTGGCTTGTACAGGCTCATGGGGTACGCGCAACTGCTGATGCTCGCGAAGCACACTCGGAACAGCGCCGATTGGATGAGTTGCTATCTCAAGTTACAGGGCAATGGGAAAGCGATGTGTTGACCAAGTATCACCGTGCCTTGATCGCCAAGCTGAGTCAACACGACGTCCAGTTGCGTTCAGTCCGGCTGGCTATTCGTTCGGCGGTAAATTTTTTGAACCAGGTACAACTGACCGGTGGGGCATTACCCACCCAGCGTACGCTTGAGTCTTTTTGGCGACATTGGCCTGGGCAAGTAGCGGCGGTGACAGGCTTTATCAACTTTCTCAACAAGACTCTCAATCTGAAGCTGGATCCGCGACCAAATGAGAAGTGGCTGAAAGCTGCTAAGCGTCATAAGTCCGAAAGAGAGCTGATCGATCTTTTCAAAAATCGTTATGAGGTCAGAGACTTTGAGGCGAAGTGGATAGTCAAAGGATTGGCCTATTTTCATGGTATTAGTCGAGCGAACCACAAGTCGTTGGACTTTCGCCCAGCCTCATTCCGCGAGGTGGCAGGATTCGAAGTAGACTTTGCGGGCAGCACACTCTGGGTGCCGTCTGCTGAGAGTTACGGATCAACGCACGTTGATGCTGAAACGTTAGGGGCAGCGACCTTGCTCATTGCAGGCTCAGGAGATCGCGCGCGGTGATTTGCTGGCGATTGCCATCGCCTAGCAGAACATACACCGTGTTCTTGGTGATAAAAAAACCGTTATCGTCATAGCTTTGTTGGAAAGAGCTACGAACCCAGTCCCCAGCGGAAAAGCGTCCACGACTGTCATGTACTACATGTAGTGCATATAGAAGTACTGGCTTCAAGCCACGGGACAGAAGGATATCCCGCTCTTCTTCGGTGATTTCCAGGTCGAGTATCGCCCAGTCTTTCACAAGACAGAATGAGTGATGCGCAAATTTCCCGTGCGCCACTATGGCAGCCTCATCGGCCGACAAGTTGCAGCCTTTGACTGTCTGCCGGTCTCTCCCAATAAGCTTTTCAAGTCTTCCGAGATCCATTGGCGAGGTACTCTCGAGAATTGGCCGTGTGTTTCTGCACGCCTATGTGCAGGCGAATATGAACACTAGCTTCTGAGAGATTGATGATGGAAGTGCCAGTCCAGGTTGTCAAAAGGCTAAATCGCTAGTTCTTTTGCTTGAAGGGCAGCGGTGAGCTGTTCTGTAGGCTTGCTAGTAAGTACCGCAGCGGCTGACGGCAACATTGATCCTTTTAACCGTCGGTCGACACCTTCTCGCTCCTCATTGACATCATCGTCAGATATGACGATGCTTGAGTGCATGAGATATCCAGGCGGGAAAGGCAAGTGCTACCAGCACTTGATCAACCTGATGCCACCGCATCAGACCTATATTGAGTCGCACCTTGGCGGCGGCGCGGTCATGCGCAACAAGAAACCTGCGCAGCGCAGCATCGGGATAGACCTCGATGCGAAGGTCATTGACCGTTGGCTCGCGGAGCTGCCAGGGGTATGTGAGCTTAAAAAAACCGATGCGTTGGGGTTTCTAGAAAACTTTGAGTTTACTGGGGACGAGCTGGTTTACGTTGACCCTCCCTATGTGCCGCACACCCGCCGAAGGGCCAAGGTCTACCGTTGCGACTACTCCGAGGCCGATCATGTACGGCTGTTGCACCTGCTTAAAACACTGCCCTGCAAAGTGATGCTTTCTGGCTACGACAACGAACTCTACGACGCGCAGTTGGTGGGTTGGCACAAAGTGAAATTCCAAACCAAAACCCACGTGGATGTACGCGAGGAGGTGGTGTGGATGAATTTTGAACCACCTGCACGTTTGCATGACTCTAGATATATGGGTGCAACATTTCGCGATCGGCAAACCATCCAGCGTCGTCAGGCGCGGTTACGAGATCGTATCGACAGCATGAGTGCAGCAGAGCGCTATGATTTGCTGCAATGGATGCAGGAACAATACGGTGACGCCGAGGAGGCAGCCTGATGCAGCTGGGCGCGATTTTCATGGATCACGTGGTCTTCAATGTCGAGTTGCCAATGCCAGACTCGGAAGTGATTCCGGGTGTTCCGTGGGGCGCAATCGAAGCTTTTCCGACACCCGCGTATTGGGCTTATCAGGTCTACGCCCGACGGCTGCAAGGCGAGCGCATCAACTACAAACTGGGTGCGACTCTGAAAGAAGAAGTGGGTGCATGCCTTTTGGGAGGTCACGGCATTCCTGCCAGTGTTGGGCTTGCAGCCTTCCACCATGTCAAAGCGCGTGGGGCATTTGGAGATCAGCCACCTTCAGAGGAAGTGCTACTGGAATGGCTCAAGGAGCCAATATCGGTGGAGGATCGGACGGTTCGTTACCGGTTTGCCAAACAGAAGGCGCGTTACCTAGCTGCAGCACTGCACAAATTGGCAACCGAGTATCCCCCGCTGAGCACGGGGCGAGCCCTACGAGATTGGCTGCTGGACATTCCCGGCATCGGTTACAAGACGGCTTCATGGGTGGCGCGCAACTGGCTGGACGCAGACGATGTCGCCATTCTCGACATTCATATTCTGCGCGCAGGTCTGTTGGGCAAGTTCTTTGAACAGAGTCTGACTGTTGAGCGCCATTATCTGGAGTTGGAGGAGCAGTTCATCCAATTCAGCAAAGGATTGGGTGTGCGAGCATCTGAACTGGACGCGCTGATCTGGCTGGAAATGATGTCTTCCTCGGCGACGGTCCACAGCATCATGGGCATGGGTCAGACTTCACCTGAACGACGTTCACGGGGCAAGCCCAAGAAAAGCCAAGCCGACGCCAACCAATTGACTTTCCTCAGCTAGGGCGCTGGCCCACGGTTCGCCAGTGATGCCCAGTGGGCAGAAATTCAGCCCCAAGCCGCACGCAGCGAGCGCCATTGTCGCTACCTGTGCGCCGGCATCTCTCCAGATCAAACTGCACCCGTCCTGATATTTCGCCAAAGCTTTGCCAGGCTCAGCCAGAAATAAGATCAGAGTGGCGTGTGGGGCGTTGAGAACTTGCTGGCTGTGCTCCCAGAGTCCTTCAAATGCCTTTGGTGCAGTAGTCAGCTCGGCGAGGAAATGCCCTCTAGGTTCATACAGCCACCAGCGCTCGTCATGGGGTCGCTTGATGACCAGGTGTATGGGATGGATTGCCCCCGCCGATGGTGACGCGCGGTATTCAAGCTCGAAACCCAGATCGGATGGCCACGTCTCATAAGTGCGACAGGCGTACCAGAGAAAATCAGCTAGCCCAACGTCCTCAAGAGACGCGAACTGACGTACTGTTCTTCTCTGCTGAAGTACTTCAAGTACTGCCGGCGAGGCTACGGGTAACCCTGCCGGCAGATGCTGGATCTTTCCTGTGACCCACCGAAACGGTTTATAAAGATCGTTGGGGTGCTTGGGAAATGGATTACCCAGATCGATCCAAGTCATATCCGACCTCTTCGAACACCTCAAAGTACTTGTTACAGCCACGGCAGTTGCCACAAGGAACGTCGGCTTTATGGCAACTATGCGCCCATGCCAGATAGCCTGAGGGAATACCTGATGCGCGAACTAGCTCTTGCGTGGAGAGTTTTATGGCCGGAGCCTCAATGCGCATTCCGCCTTCCTGAAGTGACATCAGTTGGCTGATCGCGTCCACGAACTCGGGTGTACCGTCTCGGTGGGATCCGTCCGACTTCACTGTTCCCAACCATAGATGCGTCACGTCGTACGAAATGGGTTTCATTGCTGCCAAAGTAATCAGCATCTGATTGCGATATGGCCACCAGTCTGAGGCAGGGGCCAAACCATCTGCCGTAGTACCGGCCATGTCACCGGAGCCGAGGCTACGACAGTCAATCTCCAGAACGTAGTGCTCAATTCCCAAGCGTTCACAAATAGCTTTGGATGCGGCGATCTCGGCATTAGCTGCCAACTGACCGTAATTGAGGGTGAATGCCAGATCAGGGCGCTTCCACCAGGCGAGTGACAAGGAGTCCATGCCCCCTGAAAGCAAAAGTGCGATTTTCATAGCTTGATCGCCTCCCAGACCGTCTGATAAATCGATGACACGTAGTCATCACAGATCAGGCAGTCCGACCCTTCCATCATCTTCTTGTCTTGGGCTGATTCGTTCTCCGAGTACAGCACCACAGGTTTGGTTAGAGCCCTGGCGTAACCGATCTCATAGATCGTGCCTGAATCCAGTCCATCGCCAATGGCAAACAACAGATCGCAGTCACGGATTGCCTGAATATCTAACTCAACGACGTCTTCAGCCGAGCCAAGCCCTACGTCGTGATAGGGGGAGAAAACGCGCAGTCCCATCGCTTGTAGATCGTTCAGCGCTTCGCGGATCATCCAGAGTTGAGCCAAGGTAAAAAACGGGCCCGCCAAATACACTTGGGGTCTGAAACCGTTGCGGTATCGATCTGAGGCAACCAGCGCTTCAGGTGTATAACCGCTGAGTTGCTTGGGCGTAGGATATCCCTGAGTCTCGCAATAAAAAGCAGTGGCCTTGGATGCGATTGCAGCAGCTTCAGTGGCGTTGTGTCCCTGCTCTAGCCACGCGTATGCAAAGTGGGCAGCAAAGGTGTCGCCTGAACCGATCTTCCAGACACGCTTCGTCCGGTAAGCCGGCACGGAGGTAATTGCCCCATGCTCGTACACCAGCGCGCCCAGCGGCCCCATCTTGATGATGACTACTTCCGCGCCTTCTTTTTGGGCAAGCAGTGCTGCCAGCTCTTCCACAGTCAAATCGGAATCACACAGCTGTTGTGCTTCGTGGCGATTCAGGACAAGTGCCAAATGTTTGGCCTTCGAGCCGTTGGCGCTGAAAAACTCGGGATTGTCCGCACTCTGTGGGTCGTAAACGGCGTAGTCGGCATCTACTACGACAGTGCCTTCGATCATGCCAAATCGAAGAACACGGGGGGCTGCAACCTGAATGCTGATAGCAGGATCGGCATGACGATAAGCAATCTGCGGGGTAGCCAAGCCATGGGTGTAATCGAACGATACGCTTTGGGGCACATCGGTAGGCTCCAGCGTGAAGCCTTCGAGTGCTGCGCGGTTGCTCATGATGAACAACGACTGGCTGTCCAGAGGGCTGTGGAGCTCCACATCACCCCCAAAACGAGAAATCGCCGTTGCCGCCCTGCCTGCGGAGCCGTAGTACTCTTGCCAACTCGGGCGTAGACAACGCTCCCTGTACACACCACCTGCGACGGTAATCATAAAGCGCTCCTTGCTTCACTTGACGGGATAGATGAGGACTCGTACTTGGCCGTTGTTGATAGCGAGTACTCTGGCGGCGTACATGTAACCTTCACTCATGCAGATCCGCAGGCGTTGGAGGCGCGGGTCTGCGATTCCGCCGGCGATGTTGCCACGCCAGAGTGCATGCACAACGGACTGACCGTTCTGTTCCCCGGATACGATGTCCAGGATGTCGTTGACGTGCAGCTGATCCACAATCTCTTCCTTGGGGGATGCCAACTGCGCACTAAACGACAGCTGATCACACACCTCAGGCGTTTCAATCGTCGGGCCTTGGGGCCCTCCAGTACCGGACATGAGCATTTCCTTTTGCTAAGCGAGGGTCATAGCAATATCACGAGGTGATATCCAATTGCTATCAGTCTCGCCGGTTGATTTGGCCAATTGATACTTCGCCTTAGTGGGGAAATATCAGATCTTTTCGCAACATCGTTCCGGCAATCGCAGCGGGCTTGAAGTCCACAATACCAGCTTCTCCCAGAGGCCCAGTCGCTTGCAATGGCGGTTCGAGAGTGTAGGTTTCTCCCGTACTACTGAGCTGAATTTCATCGAAGTAAACATCGCGAGTGTTGTTGACCTTGGCGACTTGGCGCCCGAGCAAACGACTGCCTTTCGGAATGGTGATGTTCTCGAAGTTGTCGTAGACGTTCTGGTAAACCATTGCCGATACTTGATCAGGATCGACACGCTCCAGCGTCAGATTGATGAAGGATCCCTGCGTCAGTTCATACGGTTGAGGTTGGTGTAATTGAGCTTTGATCGCCGTGTCATTGACCAGTTGCTGAGCCGAGGCAGAACCCGAAAGAATCAGCACCTGAACCATTGCCAATACGGCAGTCAGCTTTTTAAAACGCATAGTTATCTCCAGTGCTTCAATGTAGAAATGATTCAGAAACCCAGCCGTACGTGCCCGGACTGTCCAGTTCAAGCGCATGCAAAATCTGGTAGAGCACTGCTGCGCAGGTGGCACTCATACAAGCTCCACTCCCAGCTTTCTAAACGCACCTATTAGCCGGTTGCGATAACGAACCTGCTTGTCTTTCTGGGTGTGATTAAAGGTTTCGAAGCCTTGGGGGAAGAAGTTGGCCATATTTTTAAAGACGCCCTTTTTGTACCGGATTGAGGAGCTCAACTTCTCTACGAATTGTGAAAACTCTTCCTCGCTCGACACGTGCGATTTCATTAATAGCCCTGCACGCCCTGAGCTTTGATCACCTTCGATTTCCTTACGCTGGGTCTCGAAGCAGAAGTAGTCCACACTGGCGATCTGGATGCGCAGCACCAATAGGCCGCGCAACTGATTGGTGCCTCGGTCGAGGTAGACCCAGCTGCGTACATCACTGGGAATCTTCGAGTTCTCGATGGGAGCCAGCACAAGTACTTTGGCTGGCTCACTCGAGCTGAACCCATCAGTGGGGGTATACCAATCCAAGCGCGTGATTTTGTTCTTCTCGCATTTTTTCAGAGATGCGAAAGCGTTCCAGATATCACGCAGAAACCCGTGAGACTCCAACTTGGCTTCTGCAACGTGCTCTGCCTTGCCGACGTTCTTGCCGGAACCGACACCGTCGCCGTCTGCCAGGGAGTCAGGCCTTGGTGGATTTGGGCCAAGCCTCCCTTTATCTGTGGGAACAATTTTTTTGGTTTTGACAACCTTCCTCCTCTTCCCCAATGCCTTGAAGGGTGGAGCTTTGACGATCGTGATTTCTGAGTGCTTGTCAGGTTCAACATAAGACTGTTCCTGAAGAAACTCTTCAGCATGCGCAGATCTTAACGGACGTGGCATGACCAATCTCCCAGCACCCTCCTTCCCATCGGTAGAGTCAAATTTTAAAGCTTGCCACTGAATGTCTTCCCCGATGGGTTCGCTGGAGCCCACTAAATCGAGGCAAAGAAATGTTTTGCCGCCGTTAATCCACTTCCCTCGGCACTCTAGCGTTCCAGGGCCGGTAAACCACGGTTCCGCTTCCAAGTTCACCTTTTGCAGCGGGGATCGGGAAGCAAACTGTGAGTTGATTTTCTTTGTGCGCATCTCGGTGTAGCTGTCATACATAAGATGAGCCAAATACACGGCATCGTAGTTACGCATTCTGCGAGACGGCTTGACCAGCCACTGGTGAGCAGAAGGTCGCGGGTCTTCATAAAGCACGTCCATCACGTCTGACCATTTGAGAGTGGTCAATGCCCGGCAGACATCCATGTTCCTAGCATAGGCTCTAGCAAAATAGTCAACGCAAGAAACCAGCAGATTGCCTTTTGGCAGCTTGAAGTTGATCAGTTTCATGCTGTCTCGCTCGCCGTAATGCAGGGGGTAATCCTGATCAGAGAAGATGTGGCCCATACCCATCTGATTGAGCTCCAACCGAGATGTCAGACTCCAGCCTTCCGGAGAGAAATCCACATCGAATTTTCTCTCTTGCATCAATGTGTCCGACACACATTTACCCCGCCTCCAGATCGTTCCGATCCGATAGTGAGGAATGGTGCTCAGTGGCAGGCTCACAAATTGGCCTGCCGAGGGAACGTTCTTTTTCAAGGAACGGAAATACACATCCACAAGAGGCATGGAGCGGGCACGAATGTTGTGCCGGATTTGGGCATACGACCAGACGATGTAATTACCGCTAAGGCGCGCCACGCCAGAGTCGGGATGAGTCAAATCGGATCGTGGATAGGAGAACTCAACACGTTTAACTGGCCCCACCTTACAGCCCCTTAGTCTGAAAATTCCGCTCTTAATCCTGCATAAAACCGCCTACCTCAAGCGGACGGCGTTATGCAGGGCTAGGTGAAACATTGAGGTCTGGGACTAAGCCCAATGTACTTTTCCGTGACGAATCCAAAAGTGAGACTTGCAGCCGCTTTTTAGCCATACGGAAGGGTGGAGAGAGGGATGACCGTGCTTATCAAGTTCGCAATCCCATCTGGGCCGGGCTTCCTCGATCAACAAGAGTTCAATAGTGTGTCCACAACCGCATGGGCATTTGAATCCCACACACCAGTCCTCTTGCCCATCTCTGGCCAAAACGAGTGATCGCATCGGCATTTTTGCTGGCAACGAATCCCCCTCGATCACCACGAGCGTTCTCGCCGGAAGCAATGGGTCTAGCTTGCTCACAACGTACTGAAATAATTTTTTCAGCATGGTGTCCTCGCACTCAGGTCAGGAAGGCCGAGCAGCGGCTCTTTGCAGCTCTGGGCGAGCTGGGATTTCGGGCTAGGGGAGTAGGCTGTTTCGTTGAAGTAGTCTTCCTCACAGCCCGATAACGTAAAAATAGTTCGCGCATATTTGCCGTTCTCATCTTCTCGATATGGGAAGGCTCGCGCGATGAATTCAGATACGCACGCTGATGCCGCACGCATGTTGAGCGTGATCACGGCAGGCGCTTCCTCCTGCATACCGGTGATGTATCCGCGCTCCACTTGATCCTTGTGCGCTTGCGGATCCACCTGATGAAGATATTCGGCTAGCAACGTTTGAGGGGTGTACACGCCGCGATCACCTAGTGACGAGCCACCGGGTTTCACATAATCAATCCGGCCGACCACGTCCGTGATGATCCAGTGATCATCACCATCTTTACGAGTAGGAATCTTCACTCCCACGTCAAACAGCGGAATAAGGAACGTCGTGGATATCAGATCCGCGACCATCCGCGCCTGGTGAGTGTCGACGCAGCAGAAAATGACATCGGCGCCTGCGGCTGCGAGAACCGCTTCACGTGTCAGGATGGAGGCGTTGATTGATTTGGTGAACGGTACCGCGCGAATACGGTTGATGGCTTGCGCGAACATTTCCACCTTTGGCCGACCCGCCAGGGCATCTTGAAGTGTGGCATTCAGAATCCGGTTGAGGTTCTTCTCTTCAAGCTGATCGTGATCAATGAGGATGACCTCGCCGAACCCAAGTCTTGCGACTTGTTCGGCCACGATTGAACCGGTGCCAGAGACCCCAATGACGACGGCGCTCAGTCGGTTTAGGGTTGCTGTCATACCCGAGGTAAACGCGACCACGGGTTGCTCTGGCAATGGGACAGATCCCTGCCAGTATTTGATGTCATCGCCTGCAACCGTAACTAAAGCGACCGGTGTGCATTGGCTTTTCAGATCGTAGACGCGAGCGCGCATCGCGCCACCTGGCACCATGATTGCTGATCCATGAATGGCGGCAACGCCTTGAATCAAGCACGGTATGGTTTTGGCATCGCTTTGGTCGTCTACTTCGGAAAACTCGAAGTAGCCGCCGGGGTGGGAGTGAACCAAGATAATAGAGAGCGATTCACTCTCAGCAAGGTCGATGGCTTGTTCGAGATACCGGCCAGGCCAGCTTATGTAGTCCGCATCACGCCGTTCGCATTCGGCGTACGGCACGGTTATTAGGTGCTTCGAGAGTAGTTTTAGATTCTCTCCCTCAAAGCGCGTGCACACGAGAATGGCGGCGGCTTCCAGGCCGTCGCCCGGGAACAGATGTTCCCGAAGCGAGGCATGAATCTCCTCCGTCAACACAAGACGAGAGTCGATGCTCATTCACCGGTCTCCTTGAGGAGGCAGCCCTCAACCAGTGCCAAGTGAGTAATGACGTTGTCGGTCGCTGGATTCCATGGATGAGTACTGCGATGACGAGACCACCGCTGGAAAGACACACCATCGATTACCACTGTGTAATCCGCGCAAGGGATGGCGACTCCACTGGTGAGGCCGACCGCTGGGTACAGGTAGAACATGTCGATCTCTGTGGAGGGATACCCCGCCGGGATCAGGAGTGCCAGCCGCACGTTTTGATGTGTATAGCCCTGCGGCAACGGATAATCGTTGATCACCAACCAACGGTTCCCCTCCGGGGTCAAACACGTTTCCCAGTGGCTGGCAGTCCGATCCAGATGCTGCTCATCGATAGGGAGCAAGCTGAAAAAGCGACGTGGCGGCACAGGTACCTCACCATTGCCCACATCCTTGGGTGTCAGGCGCAGTTTTTCGATGCCCGGTGTCCGCAAGTCGATGATGTCGTCGAGCGACTTCTCCACCTTTGGTTGACCTTCGACCTTGAAGTAGATATGCCAACCTTCATTTGGGTTCATGCCTGCGCGTACTACGGCGTCGCGTACCGAAATTGTTGGAGTCTCGATCTCAAGAATGACCCCTTGAACGTTGAGCTTCCACACAGCTTTACGGGTAACGAAGCGCTCAATGCCCGACTGATCCAAGTTGACGAAGTCGGTGGCTTGAATTTCCAAGTCGGCTTCGTCCTCGCGCTCCAGCAGCAGGCGTTTGTTTTCACCGACCTCTGCCAGTTTGCGAACCTGGTAGCCAGTGATCTGCTCAAATGGCCATTCCAGGCGAGCGCCATCTACAGTGAGAAAGTAGGTGCGATCCGTCTCTGCGACTAGGAAACGGGTCGGTTCTTGGGTGAGCGTGACGATCTCATCAGGACGGATGTCTTCCATGGCCCCGGAAGCGAGGAGCTGCAATACGATGGCCAGTTGATCCGGTTTGAAGCCAGCCGCCGCCGCAATCTGCGCGCCAGTGGGTGTTTGATCCTCGATAGTTACCTTGCGGAAGTCGAGGTTTTTGCCAGCCACTTCGATGACGAAGCCGCTGTGGTGGTTTTGGGACGTAGCTTGCATGGTTTGTTTCTCCAAACGGTTGCCCCTGAGGGCGGTTAATGACCCCAAACGAGGCCATTTCTTTTCACGTTGGAGGGAACACGATCAGTACTTGACCGATCGGCAACGCACGAAGATACTCATCCAGCACAGACGTATTCGTGTTTGAGCTAAGGCGCAACTGCAATTGCGCTTTTAGCTTTCCTTCCTTCGATGTCTACTCAAATTCCTTTTCATGCCGCTTCCTATTCGTGTGAGGCGCGTTTTGCTGCGCGCCTTATTTTGTTAGGTCAACCACATCCGCTTGTGGGGCATGCCGTTTCACTGCGGCAATGCCGGCCTCACGTGCGTGCGCTGAATCGTAGAGTTCGCTCTGCCCGACGATTCGATTGTTCGCAGCTCTCACATGGAAGGAGAACTGTTCGCCCTTTGTTACGAACCTTCCGTAAAACCTGTCGTACGGAGCGTGCTCGCGACAGGAGCCAATGCCATTTTCGCAACCTGCCAGCGTCTTGTAGGTTTCGCTGAAAAGGATGATTTCCCCGTTGGGAGCCTTCAGATGAAAGTACCTTCCATCGCTGGTTGCCCACTTGATCTCGAAACGCGCCCTCATCACTCCTCCGACCCGCTCTCAACCTATCTCAGTAAATGAACCTGTTTAACAGAGGCAATAAAAAAGGGCCTGAGCAGAAGCCTAGACCCTTTTTCTGTTTAAAGAAAGCCCTTTAAGCAGATTTTCCAACAACCTGGTAAATAAATTCCTTGCCGCCCGTCTCTGCAGCCTCTTCGACGCGCATAAGGAAGCCTTCCTCGGCTAAGCGCTTGAGGCGAGTGCTGGCGTTTTGAACGCTGATACTGAGTTCTTCAGCAACTTTTGCGGTGGTGGTTGAGCGGCGACTGATCACTAGTTCAAGCAGAGGCTTGCTTGCAGCGGTAGGTTCCAGGCCGGCGAATCTGCATTGACTGCCAACCCAGCATGTGAGGCGTTCTTTTCCAGACACCGCAGCACTATTTAAGTTTTCAAATATATCTTCATCTAAAAAATCAAACGCAAAAAAAGTAATCTTTTTGCTGTAGCGTTTGATGATGTAAATTAATGACTCACGGAGAAAAGAAGTGTCAGCACCTTCTAAGTTAGAAAACGATACGCCAATTATGGAAGCATCTTTGTATTTATCGATGTGATCCAATAATTTGGCATATGTTTGCTTACCCCTTGAAGTTCCGTAGGGGTTGATTTCGTCCGTGAAGTCCCGCAGGGCTATAATGTAAGTTTTCTCGTTCATGGCTCGAGTTTAAGCAGAGGTTGTGTTTTTGTCAAGCTGAATTCAAATACTATGTGAGTTCCGATCAGTTTCGGGAGATTTAATGTCCAGGACTTATTCTCCAAAACTCCCGCTTTATACTCCATCAACACAGAGAAGTTTTCTTGTCTGATCTTAATGGTTGCGTTCAGTTCAACAGCTTTCGAATGGCTATTATGTAGTCCGGCTCCTCCGCCGCCCTCCCGGCTGCTGAGGCCGCCTTTTAAGATGGCGTGGAGAATGAGTTTTGGATCCGATACTGGCAGCGAGGGATCGAATTTTTTTGCCAATAGCGGGAGGTGCTCATCGATAGCAGGACGTAGCGTCTCACAAATTCCCTTGCCGGAATCTGATATCACGGTGATAACTTTCGCTCTTTTATCAGCACTACCATAGCACTGAAGCCCAGCGAAACCGGGGATTACGGTTCCTGAATGCTCTTCGACGTTGGCCACGAACTCAGACACTACGGTGAACAGTTTGTTTGAGTTGTTTTTGCCAAAAGCTTCAATAAAGCTATTCTTGAGCCGCTCGGGGACATTGTCACTGTTATCACCGTAAGCGTTAATTTCTAAAAACTCGACCAGGCCGATATTGTTGGCGTTGTAGCGTTGAGCGGCAGAGCTAGAAGGTCTTTTCGGTAGAATTTTAATTGTCGAATCCAGCCTGTCGACAAAGCCTGCACGATTTAAATAAGAAAGGGCTGCTTTGTTTTCAGAGAAGTCCAGTTCTACTTTTTTCTTAGCAGCCACAAGTTGATTTGCTATCGCAAGTATTTTTGCAGCTGCGCACAGCAGTATTTTGCGCTCGCCGGGAATCTTAATAGTCACATGGCCGTGATCGGCATCAAGCGGTGAACCTGATTTACTCAAAGCTTTTTCAAAATGAGTATCTGTTAGCCAAGTTCCACCACAGGTCAGTTCCAAAACGAAACTGGCACTTTTAATCACGGACCATCCGAATGTGTCAGGATCTTGGATAAAAATCTCAAGGTTTTCATGAAGGTGGTGAGATACCGCCTTACGCTCTAATACCAATTGGCTTGCTATTTCTCTCGCTTTCAAGCCGGGAAACTTGCTCAGTAGCTGAATAATCCTTTTCTGCATAAAGCGCTCGAAACTTACTTGGTGGCAGCGACTGAGGTTAAGACGCTGCAATGAGTCAATGCCGTAGCGTACTTGGTTCGGATACCGTGCGTGAGTCCTGGGCTACCGAACCTACATTTCGACGTAAACCACGGGATGATACGCATGTCCTGATCGGCGTGGGATCAAAATGCTACTACGTAATTGTTTTGCGTAGGGTTTTTCTAGACGATCTGCATAGCGGTTTAGACATATAGATACCATATGTTATGTTATGTTATGTTATGTTATTGCATTTACAGCTTGGCATAGGTTACGAAATCTCGATCAGTTTGATTGTGGCGCCTAGTTGTACAGACCCTCAGCTATTTGAATCAGCATTTCCTCTACTTGGCGCAATCCGGAGGTAGTCGACAGCACCTCGAACGGACTCGCTCCGCTGAGGTGGGATTTTGGTTTTGTCAGCCAGCGATTAGCTTTCTCCGAATCGCTGAAGACTGCTACAGCCAAAGCGACGATGTGGACGATGCGATAAACCTGATCGCTTTCACTGGATTTCAAAAGCTGGTTCTTCGCCAAGCGTGATTTGAGCGTACGGGAGGGAATAATTCTATTGAGTTCGCTGAGGGGAAAAGCTCCCTGCTCCAAAAGTGCTTGAAGTAAGCTGGCGGGGAATCCCGATTTAATCCGTTCATGGATGGTTCGATCTGGATCTCCAATGGGAATGTGGAGATAGTCTTCCAAGTGTCGCCGGTAAATTCGATGAAGGTCTATTCGCAAGATTTCAGTCATTGAATGGGCAGTCGAAGAGCGCTGCATTGGCTGAAGCACAATGACCTCATCACTCACCTCGATGCTCAATTCGTCGCCAATTTGTAGACCGATTTGCGCAAGCAACGCGGTCGGCAAAATGACAACCCCATCTCCGCTACCGTCCCCGGTGTCGGTGCATCTAACCTTCCAGGGTTTGCTCATGATTCGCAGCTCTCGCTTAATCGCTGAGTCAATCGATTATGCTCGTGTTACCTCTGAGACGTAAGACGTAGGGGCGTTTTTGGTGACAAGCTTCACTGCGCCTTAAACATTTCGATCAACCTCGACATCAGTTGCCTGCGGCGGCGGATGTGTGGCGAACGTTTCCGATTGGAAACGAGCTCTGCATAGCTTATGTCGTGTGTTTTGCGAATCGTGATTCACCGGCAAACCTTTCGCAGGCCTGGTAAAACCTCGATCAGTGTTCCCATCTTCAAATGCTCCTGAAGCGTCCATGTCGACACTTGTGCGATCCAGTGTCCAGACAGCACCGCTATTATCTGAGACTTGACGTCGCCAAAGATCATATTCCCTTCAGTCACTCTGCGTTTCCTGTCGCCCGCTTGCGAGCCAACAGGATGACGCGGTTTACCCTCCAGTTGGGTAGACCATACAAAACAAAGCGGTGATCACTCTTGGTCAGCTTCGTCTTGCTGTGTCCCTTGCTCCTGCGAATAAACTGCCGAGGCAAAAAGTCCTGCGTTCGATGCCTGCACTGATGAATAGTCCCAAATACCAAGCGTTTGGGCCATTGCAGCTTGCCCGAGCGAGCGGCTTTTCCCCCATCCGAGGAGGCTACTGAATTGATTGTGGTGGAAGTGATAGTGACACTAGTAATAAGCATCGGTTATGAGC
Organism: Pseudomonas sp. MWU12-2020; assembly: GCF_023100605.1. Lineage (NCBI taxonomy): Bacteria > Pseudomonadati > Pseudomonadota > Gammaproteobacteria > Pseudomonadales > Pseudomonadaceae > Pseudomonas > Pseudomonas sp. MWU12-2020. The sequence goes on from NZ_JALMEX010000004.1 coordinate 172,607, forward strand.
GTTAATGAAGATATCCCACCTTTGTGAGGTCGGTGTGTCATGTGTTTAAGACTTGCTTAAGGAATTTGCATGCGTTTGGTAGTTATTGGTGGTGCGATGGTGGCTTTGGCTACGCTAGCAGGTTGTGCGGGCTTGAACCTTTTCGATAAAGGTCCTGTGGTTGTGGATTACCACGCGGGTACGACAGAGCAATCAGGCTTTCCTAGGAGTGCCTCTGGCACTGACGACAGTTTTTTTAATGGCGCAGGCTCTGAGCGCAGGCAGACCTTTGGGCCATATCACGTGCGCCAATGTAATGCGGAGCGCACGTCGTGTTCATTGGGCCTCGTGATCCTGAACACCAATATGCAAATCCTTTCCGTAGGTGAGGCGACAGCGAAGCTCCAGGTCAAGATCGATTACAAGGTTGGTGCTGAGTCGCATCGCGACGTGGCGGGTGTCCTCGAGAGGAAGCTCACTAATCCTGAGATCGTCCACGATCAGGGCTCTGTGTCACGCATCGCCGAAATTCCCTACGGAGAGGTACGTCACGTTGATTTGCCATACGGTCTGAGCTACACCCTCTGCGTGTCTGCCCCTGGCGTAAAACCCGAGAATGCCAGGCCATGCGCGAATCAACTTAATGTGAATAGCCCTGCCAGCACTCCTACGTTCTGAAGCAATGCTTGTCGACGTGTGTCAGCCGGTCAGCCTGAGTTCTTTGTTCTTGATGTTTGCAATAGAACCGAGGGGCAGCGAATCAAATTTATTGAATGGCTAGTTGGCAGCTGCGCGTTCTGGAAAATCTGGATTTGCCAAAACGGTTTACCTCGTGCGATGGAGTGGATCCCGCCCCCATCCCCATCGCCTGCTCGACATGTCGAGCCGTGAGTAAACCGTCATTCGGTTTGATCTCAACTCAAGGTAGATGTCGTAAGCCAATTTGACCACGCTGAGGCGAGCTTCCAAGCTTGAGCTTGTCCACTTTGTGTTCGTAGTCATTGACCTTGCTTTACGAGAGTCGGACGCCGACGAGCACATTACCCAATTCCGCTTTCACTGATTTGGTCACCACCAAGGTCTAGCTCATGCGATCGCTCGCCGTGCCCCCATTGATCTGTTGAAGCAGCACTGCTGCCAATGGAGGGGGCGCATTTGGTTTAATTTAGCTTGTTTTCTTAAACTCTACTTTTTATGCGCAACAGCATTTGTCCCAACGGTTTTCGCAACAGTTCTTTTGTTGGTTTTTTTTGCTGGTTTTGCCAGAAATGGAATATCGAATATCGTTACTTGGACACCAAGCTGACGCGCATAGCCGATTAATCCATCGAGTAGATGAAGCAATTGAGCCGTCTCAGCTGTCCGATTAGAGGCGTGTCTAACAGCTGCTTTCAGCTTGGATAGATCGCAGCAACCAGTTGTCACTAGCACGACGTGCAATCGCGCGTTTGCGCTGTCAATAATCTCATTACGTAATTTTTTCCACAATTTTTTGCCAGTAGGGCAGTTGGAGGGGGATTGATATATCCGAGGAATATCTGTCTCGTTCCATCGGGCGGTCTTAGTCCACGAGCCGGCACCTGCGGGTATCTCCTGGCCCCGTGAAAGATAAACGAGGTTTTTCATGGCTTGGGCTACAACATCATGAAAGGCGGAAGCTGATATTCCCGCTCCTTTCCCAGCCTTCGCGTGAATCAACGCGAGTTCTTTTTCTACGAAATTCGCTACGACAAAGTCTGCACACTCGGATCCAAGGTCATCACAAATGATTAATTCAGGTGAAAATCCGATGGGCAGATTACCTTCAGCAATTCGTTTGAATAGGGAGTCTTCAATGAACGATGTGGCCTTCTTACCGCTGATCTTAGCTTGTGCAATTTCACTCTTGGTGCCTTTCTCGTTACTGCACGCCGCTATCACTGGCCTGATGATTTTGTCGAATAGCATCTGCTCGGCGTGTTTGTAGTCCACCGCATAAAAATTGCGACCTTGGTATACCATCTCGCCGCCCTGCAAGCCTATTAGCAGCATCTCCTGATTCTGATTGAGGAAGTCTGCAAGGTTGCGTTTCACGGAGCTGCCTAACTCGTGCACTTGGACGCTGGAGACGCCTCGAGACCTAAACCAAAAGCGCCCTTTGTTTCGCTGATACTCCATAGATAGCAAAGCATGGACTGTGGTCGTTGGTTCGTCGGTCGAGAACTCGAATTCGCATTCAAAAGCTGTGTTGCAACCCGCCGCTACACTCTGAATTGAAATTGACGATTTGGTAACGAGCAAATTCTTTCCGTCTGATTGCGGGACTTGAACATTCTGCTGAGTAAAGTCAACTGATATCGACACTGGAATGGGCGCATTTGGCGCCGTACAAGGTTGCATGTAGCGCTGTAAGACTGGATGGTTTGTGCTCTTTGCAGAAAGAGCCGCTCCAATTGACTTGGCCCAGTTCTTGAAAATCGCAACAGAGTGCTGCCTTCGCTTACGTTCAGATAGCTCTTCTCGGACGCGCCCTCGGTGTAATCCTATGTAACGCCTGCTACCTAATGATGCACCCCGAGCAGCCCGGCAAATTTGGACTCGATCAGTTAAAGATGCCGGAATAATGTTTAGGTCGTGCCCGCGATGTTCAGATGCCCTTAGGACAGTATCAAACGGTACGGCGCTGCTTACTGCGATGTTCGTTACTCGGTATGACGTATCCATAAGGCCGGATAGGTCCGATGCACCTAGCTCAATCGTATGGTTTTCCAAGAGATTTTCTGGGAACGTTCCAGTGGTATCTGACACCAGTAGATAGCCGTCGGTAAGAGCGACGCAATGGGCTTCAAGTCGTATCTCATAGAAAGATGTGTCCTCTAGAAGCCTCGAGTTTGCTACGGAGGCATAGACCCAAAGAGCGAAGTCACCGGATTGCTGACAAGGCGTATTGGGTTGACCCAGAATGATTGCGTCCGTCAGATTGAGGCTGTCTGTACAGTCCTCAATGTATTCTTCAAGTTTGAAGCTTGGCTGAATTTTACGGACGAGAACGCTCGGCGCGATAGCAACCTGAGCGTCATCGGAAAGGATATCGGTTCGAAAGCACCTACGGAAACGACCATCGAAGTATTCCACAGAGGGTTGCGCAGCCAAGAGACCTTCGACTACACGCCTGAAGTGCTCAGCATCCATGACGCTAGTGTTTTTTTCGAAGTCTCGATATGCAAGCCAACGTTCTTCGAGCTCGTATTCGGGCGGAGCCATAATTAAAGCTGGCGAGTCGGTTGCGCCAGATTTGCTTTTCCGCAGAACTCGACCTATTTGTTGAACTAACTTCCGGTCGTTGTTCACATTGCACATGAAGGCCAGGCAGCAGAAGCGAGAATCGTCCAGTCCCTCCGTCAGTTTATTTTGATGAACCCAAATTTGGGCCGGGTTGTTGAGAAGGGGTACGTCTTTGACAAGCGCTACCTCTTTGGAACCCTCAAACTGCTCATGAATCCCGATAGCACTTAGCCCAGCCTTTTGTAGAATGCCTACTACTTCACGAATATCGTTAGCAGTCGCACAGCAGACGATTGCACGTGGATGTGCGCTCGCCAGCTTTTTAGAGGTCTCGGCTTCTTGCCATTCCCTGATGAAATCCTTGCATAATGTTGGAATATCAACTGCGTTAGAAAGCGGCACGAAAGCCAGCTTACGAATAATGCCTTTTGCCTCGGCCTCTTCGTGAGTGAAGTGAAATATAGACGACTGTGTATTCTTAATACGGAAGAGTTTTAGGTCGTTGCGATAGGGCGTTGCGGTGAGTAAGACAGTGGGCTTGCGTAGTCCCTTCACTGCGCGTCCCCACTCAATAGCTGGTTCGTAGTGACACTCGTCAACAACAACAGTTTCTATGAACAATGCGAGCTCAAGATATAGAGGCTCATTTGTTCTTCTAAGCTCAGTCAATGCGCTGAAGGTACAGACAATAACCTTGGCTTCAGCGTCTTCCAATACCGATTTGGCGGAAGATGGAAGTAAATTTACCACTTTCCCAACTGGCGCCCTTCGGTCCACGCTTGTCCAGAATCCCTGCTTCAGAGCATCGATCATTTGGTCGCGAAGATTCGCCCAAGGTGTCAGGACTAGCGTTCTTCCATTCGCACTGAGCAGTGAAAGGCAAGCGATAACACCTGTTTTACCTGTACCGGTTGGCATCCTAACGAGGCAAGGTTCAGGTACATTTCTTAGGTGATTAAGTAGAAAGGTAAGTGCAGATCTTTGATGCGGCCAAAGCCCGAGTTCGCTTGGTATGTCCTTGAACATGTATCTACCTTCCCTTTGATCTCGAAGCTGTCAAAATGACCGCATCACGGTGTAAAGCTTTAATCCTAAGGGCTCAAGCGTCGTTGGCATAGCTCAAGCCGGGAAAAGGCTGCTCAATGTAGCCTTGACCAAGTAGCGCTTTGAGTTCGCACTGCTTTAGATCCCAGAAAGATCGGGAGCTTCGACGATTCGCATCAGTTTGCCTTGAGCGGGCGCACTCAAGGTATTCCGCGAACGAGGGTTGATCGCGAGAACGCCTGGATTCAGTCGCCCCTCGAGGATACGATTTTCGTTCTCCGCCTTTTCCCTAAACATCATCATGACTCCGTAATCCTCACGCAATGTCACCTGCAGGACTGCGGAGATGATCGTCGCTCTCTCAGCGATAATCGCCGCCTTCTCTGTAACAGGTTTCATGAAGAGACTGACGGGAACCGGATCGCGTGCTGTGCCATCCCTTTTGGGCTCCGGTCTATTCTCAACGAGTTCCCTTGATGTGTTTTTTCGGGCGTTGCGTCTTTGACCTCCAACGAGCTCCCAAGTCGTCTGACCGATCCCATAGACGGCATGCTCGGCGAGAGATGGGCCGCCTACTCCCTTGTCGGCATTGAACTGAACACCATAGAAGAATGCATCGGGGCACATAGCGGCGTCATTAACAACGATGACAAGCACGTCTTCCGGCCCAACGACCCCTTCTTCAAGGTACCCTTCATACTTGGTCAGTTTTTCCGCAATCCCGTGGCTTATTCTAAGCAGGGTACGTTCCCGGAGATCTGTTGCATCGACAGGGCAGGGATTCAAAGGGTCATAACCCTTGAACAATTCGTTGATTCTGGAGTCGTCACCAGTCGAGGGTGTGATTAGTTCGAGCCAGATTCGTCTGCCCTCTACCTTTACACAGAAGTCTGGCCCTTTTCCCCTAGGGGAGGGTTTAGGATCAAGGCCCGAATGGCACAAACGCTCGTAAAGCAACATCTCGCCCAACCGCTGGGTGGACGCGCTTACGTCCTTTGAGCATATGCCATTTAAGAAGATTGGATCTGCGCACCCACTAGCCATGAAATCGTGGAACACATGAGTCAAATTTTGGTGTGCCTGCTCAGTGAATTCAGCGCCGAACCCAGCCTCATAGCGTCTGCTGAGCGTAGCCCTCCACCGTGAGAACAACTCCTCTTTATTAACCACGCTTATCCCTCTAATATTCAAATTTGAGACGAAATGATCAGCATCAAGGAGATCAAGACTCTGATTTTCGAAATATTCATCTAGCCAGAGTCACCTCTATTTATAAAATGTTGGTATACGAATCAGAACTAAGCAGGAAATCCAGTCGCATTATCTTAATATTTTTCGCACCTGTTTCGAAAACCTACACCCTCCCTCTGTCAGTCCCCAGCATTGAGGCGATTCAAACAGAGAGCTGCCTTGCCGCGCATTGAGTGATCTATGACTGCCTTAACCTAATAATGGCGTTTGTAATGGCTCGAGCATTTTTGTCCAGTGTTTCCATTGCCGACATAGAGTTAGCGGCGACACTGCCCACTCCATTTTCTGCCAGCCACTTGGTTATTTCTTCTATTGCTGCACCTAAAGCGTGCTGATTGTGGAGGAGCAGTGTCAGAGCATCCGCTGTGGCGATCTTGCAGTCTGAGTTATCTGGCATGTTTCGTCCTTGGCCCGTGAGCAATGATGTCGGAAGCTTAGCTCACATTGGCATTACCTGAGGTCGTTGGTTAACTCAGTGTTGTCCAGGTGTTTGCTTTGGACTTTGCGGCCCGCATTGGAGTAGCACGCCTCTGACTTTTGGCGGGCAGGAGACGTCCAAAGCAGCCTTTGTGAAGGACGCTTACGACTAAATCCAGAAGCTGGACTTCGGATTCTTGCCCAGCTCGGCGATTTAATGCCAAATGCCATCCCCGTGAATACGCAACCATTGCCTCGGTTGACAGCTTTAAAAATCTATGTTGCTCAATTAATATTTTAGCAATGGTTGGAGGTGCGTTAATGAGTTTTCGTATATAGGAGGAGGGTTGTCTTTCGTTTCAGAAAGCCTCTTGCTGAGGCCCAATAAGCAACTGGACTGCCGGCCCTTGATTGCGAAATATATCAGCTGTTCGATGTGCGCACGCTTTATGCTTGCAGTCTCCGCATACCGTCGAACCCCGTTCGCTAAAAGGTCCCAGTCATTATTTCCAAAATAAATCTGTCCGTACGCTTGCTTTAGCAATTCATCCGCGTGTGGAGGAATTACGTGGTCGACCCCCTTTGATAATATCTTTCGTCCGGGGAAAACTGCGTAGCTGGAGTTGCTTTTTCCTTTGAATTCATTGTCGGTTTTTGAGTTGTTATAAAAAGCGCCAATCAATGTCAGTGAAAATATAAATAGGTTTGGCGATTTTCCATGATTCTCTCTAGCTTCTTGGGGGCCGCCTCTCCTTCCCCGGGTTGAGATATAGTTTTCTTGCAGATGTACGCTGCGTTTCACTGCAAAATCTATGTCTGAGTAGTTCATTGGTCGTTTAAATTCTGAATTCGGCCCGATCAAAAGCCCTTCAGGTCCAAACCAGCTAGTCAATCCATCCCTGAGTCTTAGTATTCTGTCACGAGGACTAAGACGATCCATTTCTATTGGGACTTCGGTTATTCCTCGCTTATTGAGCTTCTCCAGAATGTCAATCGCTAAACCTGCGGCTTCGCGTCCTCTTGCTTCTTTGGCCGCGAACTCAAGCAATATGCGATTAGCGGACAGGTTCGCGCTGATTAAAGCCAACAGGCTATTGGAGGCTACTTGCTGTTTGGTGCTGTCTTCTTCGAACCAACGAGACAGAATGTTTTTAAAGTGTTCGAGAGCTTGGCTCGAGAGCTCTCGGGTTACAGCAGATGGCACGCTTCTGCCTTTCGGCCACTCATGCTGCAAAACCCAAAGCTTTTCGCTTTCATGCAACTGTGCTTCCATCCATCTTTCAAGGCACGCGAGAACATGCCCGAAGATTGTGTCGGAGCCCAGCGGGCCGCTTGCTAGCTCTACGGGGGCCTCGGTTTGGTCGTTGATCCAGGACAGCATCGGTTTGTAATGTTTTTGCTGAACCGGTGGCATTGCTTTTAGAAGTCTTACGAAGACTTGCTGACGTACTTTCCCAACAAGCAAATTTTCCTCTAGCTGATTGGGCCCATCAAGCGACCACAAACGGAGTGATGCGTCCTTGTTCGGCTCAATCTGATTTTCACCATGGGTACCTTTAGCCCAAGCTTCCAGGGGCACGTTCCCGAGAATTGCCGAAGCCCATTTGTGGTGTAAAGATTCGGTCGCGCCGTTGAAAATGGTCGCAACATCTAGCACTTCGTGACGAAAGGCGGTTTTCGCAAGTGTGGCGGCTGTTTTCTCATCGCAGGTGAGGATTCCCCGCAGCCGGCTTTTCACTAGCTCTAGATCATTGGTGTCGTAGAAAACATTGCGTGGCATTTCGCCTCCAATTGTAAATGCACACCGGCTTCAGATGCCGAGGATAATGTTGCTCTAAATGGGGTGTGGTTGGGCAGCATTTGAGTACTGCGGTGACCCTCTCCACGGTCGCTGTTAGGCGGCCATGGAGAAGACCTACCTTCACGATGAGCCTTTAAAAGTCGTCATCATCTGATTCTTCGTCAAGCTCGCCGGTACCACCGCAGCGGGTGCAGATATCCACTTCTAGGGTCTCATCCCCGTAGCAAGCGTGGCATTGAGCGAATGGGTTATCTTCGGTAGGGTCGAAGCCAGTGCCATTACAGTCTGGGCATTCGATCTCGATCGGGCCGCCACGTCCATGGCATACATGGCAAGGGCGGTTCTGCTGTTGCTGATAGAAGGGTTGGTTACTCATTTCGGGTATCTCCGATGAAGGTGGCGAACCGGAATGGTTCACCTGCCCGAATCTTAAGAAAGCGCCTTTGAGTTTTTTCAGGGTAAATTCACGGAGTGCAGGATTGCGATCAATTTGATCGCTTGTTCTCGCCTCCAATACCGCCCAACTGTACCCACGCCCCCCTAAAATCGACGCATAATCTCTCGAATCCTTACCTTTAGCTTCCCGTGTCTGATCGACGCGGCCATTCATTTGCGTCATAGCGATTCCGAATAATCTCAATGGTCGCTTTTGGCGTCTCATCGGGCGCAGGATGGCCATCGAACCTACGAACAACCGATTTTCGACATTGCGATGATTCAGGTAGAGGGGCTGCCAAAAGTCGCATTAATTTCGAAAAAATCGCACTTATTTCGAAAACCGACAGCTGCCTCCGACCAGCGCCGGACCGGATGCCGAGTGGTGCGGCTGGCGAAACGGGCGCTGCGGCCAATGTGTCAGCGGCACGCCGCTGGCGACCGATTGAATCGCTGCCACTTCCAGGGCTTCGCATTCAGACAGCGGCGGCAGCAGCCCCGGCAAGCGACTAGCCAGCAATGTTTTGCCCGTCCCCGGTGGCCCGCTGAACAACAGGTTGTGCGCGCCCGCCGCCGCAATCAGCAACGCCCGTTTCGCGGCCATCTGACCTTGCACTTCATTGAGGTCGGGATAGGGTTTCGCTGCATGAATCAGCCCGTCCGACACATAAGGCTCGACCGGTGTATGCCCGTTGAAATGCGCCACCGCCTCCAGCAGATGGTCCACCGCAAACACCTTCAGGCCCGAAGCCAGGCACGCCTCCTCGGCATTCGCCCGCGGTACCACCAGTGCCCGCCCGGCCTTGCGCGCCGCCAGTGCCGCCGGCAACACCCCGCGCACCGGCCGCACCGCACCGGACAACGCCAGCTCACCGAGGCATTCCACCTCATCCAGCGTCAGACACGGTACCTGCACACTCGCTGATAGAATCCCCAAGGCAATCGCCAGATCAAAGCGCCCGCCATCCTTGGGCAGATCCGCCGGCGCCAGATTCAAGGTGATCCGCCGCGCCGGAAACTGCAGCCCGGAGTTGATGATCGCGCTGCGTACCCGGTCCTTGCTCTCCTTCACCGCCGCCTCGGGCAGGCCGACCATGGTCAGCGAGGGCAGACCGTTAGCGAGATGGACTTCGACGGTGACGGCAGGGGCTTCCACGCCAATCTGGGCGCGACTGTGGACGATGGAGAGGGACATGGTCGTTCCTTGAGCTGAATCGGGGACCGCTTCCTGCGGGTTTTTGAAGGGTAGTCTGGGGAGAGGGCGTTGGTCGGACAGTTTTAAGGTCGAACTTTCACTTGATGTTTCTGAAGGCACTAATCCTCAGGCATAAAAAAACCGCCTGTCAGGCGGTCATTTTTGCGGTACTCAGGTTCCACCACCGGCGAGCCAACCATCGGGCTCCATTTCCTTGCCATAGGTCGCGGCCACTTTCAGAAAATGCCGCTGACTGGCTGAAACTCTGTCCGGCAAACCGAGTGCCTCGATACCCGGTTTGGAAACCCGTACCGGTTGGGCTTTCTGCTTCTTCTGCTTCATAAACACCTCAGGTGCCGGGATGCTTGATTCGATCTTATTGGTCGTCCAACGGAAAGACAAGGCGACCGGTTGTATCAAAATAAAATCCCAGTGTTTGATAGGAAGGGATGGCGCCTGAGTCTGGCTCTTGGACTTCGATTTGCGTGCACCCCAGCTTCCGGGCGTAGAACTCTGTTGTCAGCAATGCCATCGGAGCGATCCAGCCCCGCAAGGTATTCGTCTTGCAGGTGTGTCCCTGCAAAAGGACGATTTTCATGCAGATCGTGCTTCTTCGCGGCGTTGCGTAGCACAATCCGCACAGTTCTTCTTCGTACCAGAACGCCAAGTCCAGTCCTTTTGCATCTTTGGTCTTCCAGTCCAGAACAGCTTCCCAAGGAAATCCAATTGGGCCGCTCCACTGGTGATATGCGTTGATTGCTAATGGAGTAATCGGATCGATCCTGAGTGATAGAGGATCAACTCCAGCTGCCAGGGCTTCTGGGTCCATGGACATTGTTTGATGTGCGAGTTTGCGGGATTCAGATTTGAGTGTCTGATTTCGAAGCTCGGTACCTTTTCCTTTTCGTCGCATCGTCTTGTTCTGTGGGATCAATCTGTAGACGATATCGAAGGCATTGATGCTTACGTAATCAGGCGTAGGAGCTGATTTTTGTAGGGCCATGCCCTGATAGTTGTAGGACGCCGGCGAAACGGTTTCGATAGCTTGCTGCAACCGTTGGGCATGACTGTCATGGACCTGGCCATGCCCACGAGCTGGCCTGAAACCGAGATCGAGAAGCTTGTGAAATGCCAGCTCAGGATATGCGCCCATCTGGCAATCAGGCTGGCGATCCACCTCAAAACCACGCCTGAGTTCTGGATGAATCTTCAATCGACTTACGATTTACGCAGAGCTCAGATCAGGCACGCGGGTTAGCGAACCGGAGCAAAAGGACCCCGGCAGACCCGAAGGTCTCCCACGCACAATCGCCATGAAACGATGTGCGGTAAATGTAGCCGCCATCATGGTTGTCGTGCGCCTTGAGCTGTCCAGGTCGCCAAACCCGGTGCTGAACATTCAGCATCGGTTGAGCTTGGAAACCTGGGCTTTTCGGCGCAATCGGACGGCGGTGGTGCAGGTTGTAGGACGTTGCCGAGAGGATTGAAAGGCTGAAGATCAAAAGATCGCAGCCTTCGGCAGCTCCTACAGGGGGAGCGGATTATTCAGCGGGCGGTGTCAGCTTCGCTTCCATCTCGGCGACTTTGGCCTCAAGGCTTTCAAGGCGAGCGCGGGTACGGGCGAGGACGACCATCTGACTATCAAATTCTTCGCGGCTCACCAGATCCAGTTTGCTGAACGCACTTTGCAGCAGCATCTTGAACTGGCTTTCGATTTCGGCTTTCGGCAGCGGGGTGTCGCCGCTGAAGAGGCGGGAGGCAGTGCCGCTCAGGGCGTCGAGGAAGTCTTTGGGCGCGAGCATGGTGGATGTCCTGTAAACAATGGCGGGCAGTGTATCACGCAGTGTCTATAGTCATTTGCGCAGGCATGGATGCACGCTTTTCGCGCAAGCGGACGGACGGCAGCGCACCGTTGTTGTGCGTATCCATCGTGGGTTTTGCGCGCGAGCGCCTGCGGCAGCGGCCAAGGGATTGAAATCAGGGGGATTTGGCAAGATGGCAAGCTTTCTGCTTAGTCGGTAGTGACCCATGCACTGATGCAGTCGCTGTGACGAATGCAGTGCGGCAGGCGGGACGGGGAGTTTCGCCGGCAGCGGTTAGCTGGCGTCAGTCGGGCAGGTAAGGCCGACGATGCGTTACAAAGCCAGGCACTGCGCTTAGACTTGAGTCGGGTTTGTTTTCCTGGGGCAAGTCCACCAATTCGGGAGAGAGTTTCATGAAGCTAGTCACTGCCATCATCAAGCCGTTCAAGTTGGACGACGTGCGCGAGTCGCTGTCCGAAATCGGCGTGCAGGGCATTACCGTCACTGAAGTCAAAGGCTTCGGCCGGCAGAAGGGTCACACCGAGCTGTATCGCGGCGCGGAGTATGTGGTCGATTTTCTGCCCAAGGTGAAAATCGACGTTGCCATCGACGACAAGGATCTGGATCGGGTTATCGAGGCGATAACCAAGGCTGCCAACACCGGCAAGATCGGTGACGGCAAGATCTTCGTGGTCAATCTGGAACAGGCGATCCGCATCCGTACCGGCGAAACCGATACCGACGCGATCTAAACGCCGCCACAAACCCAACGCCCCAGGAGAAAACAATATGACTCTGCGTAAATTCGCAGGGCTAGGCGCCCTGTTGTCCATCGTAATGCCCGGCCTGGCTATGGCGGCAGATCCGGTGGCGCCTCCAGTCCTCAATTCCGGCGACACCGCCTGGATGCTGACCTCCACAGCCCTCGTGCTGTTCATGACCATTCCCGGCCTCGCGCTGTTCTACGGCGGCATGGTGCGGTCGAAAAACATTCTTTCGGTGATGATGCAGTGCTTCGCCATTACCGGCCTGGTCACCATCCTGTGGTTCCTTTATGGCTACAGCATGGCGTTCGACACCACCGGGATGGAAGCCAACGTCGTCAACCTGAACTCCTTCGTCGGCAGCTTTGCCAAGGCCTTCCTCGCGGGCATCACGCCTGCCAGCATTACCGGCCCGGCAGCACTGTTCCCTGAAGCGGTGTTCGTCACTTATCAAATGACCTTCGCCATCATCACCCCGGCGCTGATCGTCGGTGCCTTCGCCGAGCGCATGAAGTTCTCCGCGATGCTGGTGTTCATGGGCGTCTGGTTCACGCTGGTCTACGCGCCGATCGCGCACATGGTCTGGAGCGGTCCGGGTTCGCTGCTGGGCGACTGGGGCGTGCTCGATTTCGCGGGCGGCACCGTGGTTCACATCAACGCCGGTATCGCCGGTCTGGTGGCGTGCCTGGTGCTGGGCAAGCGCAAAGGCTTCCCGACTACCCCGATGGCACCGCACAACCTTGGTTACACCCTGATGGGCGCGGCGATGCTGTGGGTCGGCTGGTTCGGCTTCAACGCCGGTTCCGCCGCGGCCGCCAACGGCACTGCCGGCATGGCGATGCTGGTCACTCAGATCGCTACCGCTGCTGCTGCACTGGGCTGGATGTTCGCCGAGTGGATCACCCACGGCAAACCTAGCGCACTGGGCATTGCCTCGGGTGTGGTTGCCGGTCTGGTGGCAATCACGCCGGCAGCCGGTACCGTGGGCCCGATGGGCTCGCTGATCATCGGTCTGGCGGCCGGTGTGGTGTGCTTCTTCTGCGCGACCACGCTGAAACGCAAACTCGGTTACGACGACTCCCTGGATGCCTTCGGCGTGCACGGTATCGGCGGTATCCTCGGCGCGATCCTCACCGGCGTGTTCGCCGCGCCGGCGCTGGGTGGCTTTGGCACCGTGACCGACATCGCTTCGCAAGTGTGGATTCAGTGCAAAGGTGTCGGCTTCACGGTGATCTACACCGCGATCGTCACCTTCATCATCCTCAAGGTACTGGACGTGGTCATGGGCCTGCGTGCCACCGAGGAAGAAGAGGCAGTGGGTCTGGACCTGGCACAACACAACGAACGCGGCTACAACCTGTAAGTACGCGCATCGAAAAAACTTGCCCGGCTTGCCGGGCATTTTTTTGTCTGGAATTTGTCATTCAGGTAGTGGCTGAAAGGATTTTTCGTACGGCTTTGGTCGTGTTTACGACAAGCGTTTTTCTGCGGCCAATGGCTTACATCATTGCAGGAATATTAGGGCCTTTGTTTTTTCCCAGAGCGCGCTAGAATGCGCCCCGAACGTGCGGAGAACTGTATGTGGCAACAGACTCTGATAACCCTGCGGGCACGGCCCCGGGGCTTTCATCTGGTAACGGACGAGTTACTCGCCGGCCTGCCTGAACTCAAGGCGTGCCGGGTCGGTCTGTTGCATTTGTGGCTGCAGCATACCTCGGCGTCGTTGACCATCAACGAGAACGCCGATCCGGCGGTCCGTCGCGACTTCGAACGATTTTTCAATCGTCTGATCCCACAAGGAACAGACGGCTATGAGCATAACGACGAAGGCCTGGACGACCTCCCGGCGCACTTCAAGGCCAGCGTACTTGGCTGCCAGATCAGTCTGCCGGTTTCGGCAGGGCGACTGGCTCTGGGCACCTGGCAAGGCGTTTATCTGGGCGAGCACCGTGATCATGGCGGTGCCCGTAAAGTCCTCGCCACCCTGCACGGTGAAGGGGCGTAAACCGTTGGTCACCAGCGGTTACCGATTTTTTTACGGCGACTTTCGACAGTCGCCAAAGCTGGTCTATAACTAATCTGCTTTTCGCAAGTCATGAGGTAGAACATGAGCGACGATGATCTGGAAAACGACGACCTCGAAGTAGGCGACGAAGACGAGGCCGAGGAAGGCCTGGAAGCAGCAGCGGAAGACGTTGCTGACGACGATGGCGGTGACGATACGCCGGCCCCGGCTGCCAAAGGCAAAGCCAAGGCTGCGGTGTCGATCGACGAATTGCCGAGCATCGAAGCCAAGAACAAGGAGCGCGACGCCCTGGCCAAGGCCATGGAAGAATTCCTTGCGCGCGGCGGCAAGGTGCAGGAAGTGGAGGCCAACGTGGTCGCCGATCCGCCCAAGAAGCCGGACAACAAGTACGGCAGCCGCCCTATCTGAGGCGTGCCGCTTGCTTGCTGAAAAAGCCCGCCGTCGCTGCGGGCTTTTTCATGCCTGAAATAAAGTCATGGATGCAGGCAATCCCCTGTGGGAGCGGGCTTGCTCGCGAAGGCGGTGTGTCATTCAAATTATATGTCGACTGACACGGCCTCTTCGCGAGCAAGCCCGCTCCCACAGGGGGTAGTGGATCAGTTCGAGAGGGCATTCCAGCGCGCCAGTACTGCCGGCAAATCAGTCAGGCTGCGGATCTCGGCGTCCGGCAGGCGCTCGGCTTCCCAGACCTTGCCCGTCGGGTTGAACCAGATCGCGCGCATGCCCGCTTGTTGCGCCCCGGCAATGTCATCGCCGGGATGATCACCAATGTGTACCGCCAGATCAGCGCTCACACCACCACGCTGCAACGCCTCGTGAAACAGCCGCACATCCGGCTTGGCGATGCCGATGTCTTCCGCGCACAACGCAAACTTGAAGTAATCCGCCAGGCCCAATCGACGCACGTCGGCATTGCCGTTGGTGACCACGCCGAGGGCGTAGTGGTTGGCGAGGATTTCCAGAGTCGGTTCGACTTCGGGAAATACCGTGATCTGGTGCCGCGCGTGCAGGAACACTTCAAAACTCTTGTCGGCCAGATCGGAAGCTTCGCCGTGGGCGTACCCGGCGTCTTCCAGCGCGTGGAACAGCACGCGCCGACGCAACGCGCTGATGCGATGTTTGAGGCCCGGTTCGCTGGCCAGCACCCGCTCGCGAATCGCCCACAGATGCTCCACCGGCACCGCGCCCAGATTGGGTGCGTGTTCGCTCAACCACTGGCGCAATACCGCTTCGGCGCTGACGATCACCGGGGCGGTGTCCCACAGGGTGTCATCGAGGTCGAAGGTGATCAACTGGATGTTCATGAATCGTCGCCTTTGCTGCGTTTGGCCCGTGGATGGGCGCTGTCGTAGACCGCCGCCAGGTGCTGGAAGTCCAGGTGGGTGTAGATCTGCGTGGTCTTGATGTCCGAGTGGCCGAGCAGTTCCTGCACCGCGCGCAGATCCTGCGAGGATTCCAGCAAGTGGCTGGCGAAGGAATGCCGCAGCATGTGCGGGTGCAGGTTCTGCCCCAGCTCGCGCTCGCCAGCCAGTTTCACCCGCACCTGAATCGCCCGCGGACCAAGACGCCGGCCTTGCTGGCTGACGAACACGGCGTCGTCGGCCGGGTTGGTCATGGCCCGCAGCGGCAGCCATTGCTCGAGTGCTTCGCGAGCCTTTTTGCCGACCGGCAGCAGACGGGTCTTGCTGCCCTTGCCAAGCACCTGAACCATGCCGTCGGCCAGATCCAGCTGATCGAGATTGAGCCCGGTCAGCTCGGACAGGCGCAGGCCCGAGGAATAGAACAGTTCGAGAATCGCCTGATCACGGCGGGCGAGAAAATCGTCCTCGACCGCACCCTCAAGCAGTTGCAACGCACGGTCGGTGTCGAGGGTTTTTGGCAGGCGCCGCTCGCCTTTCGGCGGCGCCAGACCGGTCGCCGGGTCGTGGTCGCACAGGCCTTCGCGATTCAGATAGTGATAGAGCCCGCGCACCGCCGAGAGCAATCGGGCAAGGCTGCGCGACGACTGCCCCTGGGCATGCAGGCGGGCGATCAGGCTGCGCAGACGCTGAATATCCAGCGCCGCCCAACTGCCAATGTTCTGCTTGAGGCACCAGCCGAGGACTTTATCGAGGTCGCGGCGGTAGGCCGACAGGGTGTGCGGCGACACCTGTCGCTCACTGCGCAGGTGTTCGCAGTAAGCGTCCAGTTGTCGTTCCATGCTCAGCGTACCGAGCGCAGGGAGCTGTTGACCCGTGGCAGCACGCGGCCCATGACTTCGGCGATGTAGCTGAGGAACAGCGTGCCCACCGAACTCTTGTAGTGCTGCGGATCACGGCTGGCGATTGCCAGAATGCCGTGAATGCCCTGATGACTGACTGCGACCACCGCGGTGGAGCCGATCTGCTTGCGCTGTTCTTCGCCGAACAGGAAGTCCAGCTCATGTTCCCGCAGGGTGCCGCTGACGCTCTTGCCTTCGGTGAGCAGACCGCCGATCGCGGTTTGCGCGTCGGCATGAGTCACCCAACGGCCAACCGGTGCCGGGTTGTCGCCGAGCAGGATCAGGCTGACGAAGGGCACCTGAAAATCCTGACGCAGGCTGTCTTCGACGCTGATCACCACGTCTTCCAGACTGGCGGCGTCCATCAGGGACAGGATCAGGCGGCGGGTCTTGTCGAACAGGCGGTCGTTGTCGCGGGCCACGTCCATCAACTGCGAGAGGCGATGCCGCATCTCGATGTTGCGGTCGCGCAGGATGCTCATCTGCCGTTCGACCAGCGATACGGTGTCACCGCGCTGATGCGGAATGCGCAGGGCGGGCAGCAGTTCTTCGTGCTCGACGAAGAAGTCCGGATGAGCCTCGAGGTATGCGGCAACCGCTGCCGCCTCCAGGCTCTCGGACGCTGATTCGTCGGACTGTCGGGCGGGTACCTGAGGCTTATCGGTCATGGCTTCTGCTCACTCAAAGACGCACTTGTCCTTCGTATACACGCACTGCCGGGCCGGTCATCAGCACCGGTTGGCCAGGGCCTGCCCATTCAATGGACAGACGCCCGCCTGGCAGGTCGATCATCAGCGGCGAATCCATCCACCCCTGACTGATTGCAGCTACAGCGGCGGCGCAGGCGCCGGTGCCACAGGCCTGAGTTTCCCCGGCGCCGCGTTCCCAGACGCGCAACTGCGCACGGTTGCGGTCGATGACCTGGATGAAACCGACATTGACCCGCGCCGGGAAGCGCGGGTGGTGTTCGATTTTCGGCCCCAGTTCATGCACCGGTGCGTTGTTGATGTCCTGTACGCGCAGCACCGCATGGGGATTGCCCATCGACACGGCGGCCAGCTCGACCGTGGTGCCGTCGACCTCCAGTTGATAGCTGGTAGCCTGCGCCGGCGCATCGAACGGAATGTCCGCCGGCACCAGGCGCGGCGCGCCCATGTTCACCCCGATCTGGCCGTCGTTACGCACGTCCAGCTCGATGATGCCGCCCTTGGTCTCGACGCGAATCTGCCGTTTGGCCGTCAGGCGCTTGTCCAGAACGAAGCGCGCGAAGCAGCGTGCACCGTTGCCGCACTGTTCCACTTCCGAGCCATCGGAGTTGAAGATCCGGTAACGGAAATCCACGTCCGGATTGCTCGGCGCTTCGACGATCAGCAACTGGTCGAAACCGATACCGGTGTGCCGGTCGCCCCATTGCTTGGCGTGCTTGGGCTGAATATGCGCGTGCTGGCTGACCAGGTCGAGAACCATGAAGTCATTGCCCAGGCCGTGCATTTTGGTAAAACGCAGCAGCATGGGTTACTCCGGCAGCAGGCTTTCGCCGGCAAACAGCTCGGCCACGGTTTCGCGGCGGCGCACTTCAAAAACCTGATCACCGTCTACCAACACTTCAGCGGCACGGCCACGGGTGTTGTAGTTGGAACTCATCACGAAGCCGTAGGCACCGGCCGAATGCACGGCCAGCAGGTCGCCTTCTTCCAGCGCCAGCTCACGATCCTTGGCGAGGAAGTCGCCGGTTTCGCAGATCGGGCCGACCACGTCGTACTGGCGTGCGGCGCTGTCGCGCGGCTTGACCGCGGTGATGTCCATCCAAGCCTGATACAGCGCCGGGCGGATCAGGTCGTTCATCGCCGCGTCGACGATGGCGAAATCCTTGTGTTCGGTGTGCTTGAGGTACTCGACCTGAGTCAGCAGCACGCCAGCGTTGGCGACGATGAAGCGGCCAGGTTCGAACACCAGCGCCAGGTCACGGCCGTTCAGACGCTCGCGTACGGCCTTGATGTAGTCGCCGGCCAGTGGCGGCTCCTCATCGCGATAACGCACGCCCAGGCCACCACCGAGATCGATGTGGCGCAGATGAATGCCGCAATCGCCGAGGCGGTCGACCAGATCCAGCAGACGGTCGAGGGCATCGAGGAACGGTGGCAGGGTGGTCAGTTGCGAGCCGATGTGGCAGTCGACACCGATCACTTCCAGGTTCGGCAGGTGCGCGGCGCGCACGTACACATCTTCGGCGTCGGCAATGGCGATGCCGAACTTGTTCTCTTTGAGACCGGTGGAAATGTACGGATGGGTGCCGGCGTCGACGTCCGGGTTCACGCGCAGCGAAACCGGTGCGCGAACGCCCAGCTCGGCAGCCACGACTTGCAGGCGCTCAAGCTCGTCGGTGGATTCGACGTTGAAGCAGTGCACGCCGACTTCCAGCGCGCGACGCATGTCGTCACGGGTCTTGCCGACGCCGGAGAACACGATCTTGTCGGCGCTGCCGCCAGCGGCCAGCACACGTTCCAGCTCGCCACGGGAAACGATGTCGAAACCGGCGCCGAGACGGGCCAGGACATTCAGCACGCCGAGGTTGGAGTTGGCCTTGACTGCGTAGCAGACCAGGTGCGGCATGCCGGCCAGCGCATCGGCGTAGGCCAGATATTGGGCTTCGATGTGCGCACGCGAGTAGACATAAGTGGGCGTGCCGAAGCGGTCGGCGATGGCGGACAGGGCCACACCTTCCGCGAACAGCTCCCCGCCACGGTAGTTAAAAGCGTCCATGGCGATCCCTTATTGGTAAACGTCGTGCTTGTGCGCCTTGGAGGCAGGTTGTTGTTGCGACGACTTGGCTTGCTCGGCCGGGTCCTGATCGTCATCCGGCAGGTACAGCGGGCCTTTTTGACCACAGGCGGAAACGAGGCAGGCAACCGCGACGAGCGCAGCAAGGGAAGAGATCAGGCGCTTCATGGCGAAATCCTTGAAAATGCGTTAATTGCGCCGGAGTATACCGGCCACCCGGCAGCTTGCCTATGCGAGGGGGTTCCCGTCCGGCGGGGCTTGCCCAAAGCTGTCCGGGCTTGCGCAATGCCCTGTAGGAGTGAGCCTGCTCGCGATTGCGGTGTGTCCGCCAGCAATAATGTTGAATGTGCCGGCCATTCGCGAGCAGGCTCACTCCTACAGGGTTTGGTGTCGGGAGTGGGGCAGGTGCTTGGTCGTTAATCTTTGCAATCGGCCGGCAGCGTCCGTATCTTGCGGCGCTTGAGCCTGATCAGACATTTTTTGAGGTTGCCACAATGAGTTTGTCCGAAGCGCGTTTCCACGATCTGGTCGATGAAACCCAGGAAAAACTGGAGGACATCTTTGACGAAAGCGACCTGGATATCGACCTGGAAAGCTCGGCCGGTGTACTGACTGTGAAGTTTGAAAACGGCACGCAGCTGATCTTCAGTCGTCAGGAGCCGTTGCGTCAGCTGTGGTTGGCGGCGGTCTCCGGCGGTTTCCACTTCGACTACGACGAAGAGAGCGAGCGCTGGATGTGCGACAAGAGCGAAGAGCAGCTGGGCGAGATGCTCGAGCGCATCGTCAAGCAGCAAGCCGGTGTCGAATTCGATTTCGAAGGTCTGTGATTTCGTGACTGACACCGCACCTGTTCGTCCGCCAAAGCCGCTTTACAGCAACATCAGCCCGGCCGTGCCTTCGCCGTGCAGCGGCGTGTGCCGGCTGGATGAACAGAAGGTTTGTCTCGGCTGCTTCCGCCATGTCGAGGATATTCGCGAATGGCGCTCGGCCGATGATGAGCGCCGTCGGATCATCTGCCAGCAGGCTGCCGCACGAAAAGCCCTGACTTGACTCGACCCTGTGGTGAGGGGATTTATCCCCGATAGACTGCGCAGCAGTCTCAGAAGCTTGGGGCCGCTGCGCGACCCATCGGGGATAAATCCCCTCGCCACAGGGGTTCTTGCCAGATCAAAAGTGGGTGGCTTGTATATTTTTTGAGCTGTGATAGTGTCCGAACACGCCTCAACCCATCGAGGCCTGGTGAAAACCCCGTCTTTTTTGGCGGGGTTTTGCTTTTTTTGTGTGCAGAAGAAAGGAGTCTGCCCGGATCATGACCGCACCTTCCATCACCCTTACCCGTCTGGACGTACAACGTCTGGAGCGCCTGATCGACAGCCTGGATGACACGCTGCCGGGCGTGATCGCGCTGCAAACCGAACTGGACCGCGCCGATACACTGGTCGGCCACGATGAAGTGCCCGCTGATGTCGTGACGATGAATTCCCGCGTGCACTGCCGCGAAGAAGGCAGCGGCAAGGACTATCACCTGACGCTGGTCTATCCCAATGACGCCAACGCCGACGAAGGCAAGATCTCGATCCTGGCGCCGGTCGGCAGCGCGCTGCTCGGCCTGAAAGTCGGTCAGCACATCGATTGGCCGGCACCGGGTGGCAAGACCCTGAAACTGACCTTGCTGGAAGTCGAATCGCAGCCGGCCAACGGCGGTGAATTCCGCGAATAAACCCGCCTCAGACCTGTTCGAGCGCCTCGTTCAGGGCGCGCTCCAGGTCGGCCTTGTAGCGCAGATACAAATTGCTTGAACTCTGACCATCACCGAGCAGGCCCGAGAGGTCCAGGTCGGTGATGTAGCAGCGATAGCGCTCGGTCTCGCGGCGTTGCTCGACGATCTCCCGGGCGACCACGCGGAACAACTGGTCGCCATGTTCCAGCTCGCTGAATTCCCGTTGATTGCAATACAGCGTGACCTGCACCTCTCCGGGTGCGGCTTTGCCGACAATCGCCTGTACGTCGTAGAAAGGTTTGTTGACCGGTGTCTGCGGCGTTGGCCGAGCCTCGACCCGTCGAGCCCTGCCCGGGCCCGAGGGCAACAGCTGGTAATACAAAATATCGAGAACCGCCGGGCTGGCATCCATTGGCAGCAGCGCTTCACGGCGGTACTGGATCGATTGCAGAAAACGCTGCAGTGGCACCAGCAGGCTCTGTTCGTCGTGATACGGCAGATGCTGTTGCCACAGCGCGTTGAACTCATCCAGCACGTACAGCTCGGCCTGTTGTTCAGTGATCCGGTAGAACACCTGAATCGATTCCGGCTGGCCCATCGGCAGGATCAGCGCGAGATCGTGATCCTCCAGTGCCATCGGGTCCAGGTGCAGCGGGCTGTAGCGCGGCTGTTCTTCGCCGAGGTAATCCAACAGCGCCGGCAAGGTAGCGAGCGCGACATGGTTGACCTGGCCCGGCACCAGCTCCAGCACGTGATAGTGCTGTTGCACCTGAATCAGGTAGCGGTGATTGAGCTCGCTGAGCAGCAGGGTCTGCGCGGTGTCGATGACTTCTTCGACGCGCCGGGCAATGAACTGCGCGCGGTTATGGCAGAAGCAGCGCACTTTCAATGACGGCTGCTGCGGGCCGCGCGGCAGATTATTGAGGTAGTCGCGCAGGCAATCGAGCAACGCGTGGGGGCCGTCGAAACGGTTGACCAGCACTTCGTTCCAACTGTTGAGCGTGACCTGATCGAGGGTCAGCACAAGGTTTTCGCGCACCCCGGCGTAACTCAGGGAATCGGTGCGTTCGGTGGTCATCAGGATGTTCAGGTCGCGGTGATGCTTGAGCGGATCGACACCGACGTTGACCAGGATCAGCACTTCGCTCGGCACCGCGGCGCGCAGCAGCGGTTCTTCGGCGACGGTCGGCAAGGGCAGGGCGATGCACTGCTGCAGGCTGCCGAGCAGGTTGAACAGTTCGAACTCGCTCAAGTCGCTGGTGCCGGGGTGCAGGGCCAGGCGGGTGCTACTGTCGATCACGCCGTTGCGGTGGCACCAGGTCAGCAGTTCGAGCAACTCACGGCTGCGCTTGATCGGCGCGAAGTGCTCCCATTCCAGCGCAGTCAGGCTGCCGTTGTACAGGCCCCACTGGGTTTGCCCGGGCTCTTTTTTGTTCGGCGACTGCACCAGGGTCAAAGTGTCTTCGGCCAGATCCGGGGCGATGCCGGGATTGATGAACTCGACCTTGTCGGCCTTGCGTTCGAACGCGGCGTACAAGCGGCGACCGAGCACATTGAGGTCGCGCTTGTTGATCAGGCTGACGGTCTGTTCGGTGCGGGCGAACTGGGTCAGGAAGCGATAGCTGTAGTTCAGTTCATTGACCAGGGCGCGGCGTTCGGCACTGACCTGACGGACTTTCCACTGGCTGCGGCTGTCGAGCAAGGCCAGTTGCCGCTGATCCCAATGCCACTCGTGGGCCAGGCGCTCCAGCAGCGAGCGCTGCCAGCTCTGGGTGCGGCTGTTGCCGGTAAGCTTGCGGTTGACCTTGAGATAAAGCGCGCGCCGCACCAGCTCCAGCCGCTCCGGCTCGTTGCGGGCGCTGAGGTATTCCTCGATGCGTCGGTACACCACCATGTACGGATCCAGCTCATCCAGATCCAGCTGATTGGCGAACACGGCCTGCTTGTAGCGCAGGCTCAGGCACTGCACGTTCGGGTGCTCGCTGGCGTAGACCTCGGTCAGCAACAGCTTGAGCACCGACTTGTAGGGCGACTCGATGCCCTTGAACAATTGCCACAGGCCGGCGCCGATGAACTCGCCCGGCGGAATCGTCGCCAGATGCCCGAGATCAAGTGTCTCGTCGGCGCGAATGAAGCGCTTGGACAGCAGGGTGTGGGTGTACTGGTCGTAGGCGGTTTCTTCGTAGACCGGCACCAGCCACCAGATCGGTGTGCGCCCGGCCAGCCAGATCGCGGTGCGATAAAACTCGTCCAGCAACAGATAGTGCTGAGTGCTGCCGCAGTTTTCGGAGCTAAGCTGGGTGTCGCGTTCGCCTTTGACGAAGCGCACCGGATCGATCAGGAAGAAGTGCGCCTCGGCGCCTTGGGTCGCGGCCCAGGCTTCGAGGAGCTGGCATTTTTTGCGCAGTTCGGCGAGTTCGTTTTCGCTCAGGTCCGGTGCGTGGCAAACCCACACGTCCATGTCGCTCTGATCGGCCTGAGCCAGGGTGCCGAGGCTGCCCATCAGAAACAGTCCGTGAATCGGCCGAGGCGGGTTGCTGCCATGGCGCGGCTTGTAGGAGAACGAGCGGGTCAGGCGCTGCGCTTCGGCGAGGGCGCTGGCGTCCGGTTCATAGTTGGACAGCCCGGCGGGGGTGCTGCCGGAAACATAGCCCGGCAACAGCGGGTGATTGACGTGGAAGAACAGTGGCAGCAGGGTCAGTACGCCTTGCTGGCGGGTCGACAGACCTTCGAGCGCCCGGCCAAGGCGACCCTCATTGAGCTTGAGAAAGCGCGCGCGCAGCTGGCTGAGCACCTTGCGGTCGATGCCTTCGTCCAGGTCGGGGCGGATTTCATGGGTGCGCGTCATGTCAGCTCAAACCGGCTCGCAGGCTCGGACGAAGAGGGTCTCGGAATGGGAGGCAGTTTAGCCTTTGCGCAGCGGGACTTTTAAGCTGAATTTGTTTTTTGACGTCAGATTTTTAGCGCGGGGTGCCGGGTGGGCCCGCGGAAATCCCGTGGCAGGAGTTCCCGTGGGCAAAGACGGGGGGAATCAGGCGGTTTCCTGCTCTCTCAGAATGGTCAGCACGGTTTGCACATTTTGCGCGGCATCACGACCCAGGCTGGTCAGATACCCGCCATCAGGCTGGTCGGTGAGTTCTTTCTCGAAGAGGCGTTTGGCGGCGGCGATATGTTTCGGGGCAGCGGTCTGATGAATTTTCAAACCTTCCTGGGAACTGTCCAGGTTGAAGAGTGCGAGGACTTCCAGTTCGGCAACCAGCTCAGGGGTAAGCGACATAAGGACTCCAGACTTTCTAGGAATTAGACGACAGCGCCCCTAAGGTGAACCCGCTTTTGCGGCATGTCCAGTGCCGGTGGCCGGGTTTTTCCTTTCGAGGTGGAGTGCAGTGTAGTCAGGGGCCTGGAGATGGTACGGCAGATACGTAACAAACATTGTAGGAGTGAGCCTGCTCGCGATTGCGCCGTGTCAGTCAGCTGATTTTTTGCTGAAAGAACGCAATCGCGAGCAGGCTCACTCCTACAGGATCGGGGTTTACTGCTTTTCCGGTGGCAGCTCGGGCAACTTACGCAGCGCTGCTTCGTACCACTCGGTATCGAACGCGCGGTCTTCGTCGAGCATTGCGTCAATCTCGTAGGCCAGCACATGGGCCATCAGATTAAGGATCTCTTCGCGCTCGACGCCCACCAAAGTCAGTTTGTTGAACGTCGCCTTGGCCGCTGGCGGGTTGTCGCTTTCGATCTGGTTCTCGATGGCTTCGATCAACGTCGCCTCGGTGAACTCTTCTTCGTCGTTGTCGATGTCTGTCGGCTCGCTCATGGCAGGCTCCTCAAGGAAAGGCGCCAGTTTACCCGCATTCAGCGGCGTGATGCTGCTGGCAGGATCGTGGCGGGCGATCTATAAACAGTGACTGCCCACCCCGCACGGCCTGGAGGCTATGTGATGTTCAAGCTCTACGGATTCGCTGTCAGCAACTACTACAACATGGTCAAGCTGGCGCTGCTGGAAAAGGGCCTGGCGTTCGAAGAAGTCACCTTCTACCCGACGCCGACGCCTGAATCATTGGCGATCAGTCCACGCGGCAAAGTGCCGGTGCTGGGCGTCGAGGCGGGTTTCATCAACGAAACCGCGATCATCCTTGAATACCTCGAACAGACCCAGAAGGGCACGCCGCTACTGCCGAGCGATCCATTCGAGCGGGCGCAGGTGCTGGCGATTGCCAAGGAAATCGAGTTGTACATCGAGCTGCCGGGCCGCGCCTGTTATGGCGAAGCGTTCTTTGGCGCGGCGGTGCCGGAGGCGATCAAGGAGAAAACCAAAGCCGAGTTGCTGCTGGGTTTCGCGGCGTTGGGTCGACACGGCAAATTCGCCCCGTACGTGGCGGGCGACAGTTTGAGCATCGCGGATGTGTACTTCCTGTACAGCGTGCCGCTGGCGTGTGCGGTCGGGCAGAAACTGTTCGGGATCGATTTGCTGGCAGAGATGCCGAAGGCCAAGGCGCTGTTGGAGCGGCTTGAGCAGAATCCGCATGTGCAGAAGATTGCGGCGGACAAAGAATTGGCGATGCCGGCGTTTTTGGCGATGATCGCAGCGAAGAAGTAGGTCTTGCAGTGTTCTGAAGTCAGCATTCGCGAGCAAGCCCGCTCCCACATTTGGACTGTATTAACAAATCCAGACTGTGGGAGCGAGCCTGCTCGCGAAGCTTTTGACCTTTAGCGGCTGGCGATGAGGGCCTGACCGCGAGCCACGGCGGCCTTGACCTGCGCCGGCGCAGTCCCGCCGATATGGTCACGGGCATTCACCGAACCTTCCAGTGTCAGCACGGCGAACACGTCCTGCTCGATCTGATCGCTGAACTGACGCAGTTCTTCCAGGCTCATCTCGGCCAGATCCTTGCCGGTGTCGACGCCGTACTTCACCGCGTGACCGACGATTTCGTGGCAGTCACGGAACGGCAGGCCACGGCGCACCAGGTAGTCCGCCAGGTCGGTCGCGGTGGAGAAACCGCGCAGCGCCGCTTCGCGCATGATCGCGTGCTTCGGCTTGATCGCCGGGATCATGTCGGCAAAGGCCCGCAGCGAATCGCGTAGGGTGTCGGCGGCGTCGAACAGCGGCTCTTTGTCTTCCTGGTTGTCCTTGTTGTAGGCCAGTGGCTGGCCTTTCATCAGGGTCAGCAGGCCCATCAGCGCACCGAACACACGGCCGGTCTTGCCGCGTACCAGTTCCGGCACGTCCGGGTTTTTCTTTTGCGGCATGATCGAGCTGCCGGTGCAGAAACGATCCGGCAGATCGATGAACTGGAACTGCGCGCTGGTCCACAGCACCAGCTCTTCGGAGAAACGCGACAGGTGCATCATCGCGATGCTCGCGGCCGAGCAGAACTCGATGGCGAAGTCGCGATCGGACACGTTGTCCAGCGAGTTGCCGCCGACGGCGTCGAAGCCCAACAGTTGCGCGGTGTATTCGCGGTCGATCGGGTAGGTGGTGCCGGCCAGCGCGGCGCTGCCCAGTGGCATGCGGTTGGTGCGCTTGCGGCAGTCGACCAGACGCTCGTAGTCGCGGCTGAGCATTTCGAACCAGGCCAGCATGTGGTGGCCGAAGGTCACTGGCTGGGCAGTTTGCAGGTGAGTGAAGCCGGGCATGATGCTCGCGGCTTCGCGCTCGGCCTGCTCCAGCAGGCCTTTTTGCAGGCGGGTGATCTCGGCCAGGATCAGGTCGATTTCATCACGCAGCCACAGCCGGATGTCGGTGGCGACCTGGTCATTACGGCTGCGCCCGGTGTGCAGTTTCTTGCCGGTGATGCCGATGCGATCGGTCAGGCGCGCTTCGATGTTCATGTGCACGTCTTCGAGGTCGACGCGCCAGTCGAACTGGCCGGCCTCGATTTCGCCCTGAATGGTCTTCAGGCCGTCGATGATACTGTCGCGCTCGGCATCGGTCAGCACGCCGACCTTGGCCAGCATAGTGGCGTGGGCGATCGAGCCCATGATGTCGTGGCGATACAGGCGCTGGTCGAAGGTGACGGAGGCGGTGAAGCGGGCGACGAAGGCGTCGACGGGTTCACTGAAGCGGCCGCCCCAGGACTGATTGGTCTTGTCAGTGCTCATGAATTCGCTCGTATCGGCTTGAAGAAAGAAGGCGTGAAACGCTGGCGCGGATAATAACAGGGTTGCCAATCCTGTCGCTGACACCGGTCGATACGTTTTTTTCTCATCTGCTCATTCATAGTCGGCGCTGTCTGCGGGGGATTTGCGCAAGGATATTTTTCGATTGAGCAATATCGGCCCGGCAAGCGTCTACAGTTGGACATAAGGGTCGGCGCGACTGCGGATCGCGCAAGTGCCGACTATAAGAAGAGGGGGTGGGTGCTTTTGTCCTTTGGCATACCCCGTGAAAAACGC
This sequence comes from Pseudomonas sp. MWU12-2020, assembly GCF_023100605.1. Lineage (NCBI taxonomy): Bacteria > Pseudomonadati > Pseudomonadota > Gammaproteobacteria > Pseudomonadales > Pseudomonadaceae > Pseudomonas > Pseudomonas sp. MWU12-2020. The sequence goes on from NZ_JALMEX010000004.1 coordinate 199,745, forward strand.
AGGAAACAGCGGGCTTTGAGCAGTACGACGCGGACACTGGCAAATATTGCTGGCCGACGTACGGCACTTTTTGGCGCTCGGGCTAGTCTTAGCGTGGATCGCGGTGACGGACGTCACTTCACCTGTCTACGCTATCCTTGTGCGAGACTCACGCAGGAATCCAGCGCAATATGAATGTCCTGATCGTTGATGACGAACCACTGGCTCGCGAGCGCCTAAGCCGAATGGTAAGCGAGCTCGAGGGTTATACAGTCCTGGAGCCCAGCGCCACGAATGGCGAAGAGGCGTTGGCGCTGATCGACAGCCACAAGCCGGATATCGTGCTACTCGATATCCGCATGCCGGGCCTCGATGGCCTGCAGGTCGCTGCCCGTCTGTGCGAGCGCGAAACGCCGCCGGCCGTGGTGTTTTGCACCGGCCCCGATGAATTTGCCGTGGAAGCCCTGCAGGCCAGCGCCGTGGGCTATGTGGTGAAACCCGTGCGAACCGAACATCTGCATGACGCCCTGAAACGGGCTGAACGTCCCAACCGGGCCCAACTCTCGGCCCTGACCCGTCCCGCCGCCGAAAGCGGTAACGGCCCGCGCAGCCATATCAGCGCCCGGACCCGCAAAGGCATCGAGCTGATCCCGCTGGATCAGGTGGTCTATTTCATTGCCGATCACAAATACGTGACCCTGCGCCACGAGACTGGCGAAGTGCTGCTGGACGAACCGCTCAAGGCCCTTGAAGACGAATTCGGCGAGCGTTTCGTGCGTATCCACCGCAACGCGCTGGTCGCCCGTGACCGCATCGAGCGTCTGCAACGCACGCCGCTGGGGCATTTCCAGCTGTTCCTCAAAGGCCTCAATGGTGATGCGCTGATCGTCAGTCGTCGGCATGTGGCCGGTGTGCGCAAGATGATGCAGGGCCTCTGACCCGGCCTTCGCGCTTGGTTTCACTTTCTTCTACCGGGCATTGCAGGCCAGGGAGGCCACGCCGTTTCTGATTCAAGTCAAAGTGGATTTGGCTGAGCTGTTATTATCCGCCGTATCTATTCAGTACGGATTGATCCATGTCCTCTCGCGAAATCCGCATCGCCACCCGTAAAAGTGCGCTGGCCCTCTGGCAGGCCGAATACGTCAAAGCTCGTCTGGAAGCGGCCCATCCGGGTTTGCTGGTGACGCTGGTGCCCATGGTCAGTCGCGGTGACAAGCTGCTCGACTCGCCGCTGTCGAAAATCGGCGGCAAGGGCCTGTTCGTCAAGGAACTGGAAACCGCGCTGCTGGAAAACGAAGCCGACATCGCCGTGCACTCGATGAAAGACGTGCCGATGGACTTCCCCGAAGGCCTTGGTCTGTTCTGCATCTGCGAACGCGAAGACCCGCGTGATGCTTTCGTTTCCAATACCTACGCCAGCCTGGATGCGCTGCCTGCCGGCGCCATCGTCGGCACCTCTAGCCTGCGGCGTCAGGCGCAACTGCTGACCCGTCGTCCTGATCTGGAAATCCGCTTCCTGCGCGGTAACGTCAACACTCGTCTGGCCAAGCTCGATGCCGGTGAGTACGACGCGATCATCCTCGCGGCGGCCGGTCTGATTCGTCTCGGTTTCGAAGACCGCATCACCTCGGCCATCAGCGTCGACGACAGCCTGCCGGCCGGTGGCCAGGGCGCCGTTGGCATCGAGTGCCGCAGCGCCGACACGCAAATCCACGCCTTGCTCGCACCGTTGCATCACGCCGACACCGCTTCGCGCGTGACCGCTGAACGTGCGCTCAATAAACATCTGAATGGCGGCTGCCAGGTGCCGATCGCCTGCTACGCCGTGCTCGAAGGTGAGCAGTTGTGGTTGCGTGGGCTGGTGGGCGAGCCGAGTGGTGGCAAGCTGCTCAGCGCCGAGGCGCGCGCGCCGCGTGCCGATGCCGAGACGCTGGGGGTGAAGGTTGCCGAAGACTTGCTCAGCCAGGGTGCCGACGACATTCTCAAAGCGGTGTATGGCGAGGCAGGTCACGAGTGACTGGCTGGCGCCTGCTGCTGACGCGCCCTGCGGATGACTGTGCGGCGCTGGCCGCGGAGTTGGCCGGACAAGGGATTTTCAGCAGTTGCCTGCCGCTTCTGGACATAGCGCCGCTGCCGGTCTCTGCCAAGATACGTCAGGCGCTGGCGCGGCTCTCGGGTTGCAGCGCGGTCATCGTGGTCAGCAAACCGGCGGCGCGGATTGCGCTTGATCTGCTGGACGCTTATGGACCTCGGTCGTTGTCGATGCCGTGGTTCAGCGTCGGCGCGGCGACTGCGCAGATTCTTCGCGATCACGGTCTCGACGTACACTTTCCCGCCGACGGCGATGACAGTGAAGCCCTGCTGCAATTGTCGCGTCTGCGCGAGGCGGTCACCGAGCCCGGCGCGCAGGTGCTGATCCTGCGTGGCGAGGGTGGCCGCGAGCTGCTCGCCGAGCGCCTGCGCGCGCTTGGTGCTAGTGTCGAGTATCTGGAGTTGTATCGGCGTGACCTGCCGGCCTACCCGCCGCAAGAGCTGCCGCGGCGGATTGCAGCGGAACGCTTGAACGGGCTGGTGGTCAGCAGTGGACAGGGTTTCGAGCACTTGCGCCAGATGGCCGGCGATGCCTGGCCTTCAATTGCGCAGTTGCCGTTGTTTGTGCCGAGCCCAAGGGTCGCCGAGCTGGCGCGTGCCGCCGGGGCCCGAACAGTTGTGGATTGCCGCGGCGCGAGTGCCGCGGCTTTGCTGACGGCGTTACGGGAGCATCCCGTGCCCGTTCTCTAATGCAAAGGATGGATACGTGAGCGAAACAGCCTTGCCTAAAGATGATGTCCAGCCTGTGATCGATGCCCAGGTTGAAACTCCACCGCCGGCCAAAGAGCCGCGCCGAGGCAACGGACTGGCCATTGTCGCCCTGTTGCTCGGCGCTGCCGGCGTGGCGATCGGTGGCTGGGGGGTCTGGCAGGTGCGTCACCTGCAGACCAACACCGCACAACAGTCCGATCAGGTGCAGGCGTTGAACGATCAGGCGCAGAGCCTCAAGCTCAACGAACAGCGCCTGACCGAGCGCCTCGCGCAACTGCCCGGTGCCGATGAACTCGCCGAGCGCCAGCGTCTGGTGACGCAACTGCAGGGTGATCAGCAGCGCCTCAACCAGCGCCTGGAAACCGTTCTCGGCGCCAGCCGCAAGGACTGGCGTCTGGCCGAGGCCGAGCATCTGCTGCGTCTGGCCAGTCTGCGCCTCTCGGCCCTGCAGGACATCAGCAGCGCCCAGGCGCTGGTGCAGGGGGCCGACGAAATCCTCCGTGAACAGAACGATCCCGGCTCGTTCGCCGCCCGCGAGCAAGTGGCCAAGACCCTCGTCGCCCTGCGCAGCACCGAGCAGCCGGATCGCACCGGGCTGTTCCTGCGCATCGGGGCCTTGCGTGATCAGGTCATCCAACTGACCGAACTGGCGCCGGAGTACAAGGATCGCGGCGAATCGCTGCTGGGCCTGACCGCTGACGGCGATGGTGCCAGTCGCTGGGCGCAGTGGTGGGATCAGGTGTCGCGCTACATCCGCATCGATTTCAATGCCGACAAGAATGTGAAGCCACTGCTGGCCGGGCAAAGTCTGAGTCAGGTACGCCTGGCGCTGAGTCTGGCGCTGGAGCAGGCGCAATGGGCGGCGCTCAATGGCCAGGGGCCGGTCTACAGCCAGGCGCTGACCGAAGCACGGGATGTGCTCAAGGGCAATTTCAATCCGGATAATCCGCAGAGCAAAATCATGCTCGAACAGGTTGCCGAGCTGAGCCAGCAACCTGTGACGGTCAAGACCCCGGATCTGACCGGCACGTTGAGCGCGGTGCAGGCTTACCTGGAACGCCGTAACGTCAACGCTGAAGAATCGGTCAAACCGTTCGCCAAACCTGCCGCCAACACCGCGCAGGAGACCACGCCATGAAACGCCTGTATGTGATCGTGTTTCTGGTGATCGCCGCGACGGCGGCGCTGGGCCTGGCGATTGCCGAGCATTCCGGTTACGTGCTGGTTGCCTACAAGAGCTTTCGCTATGAATCGAGCCTGTGGGCGACGCTGGCGCTGATTGCGGTGTTGTGGCTGGTGATCTGGGGCATCAAGGCCCTGGTCGAGCTGATCATGACGTCCGGTGGCGTGGTCAATCCGTGGTCACGGCGCAACCGCAGCCGTCGGGTGCAGGTGGCCATCGAACACGGTCAGCTGGATCTGGCCGAAGGTCGCTGGGCCAGCGCGCAACGTCACCTCGCTCGCGCCGCCGAGGCCGAGCGCCAGCCGCTGTTGTATTACCTCGGCGCGGCACGCGCGGCCAACGAACAAGGCAAGTACGAGGAGTGTGATCAGTTGCTTGAGCGTGCCCTGGAGCGCCAGCCTCAGGCCGAACTGGCGATTGCCTTGAGTCACGCGCAGTTGCAGACCGATCGTGGTGACACCGACGGCGCCCTGGTGACCCTGCAAGCGATGCACGAGCGGCATCCGCATAACGTGCAGACCTTGCGACAGTTGCAGCGTCTGCATCAGCAGCGTGGCGACTGGGCGGCGGTCATTCGCCTGTTGCCGGAACTGCGCAAGGACAAGGTGTTGCCGCCGGCCGAGCTGGCGGAACTCGAACGGCGTGCCTGGGGCAACAACCTGTCCCTGGCGGCGCATCGTGACGAGGACGGCAAAGTCGGTCTGCAGTCACTCACGCGTGCCTGGGAGCAATTGACTTCCGCGCAGCGTCAGGAGCCGGCGCTGGTGCTGGCATACGCCGAACAACTGCGTCAGCTGGGGGCTCAGGTCGAGGCGGAAGAAGTCCTGCGCAGCGCCCTCAAGCGCAAGTACGACAGCCACCTGGCACGTCTTTATGGCCTGGTGCGCGGCAGCGATCCGGCGCGTCAGTTGCAGACCGCCGAAGGCTGGCTCAAGGAGCATCCGGCTGATCCAAGCCTGTTGCTGACCCTCGGTCGTCTCTGTCTGCAAACCAGCTTGTGGGGCAAGGCACGGGATTATCTGGAAAGCAGTCTGCGGGTGCAGCGTAACCCGGAAGCCTGCGCCGAGTTGGCGCGCCTGCTCGCGCAACTGGGTGATACCGAGCGCAGCAACCAGTTGTTCCAGGAAGGTCTCGGACTGCTGGATGAACGCCTGCTGGCCGCGCCGTTACCGGTGCCGGTTCGCGCCTGAAATCACGAGGGAGGCCACTCCCTCGTCAACGTTCAGTGAGCGAATAATTACCTCTGGCGGGCGTGTTGGGCAAAGTCCTACAGCGGACTACACCTATTCCTCTCGCGCCTGTCGGGTTTTCCCTACACTTCTGGTGAACTGTCGCCAGGCACCTGCCTTGAAAGGCTGACAAGCTTTCCTCTACCGTAACTGCCTGTCTCCACTGCTACGGAAAAGCCATGTCGTTGGCCTGTTCACGCTCCTTGTTTTTTACGGCTTTCACTGCAGGCGCACTGGCCCTGGGAGCTTCCTATTACCTCGAATATGCGGTCGGGCTGACGCCCTGCAGTCTGTGCCTGGCGCAACGCTTCTTCATGGCGTTGCTGATGGTCTGTTGCGGGCTGGCGGCGATTCACGGCCCACGGCGTGTCGGCCTGTCGCTCTATTGGGCGACCGCGCTTGGCCTGAGCCTGGGCGGGACCACGGCGGCCTGGCGGCAGGTGTTGTTGCAGAGTGATCCGCTGGTGCAAATGACCAGTTGCGCGCCCGATTCCGAAGCGCTGTTCAGCAACCTGCCGTGGTTGTGCGCAACGCTGCGGATGTTCAAGGGCGGTGTCGATTGCGCGGAAATTTTCCTGGACGCTGTTCGATTTGAGCATCCCGGAATGGAGTCTGCTGTTCTTTGTGGCGATGTCGATCCTTGCGGTTTATCAGTTACTGCGTCTGGTCTGGAGCGCGCTGCAACGACCGCTCAGCGGCGAAGCGTCGCACCGGGCGCTGGTCGGGGATTAAACACTTGTATGAACTTTATCTCCTGCGTACCTTGAAGCCATAGGCGTGCGGGCATAATCTGGCCCGCACGTGTCATTGGATTTATGTTGCTCGATGACGCTCTGCCCGGTCGGCCTCCAAGCGTAAAAGCCAGAAGAGGGGCGCGGGTGTAGAGCAGCATGACCCACAAGGGAAGAGAGATCGCCATGCTCGAAAGTTGTCAGAATGCTCAGGAACGCTGGGGTGGAGTTCATCTGCTGATCGACCGCTGGTTGCAAGAGCGTGAAGAACTGATCGGTGCCTACGACAAGCTGGGTGCGCAACCTCAGGCCTTGTCCGAGAGCCGCAAGCCCTTGCAGGAGTTCTGCGGCGTGCTGGTCGATTACGTCTCGGCCGGGCACTTCGAGATTTACGAACAGCTGACCGGCGAAGCCAAGGCGTTCAACGACAAGCGCGGCCTCGAGCTTGCCGAAACCCTCTACCCGCGCATCGACGTCATCACCGAAAAACTCCTCGCCTTCAACGACCTTTGTGATGAAGGCAAATGCGTCGCCGAGAAGTTCAAGGAACTGGGTGGCCTGCTGCACGAACGCTTCGAACTGGAAGATTGCCTGATTGAAGTGCTGCACACCGCGCACAAGCAGGAAGATCCGGTTCAGGCCTGATTCGTTTCTCGCCGACATGAAAAACGCGGTGCGCCGAAAGCGCACCGCGTTTTTTTATGCAGGCGAGTCGGCGTCGGTCAGCTCGTTGCACCGCGCAATTCGACCTCAAACACCAGCGGTGTGAACGGCGCGATCAGATCGCCCGCACCGTCGGCGCCGTAGGCTTGATCCGATGGAATCACCAGTCGCCACTTCGCGCCAACCGGCATGTTCTGCAACGCCGTACGCCACCCGGCAATCACGCTGTCGAGGCTGAACCATTGTGGCTGAGTGTTCTGATCGAACACGGTGCCATCCGGCAGGCGACCGACATACAGCACCTGCACTTTTCCATCCGGCCCGGCCTTGGGGCCAGTGCCCGGGCTCAGCTCGGTCAGCAGGATGCCGTCGGCCAATTCCTTCACACCCGGTTTGGCTTTTTCGGCGGTGAGAAAACGCTGCTCGTTTTCCATCGCGGCATCACTGGAAGGCAGCGACGAGTGTTCGGCGTTTTGCGATTCGTGATCCGCCAGGATCTGCTCGATCCGCGCTTCGCTCAGGGCCAGCGGCTTGCCTTGATAGGCCTGCTGCAAACCTTCGACCAATGCCTGAATCTGCAATTGCGGCACCTCTTGGCGCAAGCGTTCACCGAGGCTGGCACCGAGGCTGTAGGCCAGATCGTGAGCATCGTTCGCGGTGGTTTTTTCGTCGGCGTGGGCGGCGGAAAAAATCATCCAGAGGGATAAAAAAAGGTAGCGCGACATGGGCACTCTCCGTCCTGAGATGCGGGCGATTATGCCAGCGCGAAGGTCTGCAACGGTGAACTGCTTTTGTCTTTGTGCAGAACATTTTCACTTCGTTGCAACGCAACGGTTTCGATACTGTCAAGATGACCTAGCGGCGGTAACTGCAGAGGTCTAGTATGAGCCGCACTCACGTCAGCCAGGAGGTAAACCATGTCGGCCACCAAGAAGCCTGTAAACACTCCGTTGCACCTACTCCAACAACTCTCGGGCAGCCTGCTCGAGCATTTGGAAAACGCTTGCTCCCAAGCCTTGGCTGATGCTGAAAAACTGCTCGCCAAACTGGAAAAGCAACGCGGCAAGGCGCAAGAAAAACTGCACAAGTCCCGTACCAAATTGCAGGACGCAGCCACTGCCGGTAAAGCCAAGGCGCAGAACAAGGCCAAGGCTGCCGTCAAAGAACTCGAAGACTTGCTTGACGCGCTGAAGGGGCGTCAATCCGACACTCGCGGCTACATTCTGCAACTCAAGCGTGATGCCCAGGAAAGCCTGAAACTGGCCCAGGGTGTCGGCCGTGTGCAAGAGGCTGCCGGCAAAGCGCTGTCCTCCCGCGCCGCCAAACCAGCAGCAGCGCCTGCGAAAAAAGCGGCAGCCAAACCTTCTGCGGCGAAAGCCCCGGCGAAAACCGCTGCGGCAAAACCGGCAGCCAAACCAGCAGCCAAGGCACCGGCTAAAACCGCCGCCAAACCTGCTGCAAAAACCGCAGTGAAAAAACCGGCTGCGGCGAGCGCTGCGAAACCGGCCGCACGTACTGCCGCTGCCAAACCTGCAGCGGCAAAACCGGCTGCCAAGCCAGCAGCAAAACCTGCTGCGCGCAAAGTCGCTCCGGCAAAAACTGCTGCTAAACCAGCTGCCAAAGTAGCGGTAAAACCGGCTGCCAAACCTGCCGCGAAAACCGCCGCTGCAAAACCGGCAGCCAAGACTGCGGCCAAACCGGTCGCGGCAAAACCTGCTGCCAAGGTTGCTGCCAAACCAGCGGCCAAGCCTGCCGCTAAAACCGCTGCCAAACCTGCAGCAGCAAAACCTGCGACCGCTGCAGCCAAGCCTGCCGCCAAACCAGTAGCCGCAAAGCCAGCCGCAAAGCCAGCCGCTAAACCAGCCGCCAAGCCAGCTGCCAAACCTGCCGCGAAAAAACCGGCCGTTGCCAAACCAGCTGCCGCCAAACCGGCGACTGCACCTGCCGCCAAGCCAGCCGCTCCGGCGCCGGCCGCCGCGCCTGCTCCAGCCGCTTCCACCTCGACCACCACGACTGCGCCAACGCCAGCCGCTGCGTCGAGCGCCAGCAGCAACCCGACCAGCGCTTCCTAAGTGCCGGTTGCCGCGACGCGCAGCACTTGCAGCGCGTCGCGGTTCGGGCTGGCGGCCGATCCCGTCAGACTTTCCAGCCACTCCCCCGACGCTGATGCGTCATCGCGCGGCCAATCCTGCGCAACCTGTTCCAGTTGCCACAGCAGATGCCGTTCGGCTTCCAGCTCCAGCGCTTTCATTTGTTCTCGCAGCCCCTTGAGCACCGGATCTTCCTCGGCCAGGGTTTTCCACTGAGTACGCAACGCACGCAGTGGCTGCACCACCTCCACATCCCACGGCCCCACCAGCATTTTCAGCTGCTGCACGCGCTGTTCGTCGCAGGCCGCGCCGCGCTGTTCCAGCCATAAACCACACAGCAGCAGGCAGACATTGGCCCCCGCCGTTTGCAGTTGCAGGCAAGCAGGTTCCACGCCCGGTCGGGCGTAGATGGCAAGGGAAAAGCTCCACAGGTCAGAGGACATCGTGCTACTCGCGCCAGTTGTGAGCGAAGCTGGTAGACTCCGCCGCCATTATGATCCGACTTCAGAACCTGACTTTACAGCGTGGCCCGCAACGTCTGCTAGAAGACGCCGAGCTGACCCTGCACGCCGGCCACAAAGCCGGCCTCATCGGTGCCAACGGCGCCGGCAAATCCAGCCTGTTTGCCTTGCTGCGCGGCGAGTTGCACCCGGACTCGGGCGATTGCCTGCTGCCGGCCGACTGGCGGATCGCGCACATGCGCCAGGAGGTCGACACGCTCGAACGCCTGGCGGTCGACTATGTGCTCGATGGCGACCTGCGTCTACGCGAAGTGCAACGTGACCTCGCCGCCGCCGAAGCGGCCCACGATGGCACGGCTCTGGCCCGTCTGCACGCCGAACTCGACAGCGCCGACGGCTATACCGCCGATGCGCGGGCGCGCAAGTTGCTGGCCGGTCTCGGTTTCACCAATGAACAGATGGATCGTCAGGTAGGAGATTTCTCCGGTGGCTGGCGGATGCGTCTGAACCTGGCGCAGGCCTTGATGTGTCCGTCGGACTTGTTGTTGCTCGACGAACCGACCAACCACCTGGATCTCGACGCGATCATCTGGCTCGAAGAGTGGCTGAAAAGCTACCCGGGCACCCTGCTGCTGATTTCCCACGACCGCGACTTCCTCGATGAAGTGGTCGATCACGTGGCCCATGTCGATCAGCGCAAACTGACCCTCTACCGTGGTGGCTACACCGCGTTCGAACGCGCCCGTGCCGAACGTCTGGCCCAGCAGCAACAGGCCTACGAGAAGCAGCAGGCGCAACGTGCGCACATGGAAAGCTACATCGCCCGCTTCAAGGCCCAGGCCACCAAGGCCCGTCAGGCGCAGAGCCGGATCAAGGCCCTGGAGCGCATGGAAGAGCTGTCGGCGGCCCACGTCGATTCGCCGTTCGATTTCGTGTTCCGCGAATCGACCAAGATCTCCAGTCCGCTGATCGACCTGTCCGATGCGCGTCTGGGTTACGGCGATAAAACCATCCTGGAGAAGGTCAAGCTGCAACTGACCCCGGGTGCGCGGATCGGTCTGCTCGGGCCGAACGGCGCCGGTAAATCGACCCTGATCAAGAACCTTGCTGGCGAACTCGAGCCACTGGCCGGGCGTCTGACCCGTGGCGAGAACACCGTCGTCGGCTACTTCGCCCAGCATCAGCTCGACTCGCTGGATGCCAAGGCCAGCCCGCTGCTGCATTTGCAGCGTCTGGCGCCGACCGAACGTGAACAGACCCTGCGCGACTTCCTCGGTGGTTTCGACTTCCGTGGCGCACGCATCGACGAGCCGGTGCTGAATTTCTCCGGTGGCGAGAAAGCGCGTCTGGCGCTGGCATTGATCGCCTGGGAACGGCCGAATCTGTTGCTGCTCGACGAACCGACCAACCACCTCGACCTGGAAATGCGCCTGGCGCTGACCATGGCGCTGCAGGAATTCAGCGGCGCGGTATTGGTGGTGTCTCACGATCGGCACTTGCTCAAGAGCACCACCGACAACTTCTACCTGGTCGCCGATGGCAAGGTCGAAGAGTTCGATGGCGACCTCGAAGACTACGCGCGCTGGCTGGTGGAATACCGTCAGCGCAATGCGCCGGTCAGCAACACTCCGGTCAATCCGGACAAGACCGACAAGAAGGCTCAGCGCCAGGCCGCCGCTGCATTGCGTCAGCAACTGGCACCGCACAAGCGCGAGGCCGACAAGCTCGAAGCCGAACTGGGCAAGCTTCACGAGAAGCTGGCGAAGGTCGATGCCAGCCTCGGCGACAGCGACATCTACGAGCCGGCACGCAAGAACGAGTTGCGTGATCTGCTGGCCGAACAGGCCAAATTGAAGGTGCGCGAAGCCGAGCTGGAAGAAGCGTGGATGGAAGCGCTGGAAACCCTGGAAAGCATGCAGGCGGAGCTGGAGGCGTTGTCCTGATGGACGCGTTCAAGTGGCCATTGCCGGCGGTGTGGGTCGAGCCGATCTGGCTCGGTGTGCAGATTCTGCTGATCCTGCTGGCCGGTTATCTCGCTCAGCGCTTCGTTGCCAAAGGCCTGACCCGTCTGGGTGAGCGCTACCCGTTTCCGCCGCAGCTGCTGATGCCGCTGCGTGGCGGTCTGCGCTGGCTGATCATGGGCAGCGCGCTGATCTTTGTGCTGGAACGCCTCGGGGTGTCGGCCACGGTGTTGTGGACGGCGCTGTCGGGTTTCGTCGCGGTGGCGGCGGTGGCGTTCTTCGCGATGTGGAGTGTGCTGTCGAACCTGCTGTGCGCGATTCTGATCTTCACCGTCGGCCCGTTCCGCCTCGGCGATGTGGTCGAGCTGGTGGACACCACCGACAAGCCCGGCGTCAAGGGCCGGGTGGTGGCGATCAATCTGCTGTACACCACATTGATCGAAGCCGAAGAACTGGGAACAGGCAGTGCCATGGTGCAAGTGCCGAACAGCCTGTTCTTCCAGCGTTCGGTGCGGCGCTGGCGCGGGAGTGATGTGTTTCCTTCGAGCGGTTTCGAAAAGTAGTCTTCGGGCGTCTGATCAGACGCCTTCGCGAGCAAGCCCGCTCCCACATTGGATCTGTGATCGACACAAATCCAATGTGGGAGCGGGCTTGCTCGCGAAGAGGCCATCAGCCGCGCCCGGACCATCCAGCAAAAATCGGTAGTCATCCGCGCCAAACCGCATTAGCTTTGACGTCTGTCACGATTCACAGTCGAGGTGTGCGATGGAGCTTCAAACATGGCTGGCATTCTTTGCCGCCTGCTGGGTGATCAGTCTGTCCCCGGGCGCGGGCGCCATTGCGTCGATGTCCAGCGGCCTGCAATACGGCTTCTGGCGCGGCTACTGGAACGCGTTGGGCCTGCAAGTCGGCCTGGCGGTACAGATTGCAATTGTCGGCGCCGGGGTCGGCGCGATTCTCACCGCATCGGCCACCGCGTTCTATGCGATCAAATGGTTTGGCGTGGCCTATCTGGTCTACCTGGCGATCAAGCAATGGCGCGCGCTGCCCATGGACATGAGCGATGACGCCGCCGTGCGCCCGATCGGCAAGCCGCTGGCGCTGGTGTTCCGCGGCTTTCTGGTGAACATCAGCAACCCCAAGGCACTGGTGTTCATGCTCGCGGTGCTGCCGCAGTTCATCAATCCGCACGCACCGCTGCTGATGCAGTACCTGGTGATCGGCGTGACCATGATCTGCGTGGATCTGATTGTCATGGCCGGCTACACCGGTCTGGCGTCCAAGGTGCTGCGCCTGTTGCGCACGCCGAAGCAGCAGAAACGCATGAACCGCACGTTTGCCGGGCTGTTCATTGGCGCGGCGGCGTTCATGGCGACGTTGCGTAAAGCGGTGGTGTAAAACCCGCAGGCAGAAAAAAGGCGACCTCTTGGGGTCGCCTTTTTTTATCCGCCAAGACTTTGGAGTGACGCTCAATTGTGGCGAGGGAGCTTGCTCCCGCTTGAGTGCGCAGCGCTCACAAGCTTTTGGGTCTGCTTCGCAGCCCAGCGGGAGCAAGCTCCCTCGCCACAGAACGCGTTCAGCCAAGAGTCAGCGCAAGATCACCGGCGCAGTATCACGCGGCAAGTTGTTGCGCTGCGGCGCTTCACGCGGCTGCTCGTACCCGCCGCCACCGAGCTGCATGCTCAGTTGCCCGGCGACGTCTTCGCCCAGCGCTTTCGACACGTCACGCACCACCCGAGGGCGATTCAGCGAGATCTTGATGTCGCGGCCGTTCACCAGTTTGGTGTCCTGTGCTTCGCCCATCGCCGTGAAGGCCGAAGTGATCTCGTAGGTCTTGGTGTTGATCAGGCTGAAATCGGCCACCAGCGTCAGGCCCAAAACCGCCGAATAGCTGTCGGTGTGCGCCAGCTCGTTCATGTCCTGGGTGAAGTCGATGTCCGACACGGTGCCGAACAGCACATAGTCGGCGCCCTTGAAGTTGCCGGCCTTGATCCGCTTGATCACGTCGTACACGTCACCCTTGGACGATGCGGTGTACGGCGTGCCCTGCACCAGCTGAAACATCCCGGTGCGGAGGATTTCACCCTTGATGTCGCCGGTGAATTTACGCAGCTCACCTTGTTCGATGTAGCTGGTGGTCGCTTCCAGCTCGTTGTAGTTCGAGGAACCACTGGAGCTGTAATAACCCTCGCGATAATTGTTCTGCGCCGAAACGATGTGGATGTACTGCTCCACCCGTTCCTGATACGCCAGATCCGTTACCGCGACTTTCGGGGCCGCTTGCACGCTGAACGCGCAAGCCAGGGCCATCATGCCAATCCATGTGCGCATCAATTAACGCTCCGTGGTTTTGCGGATCTCTTTTTCGTCCATCCACTCGGCCAGACCGCTTTCAACGTCGATCAGTTGCAGGCTGAATTTGTAGAAGACGTCCTTGTAATCGCTGCTGCGCTTGACGATCGAGCTGATCGAGCCTTCCAGACGATATTTGGCAGCGATCATGTTGCCGGTCTTGGCCACGGTGCTCTTCTTGTACAGACCGCTCTGGTTTTGCAGCTTGAGCTGATCGACCTGGCTCTGCATTGCGGTGTTGTCGCTGGCGAAGCGGGCGGTGCCGGACTTCATCAGTTGAGTCTTGATGCTGGTGGTGATTTCGCGGGTATCGATGTACTCGCTGGTCTTGTTCTTCACGTCGTAGACCTGCACCACCGGGCGGCCCTGCAGGATGCCGGACTGGGCCAGCGAGCGGGTCATCGATTCGGCGATCATTTGCAGGTCGGTCGAACCGAATTCGTTGGTCACGGTTTCAACCGCTTTGGTGTCGCCGTAGCTGATGTTCTTGCTGCCCAGGGTCGGCGAGGTGTTGGCGCAACCGGAAGCCAGTAGGGCGAGGACGGCGATCAAGGAAAAGCGTGCAAACATGGGAATGCTCTCTAAAACAGAAATAGGGTGGCGGACTTAAGGCGTCTTGAGTTCCAGGCGGAAATCCACGGCTTTCGGGGTCGGGGCGATGCCCTGGATGAAGCTGGTCTGGGCGCCGTACATCATCTGGCTTTTCCAGACTTCTTCCTCGGCGACCGGGAAACCTTCCGGGCCCAGCCAGGCGAAGCGGTAGTAGAACGTCTTGTTGCTGTTGAGGGTGTTGGTCAACTGCACATTGACGGTCATGAAGCCGTTCTCGCGGGCGACGCGCATGGCGCCAACCGCGATGTGTTTCTGCGGGCCCATGGCCACGACCTTGCTCGCGGCGCTGCCCGGCTCCGGTGGTGGCGGGGTGGCGCAGCCGCTGGCCAGGACGGCGAGAGCGGCAACGGCGAAGAGTTTCAAGCGCATGCAAAGACTCCGTTCTTAAGGTTGTTTGAGGCTGGCGACGTTGGTCGCGCCGGCGCTCGGGATGACGTGGGCGGCGAGGCCCGCAGCGAACACCTGATTACCCACGGCGCGCAGGCTGATCACCTGGTAGCGCTGATCGACGGTGACCTTGACCACCGAGCCACCGACGGCGCTCGGCAGACTGACTTGGTGTTCGCCTTTCTTCAAGCGCAGACGCACCACTTGGGTGTTGTCCGGCAGGGTGCGCCACGTACGGGTATCGGCACCTTCCAGCACAGCTGAAGAAATACCCACGGCGAGGCCGGCCAGCGGGTTGGTTTCGTTGATCTTCTTCTGCGCCACACCTTTGGTGATCGCGCGCACGGTGGTGCGAACGATGATCCCCGGCATGTCATCGCGCAGGGCGCGACGGGACATGGCGGTGGTGCTGTTGAGGGCGGTCAGGTTGACTTGCTGGCCATCGACGCCAATCTGCGCGAACGGTGCGGTAGAGGTGTCAGGCTTGATGATCGGGAACGACAGCGGGGTGATCACCACGTTGTTGGAGATCGGCAACGGCAGCGGCACGCGGATCGAGTCGCGCGCTGGCGCCAGACCGCTTTGCACCACGATCAGGATGTCGCTGTCGTCGCTCTTGGTCGGCTTGTCGAGATTGACCAGCGCCTGCTCCAGCAGCGGCGTGTTCGGACGCAGTTCGGCGGCTTTACGGTAGCCCGGCGCAGCCAGGTCTTTCTCGCCCAGGGCTTCGTAGACGAAACCGGCCAGGTAATGGCTGAACGCACTCTGGTAGCTGTTTTTCAGACTGACCACTTCTGGCGCATCGAGGCTGGCGACCGGGTAACCCTGCAGATCCTTGTACTGAGTCTTGATGCCTTCTTTTTCGGCCTCTTCCTCGCTCTTGAGGTATTCCTTGTCACGCAGGTCGGCGATCACCGCTTCACGTTCGTGAGTCTTCTTGATCGCGGTGCGGGCGCCGTCGAAGTCGTTGACCGCCAGCAGGTTGAGGGCCATCTGCGTGGTCAGCATGACTTTTTCGTAGTCGTAGCCTTCGTAGCGGCGGACCTTGTCGTTAACGATGAAGCTGCCGAACTGCGCCAGGTATTTGCCGGAGTCGAGCTTGACCGCATCTTCCCACTGCCCGACCACCTGATCGGCACTGGTCCAGGCGTTCTGACTGCCGGACAGGTCGCCCTTGGCGCGCAGCAACTCACCTTTCTCGAAGTAATAGAGCAAGTCTTTGTCGGGGCCGGTGTTGTTTTTTTCCAGCAGGGTCAGCGCGGCATCGACGTTGCCGGTGGCCAGTTGCTGGTTGGTCTGGGCCAGTTCCGAATCGTAGTTGCGAAACGCCGAACAGCCGGACAGCAGGGTGACAGCGCTGAGCGCGATCAAGGTGGGAGTGCGCAATGCCATGGGGGTACTTCTTCCCTGAGCTAGAAACTGCATCAGCCGCCGGTGCTGGTCGGGCTGGTGTGACCCATCGACAGTGGCGCTGGCCTCCTGCCAATTCCTCATAACCAGAGGAGCTTTTATGCCGCGTCGCTATAGCGCGGGCGCGGCATTATAAGCGGGCGATGCTGGCCATGTAATAGCTTTTTAATCGCACTTGTTAGTTTGGTGCCATTACTTATTTCACGGCGGATACGCGATTTCCCACCGACGTTGCAGGTTGAAAAGCGCTGCCGTTCGCGTAAATCCGCTCGCCCAGCACGCGAAGGCCGATCATCTGGCGATTCTGGTCGATGCGGATGTTCAGTGGAGTGCCTGAAGTGTTCGGCAGGCTGATCTGGTGCTCGCCCTTTTTCAGACGCAGGCGCACGACCTGTGTCAGGTTGGGCAGGGTGCGCCAGGTGCGGGTGTCGGCCTGCTCGAAACCATCCCACTGGGTGACGTAGGAGGCCTTGGCCGGATTGCGGCGATTGTCGGTACCTTGAACGTCCGCCGCGAGGAACGCCCGGTAGGTGGTGCGCTGGATAATCCCAGGCATGTCGTCACGCAGTGTGCGCAAAGACATATCGGTGATGCTGTTGACCGCGATCAGCTTTTTCTCGCGACCGTCGATGCGGACCTGCTTGAACGGCGCGGTGGAGTTATCCGGCACCATCACCGGGAAGGAAATGTTGGCGACGATCACCTGACCGTCCTTGAGCTGCACCGGATACGGTACGCGCACCGAGCTGCGGGCCGGTGCCAGACCACTTTGCACGATGATCAGCACATCGCTTTCGTCGGCCTTGAGTCCGGGGCTGTCGAGGTCGCGCAGTGCCTGTTGGAAAAACGGCATGTCCGGGCGCAGCTCGATGGCCTGACGATAACCGGGCGCCGCCAGGTCTTTTTCGCCGAGCGCCTCATAGGTGAAGCCGGCGAGGTAGTGACTGAACGCGCTCTGGTAACCGTTTTTCAGGGCAATCACTGCCGGGGATTCGAGCATCACCACCGGATAACCCTGCAGGTCCTTGTAGTGCACGCGCGCGCCCTGGGCCTTGGCCGCATCTTCGATACGTTCGTATTCCAGCTCCCGCTGCCGGGCGATCAGCGCTTCGCGTTCGTGGGTTTTCTTGATGTCGGCACGGGCCCCGTCGAAGTCATTCAGCGCCAATTGGTTGAGGGCCATTTGCGTGGTCAGCATGACTTTTTCATAGTCGTAGCCATCGTAGCGCCGCAGCTTGTCATTGATGATGCCGCCCCAGTGATCGCCCATCGCCGCGAGCAACTTGTCACCGGTGGTCTCGATCGTGTCCTGGCGCTCGATGATCATCTGCTCGGCGCTGCGCCAGGTTGTCTGGCTCTGCGGCAGCGCGCCGCCGGCGCTGAGGACGGCGCCCTTTTCGAAGTAGTAGAGCAGGTCTTTTTCCGGATCCGGGTTGTGCGCTTCGATCAGCGCCAGGGCGCCGTCGATATTGCCGGCCTTGAACTGGTCGGTGGTCTGTTGCAGTTCCAGGTCGTAGTTGCGATACGCGGCGCAGCCGCTCAGTTGCACAACAGCGGTGATCAACAGGGGCAGCAGCAAGCGGTGGGGCATGAGGGGGTTCATCCTTGAGCGGGAAATGCGACGAGGTGGCGCATTATAGGCGGCAATAGTGGCCAAGTGATGCGTGGTTTTTGTTTGCTGATTGCACAGATCATTTGGATCACGCGGTGGATTTACCGGTGGGATGGATGCGGGGTTTGGGCTAGCCTTGCTGGCCTGACGCTTAACCATTGCGGGACTTCAATGAATCAACTGCAAGCCATGCGCGCGTTTCGTTGCATCGTCGAGTGTCGCGGGTTCAGCGCCGCTGCCGAGCGCCTCGACACCACCCACTCGACGATCTCCCGACAGTTGCAGCAGTTGGAAAGCGAACTGGGCACGCGGCTGATCAATCGCAATACCAGAGGATTCAACCTGACCACGGCGGGGCAGCAGTATTACGCGGCGTGCGTGGACATTCTCGAACGCCTCGATCAAGCCGCGCTGGCGGTCGGTCAGGCACATGAAAGCCCCAGCGGTGTGCTGCGCATCAGTGCACCGATGGTGATCGGTACGCTGGAACTGGCGAGCTGGCTGCCGGCATTCCAGCAGCGCTATCCCGAGATTGAGGTGGACCTGTCCTGCGATGACCGTTTCGTCGATCTGATCGCCGAGGGCTTCGATGTAGCCCTGCGCATCTGCGGACCCTTGGCCGATTCATCCATGGTGGCGCGGTTGCTGACCGTCTCGGACATGTTGCTGGTGGCTTCGCCGGCTTACGTGGCGCGCAATGGTCTGGTGCGTCTGGTGCGCGAACTCGCCGAGCATCAGTTGCTGGCGTTTGCCGGTGGCAGCGACTGGACGCTGACCGATGCGCGCGGGCTCACCAGCAGCGTGCGCGCGCAGGGCCGCTTCAAGGCCGATTCGATCAGTGCGTTGCATGCTGCCGCGCTGGCCGGGGTCGGTATCGCCGCGTTCACCCGGGCCACGGTGCAGGAGGATCTGCTCAGTGGTCGGCTGGTGCAGATCCTGCCCAACTACAACCTGGGGCAGCGCCACTATTACGCGCTCTATCCGCATGCCCGGCATGTCGCGCTGAAGGTGCAGGTGTTCGTCGAATTCATGCTGGAGCATTACCGCAATACACCCGTCGCGCTGCGTTAAAACGCCACGAGACATCGACAGAGCTTGAGTGAAAAGCGTTCGAAGTGAACAATATGTAACTTCGCATTTCCATTTGAGACTCATTCATGACTGCCGCGTCCCGATTCCTGGCCTGGCTGGTGTTCCCTCTGTTGGCCCTGAGCAGTTCCAGCCTGCTGGCCGACACCGTGGAAGGCGCCCCGCAGGCGCTGCACCTGCTCGATTACATCAGCGCCGACTACCCGCCGACGGTCGAGGCGGGCAAGGTCGTCGACGACGGCGAGTACCGTGAGCAACTGGAATTCACCCAAGTGCTGCAGGGGTTGATCGGCGGCCTGCCGGCCAAACCGGAGAAGGCGGCGCTGGAGCAGGGCGTCGAGGCTCTGCATGCGGCTATCACCGCGAAGCAGGACGGCGCTGAAGTCGCGCGTCAGGCCCGGCAACTGGGGGCGCAACTGGCGGTGGCGTATGAAGTCAGCCAGGCGCCGATCATCACTCCCGATCCGACCCGGGGCGCGCCGCTGTACGCCCAGAACTGCTCGGTGTGTCACGGCGCCAGCGGTGCCGGCGACGGCCCGGCGGGCCTCGGCATGACGCCGCCACCGGCCAATCTGCGCGATGCCGCACGCATCGATCACCTGAGCCTGTACGCGATCTACAGCACCCTCGGCCAAGGCGTCGAAGGCACCGACATGCCGGCGTTCGCCGATCAACTGGACGACCGTCAGCGTTGGGATCTGGCGACCTACATTGCCGGTTTCAGTGCCGACCCGGCCGCAGCCAAGTCCGACAAGACCTTCAACATCGCTGATCTGGCGCGCCAGACCCCGGCCGAGGTGCAGGCCGCCGAAGGCCCGCAAGCGGCGGCGACCTTCCGTGCTCAGCGCGCCCAGCCACCGCAGGTCAAGCGCGGCCCGGCGCAGTTGCTCGATTACACCGCCGCCACGCTGGACAAGAGCCTGGCGGCGTATCGCGCCGGCGATCACGATCAGGCCTATGACCTGTCGGTGGCGGCGTATCTGGAAGGTTTTGAACTGGTCGAAAGCTCGCTGGATAACGTCGACGCCAACGTGCGCAAGGACACCGAAAAATCGCTGATGGCCTACCGTCAGTCGTTGCAGGACGGCTTGCCGGTGGCGCAAGCCGAGCAGCGCCTGGACGCGGCCAAGGGCAAGTTGAAAGAGTCCGCCGAACTGCTCGGCAGCGATGGCCTGAGCTGGTCGCTGAGCTTCATTTCCGGCCTGTTGATTCTGCTGCGCGAAGGCCTCGAAGCGATTCTGGTGCTGGCAGCGATCCTCGCGTTCCTGCGCAACACCGGCCAGCAGTCGGCAGTGCGCAGCGTCAACATCGGTTGGGGCCTGGCGCTGCTCGCCGGGCTTGGTACCTGGGCGCTGGCGGCGTATGTGATCGACGTCAGCGGCTCGCAGCGGGAACTGCTTGAGGGCGCTACGGCGCTGTTCGCCAGCGTCATGGTGCTGTGGCTCGGCGTGTGGATGCACGACCGGCGGCACGCGGCGGCCTGGCAGGATTACATCAAGCAGAGTCTGGTGGGCGGCGGCGGGCGTTTCGGCTTCGCGATCCTCGCGTTCTTCTCGGTGTACCGCGAGTTGTTCGAAGTGATCCTGTTCTACGAAACCCTGTGGCTGCAGGCCGGCCCCGCCGGGCACGACGCGGTGCTGGCCGGTGGTGCGACGGCGCTGGTGCTGCTGATCGGTCTGGCCTGGGTGATCCTGCGTGGCTCGGCGAAACTGCCGCTGACGCTGTTCTTCAGCATCAACGCCGGTCTGCTCTGTGCGTTGTCGGTGGTGTTTGCCGGGCATGGCGTGAAAGCGCTGCAGGAAGCCGGGATCTTTGGCACGCGGCCAGTGGCGTTCCTTGAATTCGACTGGCTGGGGATTCATGCCGATGCCTATTCCCTGACGGCGCAGGCGCTGGCGATTCTGGCGATTGTTGTGTTGTATGGGCGCAGCCGGATGGCCGAGAAGCGGCGGGTCGTCGCTTAAAAAGCATTCGCTGGCGCTCACATTCGCGGGCAAGCCCGCTCCCACAGGTTTAGCGTTAACCTTGTGGGAGCGTGGCTTGCCCGCGATGCTTTTAAGAGAGGAAAAGAAGATGCGTGTATGGATCGATGCCGACGCCTGCCCCCGGGCCGCCAAGGATCTGGTGGTGAAGTTCGCCCTCAAGCGCCAGTTCGAAGTGGTGCTGGTGGCTGGACAGCCGCAGACCAAACCGGGGCTGGCCATCGTCAAACTGATCGTGGTGCCCAGCGGCCCGGATGCGGCGGACGATTATCTGGTGGAACACGCGGTGCCCGGTGAGCTGGTGATCTGCAGCGATATTCCGCTGGCCGATCGTCTGGTGAAGAAGGGCGTGGCGGCGCTGGATCCGCGCGGCAAGGAGTTCGACGCGCAGAACATGGGCGAGCGCCTGGCGGTGCGCAACCTGTTCACCGACCTGCGCGAACAGGGCCAGATCAGCGGCGGCCCGGCACCGTTCGGCGAGCGCGAGAAGCAGGCGTTTGCCAATGCGCTGGACCGCATCCTCACGCGGCTGATCCGCAAACCCTGAGCCAAACACAAATCCCATGTGGGAGCGGGCTTGCTCGCGAAGGCGTCGTATCAGACAACATTGATTGGAATGACACACCGCTTTCGCGAGCAAGCCCGCTCCCACATTTCGCTCTGCATGCAGTCAGAGATCAAACATCGTTTTCGTGGGTGAGTTCGAGCACCCGGTCGACCAGTTTGTTGATCCCCGAAGCCGCTTCACTGATGTTCTGCGCCAGCATGTAAGCCGGGGTCGTCACCAGTTTGCGTGCCTTGTCTTCGATGATGTCGGTCACTGCGCAGTCTTCGTGGGTGGCGCCCATCTTGTTCATCGCGGTAGCAGTGTCGGCGTCATTGCCGATGGTGCAGGTCACGCCCGGGCCGTAGATCTTCGCTGCCAGCGCCGGCGAGATGCACATCAGGCCCACCGGTTTACCCGCTTCGGCGAACGCTTCGGCCAGTTCCAGCACTTGCGGCTGCACGCTGCAGCCGGCGCCTTCGACGGCGAAATTCGAGAGGTTCTTCGCCGCACCAAAACCGCCAGGCACGATCAGCGCGTCGAAGTCATCGACGTTGGCCTCGCGGATGTCCTTGATGTTGCCGCGGGCAATGCGCGCTGACTCGACCAGCACATTGCGCGTCTCGGGCATTTCTTCACCGGTCAGGTGATTGATTACATGCAATTGCGCGATGTTCGGGGCGAAGCATTGCACCTGCGCGCCACGTTGATCCAGGCGCAGCAGGGTGATGACGCTCTCGTGGATCTCGGCGCCGTCGTACACGCCGCTGCCGGACAGGATCACTGCAACTTTTTTGCTCATGGGTTTCTCTCCAGATTCATGGCGCTAAATGTCCACTAAATTGTCGCGCGTTGCCATAGGGGGAAAGGGCGGCTACACCTAGGATCTGTCCATAGAATCCGACCGGGGCGCGCCATGGACTTCATTCTGTATGCAGTGCCGTTTTTCTTCGTGCTGATGGCCGCCGAGCTGCTTGCCGATCGCTGGCGCGGGACCAGCCACTATCGCCTCGCCGATTCGGTCAACAGCCTCAGCGCCGGGGTGTTGTCGACCACCACCGGCCTGTTGACCAAGGGGTTTGGGCTGCTGACGTATGCGTTTGCCCTGGATCATCTGGCGCTGATCAGGTTGTCGGCCGACAGCCTCTGGGTCTGGGTGCTGGCCTTCGTCTTCTATGACTTCTGCTATTACTGGCTGCACCGGTTGGGCCATGAGCGCAACATTCTCTGGGCCGCGCACTCGGTGCATCACCAGAGCGAGGAGTACAACCTCTCCACGGCGTTGCGCCAGACCAGTACCGGGTTTCTGCTGGGCTGGATCTTCTATTTGCCGATGGCCGTGCTCGGCGTGCCGCTGCTGGTGTTTGTCAGCGTCGCGGCGATGAATCTGCTGTATCAGTTCTGGGTGCACACCCGGCACATTCCCAAGCTCGGCGGGTTCGAGTGGTTCTTCGTTACGCCATCCAATCATCGGGCCCACCATGCACAGAACGCTCTCTACATGGATCGCAACTACGGCGGGGTGTTCATTCTTTGGGATCGGCTGTTCGGCACGTTCCAGGAAGAGGACGACAACGAGCCAGTGATATTCGGGGTGACCACGCCGCTGGCGAGCTGGAATCCGCTGTGGGCCAATGTGCAGTTTTATGCGCAGTTGTGGGACGACGCCCGCCGCGCCGAACGCCCGTGGGACAAGCTGCGAATCTGGTTCATGCGCACTGGCTGGCGTCCGGCGGATGTCGCGGCCAAGTACCCGCTGAACAAACCGGACCTGAGCCGCTTCCGCAAATTCGAAGTGCCGCTCGACAGCCGCCGTCAGTGGTATGTGGCGTTGCAGTTCTGCGTCTATATCGCGCTGGGCAGTTACCTGATGGGGCAGGCGCAGCATCTGCCGATCTCCGCGTTGCTGCTGGGGTGGGGCGCGGTGGCGTGGGGGTTGTTTGTGCTGGGGGTGGCGCTGGAGAGTCGCCCATGGGCGTTGTCGGTCGAGCTGCTGCGGCTGGCGTCGAACCTGCCGCTGGTGTGGCTGGCGCCGCTGCTCGGGCTATGGCCGGCCAGCCCGTTGGCCTGGGCTGGTTTGCTCGGTTACAGCCTGCTCAGCGGCATCGGGCTGTATGGCTGTCGCCAGCGCGTTACTCGGCTGGCGTCTTAGGTTCGGCGGGTTTGGTTTGCTCCGCTTGAAGCAGGTGCGCCGCTTTTGCGGCTTGCTCGTCGGCGTAAACCTGCTTGGCCAGGCGCGCATTCTTGAAGCGGCGACGCAGCCACAGGCCGACACCCAGTACCAACAGCGCGCCGAGCACCCACAGTTCGTACTTCTTGATGCTGCCGAGCATGCCTTCGAGCACCGCACCGAAGTGGTAGGCAGCGGCCGCGAGGGCGGTGGCCCAGATTGCCGCACCGATGCCGTTGAGCAGCAGATAACGTCCCGGCGGATACCCCGACAGGCCGATCGCCACCGGCATCACCGTGCGCAGGCCATAGACGAAGCGAAAGCTCAGGACCCAGATGTCCGGGTGCTTGCGGATGTGTTCCAGCGCGCGGTCGCCCATCATCTGCCAGCGCGGTTTGCGCGCCAGTAATTTGCGCCCGTGCTTGCGCCCCAGGAAGTACCACAGCTGATCGCCGGCATAGCTGCCGAAGAACGCCACGACCACCACCAGGTTGATGTCCATGTATCCACGGAACGCGAGGAAGCCTGCGAGCACCAGGATGGTTTCGCCTTCGAAGAACGTGCCGAGGAACAAGGCAAAGTAGCCGAAGTCATGCAGAAATTGTTGGAGCATTGTCTGGGTGCTGGCGAAATGAACGCGCAGCCTAACCCTTCGGACACATTCAGGAAAGTGTCGAAATGTGTCTCGACGTGAACAATTCCTACGCTGACAATGGAATGCGGCTACATGTCACGGGGTGCGCACAACTGTAATCTGTTGGTCATAATGGCCGCTTATAACTGTCACGCTCGCCCGTTTGCGCGGGCTCAGGAGTCTGCCGTGAGCTTTACCCCTGCCAACCGTTTGTTCCCAGCCACGCGTTTGCGCCGCAACCGTCGTGATGATTTTTCGCGCCGGCTGGTTCGGGAAAACGTACTGACGGTCGATGACCTGATCCTGCCGGTGTTCGTGCTTGAGGGTGAAAACCGTCGCGAAGCCGTGGCCTCGATGCCCGGTGTCGAACGTCTGACCATCGATCTGCTGCTTGAAGAGGCGGCGCAATGGGTCGAACTGGGGATCCCGGCGCTGGCGCTGTTCCCGGTCACGCCAACCGAATTGAAATCCCTCGACGCTGCCGAAGCCTGGAACCCGCAGGGCATCGCCCAGCGCGCCACCCGCGTCTTGCGTGAGCGTTTCCCGGAATTGGGAGTGATCACCGACGTCGCGCTTGATCCGTTCACCACCCACGGTCAGGACGGCATTCTCGACGAAGACGGCTACGTGCAGAACGACATCACCGTCGACGCACTGGTCAAACAGGCTTTGTCCCACGCCGAAGCCGGCGCTCAGGTCGTGGCGCCGTCGGACATGATGGACGGCCGCATCCAGGCGATCCGCGAAGCGCTGGAGCTGGCCGGTCACGTCAACGTGCGGATCATGGCCTACTCGGCCAAGTACGCCAGCGCCTATTACGGGCCGTTCCGCGATGCCGTGGGTTCGGCAGCGAATCTGGGCAAGGCCAACAAGGCCTCCTATCAGATGGACCCGGCCAACAGCGACGAAGCGCTGCACGAAGTCGGTGCGGACTTGTCTGAAGGCGCGGACATGGTCATGGTCAAACCCGGCATGCCGTACCTGGACATTCTTTTCCGGGTAAAAGATGCCTTCAAGGTGCCGACCTTCGTCTATCAGGTTAGCGGCGAATACGCCATGCACATGGCGGCGATCCAGAATGGCTGGTTGAGCGAGGCGGTGATTGTCGAATCACTGACCGCCTTTAAACGTGCCGGCGCTGATGGCATCCTGACTTACTTTGCTGTCCGTGCCGCTCAATTGTTACGAGAGCAGAAATAGCCCTCCCAGGAACATTCGATGAATACCGAAGGACTCACTGAAACTGCAGTAAAAGAAGCTCAACCGGTGGTGGAGCAAATCACCGAAACCCCGCCGGAACTGGAGCCTGCGCCACCCGCGCCGGTCACCGAACCCGTCGCGGCGGCGCCAGTGATTGCGATCCCGGGGCTGGATGACAGCAGCCTGTACATCCACCGCGAGCTCTCGCAACTGCAGTTCAACATCCGCGTGCTGGAACAGGCGCTGGACGAGTCCTATCCGTTGCTGGAGCGGCTGAAGTTCCTGCTGATCTTCTCCAGCAACCTCGACGAATTCTTCGAGATCCGCGTCGCCGGCCTTAAAAAGCAGATCACCTTCGCCCGCGAACAGGCCGGTGCCGACGGTCTGCAACCGCATCAGGCGCTGGCGCGGATCAGCGAGCTGGTGCACGGTCATGTTGACCGCCAGTACGCGATTCTCAACGATATCCTGCTGCCGGAGCTGGAAAAGCATCAGGTGCGCTTCATCCGTCGCCGTCACTGGACGACCAAGATCAAGACCTGGGTGCGCCGCTACTTCCGCGATGAGATCGCACCGATCATCACCCCGATCGGCCTCGACCCGACGCACCCGTTCCCGTTGCTGGTGAACAAGAGCCTGAACTTCATCGTCGAACTGGAAGGCATCGACGCCTTCGGTCGCGACTCCGGTCTGGCGATCATCCCGGCACCGCGCCTGCTGCCACGGATCATCAAGGTTCCGGAAGAAGTCGGCGGCCCGGGCGACAACTATGTGTTCCTCTCGTCGATGATCCACGCCCACGCCGATGACCTGTTCCAGGGCATGAAGGTCAAGGGCTGCTACCAGTTCCGCCTGACCCGAAACGCCGACCTGGCACTCGACTCCGAAGACGTCGAAGACCTGGCGCGCGCTCTGCGTGGCGAGCTGTTCTCGCGGCGCTACGGTGATGCGGTGCGTCTGGAAGTCGCCGACACCTGCCCGAAACACCTGTCGGACTACCTGCTCAAGCAGTTCAACCTGAGCGAGACCGAGCTGTATCAGGTCAACGGCCCGGTCAACCTGACCCGTCTGTTCAGCATCACCGGCCTGGACAGCCACCCGGAGCTGCAATACACGCCGTTCACCCCGCAGATCCCGAAACTGCTGCAGAACAGCGAGAACATTTTCAGCGTCGTCAGCAAACAGGACATCCTGCTGCTGCACCCGTTCGAGTCGTTCACTCCGGTGGTCGACCTGTTGCGCCAAGCCGCCAAAGATCCGCATGTTCTGGCCGTGCGCCAGACCCTGTACCGTTCCGGCGCCAACTCGGAAATCGTCGATGCGCTGGTGGACGCCGCGCGTAACGGCAAGGAAGTGACCGCGGTCATCGAACTGCGCGCACGCTTCGACGAAGAGTCCAACCTGCAACTGGCCAGCCGTCTGCAAGCGGCCGGTGCGGTGGTGATCTACGGCGTGGTCGGCTTCAAGACCCACGCCAAGATGATGCTGATCCTGCGTCGCGAGGCCGGCGAGATCGTGCGTTACGCGCACCTCGGCACCGGTAACTACCACGCCGGCAACGCCCGTCTGTACACCGACTACAGCCTGCTGACCTCCGATGACGCGCTTTGCGAAGACGTCGGCAAACTGTTCAGCCAGTTGATTGGCATGGGTAAAACCCTGCGCATGAAGAAGCTGCTGCATGCGCCGTTCACCCTGAAGAAGGGCATGCTCGACATGATTGCCCGGGAGACCCAGTTCGCCCTCGATGGCAAACCGGCGCACATCATCGCCAAGTTCAACTCGCTGACCGATCCGAAGATCATCCGCGCGCTGTACAAGGCCAGCCAGTCCGGCGTGCGCATCGATCTGGTGGTGCGTGGCATGTGCTGCCTGCGTCCGGGCATCGCCGGGGTTTCGCACAACATCCATGTGCGCTCGATCATCGGTCGCTTCCTCGAGCACACCCGGGTGTTCTACTTCCTCAACGGTGGCGAGGAGCAGATGTTCCTCTCCAGCGCCGACTGGATGGAGCGCAACCTCGACAAGCGCGTCGAGACTTGCTTCCCGGTGGAAGGCAAGAAGCTGCTGACCCGCGTCAAGAAAGAGCTGGAGCTGTACCTGACCGACAACACCCACAGCTGGAGCCTGCAGTCGGATGGCCGTTACATCCGCAACACGCCAACCGGCAACCAGAACCCGCGCAGTGCGCAGGCGACGTTGCTGGAGCGGCTGGGCAGCCCGATTCTGCCGGTGAGCAGCTGACCTTCAGCCCAATAAAAAGGCGATCCTTGCGGATCGCCTTTTTTGTGCCTGTCGTTCACCCACCTGTGGCGAGGGAGCTTGCTCCCGCTGGACTGCGCAGCAGGCCCACGCTTTAAAAGAAAGGGCCGCTTCGCGCCCCAGCGGGAGCAAGCTCCCTCGCCACGAGGATCAGTGCACGGTGAGGACAATGCCAACCCGCGTCAGCCAGTCGGCTTCGAGACCAAAGTCGGCCTGAGTCAGCTGATTCTCATCCAGCCAATTCTCCGGGAACTCCACGTCGAGGTTGTCGCCCTTGGCATGCAGCGTCACTTGCGGCATCGCCTGGGTGCCACGGATGTGGTGGAACAGGATCGCGAAGCGCAGCAGCACACAGAGGCGGATCAGCTTGTCGCCGTCGTCACCGAATTCGGCGAACTTGTCCTTGGGGATGTTGCGGCGATGGCCGCGCACCAGCAGGGCGAGCATTTGCTGGTCTTCGCGGGAGAACCCGGCCAGATCCGAGTGCTCGATCAGGTAGGCGCCGTGCTTGTGATAATGGTAGTGCGCAATGTCGAGGCCGACTTCGTGGACTTTCGCCGCCCAGCCCAGCAGTTCACGCCAGATGCCGTCGTCCAGTTCCCAGTCTTTGGCGACCTGATCGAAAGCGTGCAGGGCTTTGCGTTCTACCCGCGCGGCCTGTTCCAGGTCGACGTGGTAACGCTCCATCAGCGAAGTCAGGGTGCGTTCGCGCACGTCTTCGTGGTGATGGCGTCCGAGCAGGTCGTAGAGCACGCCTTCACGCAGCGCGCCTTCGCAGTGATCCATGCGTTGCAGTTCGAGGGCATCGAAGATCGCTTCGAGAATTGCCAGACCTGCGGGGAAGATCGCCCGGCGGTCAGGTTTGATGCCTTCGAAGTCGATCTTGTCGACATCACCCAGTTTGAACAGACGACGCTTGAGCCATGCCAAACCTTCGGCATTCACTTCGCCGGTGCCATGCCCGCCGGCCTTCAGCGCCAGACCGATGGCGCGGATGGTGCCCGAGGAGCCGATGGCTTCATCCCAGGTCAGGCGGTGCAGGGCGTGTTCGATGCTCATGATCTCCAGCCGTGCCGCGGTATACGCCTGGGCGTAACGGGCCGGGGTGATCTTGCCGTCCTTGAAGTAACGCTGGGTGAAGCTGACGCAGCCCATTTGCAGGCTTTCGCGCAGCAGCGGTTCAAAACGCTGACCGATGATGAATTCGGTACTGCCGCCGCCGATGTCGGCCACCAGGCGCTTGCCCGGGGTGTCGGCGAGGGTGTGCGAAACGCCCAGATAAATCAGCCGCGCTTCTTCACGGCCGGAGATGACTTCCACCGGGTGGCCGAGGATTTCTTCGGCGCGGTGGATGAATTCCAGGCGATTGCGCGCTTCGCGCAGGGCGTTGGTGCCGACGATCCGCACGGCGCCCAGCGGCATGCCGTTGATCAGTTGGGCGAAACGCTTGAGGCAGTCGAGGCCACGCTGCATCGATTCTTCGTTGAGATGGCGCTCATCGTCGATACCGGCGGCGAGCTGCACTTTCTCTCCGAGGCGCTCCAGGATACGGATTTCACCGTTCTGGGCCTTGGCCACGACCATGTGGAAGCTGTTGGAGCCCAGGTCGATTGCGGCGATCAGGGACAGATTCTTGGCTTTGGATTGCGGCATGGTCTGGGGGTCTCGGTCGATAACCCCGCCATCGTGCCACGATCAAACGCTGGCGCCAACGCGCATGGCTCAAACCGTTGATCCTGCGCATAAAAGCTTGAGACCGCGGCGCGGCCATTCGCGAGCAAGCCCGCTCCCACAGGTTTTTGTGTCGAACACACAATCATGTTCCGCCGCAGAACCCTGTGGGAGCGGGCTTGCTCGCGAAGAGGCTATTACAGCCACTGCAAATCCTTCAGGCTGTCGTTTCGACCGTCCCAATGAAATTCGCCAGCTCTGCCGTCTGCGGATGGGCGAACAACACCTGCGGATCCCCCACCTCATGCACCTTGCCATGGTGCATGAACACCAGTTTGTCACCGACTTCCCGGGCAAAGCGCATTTCGTGGGTGACCATGATCAGGGTCATGCCTTCCTTGGCCAGTTGGCGCACCACAGCGAGCACTTCGTTGACCAGTTCCGGGTCCAGCGCCGAGGTGATTTCGTCGCACAGCAACACTTTCGGCGACATCGCCAATGCCCGGGCAATCGCCACGCGCTGTTGCTGACCACCAGACAAGCGATCCGGGAAGGCGTCGAATTTCTCTCCAAGGCCCACGCGTTCGAGCATTTTGCGCGCCAGCTCCGCAGCCTTGGCCTTTGGCACTTTCTGCACCACCTGCGGCGCGAGCATCACGTTTTCGCCGACGGTCAGGTGCGGGAACAGGTTGAACTGCTGAAACACCATGCCGACTTTCTGCCGCAGGCTGCGCAGGTCGGCGCGGGCGGCGTCGAGGTATTCGCCGTCGACTTCGATCACCCCGTCGTTGATCGACTCCAGGCCGTTGAGGGTGCGCAGCAGGGTGGATTTGCCCGAGCCGCTGCGGCCGATGATTGCCACCACCTGGCCTTCCTCGACACTGAGGTCGATGCCTTTGAGCACGTGGTGATCGCCGTAGTATTTATGCAGGGCGGAAATTCTAAGCAGAGGCATGCAGTCTCCTTTCCAGGTAGCGCGCACTGAGCGACAAGGGGTAGCAGAGCAGGAAGTAGCCGAGGGCGACGAGGCCATAGACCATGAATGGTTCGAAGGTGGCGTTGGCGAGCATGCCGCCGGTCTTGGTCAGCTCGGTGAAACCGATGATCGAGGTCACCGCAGTGCCCTTGACCACTTGCACCGAGAAACCCACGGTCGGCGCCACGGCGATGCGCAGCGCCTGCGGCAGGATCACGTAGCGCAACTGCTCCAGTGGATTCAGCGCCAGGCTCGACGAGGCTTCCCACTGACCATTGGGAATCGCTTCGACGCAGCCGCGCCAGATCTCCGCCAGGTACGCACTGGTAAACAGCGTCAAGGCAATCGCCGCGGCCATCCACGGCGAGATTTCGATCCCGGCCAGCGCCACGCCGAAGAACACCAGAAACAGTTGCATCAGCAACGGTGTGCCCTGGAACAGCTCGATCCAGGTGCGGGCAATGTTGCTCGGCAAGCGGTTTTTCGAAATGCGCATCACCAGAATCAGCAGCCCGACGAGGCCGCCGCCGATGAACGCCACCAGCGACAGCGCCAGCGTCCATTGCAGGCCGGTGAGCAGGTTGCGCAGGATGTCCCAGAAGGTGAAGTCGCTCATCGGCTGCTCCTCGCGATATAGCGGCGACCGACCCAGTTCAGCAGTTGGCGGATCAGCAGCGCCATGCACAGGTAGATCAGCGTGGTCAGCGCGTAGGTTTCAAAGGCGCGGAAGTTGCGCGATTGAATGAAGTTGGCGGCGAAGCTCAGCTCCTCGGTGGCGATTTGCGAACACACCGCCGAGCCGAGCATGACGATGATGATCTGGCTGCTCAGGGCCGGCCAGACCTTGCCCAGTGCCGGCAGCAGGATCACGTGACGGAACGCCTCGAAACGGCTCATCGCCAGTGCGGCGGCGGCCTCCAGTTGTCCGCGCGGAATCGCCTGGATGCCGGCGCGGATGATCTCGGTCGAATACGCACCGAGGTTGATCACCATCGCCAGCACCGCCGCCTGCCACTCGGAAATCTGCACTCCGAGCGAGGGCAGGCCGAAGAAGATGAAGAACAGTTGCACCAGGAATGGCGTGTTGCGGATCAACTCGACGTAGACGCCGAAGATTGCCGAGAACGGGCGGATGTTCCACGCCCGCACCAGCGCGCCGACAATGCCCACGCCGATCCCGAACAGCGCGCCAATGGCCGTCAGTTCCAGGGTAAACAGTGCGCCGCGCAGCAACAGATCGGTGTTTTGCAGCACCGGCATGAAATCGAACTGGTAAGCCATCAATTGTCTCCCGCGCGATCGATCAGAGATCGGCCGGCAGCGGCTCTTTGAGCCAGGTCTGCGAGTTTTTCTCCAGCGCGCCGTCAGCCTTGGCGGTGGCGAGGATCTCGTTGACCTTGCCCAGCAGCGCTGGCTCGTTCTTGTTCACGCCAACGTAGACCGGCGAATCCTTGAGCTTCACTTTCAGCGCCGGTACGCGTTTCGGGTTCTTCTCGCTGATGGCGACCATCACCACGTTGCCGCTGGCGATCAGGTCGACTTGCCCGGCGAGGTAGGCGGCGATGGTCGAGTTGTTGTCTTCGAAACGCTTGATGGTCACGCCTTCGGGGGCGACCTTGGTCAGCTCAATGTCTTCGATAGCGCCACGAGTGACGCTGATGGTCTTGCCTTTGAGGTCGTCGAGGCTGCTGATTGCCGCGTCCGGCGGGCCGAACACGGCGAGGTAGAACGGCGCGTAGGCGTTGGAGAAGTCGATGACTTTCTCGCGCTCCGGGTTCTTGCCCAGGCTGGAGATCACCAGGTCGACCTTGCCGGTGGTCAGGAACGGGATGCGGTTAGTGCTGTTGACCGGGGTCAGTTCAAGTTTGACCTTGAGTTGGTCGGCCAGCAGCTTTGCCGTGTCGATGTCCAGGCCACGGGGTTTCATGTCCGGGCCGACTGAGCCGAACGGCGGGAAGTCCTGGGGCACCGCGACTTTCAGCGTGCCGCGTTTGACCACGTCGTCCAGACCGTCGGCGTGGGCGGGGGCCTGGCTCAGCATCAGGCTGGCAAACAGGGCGGTGAGGAGGGCGCTGTAACGCAGGCTCATGGCAAATCTCCGGATCGGCGGGAAGTGTTTTCTGCGATCGGACAGAGCACGCGCCGTGCCAATACCCGGATTTATCCCCGGCAGGCCGCGGGTTTGCCGGGTTTGTTCGGTCTTACTGGTCTGAACAGTCAGGTGGTTTTTCGCACCTCGATAGCGCATCGACAGCGGACGCCGAACCCCGCTGGGGCACGACTTGCCGGATCCGGCGAATAGCTTTACAACTAGCCGCACCTTGGCCTGGCTCGTCTGAAAAACCATGAACTCGATCTCCCGTGCGGTACCCGAAGTGGCGCTGCAAGCGATCCGCAAACTGATCACCGAACAGGGTTTCGGCGCGGGCGATGCGTTGCCGTCGCAACGGGACCTGGCGGTGCAACTGGGGGTCAGCCGCGCGTCGTTGCGCGAGGCGCTGTCGTCGCTCAGTGCGCTGGGCGTGATCAGCATCCAGCCGGGCAAAGGCG
Organism: Pseudomonas sp. MWU12-2020; assembly: GCF_023100605.1. Taxonomy (NCBI): domain Bacteria; kingdom Pseudomonadati; phylum Pseudomonadota; class Gammaproteobacteria; order Pseudomonadales; family Pseudomonadaceae; genus Pseudomonas; species Pseudomonas sp. MWU12-2020. Next base: position 232,295 of record NZ_JALMEX010000004.1, read on the forward strand.
TGTTCGTGCAGGCGCCGGTGGAACTTGGGCACGGTGAAAATGCCCCGGGCTGGCCGTTTGCGGCGCAGGCCTCGCCGCTGGATATCTTTCAGTTGCGCTATGCACTGGAGGGATTCGCCGCCGGGTTGGCGGCGGTGACCTTGAGCACGTTCGATCTGGATGCGCTGGAGGACAACGTCGCGGCGATGCGCGAGCAATTGAAGGCTGGGGACTTCGAGGCCGCGGCGAAACTCGACTTCGAATTCCACCGGCGCATTCTGCTGGCCAGCGGCAATCAGGCGATGCTGAGCATCCTCACCGCCAGCGCCGAAATCTTTCTCGAGAGTCAGAAACTACCGTTCATCCGCGCCGAACGGGCGATGGAAACCTGGCAGGAGCACCGCAAGATCCTTCGTGCCCTGGCGCGCCGGGCGTCCGCTGCCGCCCAGAAAGCCATGCAGGAGCATGTGCGCAACGCGGCACTGCGCACCGGGATCGCCTTCATCGCCCCCGCCACCGCGTGACTTGAGCTATACCCAGACTCATGGGGCGCCATAGCAAGACTCAATCATCTGCGGCTTCCTGAACAAGGGAAGGGCGGATATGATGGGCCACGTTTTTTTGCTTACAACCTGGAGAATTCCATGAGCAGCGATCTTATCAAACACGTTAGCGACGCCAGCTTCGAAGCCGACGTACTCAAGGCCGAAGGCGCTGTACTGGTCGACTACTGGGCTGAATGGTGCGGCCCTTGCAAAATGATCGCTCCGGTTCTGGACGAGATTGCCGAGACTTACAAAGGCAAGCTGACCGTCGCCAAACTGAACATCGACGAAAACCAGGAAACCCCGGCCAAGCACGGCGTGCGTGGTATCCCGACGCTGATGCTGTTCAAGAACGGCAACGTTGAAGCGACCAAGGTCGGCGCTCTGTCGAAGTCGCAACTGGCTGCTTTCCTCGACGCCAACATCTAAGCGTCGCTGCAAAGTGCCCTGAAAAAGCCCCGCAAATTGCGGGGCTTTTTGCGTATTCAGGGCTAGACGCTCCGAAATTCAGGTGGTACATTCGGCCCCGCACTGGTTTCTCCACTGCCCCCTGCTAGCCGTCGCCGACGCACTCCTTTTCGAACAAGTTCGCGATCCTGTCGCCTTCTCCGCGGCGCGGCCTCATTAAGCCAAAAGCTTAATTTCCCCCCTCCATAAATGATTACGTCATTCCTATATGAATCTGACTGAACTCAAGCAAAAGCCGATTACCGAACTGCTCGAATTGGCCGAACAGATGGGCATAGAAAATATGGCCCGTTCGCGCAAGCAGGACGTGATTTTCTCCCTGCTGAAAAAGCACGCGAAAAGCGGCGAGGAAATCTCCGGTGATGGCGTGCTGGAGATTCTCCAGGACGGCTTCGGCTTCCTGCGCTCCGCTGACGCTTCCTACCTCGCCGGCCCGGACGATATCTACGTCTCGCCGAGCCAGATCCGTCGTTTCAACTTGCGCACCGGTGACACCATCGTTGGCAAGATCCGCCCTCCAAAGGAAGGCGAGCGTTACTTCGCTCTGCTCAAGGTCGACACGATCAACTTCGATCGTCCGGAGAACGCGAAGAACAAGATTCTCTTCGAGAACCTGACCCCGCTGTTCCCGACCGTGCGCATGAAGATGGAAGCCGGTAACGGTTCCACCGAAGACCTGACCGGTCGTGTGATCGACTTGTGCGCCCCGATCGGCAAAGGCCAGCGTGGTCTGATCGTTGCACCGCCGAAAGCCGGTAAAACGATCATGCTGCAGAACATCGCCGCGAACATCGCCCGGAACAATCCTGAAGTTCACCTGATCGTGTTGTTGATCGACGAACGTCCGGAAGAAGTGACCGAAATGCAGCGCACCGTGCGCGGCGAAGTGGTTGCCTCGACCTTCGACGAGCCGCCGACCCGTCACGTGCAGGTTGCCGAAATGGTGATCGAGAAGGCCAAGCGCCTGGTCGAACACAAGAAGGACGTGGTGATCCTGCTCGACTCCATCACCCGTCTGGCCCGTGCCTACAACACCGTGATCCCGAGCTCCGGCAAGGTGCTGACCGGTGGTGTTGACGCCCACGCCCTGGAGAAACCGAAGCGTTTCTTCGGTGCTGCGCGCAACATCGAAGAAGGCGGCTCGCTGACCATTATCGCCACCGCGCTGGTTGAAACCGGCTCGAAGATGGACGAAGTGATCTACGAAGAGTTCAAGGGTACCGGCAACATGGAGCTGCCGCTGGACCGCAAGATTGCGGAAAAGCGCGTCTTCCCGGCCATCAACATCAACCGTTCCGGCACCCGCCGCGAAGAGTTGCTGACCGCCGACGACGAACTGCAGCGCATGTGGATCCTGCGCAAGCTGCTGCACCCGATGGACGAAGTGGCTGCCATCGAGTTCCTGGTCGACAAGCTGAAAACGACCAAGACCAACGACGAGTTCTTCCTGTCGATGAAGCGCAAGTAAGACGAAAGCTGTTTAAAAAGAGCGCCCCGCAAGGGCGCTTTTTTTTGTACCGGTATATTTGTATCTGGATTGAAATTTGTACGACTGATAACTTTCGCCCTTTCCTTGGACTTTGTATCCGAAAAACGAGAAAGGGCTTTCATGCACACGTTTGGCAATCGCCGTGATATCGACGGATTACGGGCACTGGCGGTTATTCCCGTCGTACTTTTTCATTTCGGATTCAATACATTCAGTGGCGGCTTTGTCGGCGTTGATGTGTTCTTCGTCATCTCCGGCTTCCTGATCACCACCATCCTGTTCCGTGAAATCAGTGCACAGCGTTTCAGCTTCGTTGATTTCTGGGCGCGCCGTGCCCGCCGCATCATTCCTGCCCTGACCGTGGTGATGCTGGTCACGCTGGCGTTCGGCTGGCTGCTGCTGACAGCCAAAGACTTTGCCGAACTGGGACGAACGGTGCGCTATCAGTCGCTGTTCATCTCCAACATTCTGTTCATGCGCGAGGACGGCTACTTTCAGCCTGCTTCCGATCTGAAGCCGCTGCTGCATACCTGGTCGCTGGCGGTGGAAGAGCAGTACTACATTTTCTTCCCGTTGCTGATGGCAGCCCTGATTCGTTATGCCCGTCATTGGCGCTGGATGTTGTTCGCCGTGCTGCTGTTGTCGTTCGGCCTGAATATTCATCACATCGGGTACAAACCGGAATTCACCTTCTTTTCGCTGCCAACCCGGGCCTGGGAGCTGCTCTGTGGCGCCATGCTGGCAGTGATCCCGGCGCCAAGGCAGGCCGTGCGTGGCTGGGTTTACCAAGGGGTGGGACTCGCCGGTCTGGCGGCGGTGCTGGTCGCGGTGTTCACGTTCGACAAGTCCACCGTGTTCCCGGGCTGGGCCGCGCTGTTGCCGGTCTTGGGCACCATGGCGCTGATCTGGTCGGGTGCGCAAGGGCCGAGCTGGACGGCGCGCCTGTTGAGTCTGCGTGCGCTGGTCTGGGTCGGTTTGCTCTCTTACTCGCTGTACCTGTGGCACTGGCCGGTCTATGTCTACGCCAACGCCATTTCCATCGACGGTATTCTGCCGCTGGAGGCGCTGGGCTGGATTGCCCTGTCGCTGGGCCTGGCGTGGCTGAGCCTGCGCTATGTCGAGTTGCCGTTCCGGGAGAAGCGTCTGCTCGCCAGCCGTAAGGCGGTGTTGACCGGGGCTGTCGCTGCCATCGTGGTACTGGCGACGACAGGCACGATGATCCGCGAGTCTGACGGTGTTCCGCAGCGGTTGACCGGCAAGGCCCTGGAATATGCACAGTCCCGCGAATGGCGGAACGGGCAGATGAAATGCATGTTGGTCACCCAGGACACGGTGCCGGACAAGGCCTGTCTGCTCGGTGACAATCAGGATGTACCGGCCACTCAAATGGTTTGGGGTGACAGTCACGCCGCTGCGCTGCTGCCGGCCATCGATAGCCATGCACGTCACGAAGGCCGCCCTGTCTGGCTGTTCAGCATGAGCGCCTGCGCGCCGGTTATCGGTAATGACCAGCGCGCGCGTTGCAACGAGTTCAACGAACACACCATGAACAAGGTGCGCAGTCTGGGAATAAAGGATGTGGTGCTGGCGTCCAACTGGAGCCTGTACATTTATGGTCGCGAGGACGGCGATAAAAATGTTTTGCTCAACTCCCGGGACAATGTCGCCCAGGCCGAACAGCGCATGGCGGCCGTGCTCAAGGCACGTGTGGCCGCCCTGCGCGAAGCCGGCGTGCAAGTCTGGCTGTTCAAGGATGTACCGCTGCAGCGCAAAGGCAGCGTCAACCGCCTCACCAGCCTGGCGCGGATCGGGCGTTCTGCCGAGGGTCTGGGTCGCCCGCTCGAAGACCATCTGGCACGCGAGCATTTCATCAGCACGCTGTTCGACGCCATGAGCGCCGCTGACCCGGGGGTCCATGTGATCGACCCGACGCCGATGATGTGCGCGAACGGCGTTTGCAACATTGAAGTCAACGGTCACTCGCAGTACCGGGACGAGGATCACCTGTCGGATGTCGGTAGCGCCCGATTGAGCCCGTTATTTGCGCCAATGCTGCTGGGCGCTAGCCAGAATTGAGCGATGCCGGGCACTGACGGGCTGCTGTTTGCCCGTCAGAGCAGGTAGGATGTACGCCTATTTTGAGGGTGCCATCGTCAATGAAATTCAAGGATCTTCGGGATTTCGTGCAGCAGCTTGAGCAGCGCGGAGAGTTGAAACGCATCCAGATTCCCGTCTCGCCGGTGCTGGAGATGACCGAGGTGTGCGACCGCACACTGCGGGCCAAGGGCCCGGCGCTGCTGTTCGAGAAACCGACCGGTTACGACATTCCGGTGCTCGGCAACCTGTTCGGCACCCCGGAGCGGGTGGCCATGGGCATGGGCGCCGAGTCGGTCAGCGAACTGCGCGAGATCGGCAAGCTGCTGGCCTTCCTCAAGGAACCGGAGCCGCCGAAGGGCCTGAAGGACGCGTGGTCGAAACTGCCGATCTTCCGCAAGATCATTTCGATGGCGCCGAAAGTCGTCAAAGACGCGGTGTGCCAGGAAGTGGTCATCGAAGGCGACGACGTCGACCTGGCGATGCTGCCAGTGCAGACCTGCTGGCCCGGTGACGTCGGCCCGCTGATCACCTGGGGCCTGACCGTCACCAAAGGCCCGAACAAGGACCGCCAGAACCTCGGTATCTACCGTCAGCAAGTGATCGGCCGCAACAAGGTGATCATGCGCTGGCTCAGCCACCGTGGCGGTGCGCTGGACTTCCGTGAGTGGTGCGAGAAGCACCCGGGTCAGCCGTTCCCGGTGTCCGTGGCGCTGGGTGCAGACCCGGCGACCATTCTCGGTGCAGTGACGCCAGTGCCGGACAGCCTTTCCGAATACGCTTTCGCCGGTCTGTTGCGCGGTAACCGCACCGAATTGGTCAAATGCCGTGGCAACGACCTGCAAGTGCCGGCCACTGCCGAGATCATCCTCGAAGGCGTGATCCATCCGGGCGAAATGGCCGACGAAGGCCCGTACGGCGACCACACCGGGTACTACAACGAAGTCGACAGCTTCCCGGTGTTCACCGTCGAACGCATCACCCACCGGATCAAGCCGATCTACCACAGCACCTACACCGGTCGTCCGCCGGATGAGCCGGCGATTCTCGGCGTGGCGCTGAACGAAGTGTTCGTGCCGATCCTGCAGAAGCAGTTTCCGGAAATCACCGACTTCTACCTGCCGCCCGAAGGCTGCTCGTACCGCATGGCCGTGGTAACGATGAAGAAGTCGTATCCGGGGCATGCCAAGCGCGTGATGCTCGGCGTCTGGTCGTTTTTGCGACAGTTCATGTACACCAAGTTCGTTATCGTTACTGACGACGATATCAACGCCCGGGACTGGAACGACGTGATCTGGGCCATCACTACGCGCATGGATCCCAAGCGCGACACGGTGATGATCGACAACACGCCGATCGACTACCTCGACTTCGCCTCTCCGGTGTCCGGCCTGGGCTCGAAAATGGGCCTGGATGCCACCCACAAGTGGCCGGGCGAAACCACTCGCGAGTGGGGCCGTGTGATCGTCAAGGACGACGCCGTCACCCAGCGGATCGATGCCATCTGGAATCAGTTAGGAATAGATTGATGCGTGTAACCCTGCAGCCCTCCGGAGCGGTGCTTGAGATACGGCCCGGTGAGCGGATTCTTGATGGTGCGCGGCGCCTGGGCTACGACTGCCCGCAAAGCTGCCGCAACGGCAATTGCCATGTGTGTGCGGCGTTGCTGGTGGAAGGCCGGGTCGAACAGGCCGGCAAGGTGCACGACCACGGCGAGTTCTACACTTGCATAGCCGAGCCGCTGGAAGATTGCATCCTGCTGTGGGATGGCGTGCTCGCGTTGGGAGAACTGCCGGTGCGCAGCCTGTCGTGTCAGGTCATCGAATGCCGGGACGTCGGCGGCGACACCTGGCGCGTGCGTCTGCGGGCGCCGGCCGGCAAGCCGCCGCGTTATCACGCCGGGCAGTACCTGATGATCGAGCGTGAGAGCGGCGAGAAGTCGGCGTTCTCCATGGCCTCGGCGCCGCACGGCGGGCGCGATCTGGAAATCCACGTACTCGCCCGCGAAGCCAGTGCCCTGAGTCTGATCGAGCAACTGCAGCGCAACCCGCTGGTGCGCGTCGAATTGCCGTTCGGTGACACTCACCTCGCCGAATTGCCCGACGGGCCGCTGGTGCTGATCGCCGCCGGTACCGGCATGGGCCAGATCCACAGCCTGATCGAACACTGCCGTGCCAACGGCTTCAAACACCCGGTGCATCTGTATTGGGGTGTACGCCGTCCGGAAGATTTCTACGAGATCGAGCATTGGGACGAATGGTTGAAGCTGCCCAATCTGTTCCTGCACAAAGTCGTCAGCGACCAGTGCGGTTGGGAAGGGCGCTGCGGGATGTTGCACCAGGCCGTGTGTGAAGACTTCGCCGATCTGAAGTCCCTGCACGTCTACGCCAGCGGCTCGCCGGCGATGGTCTACGGCACGCTGGATGCGTTAGTTGAAGCCGGCATGGATGCACACCAGATGCGCGCCGACGTATTTGCCTACGCGCCTCGATCCTGATCCGTGCGAATTGAGCCGCGCCCCTAGAAACGCACGCCGGTCGTCACCATCGCCGCATTGGCGCCGAGAAACACCAGCTCGGCGGCCAATGGGCCGTAGTGAGTGCCGACGGACGGAATGATCACCGGCGCAACGCCGTAGCGGTTCAACGGAATCTTGTCCTTGTAATCACCGCGATAGCCCTGCAACAGCCCACCCGTGACTTTCAGATACACCGGATACTCGCTGCTGTCATAGCGTTTGCCGGCATAGGCGTAATTCGATCGCTGGCGGAACGAGTTACGGAAAGTTGCCCCGCCAAATACCCAGCCGGAAGCCTGATTGCGTTCAATGCCGATCAAGTCCTGATGATTATTGTGTTCGGGGTCGGGCGAATAATGTCGGGTGTAGACACTGGTCTGTGCATACCAGAAGCCCTGGTCTTTTTGATTGTCATCCTCGGCCAGCGCCTGGTCGGTTTGAATCAATAGCAATGCGGCCAAAAGCCTTGGTTTCTTCATTGTGCAGCCTCGGTTAAACGGGATGGCTTGCGCCAGAGGAAGGCCGTTATACGTAGGCGTTCAGCGACGGGAAAGACAGAAAGTCCGACAGTTTAGTAGGAAGATTCCTGCGCTTTCTTGAACCAATCCTGAACAAGCGAAGGCTTATGCATATTTCATTCGGGTATTTAAGAAATTTCGGCAATGGTATTAGGCTATATGAAACCGCATAGCGTTGACTGATACACCCGATTTAGCGCTATCGAGCAGGTCATACATCCTTTAGCACTTTTCGTTTTAGATTTACTGCTATATGTTCTATCGAACGAATTGCGCTTACATCTTGTAATACTTGCGGGGCCGAACACTTCCGTCATGACAGCCATAGAATCTGCTTTTCTGAATCTGGCTTATCCTCCGCGGCTCGATCTGGGGCCGCAGCTCACTCACGAACAACTTCTCGCTTCCATGCAATCGACCATGGCGCGCCACAAGGGCGGGCCGGTGTGGCTGTTCGCCTACGGGTCGCTGATCTGGCGCCCGGAATGTTCGGCGGTGGAGCGGGTGCGCGGGCGAGTGCATGGCTATCATCGCGGTTTGTATCTGTGGTCGCACGAGCACCGTGGGACGCCGGAAATGCCCGGGCTGGTGTTCGGTCTGGATCGCGGCGGTTCGTGCAGCGGCTTTGCCTATCGGCTGCCGGAAGAAAATCTCGACGCTGCGCTGTACGCGCTGTGGAAACGCGAGATGCCGTTCCCGTCCTATCGCCCACACTGGCTCAACTGCCGTCTTGAGGACGGTAGCCAGGTTCAGGCGTTGGGGTTTGTTTTGGAGCGACACCTGCCCAGCTATGCCGGCAACTTGCCGGATCATGTGCTGAGTCAGGTGTTCGAAAGCGCTTGCGGGCGCTACGGCACCACTCGCGATTATGTCGAGCAGACCGCCCACGCCCTGCGCAGCCACGCCATGCCGGATCGAAATCTGGAGGCGCGGCTCAAGCGCTGCCAGTCAAAAGCCGATCAGGCGACGGCTTCACGACTCTGACTGGCGACTTGTTTGTGCCATAGCGTCGGCGCCAGGAAGGCCATCGACAGCAGGCAAGCGCCCACCAGCAGCACGAAACCACCGTCCCAGCCGAAGTGGTCAACGGTGTAGCCCATCGCCGCACTTGCCGCGACCGAACCACCCAGATAGCCGAACAGACCGGTAAAGCCCGCTGCCGTACCGGCGGCTTTCTTCGGCGCCAGTTCCAGCGCCTGCAGGCCGATCAGCATCACCGGGCCGTAGATCAGGAAGCCGATGGAGAACAGCGCGATCATGTCCACGGTCGGGTTGCCTGCCGGATTCAGCCAGTAAACCAGGGTCGCAACGGTCACCAGCGCCATGAACACCATGCCGGTCAGGCCACGGTTGCCACGGAAGATCTTGTCCGACATCCAGCCGCACAGCAGCGTGCCCGGAATGCCCGCCCATTCGTAGAAGAAGTAGGCCCACGAAGTCTTGTCGACGTCGAAGTGCTTGGCTTCTTTCAGGTAGGTCGGCGCCCAGTCCAGTACGCCGTAACGCAGCAGGTAGACGAAGACGTTGGCCATGGCGATGTACCAGAGCATTTTGTTGCGCAGCACGTATTTGACGAAGATTTCCTTGGCACTGAATTCGTCTTCGTGGCTGGCGTCGTAGCCTTCCGGGTAGTCGTTCTTGTACTTTTCGATCGGCGGCAGGCCGACCGATTGCGGGGTGTCGCGCATGGTGATGAAGGCAAACACCGCCACGCCCAGCGCCACCGCTGCCGGAACGTAGAAGGCTGCGTGCCAGTCGTTGAACAGGCCCATGCCGATCAGGAACAGCGGGCCGATCAGGCCGCCACCGACGTTATGCGCCACGTTCCATACCGAAACCACGCCGCCACGTTCCTTCTGCGACCACCAGTGAACCATGGTGCGACCGCTCGGCGGCCAGCCCATGCCCTGGGCCCAGCCGTTGATGAACAGCAGGATGAACATCATGGTCACGCTGGACGTCGCCCACGGCGCGAAACCGAAAATGAACATCACTCCCGCCGAAACCAGCAGACCGAACGGCAGGAAGTAGCGCGGGTTGGAACGGTCGGAGACCAGGCCCATCAGGAACTTGGACAGGCCGTAGGCAATGGCGATGGCCGACATCGCCAGACCCAGATCGCCACGGCTGTAGCCTTCGTCGATCAGGTACGGCATGGCCAACGAGAAGTTTTTGCGCAGCAGGTAGTAACCGGCGTAACCAAAGAAGATACCGGCGAAGATCTGCCAGCGCAGGCGTCGGTAAGTACTGTCTATTTTTTCTTCAGGCAATGGAGCCTGATGTGCGGCAGGTCGAAAGAAAGCAAACATTCAAGAGCTCCAGATTTCTTGTTTTGACTGCGGATGCGAATGTTACAGTTTCGTTACCGAAAATAGCACCGGTTCGCATCGGCAAAACAGCGGAAAATGTTGGAAGTCGCACGTTCTTTTACGAACCTGTCGCTCAGCTGTAAGAACAGGGCGTTTTCACCCCTTGTTAACATTGGGTGACTTAGACTCGCGGCCCGTTCAGCCGATTGATCAGCCGAGATAAGAAATGTCACTGAAGGTTCGCATGTTGGTGCCGAGATTTTTGGTGGCGGCTGGAATCGCCGTTGTCATGCTGCTCTTGATCGTCACTGATCATCCGGCCCATTCCGGTCTGCGCAACACCACGGTGCTGATCATTCGGCACGCGGAAAAGCCGGATGCGGGATCGGTACTCAATGCCCGCGGCGAACAGCGTGCGGCCGCCTACGTCGACTATTTCAATCCGCTGAAACTCGACGGCCAGACGCTCACCCCCCAGCGCTTGATCGCTGCCGGCGACACCCCGGAGAGTTCGCGTTCGCGCCTGACGCTGACGCCGCTGTCCGAGCGTTTGAAACTGCCGATCGAGCAGCCCTACGTCAATGGCGATCTCCATCAACTGGTCGGGTTGTTGCGCAAGAGCAATCAGGCGCCGACGGTGCTGATCGCCTGGCATCACGGCCATATCAATAAGCTGATCAAGGCGTTCGGCGGCGACGCGACAGCGCTGATGGGACAGGAAAAATGGCCGGATGATGTATTCGACTGGCTGATCGTCCTGCGCTTCGATGAGAACGGGCGACTGATCCCGTCTCGCAGCCATAAAGTGCAGGAACACCTGTTGCCGGGCGACCTCGCTGGTGCAAGCGGCGGCTAAACGTCCGTCAGAAAATGTACCTGAAGCCCTTTGCGCAGGGGGCTGGCCAGAATTCTCACCGAGATCAGGAAATGTCCTGCATCGCAAAGCGAAGCTGCGCCATTCAGTTAAAGGACCTTGCTCCGTAACCTTTCTGTAGTTGCCGAACAGGCATTTCACTAGGGAAGGGGCGGGATCATGCGATGGTTTTTTGCTGGGCTTTTATTGATGATCTTCAGCCTCGCGCTGGCAGCGGAAGGGTTGCTCATACCCGAAAACAATCCCATGCCGATTTACCCCAAGGTGTTGTCCAGAGCCGGGGTCGAAGGCGAGGTCAGGGTCAGCTTCATCGTCAAGGCGGATGGTTCGGTCAGCGGGATCAACATTGTGCAAAGTGCTCATCCCGAGCTGGCTGAGGTGGTTAAAGATGCGGTAACACAGTGGCGATTCAAACCCTGGACGGTAGCGGGAGAGCGGCCGGCGGAGCAGTCGGTCGTTGCGCCGATAGTCTTTCGCCTGGATCTGGATCAGCCGATCGACATCAATCAGTGGCTGAAGTCAGTTAAGTGTCACGTCATCAATGGCGGTTTCAGAAACATGCCAGAGCACGCGTTGGTTGACGCGAAGGTGTTCGACTACACCCGTGCGTACATTTCGAACGTGATCCACAAGAGTCAGTTGGCCTATGAGCAGCGACTGGCGATCATCGCCGAGATGAACCGGCGCGTACCGATGATCGTCAGGGGCTGCCGGGAAAACCCCATGCGTAGATACATGAGTTTTCTGCCGGGGGAGGTTCGTGATTTGCTTTGACAGGTGGCGACGCAGCGCCGTTGAGGGTGACGCTGCGTCGCTGCTGTGCGCGGCTCAAGCCGATTGCGGGAAGTCACCGGCCTGAAAAACTCAGCGCACCTGCACCACCACCTTGCCCACAGCCTTGCGTTGCCCCAGATCATTGATCGCTTGCGCCGCGTTGCTCAGCGGATACACCTGCGACACCAGCGGTTTCAACTTGCCCTCGGCGAACCAGCTGAACAACTGCTGGAAGTTCGCCGCGTTTTCCTGCGGCTGGCGCTGGGCGAAGGAGCCCCAGAATACGCCGACCACTGCCGCGCCCTTGAGCAGGGCGAGGTTGACCGGCAGTTCGGGGATGCGCCCGCTGGCGAAGCCGACCACCAGCAGGCGGCCGTTCCAGGCGATGGCGCGAATGGCCTGGTCAAACAGGTCGCCGCCGACCGGGTCGTAGATCACGTCGGCGCCCTGGCCGTCGGTGAGGCGTTTGATTTCGTCCTTGAGGCTGGTTTCGCTGTAGTTGATCAGTTCATCGGCGCCGGCGGCCTTGGCCACGGCGAGTTTTTCCGCGCTGCTGGCGGCGGCAATCACTCGGGCGCCCATGGCTTTGCCGATTTCCACCGCCGCCAGACCGACGCCGCCGGAAGCGCCGAGCACCAGCAGGGTCTCGCCCGGTTGCAGGTTCGCGCGCTGCTTGAGGGCGTGCATCGAAGTGCCGTAGGTCATGCTGAACGCCGCAGCGGTATTGAAATCCATCGACGCCGGGATCGGCAGCACGTTGTAGCCCGGCACCGCGACCTGTTCGGCGAAGCTGCCCCAGCCGGTCAGGGCCATGACCCGGTCGCCGACTTTCAGATGGCTGACTTTCTCACCGACGGCGCTGACCACGCCGGCCGCTTCGCCCCCCGGAGAAAACGGGAAGGGCGGCTTGAACTGATACTTGCCCTCGATGATCAGCGTGTCCGGGAAGTTGACCCCGGCGGCGTGCACCTCCAGCAGGATTTCGTTCTTCTTCGCGACAGGACTGGCGACGTCTTCCAGCACCAGCGATTCGGCAGGGCCGAAGGCTTTGCACAGCACGGCTTTCATCAGGGCTATTCCTTTGGGAGTGATGGCCGATAAGTGTAGGTGTGTCAGTCAACGGGTCAACGAGCATGCCCGACCCTGATAGTCAGCCATAAGCTTGTGCTTGCGCGGCGGGTCGTTATGCTAGGCCGCAAACCGGATAAGGAGCGAATTGTGAAAGCGTGGATCATGTTGTTGCTGGCCCTGTCTCTGCCTATGGCAGCGCTGGCCGAAGAAGCCAAAGAAGGCGAGGCCCCGAAGGTCAACTACATCACCCTGAACCCGCCGTTCGTGGGTAACTACGGGCTGGACGGTACGCCCAAGCTCAAGGTCTACAAGGCCGACGTGGCGCTGCGTGTGACCGGCGACGAGGCGACCAAACTGGTCAAGGCCAACGAGCCGCTGATCCGCAATCAGCTGGTGGCGCTGTTCACCCAGCAGACGACCGAGGCGATGGGCAGCATCGAAGGCAAGGAGAAGCTGCGTCAGGAAGCGCTGAAGCAGACTCAGCAAGTGATGAATGACGAGACCGGCAAACCGGTGGTTGAAGATCTGTTGTTCAACAACCTGATCATTCAGTAACCACGCTGGCCGCTGTTCAGGACGCCAGGCTCTTGCGAAAGCGCGCCAATGCGATGACGAAGAACAGCAGGCCGATAGCCGTCAGCGCCAGCAAGTCCGGCCAGACCACGCTCAGCCCGGCATCGCGAAACAGAATCGCGGCGCTGAGGCTGACAAAGTGTGTGGACGGCGAGCCCTGCATGACCCATTGCAGCCACCGCGGCATGCTGTCCAATGGCGTGCTGCCGCCGGACAGCAGCAACATCGGGATGATCACCGGAATCGCCAGCAGACCGAACTGCGGCGTCGAACGCGCCAGCGTCGCCAGAAAGATGCCCAGCGCGGTACTGGCAAACAGATAAACCGCAGTCACCAGCAAAAACAGGCTCATCGAGCCGGCCAACGGCACATCCAACAGGCCTTTGACCACCACCTCCAGCGACAGCCAGGTGCACAACACCACCACCAGCAGGTTGCTCCAGATTTTTGCCAGCATGATTTCCAGCGCCGTCAGCGGCAGCACCAGTAAATGGTCGAGCGTGCCGTGTTCGCGTTCGCGCAGCAGCGCCGTGCCGGTGAGGATGATCGCCAGAATGGTGATGTTGTTGACGATCTGAATCACCGCCAGAAACCAGCCACCCTCCAGATTGGTGTTGAACAGGGCGCGAGTAGTCAGTTGCACGGGCGCCTTGGCCGCTGCGTTGCCCTGACCGGCATAGTCGAGCAATTCGCGCTGGAAGATCCGGCCGATGTAGCCGGCGCCCATGAACGCTTGGCTCATGGCTGTGGCATCGACGTTGACCTGAATCGCCGGTTGCCGCGCGGCGAGCAAGTCGGTTTGAAAGCCCGCCGGAATATTGATCACGAAGGTGTACTGACCGCTGTCCATGACCTGATCCAGTTGCGCGTAAGGCAGCAGCACCGGCGTCTGGAATTCCGGCGGCTGCAGGGCCTGGGCCAATTGGCGTGAAAGGGCGCTGTGGTCTTCGTCGACGATGGCCACGCTGGCGTTGTGCACGCCGATCACCGAACCGGCGGCGGGCATGTAGATCGCCACAGTGAAAGCGTAGAACAGAAACAGCAGCAACACGCTGTCATGGCGCAGGCTGGTCAGTTCCTTGAGTCCCAGGCGCAGGATGTGCGCGAACTTGTGCATCAGGCCTCCTGCTTTTTCAGCATGATCAGGCTCAGCCCGGTGAACCCGACAAAGAACCCGAACAGCGCCAGGCACTGCGGCCACAGCTGACGCAAGTCCAGCGCTTTGGTGAACGTGCCCACCGCAATGTCGAGGAAGTGCCCCGCCGGAAACAGCATGCCCATCACTGCTGCCGCACCTTCCAGTGAAGAGCGCGGCACGATCAATCCGGAGAACTGGATGGTCGGCAGGCTGGTGATGATCATGGTGCCGAGGATCGCGGCGATTTGTGTGCGGGTGAATGCCGAAATCAGCAGGCCCATGCTGGTGGTGGCCAACACATACAGCAGTCCGCCGAATGCCAGCGTCAGTAGGCTGCCCTTGAACGGCACGCCGAACAGCCAGCGATTCATCGCCACCAGCACTGCGAGGTTGACCAGACTGACCAGCAGGTACGGCGCCTGTTTGCCCAGCAGAAACTCCAGACGGGTCAGGGGCGTGGCGTAGAAATTGGTGATCGACCCCAGCTCCTTTTCGCGGACGATGCCGAGCGCCGTGAGCATCGCCGGAATGAAGGCGAGGATCAGCGCCATGACCCCGGGGCCGATGGCGTTGACGCTGACCACGTCCTGGTTGTAGCGAAAGCGGGTTTCCAGACTAGCGGCCGCCGGGTGGGCCAGCGCGGGGCTGCTCTGCTCGGCCAGCTGTTGCAGATTGCCCAGGTGCACGGCTTCAACATAGTTACGGCTGGTTTCGGCGCGAAACGGCATGCCGCCATCCAGCCACGCCGCCACGGCGGGTTGGCGCCCGGCGTACAGATCGCGGCCGAATCCGGGGGGAATCTCCAGCGCCAGTTTGATTTCCGAGCGTTGCAGGCGCCGGTGCAGTTCCTGCGGGTCATGAATGGCCGGCTGTTCGTCGAAGTACCGGGAGCCGCGAAACGCCTCCAGATAAGCTCGGCTTTGCGGTGTCTGATCCTGGTCGTACACGGCGAACGCGAGGTTTTCCACGTCCAGCGAGATGCCGTAACCGAAGATCACCATCATGAAAATCGCCCCGGCCAAGGCGAACGCCATACGCACTTTGTCGCGCAGCAGCTCCTTGCCTTCGCGACTGGCCACGGCCAACAGGCGACCGAGGCTGAAACCGTGCTGGGGCACTGGTGTTGTCGCAGCGCTCGGCGGCGCCATTTGCGGCTCGGCCACAGGCGCTGATGCCTGAGCACCCTGAGCCTGTTCCAGGCAGGTGACGAAGGCCGCTTCCAGCGTCTCTCCCGCAAACTGGCGTTGCAGCGCCGCCGGGGTGTCGCACGCGAGGACCTTGCCGGCGTGCATCAATGAGATGCGGTCGCAGCGCTGCGCTTCGTTCATGAAGTGCGTGGAGAGGAAGATCGTCACGCCTTGCTCGCGGGACAACTCGATCAACAGTCGCCAGAAGTCATCGCGAGCCGCCGGATCGACGCCGGAAGTCGGCTCATCGAGGATCAGCACTTCCGGGCGGTGCAGCACCGCCACCGCCAATGACAGACGTTGGCGCAGTCCCAATGGCAACGCCCCGGAAGGCTGGTCGGCGACCGCAAGCAGATTGAAGCGCTGAATCAATGACTCGATGCGTTGTGCACTCTCGGTTTTTGGCAGATCGAACAGCCGCGCGTGCAGCTCGAGGTTCTGCCGCACACTCAGTTCGCCATACAGTGAAAAACTCTGCGACATGAAGCCGACCCGCTTGCGCGTGGCCAGATCCTTGGCGTTCACCGGGTTGCCGAGCAGCGTTGCACTGCCTTCGCTGGCCGGCATCAACCCGGTCAGGACTTTCATGGTGGTGGTCTTGCCGCAGCCGTTGGAGCCAAGAAAGCCGAAAATTTCACCACGGCCAATGGCAAAACTGACGTGATCCACAGCGGTGAAATCGCCGAAGCGCAGCGTCAGGTCGTGGGCTTCGATGGCGATGTCGCTGCTGTTGCCGGTGCGCGGTGGAATCACCAGCGGTTGAGCGTCGTGATGGCTGTCACCCTGAAAATGAGTGAAGGCGTCGTCGAGCTTGCCGCTGGAGGTGACGGTCGCCAGCTCACGACTCAGGCCGGTGGCGATCAACTTGCCGGCGTCGAGCATCAGGCAATGCTCGAACTGCTCGGCTTCTTCCATATAGGCCGTGGCAACCAGCAGCGTCAGTTGCGGGCGCTGGCGTCGCACATCGTCGACCAACTCCCAGAAGCGCCGGCGCGAGAGCGGGTCGACGCCGGTGGTAGGCTCATCGAGGATCAGCAGATCCGGTTCATGGATCAGCGCGCAGCACAGCCCGAGTTTCTGCTTCATGCCGCCGGACAACTTGCCGGCGGGGCGCTCGGCGAACTTCAGCAGATCCGTGGCGAGCAGCAGGCTATGCATGCGTTGCTCGCTTTCAGCCTTGGACAGGCCGAACAACGTCGAAAAGAACTGGATGTTTTCGCGGATCGACAGCTCGGGGTACAAGTTGCCGCCCAGCCCCTGCGGCATGAAGGCGATGCGCGCATAGAGTGTGTCGCGATGCCGGCGATCCTCGATCGCGCCACCGAGCACCTCCAGTTGCCCTTGCTGTAAGGTCTTCACGCCGGCAATCAATCCCAGCAGGCTGGACTTGCCCGCACCATCGGGGCCGATCAGCCCGCAGCGGGTGCCGGTGGGCAGGCTGAAGGCAATGTCGCTCAGCGCTTGCTGTTTGCCGTAGCGGTGGGCGATACCGTTCGCTTGAACCGCAAGGCCGCTCATTGCAGATTGGCCGGCCATTCGACGGGCGCGATCCGCACGTAGCCGGCGCCGGGCATACCGGGTTTGGCCTGCGGCACGGCGCTGGGCTGGACGAGGCGCAGCTTGACGCGGAACACCAGTTTTTGCCGCTCGTCCCGGGTCTCGACCTCTTTGGGGGTGAACTGCGATTTGGCCGCGACGAAACTGATTTTTGCCGGCAGCGGTTTATCGGGCAAGGCATCGAGCAGCACTCGCGCCTCGTCGCCCACCGCCAGGCGTCCGGCCACCGCGGCTGACAGATAGAGGTTCATGTACTGGTCGTTGGGATCGATCAGCAGCAAGACCCGGCCCCCGGCCCCCAGCACTTCGCCGGGCTCGGCCATGCGCAGCTGGATCACGCCATCAATCGGCGCGCGCAGACTGCTGTCGTCAATTTCGCTGGTCAACTGCGCGACTTGAGCCTGTGCCGCGCCAATCGCCGCACTGACAGCAGACACCTGGGCCCGGGCGGCGACAACGGCGGCATTACCGGTGCCAAGACGTGACTGCAGTTGATCGATGATTTGCGCGCTGACATAACCGTGCTTGAACAGTGATTGCGAACGCCCGAGCTCTTGCTGGGCCAGCAACAGCTCACTCTGGCGCAATTGCACGTTGGCCTGAGCGGCGTTGAGATTTTCCCGGGCGCGCAACACTTCGGCTTCGGCCTGATTGCGCTGGGCTTCGAGGGTTCGAGTGTCCATGCGCGCCAGCAGTTGCCCTTTACTGACTTTGTCGCCTTCATCCACAAGCACCTCGGCGAGGCGCCCGGGAGTCTTGCTGGCGATCTGCACTTCGGTGGCTTCCAGCCTACCGTTGCCCATCGACAGCCCTTCGACCAAGCGGCTGCTGATGGACATCCAGTAACCCAATCCGCCAGCGGCGGCGAGTAACACCAGGAGCGAACCGGCGTATAGAAGTGAAGAACGGCTGTGCGTCGACATGGGGGCATCCTGCGGCAGTGGCTTGCAGTCTGACTGTTCAAGCGTTCCGTTCGCTTGATGTCAGTCAAATGAGCGTCAAGCCTAGCCCCTTTTGTCGGTAAAAACCGTGACCGGCAAGTTCTCAGCGCAAGCCGAGCACGGCGGCCCACTGTTCGGCTGTCACCGGCATGACCGATAGACGACTGCCTTTTTGCACCAACGGCATTTCAGCCAGGGCGGTCTGCTGTTTCAGATAATCGAGCTTCAGCACCCGGGCAAACGTCTCGACATGTGCAACATCAATCGCAGTCCAGGCGTTTTTATCGGGTGTGGCCTTCGGGTCGAAGTAATGGCTCTCGGGTTCCAGTGCGGTGGGATCCGGGTACGCCGCCTCGATTATTTTGCCGATTCCGGCGATACCCGGCTCCGGGCAGCTGGAGTGGTAGAAAAAGAACTCATCGCCGACCGCCATCGCCCGCAGGAAATTGCGCGCCTGATAGTTGCGAACCCCGTCCCAGCGCGCTTTGCCGAGTTTCTCCAGATCTTTGATCGAGAGTTCGTCGGGCTCGGATTTCATCAGCCAATAGGCCATGTCTTTTGCTCCTCAAGCGGTCATTGGGCAGGTTGTCGGGCAATTTTATGACAAACCGACGGTCGGTTGACGTCAGCGTTTGCGCCGAGGTTCACGTTGTCGCAAAATGCCGGCCTTTAAAGCTTGACGCTGCTGCACGGCCTACGAATGGAAACCGCTGCTGTCATCGTGATGATGTGCCTTGAGGGGGGCAATCGATGAAACGCAAACCGGATTTGCTATGGACTTTGGTTATTTTGTTCGGCCTTGGCGTCGTGACCACCGGTTACGCGCAAAGTCTATGGACGAGCAAGACCGATGCTCCGGTTGAAGTCGCGCAACAGGTCCAACAGTCGACCGCCTTCAAGCGCTGAAACTGCCTTCCCGACGCCGCTGATCTGCGCGGCGTCTATCCCGCGAAATACCACGCCTTATCGGTGACCGTGCCCTGCAACGGTACATCCCAGCTGGCCTGCGCCAGGCGTTCGACCTTCTGACATTCATGGGCCAGGCCCAGCAACGTCGGCTTGCGCCAGTTTTTGCGCCGGGCCAGGTACGCCAGACTGCGGTCGTAGAAACCGCCACCCATCCCCAGGCGTCCGCCAGCATCGTCAAACCCCACCAGTGGCAACAACACCAGATCCAGGGTCCAGATCTTGCGCTGATGGGCCAGATTGGCTCGTGGTTCGAGAATGCGGAAGCGGTTGGGCTTGAGCTTTTCGCCGGGGCGAATCCGCTGGAACACCATTTTGGTTCGCGGCCAGGCGCTGAGCACCGGCAGGTAGGTGGCCTTGCCGCGGCGCTGGGCTTCGCGCAGCAGCAGGCGTGGATCGATTTCGCCATCGGTGGGCAGATACAGCGAGATGTGTCTGGCCCGGCGAAAGTGCGGGTCTTGCGCCAGTTGCCGGAACAAGCCTTTGGCGGCCTGCCGTTGTTCACCGGGAGTCAGTGCACGGCGCGCCTTGCGCAGCAGGCGGCGGAGTTGCGGGCGGGGCAGCAGCGCAGGTTCGGTCATGGTTCGGCTTCGGCAGGTGAGGGCGAAAACGCACGCATAAAAAATCCGATGCCGGCAAAAACCGGCATCGGATTCGAATCAGGCTCCCCGGATGAACCGCTGTCAACTTAGCCCTTGAACCCGAAAGTTCAAGGTGGAAGATGCAGTAGACTTTAAGGCTTTCCGTCTGGCGGACATGCACACCAGCCCAACGTGCAACTTCCAGGGTAGTGCGAATCGGCTCAGGGACATCGTCAACTGGCAAGCACCCCAGGGAGTGCGGCGAGTATACCTCAAGCGGCCTGGCGAATCAGCCCTTGCTGATGTCCGGATCGTCGGCCAGCACCAGATCGACACGATCGAGCAAGTCGCGCACCTGTTCACGGGTCGAGCCGCTGGCCTGGACGTCCGGGCGCTCTTCTTTGTGCAAGAGGTCGTGGGTGATGTTCAGCGCGGCCATCACCGCAATACGGTCGGCGCCGATGACTTTGCCGCTGCTGCGGATCTCGCGCATCTTGCCGTCCAGGTAGCGGGCGGCGCTGACCAGATTGCTGCGTTCTTCCTGGGGGCAGATGATCGAATATTCTTTGTCGAGGATCTGCACGGTAACGCTATTGCTTGAACTCATGAGTCTTGCTCCAGGGCCTTGAGGCGCGAAATCATCGATTCGACCTTACGCCGGGCGATTTCGTTTTTTTCAATGAGGTGAGCGCGTTCCTCGCGCCAGGTCTTTTCCTGAGCTAGTAAGAGTGCGTTTTGACTCTTTAGTTGCTCGACTCGGGTAATCAGCTTTTCGAGTCTGGCCATCAGCGCTTGCAGGTCGGTGTCTTCCATTGTGTCCACTGAATTCATCTGATGGGCGGCAGGCGCCTGGCTGGCGGACAGCCTTTAATAGTCTTGGCGAGTCTGTCGATGTAGGATACAAGGCCTTCATTCTAGACATAGCGCCGTCTGGCGCCTAGCTGCCCATGACCATTGCGAATTCCCCGTACCAAGCCTTTGCCACCCTGCTGACTGCCAGCGGCCACAACGTCTCGCCTGCCGAACTGCACGGCCTGCTGCTCGGCCGCAGCTGCGCCGGTGCCGGCTTCAACGCCGACGAGTGGCTGATCGATGCCGCCGAACTTCTGGAAACCGAGCCACAGGACAACGTCCGCAACGCCCTGATCGGCCTGCAAGAGATGGTCAAGGGTGAGTTGACCGGCAGCGACGTCACCGTCGTTCTGCTGCTGCCAACCGATGACGCACCGCTGGCCGACCGCGCCGCCGCACTGGGCCAATGGTGCCAGGGCTTCCTCAGCGGTTTCGGCCTGAACTGCCGCGACAGCAGCATGCTCAGCACCGAAGCCACCGAAGTGCTGCAGGATCTCGCGGCGATCTCCCAGGTGCAAGACGCTCTGGAAGAATCCGAAGACGGCGAAAGCGACTACATGGAAGTCATGGAATACCTGCGCGTCGCGCCGCTGCTGCTGTTCTCGGAAACCAGGAAAGCCGACGTGCCGCCAGCCGCCAAGCCGTCGCTGCATTAATCGCGTGCCAGGGAAAGCCATCTGCTCATGACCCATATCCCCAAAGCGGAATACAGCCGTCGCCGCAAGGCCCTGATGGCGCAGATGGAACCCAACAGCATCGCGATCCTGCCCGCCGCCGCGGTCGCGATCCGCAACCGCGACGTCGAGCACGTCTACCGCCAGGACAGCGACTTCCAGTACCTCAGCGGATTCCCCGAGCCACAGGCGGTCATCGTCCTGATGCCCGGCCGCGAGCACGGCGAGTACGTGCTGTTCTGCCGTGAACGCAATGCCGAACGCGAGTTATGGGACGGCCTGCGCGCCGGCCAGGAAGGCGCGATCCGTGATTACGGCGCCGACGACGCGTTCCCGATTACCGACATTGACGACATCCTCCCGGGCCTGATCGAAGGCCGCGACCGGGTGTATTCGGCAATGGGCAGCAACCCGGAATTCGATCGGCACCTGATGGACTGGATCAACGTGATCCGCTCCAAGGCGCACCTCGGCGCCCAGCCACCGAACGAATTCGTTGCCCTGGATCACCTGTTGCACGACATGCGCCTGTATAAATCGGCGGCAGAAGTGAAGGTGATGCGCGAAGCCGCGCGGATTTCCGCTCAGGCGCATATCCGCGCGATGCAGGCCAGCCGGCCCGGGCTTTACGAGTACAGCCTGGAAGCCGAACTCGATTACGAATTCCGCAAGGGCGGGGCGAAGATGCCGGCCTACGGTTCGATCGTCGCTGCTGGGCGCAACAGCTGCATCCTGCATTACCAGCAGAATGACGCGCTGCTCAAGGACGGCGATCTGGTGTTGATCGACGCCGGTTGCGAGATCGACTGCTACGCCAGCGACATCACCCGCACCTGGCCGGTCAACGGCAAGTTTTCACCCGAGCAGAAAGCGATTTACGAACTGGTGCTGGCCTCGCAGGAAGCCGCATTCGCTGAAATCGCCCCGAACAAAAACTGGAATCAGGCGCACGAAGCCACGGTGCGGGTCATTACCGCAGGACTGGTCAAGCTCGGAATCCTGCAAGGCGAGGTCGATGAGTTGATCGCGACCGAAGCCTATAAAGCGTTTTACATGCACCGTGCCGGCCATTGGCTGGGCATGGATGTGCACGACGTCGGCGAATACAAGGTCGGCGGCGAATGGCGGGTGCTGGAGGTCGGCATGGCGCTGACCGTCGAGCCGGGCATCTACATTGCCCCGGACAACCAGAACGTAGCGAAGAAATGGCGCGGCATTGGCGTGCGCATCGAGGATGACGTGGTAGTGACCAAGACCGGTTGTGAAATATTGACCAGCGGCGTACCGAAAACCGTCGCCGAAATCGAAGCGCTGATGGCGCAAGCACGGACACACGCGGCATGAGTCGAGTCAATCTGGCAATCATCGGTGGCGGCCTGGTCGGCGCCAGCCTGGCGCTGGCCTTGCAGGCCGGGGCCAAGGCGCGTGGCTGGAAAATCGTCCTGATCGAACCGTTCGCCCCCGGCGACAGCTGGCAGCCGAGCTACGACGCACGTTCGTCGGCGCTGTCCTTCGGTTCGCGGCAGATCTATCAGCGGCTGGGCGTGTGGCAGGACATTTCCCGCCGCGCCGAGCCGATCAAACAGATTCACGTCTCCGACCGTGGTCGCTTTTCCACCGCTCGTCTGTCGGCGATGGAAGAGGGCGTGCCGGCCTTGGGCTACGTGGTGGAAAACGCCTGGCTCGGCCAATGCCTGTGGCAGCATCTGGATAAAGACGTGATCAGTTGGCGCTGCCCGGCGGAAGTCACGCGCATGGAGCCGCTGCCCGACGGCTATCGCCTGACCCTCAACGATGAAACAACCGTTGAGTGCGATCTGGCGGTGCTCGCCGATGGCGGCCGTTCCGGTCTGCGCGAGCAACTGGGCATCAACGTGCGCAAGCGTCCGTACAACCAGAGCGCACTGATCGCCAACATCACCCCGAGCGAAGCGCACAACGGCATGGCCTTCGAGCGTTTCACCGACGAAGGGCCGATGGCCTTGCTGCCGCTGCCGGACAACCGTTGCGCGCTGGTCTGGACCCGTCTGGGCATGGACGCGCAACGCCTGGCCGATTTGAGCGAACGCGATTTCCTCAGTGAACTGCAAGGCGTGTTCGGCTACCGCCTCGGCACCTTGAAACAGGTCGGTGCGCGGCATCTGTATCCGTTGTCGCTGGTCGAGGCCGAGGAGCAGGTGCGCTCGCATCTGGCCGTGCTGGGCAATGCCGCGCACAGCCTGCACCCGATTGCCGGACAGGGCTTCAACCTGTCGCTACGCGACGCCGATGCGCTGGCCGCCGCACTGCTTGCCAGCGACAAACCGCTGGGCGACTTCCCTACATTGCAGGCGTACCGCGAGCGGCAGCGCCTGGACCAGGAGCTTACCGTGGGCTTCTCTGATCAAGTCACCCGACTGTTCGGCAGCACCCAGCCGCTGGTCTCGCTGGGGCGCAACATCGGCCTGCTCGGCCTCGATCTGCTGCCGCCGGCCAAACGCTGGTTCGCCCGTCAGGCCATGGGGCTGGGGACGCGGCCGGATGCTTGAGTGGTTGAGCCGTTCGTTCGGCAAGGCGCGCTTGATGCGCTGGGTGATGACCTTCTACCCACCGTACCTCGGCTCCGGGGTGCGGGTGCGGCACATCAGCGATGATTTTCGCGACGTTCAGGTGTCGATGGGGCTGGGCTGGTACAACCGCAACTACGTCGGCACCCAGTTTGGCGGCAGCCTGTACTCGATGGTCGATCCGTTCTACATGCTGATGCTGATGGAGAACCTCGGGCCGCGTTACATCGTCTGGGACAAAGCGGCCGACATCGATTTCATCGCCCCCGGCAAGGGCCCGGTGTTTGCCCGGTTCAACATCGACGACACCCTGCTCGACGAGATCCGCCGGCAGACCGCCAGTGGCGAGAAATACCTGCCGCAGTTGCAGGTCGACATTCATGACGGCGCCGGCAACCTCGTGGCGCGAGTCGGAAAAACCCTTTACGTGCGGCTCAAGCCGCAAGCGAGACAGGCTTAAAGCATGGAAATGCGCGCAGATCTGCTGATTGTCGGAGCCGGAATGGTCGGCAGCGCCCTTGCGTTGGCGTTGCAGGACAGCGGCCTGGAAGTGCTGCTGCTCGACGGCAGCCCGCTGAGCGTCAAACCGTTCGATGCCGACGCGCCGTTCGAGCCGCGGGTCAGCGCGCTGTCGGCGGCCAGCCAGCGGATTCTCGAACGCCTCGGCGTCTGGGACGGCATCGCCCAGCGTCGCAGCAGCCCGTACACCGACATGCACGTGTGGGACGGCAGCGGCACCGGGCAGATTCATTTCTCGGCGAGCAGTGTGCATGCCGAAGTGCTCGGTCATATCGTCGAAAACCGCGTGGTGCAGGATGCCTTGCTCGATCGTTTGCACGATTGCGATCTGGGCATGCTGGCCAACGCACGGCTGGAGCAGATGCGCCGCTCCGGCGACGAATGGCTGCTGACCCTGGCCGATGGTCGCCAGTTGCGTGCGCCGCTGGTGATTGCCGCGGACGGCGCCAATTCGGCGGTGCGCCGCCTGACCGGCGTCGCCACCCGCGAGTGGGATTACTTGCACCACGCCATCGTCACCAGTGTGCGCAGCAGCAAGCCACACCGGATGACCGCGTGGCAGCGCTTCACCGATCACGGGCCGCTGGCGTTTCTGCCGCTGGAGCGCGACGGGCAGCAGGACTGGTGCTCGATCGTCTGGTCGACCACCCCGAGTGAAGCCGAACGCCTGATGGCGCTGGATGAAACCGCGTTCTGCCGTGAACTGGAGCGGGCGTTCGAAGGCTGCCTGGGCGAGGTGATCAGCGCTGATCCGCGCCTGTGCGTGCCGTTGCGTCAACGCCACGCCAAACGTTACGTGGCCGAAGGCCTGGCACTGATCGGCGACGCGGCGCACACCATTCACCCGTTGGCCGGGCAGGGTGTGAACCTTGGTTTCCTCGATGCGGCGGTGCTGGCTGAAGTGCTGTTGCAGGCCGCCGAACGTGGCGAGCGTCTGGCCGATGTGAAAGTGCTGAGCCGCTACGAACGCCGGCGCATGCCGCATAACCTGGCGTTGATGGCGGCGATGGAGGGCTTCGAGCGTCTGTTCCAGGCCGACCCATTGCCGCTGCGCTGGTTGCGCAACGCCGGGTTGAAGCTGGTGGAGCAGATGCCGGAGGCCAAGGCGTTGTTTGTGCGTGAGGCGCTGGGGTTGACCGGCGACCTCCCAGCGCTGGCCAAACCCTGAAGGCAATTATTTTTTTGTGGCGAGGGAGCTTGCTCCCGCTGGGCTGCGAAGCGGCCCCAAAAGCCATTTTGGCAGCATTGGGAGTCCTTCGGCCTCCAGCGGGGAGCAAGCTCCCTCGCCACAGAAGCCAGCAATTTGGAATTCATGCAACATCTGGTAACTCCTTGCTCAAGTGTTCGATTGAGCTGGTAAATGTGAGTCCTTATCATTTGGCCCACATTTTCCGACCGAGAGACCACTCCCATGTTGGCACCCAAGCGTCTTCTGACCGCACTGGCCCTGACCCTGATCGGCAGCGCCACCGCCCAGGCTGCCGACGAGGTGGTGGTCTACTCCTCGCGTATCGATGAGCTGATCAAACCGGTGTTCGACGCCTATACCGCGAAAACCGGGGTGAAGATCAAGTTCATCACCGACAAGGAAGCGCCGCTGATGCAGCGCATCAAGGCCGAAGGCGAAAACGCCACTGCCGACCTGCTGCTCACCGTCGACGCCGGCAACCTCTGGCAGGCCGAGCAGATGGGCATCCTGCAGCCGTTCACCTCGAAAACCATCGACAGCAACATTCCTGCGCAATACCGCTCATCCACGCATGCCTGGACCGGTCTGAGCCTGCGCGCGCGGACCATCGCCTATTCCACCGAACGGGTGAAACCGGGCGAGTTGACCACTTACGAAGCGCTGGCCGACAAGAATTGGGAAGGGCGCCTGTGCCTGCGCACGGCGAAGAAGGTCTACAACCAGTCGCTGACCGCGACCATGATCGAAGTGCACGGCGCCGAGAAGACCGAAAAGATCCTCAAGGGCTGGGTCAACAACCTGTCCACCGATGTGTTCTCCGACGACGTCGCGGTGCTGGAGGCGATCAATGCCGGCCAGTGCGACGTCGGCATCGTCAACACCTACTACTACGGTCGCCTGCACAAGCAGAAGCCGGACCTGCCGGTGAAACTGTTCTGGCCGAATCAGGCCGACCGCGGCGTACACGTGAACCTGTCGGGCATCGGCCTGACCAAGCATGCGCCGCACCCGGAAGCAGCCAAGGCGCTGGTGGAGTGGATGACCACGCCTGAGGCGCAGAAGATCTTCGCTGACGTGAACCAGGAATTCCCGGCCAACCCGGCGGTGAAACCTTCGGAGGAAGTGGCGGCGTGGGGTCAGTTCGTCGCTGATACCTTGCCGGTGGAAGTGGCGGGCAAGCGTCAGGCGGAAGCGATCCGCATGATGGATCGCGCGGGCTGGAACTAAAACCTGGTTATATCCTGTGGCGAGGGGATTTATCCCCGATGGGGTGCGAAGCACCCCCAATGCCCTTAATCAAAGCGTACTGATACACCGCGGGCGTAGTTTTTACGAATGCTGCGCATCCGATCGGGGATAAATCCCCTCGCCACAATTGGGGCTGGCATTACTCTTGCGCCGACCCACGATTTATTAGAGAACCCCCTTGGCCCACCCCGCCCAACGCCGCTGGTATCCCATCGTCCTCGCCATTGCCGCGCTGGTGCTGCTACCCCTGAGTGTTCTGCTGCTGTCGTGGCAGACCATCGATCAGCAAATCTGGTCGCACCTGTGGGAAACCCAGATGCCGCGCCTGCTGGGCAACACGTTGATGCTGGTGCTTGGCGTCGGTGTCGGCGTGACGCTGCTCGGTGTCAGTCTGGCGTGGCTCACCAGCCTCTGTGAATTCCCCGGACGGCGCTGGCTCGACTGGGCGCTGATGCTGCCGTTCGCCATCCCCGCCTACGTGCTGGCGTT
This sequence comes from Pseudomonas sp. MWU12-2020, assembly GCF_023100605.1. Classification (NCBI taxonomy): domain Bacteria; kingdom Pseudomonadati; phylum Pseudomonadota; class Gammaproteobacteria; order Pseudomonadales; family Pseudomonadaceae; genus Pseudomonas; species Pseudomonas sp. MWU12-2020. The sequence continues at coordinate 259,394 of NZ_JALMEX010000004.1, forward strand.
CGTCTTCGTTGGCCTGCTGGATTTCGCCGGCCCGGTGCAAACGCTGCTGCGTGAGTGGTTCGGCAGCGGCTTGCGCCTGCCACGGGTACGCTCCACCGGCGGGGTGATCGTGGTGCTGGTGCTGGTGTTTTATCCCTACGTTTACCTGCTGGCGCGCACCGCGTTTCTCGCGCAGGGCAAAGGCCTGATGGAAGCAGCGCGGGTACTCGGTCAGTCGCCCTGGCAGGCGTTCTGGCGGGTGGCGTTGCCGATGGCGCGTCCGGCGATTGGCGCCGGTGTCGCACTGGCGCTGATGGAGACGTTGGCGGATTTCGGCGCGGTGTCGGTGTTCAACTTCGACACCTTCACCACCGCCATCTACAAGACCTGGTACGGCTTCTTCAGCCTGCCGAGCGCGGCGCAACTGGCCAGTCTGTTGCTGCTGGTGGTGATGCTGGTGCTCTACGGCGAGCGACGCGCGCGCGGCGCCAACCGGGCGAGCAACGAGCGACCACGAGTCAAGGCGCTGTATCAGCTGCGCGGACTCAAAGCGTTCGCGGCGACCGGTTGGTGTCTGGTGGTGTTTGCCTGCGCGTTCGTGATTCCGCTGCTGCAACTGCTGGTGTGGTTCTGGCAGCGCGGGCGCTTCGATCTGGATGAGCGTTACGCCGGGCTGATCCTGCACACCCTGTATCTGGGCGCTATGGCGGCGTTGATCACCGTCAGCGTCGCGCTGTTGCTGGCGTTTGCCCGACGTCTGGCGCCGACCCGGGCGATCCGTTCCGGAGTCAGTCTGGCCAATCTCGGTTATGCGCTGCCGGGTTCGGTGCTGGCAGTGTCGATCATGCTGGCGTTCAGTTATCTCGACCGCGCATTGGTGATTCCGCTGTCGGGCTGGCTCGGCGGCGCCGGCAAGCCGCTGCTGCTGGGCAGTCTGGCGGCGTTGCTGATGGCCTATCTGGTGCGCTTTATCGCGGTGGCCTACGGGCCGCTGGAAAACAGTCTGGCGCGTATACGGCCTTCATTGCCCGAAGCGGCACGTAGTCTGGGTGTCAGTGGGCCGCGACTGTTTTTCAAAGTGTATCTTCCGTTGTTGCTGCCCGGCACGCTGAGCGCGGCGTTGCTGGTGTTTGTCGATGTGCTCAAGGAAATGCCCGCCACCCTGCTGATGCGCCCGTTTGGCTGGGACACGCTGGCCGTGCGGATCTTTGAAATGACCAGCGAGGGCGAGTGGGCGCGTGCATCGCTGCCGGCGCTGACCCTGGTGTTGGTTGGTTTATTGCCGGTCATCGGCCTGATCCGCCGCTCGGCGCACCGAAACACTTAGTAGTGAGTCCTGAATCATGCGGCTACAATGCGCGGCATTCGGTGCGGTTCGTCTGATAGACCCGTTCGCTGAAATCGGCTGAAAGCCTTCTATTTCGTGGCTTTCACCCCGTACAGCGGCTGTCCGCACCTTCGCCACGCCCGGAAGGAGAAACCCATGGGACAGCGTACGCCTCTGTATGACCTGCATCTTGCCCTCGGCGCGAAGATGGTCGATTTTGGCGGTTGGGACATGCCACTGCATTACGGCTCGCAGGTCGAGGAACACCACGAGGTGCGCCGCGATTGCGGGGTGTTCGATGTTTCCCATATGACCGTGATCGACGTTGATGGCCCCCAGGCCAAGGCCTGGCTGCAGCATTTGCTGGCCAATGACGTCGAACGCCTGCACCGCCCCGGCCGTGCGCTCTACAGCACCATGCTCAACGAGCGTGGCGGCATCGTCGACGACATGATTGTCTATCGCCTCGAAGACCGTTATCGCCTGGTGTTCAACGCCTCCACCCGCGACCAGGATCTGGCGTGGATGCAGGCGCATGTCGCCGGTTACGAGGTGCAACTGCACGAACGCCAGGAACTGGCGATGCTCGCCATTCAAGGCCCGCAGGCCCGGCACAAGATTGCCGAACTGGTGACCCAGTCCCGCGCCGCACTGATCCAGCACCTCAAACCGTTCGAAGCCGAAGTCGATGGCGACTGGTTCATTGCGCGCACCGGTTACACCGGTGAAGACGGGCTGGAAATAGCCTTGCCGGCCGAGCAGGCACCGGGCTTCTTCAACGATCTGGTCGGCGCCGGCATTTCTCCCATCGGTCTCGGTGCCCGCGACACGCTGCGGGTCGAGGCCGGGATGAACCTCTACGGCCAGGACATTCATCAAGATGTCTCGCCGCTGGCGTCCAATATGGCCTGGAGCATTGCTTGGGAACCGGCCTCGCGACAGTTCATCGGCCGTGCTGCGCTGGAAGCGGAAAAAGCTGCCGGTGTTGCCCACAAACTGGTGGGGCTGGTGCTTGAGGAGCGGGGTGTTTTGCGCGCCCATCAAGTGGTTCGTATCGCCGATGTTGGCGAAGGAGAGATCACCAGTGGTAGTTTCTCTCCTACGCTAAGCAAATCGATTGCCCTGGCGCGTGTACCGATGGCCACAGCCGACCGCGCCGAAGTGGAAATCCGTGGCAAGTGGTATCCGGTACGAGTGGTCAAACCGACCTTCGTGCGCCATGGCAAAACCTTGATCTAACCTTTCCCGGCGGGCCTGACCGCTGACAATTTCTTGAGGACACCGAGCATGAGCAATATCCCCGCTGAACTGCGTTTTGCCGAAAGTCATGAGTGGGCGCGTCTGGAAGCCGACGGCACCGTTACCGTGGGCATCAGCGATCACGCGCAGGAAGCGCTGGGCGATGTGGTGTTCGTTGAACTGGCCGAAGTCGGCAAGGTATTTGCTGCCGGTGAGGCTGCCGGTGTTGTCGAGTCGGTGAAGGCCGCTTCCGACATCTACTCCCCGGTCGGCGGTGAAGTGATCGCGGTCAACGAAACGCTGGCTGACTCGCCGGAAGAACTGAACAACGATCCGTACGCTGCATGGATCTTTAAGCTCAAGCCAAGCGACAAGGCCGAGCTGGACAAGCTGCTGGACGCTGCTGCCTACAAGGATTCCATCGGCGAATAAGCAGACTGTGATACTGCAAAAGCCCCGATCTCTCGGGGCTTTTTTGTGGGCGTCGATCAGGCGTCGCGCAATACCGCTTTCACTGCCGCCACCGAACGCTCGACGTCGTCCTTGGTCATGGTGGTGAACATCGGCAACGACACGATCAAGCGTCCAACGCGCTCGGCAACTGGCAACATGCCTTCCTTGAACCCGCGCTCGCGATACAGGCTCAGCAAGTGGATCGGCGGATAGTGATAGCCGATGCCGATACCTTTGGCCTGCATCTGCTCCATGAACGTGGCGCGGGCCGGCAAGCCGTCCTTGCGTTCCGGCAGGACCAGCTGGAACAGGTGCCAGTTGCTCTGGGTGAAGTCCGCTGGCGGCAGTTGCGCGCCATAGGTCGCTTCAAAGTCATCGCCAAAACATTTGAAGTAGTGCCGGGCCAGTTCCTGACGATGGGCGGTCAGCGCCTCGATATGGGCGAATTGACCCAGGCCGATGGTGGCGGCGACGTCGGTCATGTTGAACTTGCCGCCCAGCACGTCGACGTCCAGACCGTCGAAGCCGTTGCGGGTCACGCCTTGCAGGCGGTACTTCTCCGCCAGCCGTGCTTCTTCCGGGGTGTTCAGCACCAGACAGCCGCCCTCGGAGCAGGTGACGTTCTTGTTCGCCTGGAAACTGAACGAGACGAAATCGCCGGTGGCGCCGATGCGCTGACCGTTCCAGCTCGAACCCAGGGCCTGAGCGGCGTCTTCGACAATGCGCAAGTTGTGTTTGCGGGCGATGGCGTACAAGCGTTCCATGTCCACCGGCAGGCCGGCGAGGTACACCGGAATCACCGCTTTGGTGCGCGGGGTGATGGCCGCTTCCAACTGGTCCAGATCGATGTTGCGGGTCACCGGATCGATGTCGGCAAACACTGGTGTGGCGCCGACTTCGAGGATCACGTTGGCGGTGGCGACCCAGGAAATCGGCGTGGTGATCACTTCGTCACCCGGGCCGATGCCGGCGATGCGCAAGGCGATTTCCATGGTGCAGGTGCCGGAGTTGAAGGTGCGCACCGGGCGCCCGCCGAAGTATTCCGACAGTTGTGCTTCAAAGGCCTGGACCTTCGGCCCGCTGGTGATCCAGCCGGAGCGCAGCACATCGCCGACGGCGGCAATCGTGGCTTCATCAATGACAGGTTTGGAAAACGGCAGGAACGGCAGTTGGCTCATGAGGATTCGATCATCCGAAAGTTGGACGCCTGATGCAGGCGCTACAGCATGCCCCGGAACCCCCTCTGCCGCCAAGCCGTGCGCGTCGGTATCGGCTGCTATGCTGGTTTGACCGTGTTGCATTGACGCCGAGCGCCAGCCAAGAGAGAGCCCGTCATGTCCCAGTTGCCATCCTTGAGCCAGTTACGCGACCCCGAAGCCTTCCTGCGTCGCCATTTGGGGCCCGACGCCGCCGAACAACAGGCAATGCTCGACAGCCTCGGCCTCGGCAGCCGGGTCGAACTGATCGAGCAGACGGTGCCGCCGGGCATTCGTCTGAATCGGGCGCTGGATTTGCCGCCGGCCCTCGACGAGCAGGCGGCGCTGGCCAAGCTGCGCGGTTACGCCGAGCAGAACCAGGTCTGGACCAGCCTGATCGGCATGGGTTACCACGGCACGCTGACGCCAACCGTCATCTTGCGTAACGTGCTGGAAAATCCCGGCTGGTACACCGCGTACACCCCGTATCAACCGGAGATCGCCCAGGGCCGTCTCGAAGCGCTGCTGAATTTTCAGCAACTGACCATCGACCTCACCGGACTTGAACTGGCCAACGCCTCGTTGCTCGACGAAGCCACGGCCGCCGCGGAAGCCATGGCCCTGGCCAAGCGTGTGGCGAAGTCGAAGAGCAATCTGTTTTTCGTTGATGAAAACTGTCATCCGCAGACCATTTCCGTGGTGCAGACCCGCGCCGAAGGCTTCGGCTTTGAACTGATCATCGACGCTGTGGATAACCTCAGCCAGCATCAGGTGTTCGGCGCGTTGCTGCAGTATCCCGACACCCACGGCGAGATCCGTGATCTGCGCCCGGTCATTGATCAGCTGCACGCGCAGCAGGCGCTGGCCTGTGTCGCCACCGATCTGCTGAGCCTGTTGCTGTTGACGCCGCCGGGTGAACTGGGCGCGGATGTGGTGTTCGGTTCGTCACAGCGCTTTGGCGTACCGATGGGCTACGGCGGCCCGCATGCGGCGTTTTTTGCCAGCCGCGAAGAGTACAAACGGGCGATTCCGGGGCGGATCATCGGCGTGTCGAAAGACGCCCGAGGCAATGTGGCGTTGCGCATGGCCCTGCAAACCCGTGAGCAGCATATTCGCCGCGAGAAGGCCAATTCGAACATCTGCACCGCGCAGGTGCTGCTGGCCAACATCGCCAGTTGCTACGCGGTGTATCACGGGCCGCAAGGCTTGAAGCGCATCGCCCAGCGTGTGCACCGCTTGACCTGCATTCTGGCGGCGGGCCTTGAGCGCCATGGCATCCAGCGGGTCAACGGGCAGTTTTTCGACACCCTCACGCTGGAGGTGGGCGGCGCGCAGACCGCGATCATCGACAGCGCCAGGGCCGCGCAGATCAACCTGCGGATTCTCGGCCGTGGCCGAGTGGGGTTGAGCCTCGACGAGACTTGCGATGCAAACACGGTGGCCAAACTGTTTGATGTGCTATTGGGCGCCGATCATGGGTTGAACGTCGACGAAATTGATGCAGAAGAGCTGGTTCCCGGGATTCCCGAGCACCTGCAACGCAACACGCCGTACCTGCGTCATCCGGTGTTCAATGCGCATCACAGCGAAACCGAGATGCTGCGCTACCTCAAGCAACTGGAGAACAAGGATCTGGCGCTCAACCAGTCGATGATCCCGTTGGGCTCCTGCACCATGAAACTCAACGCCACCAGCGAGATGATCCCGATCACCTGGCCGCAGTTCGCCAACCTGCACCCGTTTGCGCCTCGGGAGCAGGCGGTCGGTTACACCTTGATGATCGAAGAACTGCAGCGCTGGTTGTGCGCGATCACCGGGTTCGATGCGATCTGCATGCAGCCCAACTCCGGAGCTCAGGGCGAATACGCCGGGCTGCTGGCGATTCGCAAATATCACGAGAGCCGACAGCAGGGCGCGCGGGACATTTGCCTAATTCCTTCTTCGGCCCACGGCACCAACCCGGCCTCGGCGCAGATGGCCGGAATGCGCGTGGTGATCGTCGAGTGCGACGAGGCCGGCAACGTTGATCTGGACGACCTGAAAACCAAGGCGGCCGCGGCGGGGGACAAGTTGTCGTGTCTGATGGCGACCTATCCGTCGACCCATGGTGTGTACGAGGAGGGCATCAGCGAGATCTGCGAAGTTATCCACCAGCACGGCGGGCAGGTGTACATGGACGGCGCCAATCTCAATGCGCAGGTCGGGCTGGCGCGGCCGGCGGACATTGGCGCCGATGTGTCGCACATGAACCTGCACAAGACGTTCTGCATCCCCCACGGCGGTGGCGGGCCGGGCATGGGGCCGATCGGCATTCGCGCGCATCTGGCGCCGTTCGTTGCCAATCACCCGGTGGTGCCGATTGACGGCCCGTTGCCACAGAACGGCGCAGTCAGCGCGGCGCCGTGGGGCAGTGCGAGCATTTTGCCGATCAGCTGGATGTACATCGCGATGATGGGGCCGCAGTTGGCAGATGCCAGCGAAGTGGCGATCCTCGCCGCGAATTATCTGGCGCAGCATTTATCCGGCGCATTTCCGGTGCTGTACACCGGGCGCAACGGGCGGGTGGCCCATGAGTGCATTCTCGATCTGCGGCCGTTGAAGGCGCAGACCGGGATCAGCGAAGAGGACGTCGCCAAGCGTTTGATGGACTATGGCTTCCATGCGCCGACCATGTCCTTCCCGGTGCCTGGGACGTTGATGGTCGAGCCGACCGAGAGCGAGTCCAAGGCCGAACTCGATCGTTTCATCGGCGCGATGCTGAGCATCCGCGCGGAAATCACCGAAGTGCAGAACGGCAATTGGCCGGCGGAAGACAACCCGCTCAAGCGCGCGCCGCATACCTTGGCGGATGTTACCGGAGTGTGGGAGCGGCCTTACAGCATCGAGCAGGGGATCACCCCGGATGCGCATACCAAGGCGCACAAGTATTGGCCGGCGGTGAATCGGGTGGATAACGTTTATGGGGATCGCAATCTGTTTTGTGCCTGCGTCCCGGTGGACGATTACCGCTGATCCTCAGGAAACACACAGACCCATTGTGGGAGCGGGCTTGCTCGCGAAGGCGCTGGGTCAGGCATATGTATGTTTTCTGGCAGGACGCCTTCGCGAGCAAGCCCGCTCCCACAGGGTGGCGTGGTGAATTCGGAATGACAGGCAAAAAAATGCCGCTCGCTCGAGCGGCATTTTTTTTGGCGCAAGGCTTACTCGGATTCCACCGCGTTCTTCGCCAGAATCGCATTCGCCAGTTCCATGTCCGTGGCCTGCAGGCCCGGGTTGTCGGCGCGGACTTTCTGCATCGCCGCTTCCAGGTACGGCCCGCGGATACCGCCGTCGCTGGCAACGAAGCTGCCGGCGTCGTCCTGCGCGGCGACGATCAGCTTGTGATCCTTGAAGGTCAGGTAGGTCGAACCGGTGGTGGCACCGGAGGAAATGACGTTACGCCAAAAGCCGTCGGCCATCGCTGAACCAACGGGAAGGGACAGCAAGGCAAGGGTCGCGACAGCAAGTTTGAGACGCATGATTGAGTGACTCCTGGGGGTTATCTAAGGCGTTGGATCGTCATTTACCCGATCCGGTTCCATGACTGCTCAGTCATGGAGCTGATGAGCTGGAGGTACGCAGGGTAGTTTGGCACCATGCACCCCGGTTTTTCATGCATGGACGCTGCCTTGGCTTTTATTTCTCTGATGTACGTGATGGTGTGGACAGTATGCACGGCGGCCTTTATCGGGCTTACGGTGCTGGTGATCATGCTGTGTGTGCCGACGTGGCGTCGTGCACTGTTGCGTCATCCACGCAAAGTGAGTGTTCTGGGGCTGCTTTGTCTATCGGTTGTCGGTGTGACCATCAACCAGATCACCAGCAGCATCGCAGACACTCTTGCCCGCAATTTAAGACTGAAGCACGAGGTTCAGGTCGAGGGTCTCAAATTGCCTGCGGGCACGTGGTTGCATCTAATGACCATCGATCCACTGGACGCGAACGGTCAGCCGCAGATCCATGGCCTGGCGAGTCTGGACACTGCCCGGTTTCCTGCGCCGCAAACCCTCATGGGCGCGCGGGTTTCTTCACTGCAGATGTATTACCTGACGAGCGGAGAGATGCGCCTCGTCGGTGACCAGATAATTGATGGCTGGCCCTGTGCCCGCGACACGTTGCTGACCGTGAACTTCAGCGAAGAAACCCGGTTGCGCCCCGACCTCTGGCAGTTTGACGGCTGTACTTTGGTCGCCGGTGCAAAAGTCGCCGGTTTGGCCTGGCCAGCCAAGAGTCGAGTGCAGAAGCAGGGCAACGAATACAGTGTCAGCTATTGGCAGGCATCGGAGTCCGTTTCGATTCAGGGCATTGAGTTGATGACCGCGACCGTGGAGCTCGATCAGCAACGCAATCCTCTGCATTGGAGTGGTCAACTGCGCAATCCAATGGCGCTGGGTGATTGGCGGTACCCCCGAGGCACTCGGGCAGCCCAGGGCAAGCCGCAAACATTGCGCATGACGTCGAGCCAGACGTATACCGCGAAAAATGTGCGCACCGGTGAGACCCTGAAGCCCAATTACTCGATCCTGCAACGTGTGCCAAATGGGCAGGTGCTATGGATCAAGCCCAATGCCGAGATTGATGATCTCGACTGGTAGCCGGTTATTTCTGTTCGCTCTGCGGTGTTACCCGCAGCACCTCCTCAATGGTGGTCAGCCCCGCCGCAACCTTTTGTGCGCCCGACAGGCGCAGGCTGCGCATGCCTTCCTTGAAGGCTTGCCGCCGGATCGCGGTGAGGTCGGCGTCGGGGGTGATGAAGGCCTTGAGGCTGTCGCTCAGTTGCATGATTTCGTAGACCCCGGCGCGTCCGCGATAACCGGTGTCGCGACATTCCAGACAACCGATAGCGCGTTGCGCATTGCCCGGCAGCGGCGCCTGCCAGGGCCGGGTCAGGGTTTGCCAGTCTTCCTCTTGCAGCGTCAGCGGCGCCTTGCAGTGCGGGCACAGCGTGCGCACCAGGCGCTGGGCCATGACCCCGAGCACCGTAGCCTTGATCAGATAGTGCGGCACGCCGAGTTCCAATAGCCGACTGATCGCGCTGGGGGCATCGTTGGTGTGCAGGGTCGACAGCACCAGGTGGCCGGTGAGTGCAGCCTGAATCGCCATTTCCGCGGTTTCCAGATCGCGGATCTCGCCGATCATGATGATGTCCGGGTCTTGCCGCATCAGCGCGCGTACCCCGGCGGCGAAACTCAGGTCGATGTTGTGCTGGACCTGCATCTGGTTGAACGCCGGCTCGACCATTTCGATTGGGTCTTCGATGGTGCAGAGGTTGATTTCCGGCGTCGCCAGTTTCTTCAGCGTGGTGTAGAGCGTGGTGGTCTTGCCCGAACCGGTTGGCCCGGTGACCAGAATGATGCCGTTGGGCTGGCGGGTCATGTCCTGCCAGCGGCGCAGGTCGTCGGCGGAAAAGCCCAACTGATCGAAGTCCTTGAGCAGCACTTCCGGGTCAAAAATCCGCATGACCATTTTTTCGCCAAACGCGGTGGGCAACGTTGAGAGCCGCAGCTCCACCTCGCCACCGTCCGGGGTCTTGGTCTTGACCCGGCCGTCCTGGGGTTTGCGCTTCTCGGCGACGTTCATCCGCCCGAGGCTTTTCAGGCGGCTAACAATGGCCATGGTCACCTGCGGCGGAAATTGATAGATGTTGTGCAACACGCCATCAATGCGGAAACGCACGGTGCCCTGTTCGCGGCGCGGTTCGATATGGATATCACTGGCGCGCTGCTGGAAGGCGTACTGGAACAGCCAGTCGACGATGTTGACGATGTGCGCATCGTTGGCGTCCGGCTCCTGATCGCTGGCGCCGAGGTTGAGCAGTTGTTCGAAGTTGCCGAGGTTGCCGCTCTGCGCGTCGGCATTGCTGGCGCCGCTGACCGATTTGGCGAGGCGGAAGAACTCGACGCTGAAGCGCTGGATATCCGCCGGGTTGGCGACGACCCGTTTGATCGGCAGCTTCAGCACGTGGGTCAGGTCAGCCTCCCAACCGGTGACGTAGGGCTGGGCGCTGGCCACGACCACCGCGTCGCGGTCGACCGCTACCGCGAGAATCTTGTGGCGTTGGGCAAAGGCGTAGGACATCAGCGGGGTGATGGCGGCGACGTTGATCTTCAACGGGTCGATGCGCATGTACGGCTGGCCGGCCTGTTGCGCCAGCCACAGGGTCAGGCTTTCCAGATCCAGATGCTTGCCCGGACGGCTGAGGTCATCCAGTTGCTGGCTGGCAATGAATTCCAGCGGATGCTGCTGGCCGTGGGGCGCGTGGCGCCGCCGGGCATTGAGCGCCTGCTCCGCCGAATCCTGGCTGATAAAGCCCTGGGCGACCAGTTCACGCAACACATCGTTGAGATCCAGCCAGCGGTCCTGAGTGGCGAGTTGAACGGACATGCGGGCTCCTTTTGAACGACTGTGCGCAAAGGATAGTCGTGGCCCCGCAGACTGTTGGGCCACTACCCGACAAAGCCGTTGCCGGATTTGTCAGCCGGCCGCCTGGGCTGGCGCAGCCCACGCCGTGTCAGCGTTTTGCAGGTTCACCGAGCAGACGCTGATCAGGTTACGAAGTTTTTCCGCAATCACCTGCGCGCGATGCCAGCTGAGCCCGTCGATGACGATGTCGATCGACAGCAGATCGTCGAGCCGTTCGACGTGGACCTGCTGCGGCGTGAGGAACTGCAGCGCGAACAGGTTCAGCACCCGCACCAGCAGATCCGGCTCGGCTTCGGCGAGCAGTTGATAACTCGCACAACAGTGGGCGTTGTTGACGTTCCACACATCGGCGCGGGGCGCAGGGGTATTCACGGCTTCGAGGTGAGGCATGTCCGGTCTCCAGAGTCAGTGGAGGAATTTTTACATTCGGTGTCGGGCATTTCTTGTCTAAGATGAGCGGATTCGCGGATTGCACGACTGGAACGATTCGTAAAATGATCTTTTTGAGGATTGATTATGCATAGCGAGCTGGACAGCTACGACCGGCGGATTCTCGCCCTGCTGCAAGAGGACGCGTCACTGTCCAGCGCGCAGATCGCCGAGCAGGTGGGGCTGTCGCAATCGCCGTGCTGGCGGCGGATTCAGCGGATGAAGGAGGAGGGGATCATTCGCGGGCAGGTGACCTTGCTCGATCGCAAGAAGATCGGCCTGAACACGCAGATCTTCGCCGAGATCAAACTCAACGCCCACGGGCGTTCGAACTTCACCGAATTCACCGAGGCGATTCGCGGTTTTCCGGAAGTGCTGGAGTGTTATGTGCTGATGGGCGCGGTGGATTTTCTGTTGCGGATTGTCGCGGCGGACATCGAGGCGTATGAGCGGTTTTTCTTCGAAAAACTGTCGCTGGTGCCGGGGATTCAGGAAGTGAACTCGATTGTGGCGTTGTCGGAGATCAAGTCGACGACCAGCCTCCCGGTCTAGCACGGATGGCCTCTGTGGCGAGGGAGCTTGCTCCCGCTGGGCTGCGAAGCGGCCCCAAAATCTGCAATTGCAGGAATCGGGAGTCCTTCGGCCTCCAGCGGGAGCAAGCTCCCTCGCCACAGTTTTCAAGTGTTGCTGAGCATCACATACGCAGCAGCATTTTCCACGCACGATTCTGATAAACCGCAATTGCCTGCTGCTTGCGCGCATCGAGCAGTTCGTCAGTGATGGTCGGTTCGTTGGCCAGTTGCGCCAGTTTGTTCAGCTCGCCGTACAGGCGATCCATTTCCGCGATCTCCAGCACGTTACGCGCATGGTGCAGCCAGACCTGGATGCGTTCGATGCGCGGCAGTTGCTCGGCCAGATCTTCCGGTTGCTGCTGATAGCGCTGCAATTGCAGGGACGTGGCTTCTTCGCCCAGCAGGCGCGGCAGCCAGCTGTGCAGTTGCGCGGCGCCCTGGCGGTTGCCGCGGGTGTTGCGCTCGGCGGTCCAGGTGCGGGCCAGCAACCAGCGCGACGCAGTCAGCGAGAACAGACCCCAACGCGGGTCTTCCAGCTCCTCAAGGAACTGTTCCGGCGCCGCTTTGCGCACGTCTTCGTCTTCGATGCCGACCTGAACCAGCGGGCGCCAGTCTTCGAGCAATGCGTCCAGCGCCACGCGCAGGTCGTGAGTGGCCGGACGCGGTGCGGCCTGGCCGAGGCTGCTGAGCAGGGCGCGCATTTCCGCAAGGTTCTCGACCCAGTCCTGCAGCAGGCGCCAGTGGCCGTTGAAACGATACTGTTCAGCCAGACGCTGGCTGCTGCCGAGCAAGTGCCAGCCCAGCGCGGCGAAAGCGTCGTCGAGTTGGGTTTCCGGGGTCAGTTGCGGCGCCGGCAGGCTCAGCGAGTAGCTGTTGGCGTCGTACAGACGGTAGCCGCGCTCGGCCTTGCTGATGTCGCACGGCATCAGGGCCAGGGTCTCGGCCAGTTCGGCGGCCAGTTCCAGCAGCGCGGCAGGCTCGCCTTCGCGCAGCTCCAGTTCCAGCTCGCAGATTTCTTCTTTCTGTTTGCCGACCACCACGTGACCGAGGTCCAGCGCCGCTTCGATGACCACTTTGGCCTTGCCGCGGCCCCAGGCGATTTCCGCGCGCTCGCGGACGAAATCGGTGGTGAAGATCGGCTTCAGGGTTTTCTTGTCCAGCTCGGCCAGCGACTCGGGCCAGCATTCGCCGTCGAGTTTCTTCACGTCGAGCTTGGCTTTGGGCAACTTCCAGTCGTACTCGTTACGCTCGGACAGACCGGCAACACTCTGACCACGGGTCTTGAGGGTCTGAATCACTTCGTCACCGTCCTTGCGCAGGCGCAGGGCAACTTTGGCCTGAGCCAGATCGCGCTCGGGGGTGTCGAAGTACTGGTTCATCAACTCACGGCGTTCCCAGCCATTTTTGTTGCGTTTCTTCAGTAGCGGGTGCTCGCGCAGGGCAGCGAGGGTTTCGCGGCTGACGCGGAGTTTGATTTCGGTTTCTTTCTGCATGGCCGGAAAATCCAGGATCGGGAGCGCAGCCGGGGGAATGTGTGGCTGCCAAGGCCGTGCAGTGTACAGGACTCAAACTTCCTACGCCCTGCGGCGGTTTATTCCGAGCGCCGGATGGCTCTATGATGGACTTCAAATCGGGAGTTGGAGTCAGCGATGCCTTTGCCATCCATGCAAGACCAGTTCGCTGCACTGATCGCCGCACCGTCGGTCAGTTGCACCCAACCGAGCCTGGATCAGTCCAACCGGGCGGTGATCGATTTGCTTGCCGGTTGGCTGGGCGATCTGGGCTTCAGCTGCGATATCCAGCAGGTCAGCCCCGGCAAATTCAACCTGCTCGCCAGTTTCGGCAGCGGCCCCGGTGGCTTGGTACTGGCCGGGCACAGCGATACCGTTCCTTATGACGATGCGCTGTGGCAGACCGATCCGCTGAAACTCACCGAGGTCGACGGCCGCTGGGTCGGGCTGGGCAGTTGCGACATGAAGGGTTTTTTCGCACTGATCATCGAGGCCGTGCAGCCGCTGCTCGATCAACCGTTCAAGCAGCCGCTGCTGATCCTCGCCACCTGTGATGAAGAAAGCTCGATGTCCGGTGCCCGGGCACTGGCCGAGGCCGGCAAGCCGCTGGGCCGTGCGGCGGTGATCGGCGAGCCGACCGGGCTCAAACCGATCCGCCTGCATAAAGGTGTGATGATGGAGCGCATCGACATCCTCGGGCAAAGCGGCCATTCGTCGGATCCGCGCCTGGGCCACAGCGCCCTCGAAGCGATGCACGATGCCATCGGCGAACTGCGCGGTTTGCGTCTGTTGTGGCAGCGTGAATTCAACAACCCGCAGTTCAGCGTGCCGCAACCGACCATGAACTTCGGCTGTATTCATGGCGGCGACAACCCGAATCGCATTTGCGGCCAGTGTTCACTGGAGTTCGACCTGCGTCCGCTGCCGGGCATGGACCCCAATGTCCTGCGTGCGGAAATCCTGCGCAAGCTCAATCCGGTGGCCGAGCGGCATCAGGTGAAGATCGATTACAAGCCGTTGTTCCCGGAAGTGCCGCCATTCGAGCAGGCCGCAGACACCGAATTGGTGCGCATCGCCGAAAAGCTCACCGGTCACAGTGCCGAAGCAGTAGCGTTCGGCACCGAAGCGCCTTATCTTCAGCGCCTGGGTTGCGAAACCATCGTGCTCGGCCCCGGCGACATTGCCTGTGCGCACCAGCCCGGCGAATACCTTGAAATGTCACGTTTGCAGCCTACCGTGCATCTATTGCGGCAGTTGATTGAACATTACTGCCTGAGCCCGGACAAACCCTGATGTCCCCCTGTGGGAGCGGGCTTGCTCGCGAAGACGGTGGGTCAGTCGACATGGATGTACCTGATACACCGCTTTCGCGAGCAAGCCCGCTCCCACAGGGGGGGGGCGGTGTTTTGTCTGACCAAACGCTGTAAATTGCCAGCACCCCAACCCGTATTCATGAGGAGAGCGCGCGTGTCGCCAAGCCTGTTCCGACGATAACCATCAGCCCGCTGTGCGTTTTCCGTTTCGCCCTTTTTCCGGCTGCTATTTATTACAGGCCCAGGTTCATGCCCGAATACGTTAATTGGCTTCGTCACGCGTCCCCTTACATCAATGCCCACCGCGACTGCACCTTCGTCGTCATGCTGCCCGGCGACGGCGTGGAGCATCCGAACTTCGGCAACATCGTCCACGACCTGGTGCTGTTGCACAGCCTCGGCGTGCGCCTGGTGCTGGTCCACGGTTCGCGCCCGCAGATTGAAACCCGACTCGCCGCCCGCGGCCTGACTCCGCACTACCATCACGGCATGCGCATCACCGACGCGGCGACGCTGGAATGTGTGATCGACGCGGTCGGCCAGTTGCGCATCGCCATCGAAGCGCGGCTGTCGATGGACATGGCTTCGTCGCCGATGCAGGGTTCGCGCTTGCGGGTGGCCAGCGGCAACCTGGTGACCGCGCGGCCGATCGGCGTGCTCGAAGGCGTCGACTATCACCACACCGGCGAAGTGCGCCGGGTCGATCGCAAAGGTATCAACCGTCTGCTGGACGAGCGTTCGATCGTGCTGCTATCGCCGCTGGGTTATTCGCCGACCGGTGAGATTTTCAATCTGGCCTGCGAAGACGTCGCCACCCGTGCCGCCATCGACCTCGGTGCCGACAAGCTGCTGCTGTTCGGCGCCGACCTCGGTCTGATCGACGAGAACGGCAGGCTGGTGCGCGAACTGCGTCCGCAGCAGGTGCCGGCGCATTTGCAACGTCTGGGCAATAACTATCAGGCGGAATTGCTGGATGCCGCCGCCGAAGCCTGCCGTGGCGGCGTGGCGCGCAGCCATATCGTCAGTTATGCCGAGGACGGTGCGCTGCTGACCGAACTGTTCACCCGTGACGGTGGCGGTACGCTGGTGGCCCAGGAGCAATTCGAGCTGGTGCGCGAGGCGGCGATTGAAGACGTCGGCGGTCTGCTCGACCTGATCAGTCCTTTGGAAGAGCAGGGGATTCTGGTGCGCCGTTCGCGCGAAGTGCTGGAGCGCGAGATCGAGCAGTTCAGCGTGGTCGAGCGTGAAGGGATGATCATTGCCTGTGCGGCGCTGTATCAGATCGCCGATTCGGATGCCGGTGAGCTGGCGTGCCTAGCGGTGAACCCGGAGTACCGCCACGGCGGTCGCGGTGATGAACTGCTGGAACGCATCGAGACCCGTGCCCGGGCGCAAGGGTTGAAAACCCTGTTCGTCCTCACCACCCGTACCGCGCACTGGTTCCGCGAACGCGGTTTCGAGCCAAGCAGCGTCGAGCGCCTGCCGGCGGCGCGGGCGTCGCTGTACAACTATCAGCGCAACTCGAAGATCTTCGAAAAGACCCTCTGACGATTACCGAAGGACTGTTGTGGAGAGGGGATTCATCCCCGATGGGCCGTGCAGCGGCCCCCGCTTCACCAAAAGCAGGGACTGCTGCGCAGTCCATCGGGGATGAATCCCCTCACCACCTGTTCAATTGTTTTCAGTTACAAACTTCGCGCTGACATACGGCGAATAGTCCGGCAGCACCGTTTCAACCTTGCCCTGTTCCTTCAAAAACTTCGCGGTCTCACCAATCGCCTTCGCCGTGCCGCCGTCCAGCAACGCAGTGGATTGCTGCGCCTTGGCGTCCGGGAACGCCGAACCGGCGAGCAGTTCCGGCACATCGGCGGCGTTGGCACCGGTCAATTTGGCGATTTTCTGTACCGGCTCGGATTCGGCGGTCCAGCTGTCTTTATGGCTGGCGTAATCGGCAAACGCGTCTAGAGTGACCTTGGCAAATTTGGCCACCACCTCAGGATGCTTCTCGGCGTAGTCCTTGCGTGCGACCCAGACTTCGAACGTCGGGGCGCCCCATTGGCCGACTTGTGCAGCATCGGTCAGGGTCTTGCCGGTCTTGCGGATTTCGCCCAGTGCCGGTGACCAGACAAATGCGCCGTCGATGTCGCCACGCTTCCATGCCGCAGCGATTTCCGCCGGTTGCAGGTTCACCACTTTGACTTTCGAGGTGTCCAGGCCCCAGTGCTTGAGTGCGCCGAGCAGGCTGTAATGGGACGTGGAAACGAAGGGCGTGGCGATGGTCTTGCCGACCAGGTCCTGCGGGGTGGTGATCCCGCTGCCATTGCGCACCACCAAGGCTTCGGCGGCATTAATTTGTGCTGAAACAATGAAGGCGACGATTGGCAGATTGCGTGAGGCGGCCGCTGCCAAAGGGCTGGAGCCGAGATTGCCGATCTGCACATCGCCCGATGCAATGGCTGTCACAACTTCCGGGCCACTATTGAAGCGTCGCCAGTCGATCTTCTGGCCGATGGTTTTTTCGTAGGTGCCGTCGGCCTGAGGGACTTTGCTCGGGTCGATACCGGTTTGATAACCCACCGTGAGGTCGGCGGCTTGAGCGGAGAAAGAAATTATCGCTGACACACAAACTGTAACAAATTGACTAGATAGTGCCCGTTTGGCCATGATGGCGTCGCCTTTTGGATAGGGTTTGACGTGGTTTGAATACGTCAACGCTAAGCGATCTAAAAAAGGGCGAACAAATACCATTTAGTAATTAGCTTAGTAGCCGATATCCTGTGTTGCGCTGCAGGTGGCCATTACTGGGCCATATAGCTAGATAGTATAAAAAAGAATGAAATAATTCTTTTTGGGGTTATCAGGAAAGTCAGTACTGTGCAGGGACCCAAATACTGCGATTAGACCTTGGTCGTAGACACACAAGGTTACGATTGACTTGTCAGTCACGCTCTGGCGCTAATCGCGAACCTACGGATCCGGGCATTCGACCAGGACCAGGAACACAAGAATTAGAAACGAGAGGAGCTTTACATGAACAAGTCCACCTTGGCCCTGGCTGTGGCCGTAGGGGTTTTGGCGCAGCAGGCAGGCGCCGCCGGTTTCATCGAAGACAGCAAGGCCACTCTGGGCTTGCGCAACTTCTACATCAACACCGATAACCGTGACGGCACTGGCCCGAACAAGAACGAAGAATGGGGCCAAGGCTTCGATCTGCGTTTCATCTCGGGTTACACCCAAGGCACCGTGCAGTTCGGTGTTGACGCGATCGGCCTGTACGGCGTGCGTCTGGATTCCAGCCCGGCCACCAGCGGCAACTCGACCGGTACTGCTTCGGGCGGCACCGTGTTCCCAAGCGATGGCAACCGTGCAGTGCATGACTTCGCGAGCCTGGGTGTGACCGGTAAGGTCAAGATCTCCCAGACCGAGCTGAAGGTCGGTACTCTGCTGCCGAACAACCCGGTCATCAAATACAACGACGGTCGTCTGCTGCCACAAACCTTCCAGGGCGAAGCGATCACCTCGAACGAGATCAAGGACCTGACGCTGACTGCCGGTCAGGTTGAGGCCGTGAAAGGTCGTAACTCCAGCAACAACGAAAACATGTCGATTGCTGGTGCCAACGCCGGTTCGAACTACGACAAAGGCGTGTTCAGCAACAAGTTCTACTACGCTGGTGCTGACTACAAGCTGACCAAAGACCTGACCGCCTCGTACTACTACGGCGAGCTGAAAGACTTCTACTCGCAGAACTTCCTGGGTCTGGTACACAACTGGGGCATCGGCCCGGGCGTACTGAAAAGCGACCTGCGTTACTACCGCAGCCGTGACAACGGTGCCAACGGCGATACCGCTGCCTACTACACCAGCGGTTACTACGGTGGCAAAACTGTCAAAGGCAAGGTCGACAACGATCTGTACAGCTACCTGGCCCTGTACTCGGTTGAAGGTCACACCTTCGGTGCCGGTTATCAGTACACCAAAGGTGACAGCGACTTCCCTTGGCTGAACCAGGGTGACGGCTCGTCCAACAGCACCATCACCGACATGCAGATCCAGAAGTTCGCCCGTGCTGGCGAGCGTACCTGGCAGGCTCGCTACGGCTACGATTTCGCCAAGATCGGCGTTCCTGGCCTGACCGCCAACCTGATCTACCTGCGTGGTAACAACATCGACACCCCGCTGGGCGAAAAAACCGAGTGGGAACGCGACCTGACCATCGGTTACGTGATTCCGGAAGGCCCGCTGAAGAACCTCGGCGTAGCCTGGAAAAACGCGATGTGGCGTACCGACCTGGCGAACACCCGTTCCCAGGACGAAAACCGCCTGATCGTCAGCTACTCGATCCCGCTGCTGTAATAGCGCGTTCAAACTGCTGATGTAAAAAAAGCCCCGTCCGGCACCGTGCCGGACGGGGCTTTTGCGTTTTCGAGTCAGGCTCACCCCCGTAAGCCTGTCCCGAAATTCCCTCTTTGCAGCAACTCAAGGCCTTCTCGAACCTTGAGAGCGATGTTCGTCGCGATGCCGTCTAGCGTCCAGTGAACGATGTTTAATATTCCTTTAGATTCTAGATATCTATTTATTTATTCTTTTTCATGATGTCGAATCCCGAGCTACAGTTGAGTTCTCCAACAACTCATCAGGAGCAGCACCATGAGCCTCAGACTCGGCGACATCGCCCCCGACTTCGAACAGGATTCCAGCGCCGGCAAGATTCGTTTCCACGAGTGGCTGGGCGATAGCTGGGGCGTGCTGTTCTCCCACCCGGCCGACTTCACCCCGGTGTGCACCACCGAGCTGGGCTTCACCGCCAAGCTCAAGGATGAGTTCAGCAAGCGCGGGGTCAAAGCCATCGCCTTGTCGGTTGACCCGGTGGACTCGCACCACAAGTGGATCGAGGACATCAACGAAACCCAGAACACCCTCGTCAACTTCCCGATCCTGGCCGACGCCGATCGCAAGGTTTCCGATCTCTATGACCTGATCCATCCGAACGCCAACGACACCCTGACCGTGCGTTCGCTGTTCGTGATCGATCCGAACAAGAAGATTCGCCTGACCATCACCTACCCGGCGAGTACCGGGCGCAACTTCCACGAGATCCTGCGGGTGATCGATTCGCTGCAACTCACCGACAACTACAAAGTGGCGACCCCGGCCAACTGGCAGGACGGTGATGAGGTGGTGATCGTGCCGTCGTTGAAGGACGAGGAAGAGATCAAGCAGCGTTTCCCGAAAGGTTATCGCGCCGTGAAGCCGTACCTGCGTCTGACGCCGCAACCGAACAAGTGAATCAGTGAAATTTGGGCTGTAGCTACCGCCGCCTTCGCGAGCAAGCCCGCTCCCACAGGGGAACGCATTCCAAATGTGGGAGCGGGCTTGCTCGCGAAGGCGTCGGCACAGCCGACACAAAATTCAGAACCACAAAGCAGGGAATTTCAGGTCGTGTTCACGGCCTGTTTTTTTGCCCGGAACACAGCAAATAACATATCTCTAAAACGCATAACCAAATGAATAAATATGATTTATGGATATATAAATCAGCTGGTAAGGTCACTCCCATCGAAGCGAGATCGCAACCCGCGAATCGCCTGTAACGCGTAAGGAATCGTCTGAATGCTGGTCGTCTCACTCGGTGGCAGTCCCAGCCTGCGCTCCCGTTCCGGGGTGCTGCTGGAACGCTCGCAACACTGGTTGCGGCAGCAAGGGGTCGAAGTGGTGAGTTATCAGGTGCGGGACTTCCCGGCCGAAGATCTGCTCCATGCCCGCTTCGATAGCCCGAAAGTGCTCGACCTGCTGGCGCAGATTGAAAACGCCGATGGCCTGCTGATCGCCACGCCGGTGTACAAGGCGTCGTTTTCCGGTGCGCTGAAAACCGTACTGGATCTGCTGCCGGAACGTGCCCTGAACCACAAGATCGTTTTGCCGATGGCCACCGGCGGCAGCATCGCCCACATGCTGGTGGTCGATTACGCGCTCAAACCGGTGCTGTCGGCATTGAAAGCGCAGGAAATGCTGCAAGGAATTTTTGCCGAGGACAGCCAGATCGCTTACGGCGAAGGCAGTGCCGCGGCGCAACTGGCACCCGCGCTGGAGCAGCGTCTGCATGAAGCGCTGGATCAGTTTGTCAGTGCCATGGCTCGCCGGCCGAAGCCGCTGGAGCCGGGCCTGTTGAATGAACGTTTGTTGAGTGCTCGCTGGAGCATTTAAGCCTCACCGAAATTGAAGTACTGGCCTTACTCGCCCGCCAACGGGCAAGCAGGTGCAGCCACAACCCAACAGCAAAAAGGAGAGCGCTATGCGCACTGTATTTTTGCGTCGCGGTCTGGTCGCTCTGTTTGCTGCGGCTGTGTCCTTCGGCGCCATTACTCAAGCTCAAGCCGAGACCTTGCGGATCGGTTATCAGAAGTACGGCACGCTGGTGCTGCTCAAGGCCAAAGGCACTTTGGAAAAACGTCTGGCCGCGCAAGGCGTGGACGTGCAATGGACTGAATTCCCCGGCGGCCCGCAACTGCTTGAAGGCCTGAACGTCGGCTCGATCGACTTCGGCGTCACCGGTGAGACTCCGCCAGTGTTCGCCCAGGCTGCCGGCGCCGATCTGCTCTACGTCGCCTACGAACCACCAGCACCGACCAGCGAAGCGATCCTCGTGCCGAAAGATTCGCTGATCAAATCGGTGGCGGATCTGAAGGGCAAGAAAGTCGCCCTGAACAAAGGCTCCAACGTGCACTACCTGCTGGTGCGCGCGCTGGAAGACGCCGGTCTCAAATACTCCGATATTCAAACCGTATTCCTGCCGCCGGCCGATGCCCGCGCCGCGTTCGAGCGTGGCAGCGTCGATGCCTGGGTGATCTGGGATCCGTACCAGGCCGCTGCCGAAAACCAGCTGCAGGCGCACACCCTGCGTGACGGCAAAGGCATCGTTGACAACCACCAGTTCTATCTCGCGACCAAACCTTACGCGCAGAAAAATCCCGAGGTGATCAAGACCCTCGTCGAGGAAGTGCGCGCGGTGGGCGAGTGGTCCAGGGCCAACCCGCAGGACGTGACTCAACAGGTCGCGCCGCTGCTCGGCCTGTCGCCGGAGATCACCCTGACCTCGGTGAAACGCCAGGGCTACGGTGCGTTGTTCCTGACCCCGGATGTGGTCGCCGCGCAACAGAAAATTGCCGACACCTTCTACCAGCTCAAGCTGATTCCCAAGCCGTTGAGCATCAAGGATGTGATCTGGACACTACCGGCCGCTGTGGCCCAAAGCTCGGTTACCCAAGCCCAGTAAATCGAATCCCCAAGGAGACCACTCCATGAGCCTCAACATCTTCTGGTTCCTGCCTACCCACGGCGACGGCCATTACCTTGGCACCGCCGAAGGCGCACGCGCCGTTGACCACGGTTATCTGCAACAGGTCGCACAAGCGGCGGATCGTCTGGGCTTTGGCGGCGTACTGATTCCCACCGGCCGTTCCTGCGAGGACTCGTGGCTGGTGGCAGCATCGCTGATCCCGGTAACTCAGCGTCTGAAGTTCCTTGTCGCCCTGCGCCCCGGGATCATTTCCCCGACGGTGGCGGCGCGACAGGCAGCTACCCTGGATCGTCTGTCCGGCGGTCGTGCGCTGTTCAACCTGGTGACCGGTGGCGACCCGGAAGAGTTGGCCGGTGATGGTCTGTTCCTCAACCACGAAGAGCGCTATCAAGCCTCGGTGGAATTCACCCGCATCTGGCGTCGGGTGCTGGAAGGCGAAACCGTCGATTACGACGGCGAACACATCAGCGTGAAGGGCGCCAAACTGCTCTATCCGCCGATCCAGCAACCGCGTCCGCCGCTTTACTTCGGTGGCTCCTCGGAAGCGGCGCAGGATCTGGCCGCCGAACAAGTCGAGATGGTGCTGACCTGGGGCGAGCCGCCAGCGGCCGTCGCCGAGAAGATCGAGCAGGTGCGCGCCAAAGCCGCCAAACTCGGGCGTACCGTGCGCTTCGGCATTCGTTTGCATGTGATCGTGCGGGAAACCAACGCCGAAGCCTGGCAAGCGGCAGACCGGCTGATCTCGCATCTGGACGACGACACCATCAAGCGTGCGCAGGCATCGCTGGCGCGCTTCGATTCGGTCGGTCAGCAACGCATGGCCGCGCTGCATGGTGGTAGCCGCGACAACCTCGAAGTCAGCCCGAATCTGTGGGCCGGCGTCGGTCTGGTGCGTGGCGGTGCCGGTACTGCACTGGTCGGCGATGGCCCGACCGTGGCCGCCCGCGTCAAGGAATACGCGGATCTCGGTATCGACACCTTCATCTTCTCCGGTTATCCACACCTCGAAGAGTCGTACCGCGTCGCTGAACTGCTGTTCCCGCACCTCGACATCGAGCGTCCGGAACTGCCGAAAAGCGCCGGTTACGTCAGCCCGTTCGGCGAGATGGTGGCCAACGACATTCTTCCCAAAGCCGCGTCGCAGAGCTGAGGCGCGCCATGAAGAAAATTATCCACGGCCTCGCGCCCTGGGCGTTGCCGGTGCTCCTGCTGGCGGTGTGGCAGTTGTCGGTGTCGGCCGGTTGGTTGTCGACGCGGATCCTGCCGGCACCGGTGGCAGTGATCGAGGCCGGTGTCAGTCTGGTGCGCAGCGGCGAGATCTGGACGCACCTGGCAATCAGCGGCTGGCGCGCGGCGCTGGGCTTCACCATCGGTGGCAGCATCGGCCTGGCGCTGGGTTTCATCACCGGCCTGTCGAAGTGGGGCGAACGCCTGCTCGACAGCTCGGTACAGATGATCCGCAACGTGCCGCACCTGGCGCTGATTCCACTGGTGATCCTGTGGTTCGGCATCGACGAGTCGGCGAAGATTTTCCTGGTCGCACTGGGCACGTTGTTCCCGATTTACCTCAACACCTATCACGGCATCCGTAACGTCGATCCGGCGCTGGTGGAGATGGCGCGCAGTTATGGCTTGAGCGGTTTCAGCCTGTTCTGGCAGGTGATTCTGCCGGGCGCGCTGCCTTCGATTCTGGTCGGGGTGCGCTTTGCGCTGGGCTTCATGTGGCTGACGCTGATCGTCGCCGAAACCATTTCGGCCAGCTCCGGCATTGGTTATCTGGCGATGAACGCCCGCGAGTTTTTGCAGACCGATGTGGTAGTGCTGGCGATCCTGCTTTACGCGGTACTCGGCAAACTCGCTGACCTCGCCGCCCGTGGACTTGAGCGTGTGTGGCTGCGCTGGCATCCGGCCTATCAGGTGGCCAAGGGAGGTGCGGCATGACCGCTCAACAACCTCCACGCCTGCTGCGCGGGATTCCGCTGGTGGTGCGCAATCTGCAGAAAACCTTTGGCGCGCGGCAGGTGCTGCGCGACATCGACCTGCACATTCCGGCGGGGCAATTCGTCGCCGTGGTCGGGCGCAGCGGGTGCGGCAAGAGCACCTTCCTGCGCTTGCTCGCCGGCCTCGATCAACCGACTGGCGGCGACCTGCTGGCCGGTGCCGCAGCGCTCAGCGATGCGCGGGAAGACACCCGGCTGATGTTCCAGGAAGCACGGCTGCTGCCGTGGAAAAAGATCATCGACAACGTCGGTCTCGGCCTTAAAGGCAACTGGCGCCCGCAAGCACTGGAAGCGCTGGAAGCAGTCGGTCTGGCGGATCGCGCCCATGAGTGGCCGGCAGCCTTGTCCGGTGGGCAGAAGCAGCGCGTGGCGCTGGCCCGGGCGCTGATCCACCAACCGCGCCTGTTGCTGCTCGACGAGCCGCTGGGGGCGCTGGATGCCCTGACCCGGATCGAGATGCAGCAACTGATCGAACGCCTCTGGCAAAAGCATGGGTTCACCGTGCTGCTGGTGACCCACGACGTCAGCGAAGCGGTGGCGATCGCCGACCGGGTGATTCTGATCGAGGACGGTGAAGTCGGCCTCGACCTGCAAGTGGAGTTGCCTCGTCCGCGAGTGCGCGGATCGCATCGACTGGCGGCGCTGGAAACCGAAGTGCTCAACCGTGTTCTGTCCCTGCCCGGCGAGCCGCCGGAGCCGGAACCTGTTTCACCACTGCCTACGCAATTGCGTTGGGCTCAATAACTCAAGTTACAACCAACGACAGGAATCAAAGCCATGACTATCAAAGCCATCAACGTGCGCAACCAGTTCAAAGGCTCGATCAAGGAGATCGTTCTCGGCGACGTGCTGTCGGAAATCGACGTGCAGACCGCTTCCGGCATCGTCACTTCGGTGATCACCACCCGCTCGGTCAAGGAGCTGGAACTGGTGGTGGGCAGTGAGGTGATTGCCTTCGTGAAATCCACCGAGGTGTCGATCGCCAAGTTGTAAGCCTGTGAGTAAAAAACAACCCCGAAAGGCGTGAGCCCTTCGGGGTTTTTTGTTTATCGTGAGTTCAGCGGCGCGGCCTTCGCGAGCAGGCTCGCTCCCACAGGGAACCGCATTCCAAATGTGGGAGCGGGCTTGCTCGCGAAGGGGCCGGTGAATGCGCTAGAGAACTCTCTTGGGTAGATACGGCGGCAGATACAGGCCGATATAGGCATCAAACACCCGCATCCCTTCCTCGGCCATGCGCGGGGTGATCTGCCCGTGTTGCTGCACCGAGCGCGCATACACGCGGTCGCCCAGTTCCATCGCCAGGGCAAACACGTCGACATCGCTTGGCAGGCGCGGCAATTCGAAGTGATGGTCGAACAGTTTGTGCATCAGGTCGCCGAGTTCGATGTCGTGCTGGCGGTCGGCCTGGGTCACTTCGGTCAGGCCGTGCTGGGCGAGGATCAGCTGGCGAGCGGCGGCGTCTTCGTCGTAGATCTCCAGCATGCGCTGCTCGACCAGTCGCGACAGGTCACGCCAGTCGCGCAGCGCCTCGTGGTCGATCGGCGCTTGCAGGCAGGCGCGGAAGGCTGCGTGCACATCGGCAGTCAAGGCTTCCAGCAGCGCCGGGACGCTGGCGAAGAAGTGATACACGGAGGACGGCGGAATCTGCGCGCGTTCGGCGACGCTGTAGATCGACAGACTGGCCACACCCTCGGCGGCCAGCAGCGTACGCGCGGCGTCGAGTATCGAGTCGATCCGCGCCTGGCTGCGGGCACGGGGTTTGCGAACGGTGGCGGGACGCGTCATGGAAGTCTCCTGCGGGGCAGCGGGCATTGTACGAGCCGAGCAGTGTGTTGTCTGCCAGGACGCCTTCGGGAGCAAGCCCCCTCCCACAGTTGATCTTCTGCGTACAAAAGATCCCCATTCGCTGTAGATCCCCTGTGGGAGGGGGCTTGCTCCCGAACCGCCGCAGGCGGCCATTCAGATCAGAATTCGGCCATAAAAAAACGCCGTGGGCCAAGACGGCCGACGGCGTTTTATCTGGTCGCAATCCGCTTAAACGGTATGCAGATACCAGTTGTACTCAAGGTCAGAGATGGAGTGTTCGAACTCCTCCAGCTCGCTTTCCTTGCAGGCGACGAAGATATCGATGTACTTCGGATCGATGTACTTGGCCATCACCTCGCTGTCGTCCAGCTCGCGCAGGGCATCGCGCAAGTTGTTCGGCAGGCTTTGTTCGTTCTGCTCGTAGCTGTTGCCCTCGACCGGAGCGCCTGGCTCGATCTTGTTCACCAGACCGTGATGCACACCGGCCAGGACCGAAGCCATCAGCAGGTACGGGTTGGCGTCGGCGCCGGCCACGCGGTGTTCGATACGCACGGCATCGGCAGAACCGGTCGGTACGCGGATCGCCACGGTGCGGTTGTCCAGGCCCCAGCACGGCGAGTTCGGCACATAGAACTGCGCGCCGAAGCGACGGTACGAGTTGACGTTCGGGCAGAGGAAAGCCATCTGCGCCGGCAGGGTCTCGAGCACACCGCCGATCGCGTGACGCAGCGCGGCGTTCTGCTCGGGATCCTCGCTTGCAAAGATGTTCTTGCCATCTTTGTCGAGCACCGAGATATGGACGTGCAGACCATTACCCGCCTGGCCCGGATACGGCTTGGCCATGAAGGTGGTGTCCATTTCATGGTCGTAGGCGATGTTCTTGATCAGACGCTTGAGCAGGACCGCGTAGTCGCACGCCTTGATCGGGTCGGCGACGTGGTGCAGGTTCACTTCGAACTGCGCCGGGGCACTTTCCTTGACGATCGCATCGGCGGGGATGCCTTGCTCTTTGGCACCTTCCAGAATGTCCTGGAGGCAGTCGACGTATTCGTCGAGGTCGTCGATCAGGTAGACCTGAGTCGAGTGCGGGCGTTTGCCGGAGATCGGCGAGCGTGGCGGCTGTGGACGGCCGTTCACGTTTTCCTGGTCGATCAGGTAGAACTCCAGTTCGAACGCGGCGCAGATGGTCAAGCCCAGCTCGTCAAACTTTGCAACAACTTGACGGAGCACTTCGCGCGGATCGGCGAAGAACGGGTCACCCTCGAGTTCGTGCATGGTCATCAACAGTTGCGCGGTAGGGCGCTTCTGCCATGGCTCGTTGCACAGGGTATCGGGGATTGGATAGCAGATCCGGTCGGCGTCGCCGATGTCCAGACCCAGGCCGGTGCTTTCCACCGTAGAACCATTGATATCCAGAGCAAATAGAGAGGCCGGCAGGTTGATGCCTTTCTCGTAAACCTTGTGGAGGCTGGTGCGTTCGATGCGCTTGCCGCGCACCACACCATTCATATCCGCAATCAGAAGGTCAACGTACAGAACCTCAGGATGTTCCTTAAGGAACGCGTTCGCTTCGTTAAGCTGAACGGCACGCGGGGGTACCGACATGATGCAACACCTTTGTTGTTAAAAATATCAATCATTGATCTTTTCTGGTTTCAGTCAACCCGAACGGCCTGCCGAAGTCAAGCGAGGCCTTTTTTGCCCTAAAAAAGCGCTGCAAGGGCATTTATGGGGCACTTTGGGGCGGTTTTTTGTCCTTGAAACACGTGGCACCCGCAGGCTTGAGCAGGCCGTGTTGTATTTTTTACGGGGGTGTTGTGTAAAAAAATGAACAAGGCTAAGCTCCGACCAAACCCATAACAGCAATAATACCGGGGTGCTTCATGTCTCGCCTGCCGTTAATCGGCATCACCGACTGCTCGCAACAGTCCGGTCTGCATGCTCATCACATCAGTGGCGACAAATCCGTCCGTAATGCAGCCAGCATGGCTCGCGGCGGGTCGACGAGGTTCTCGTGCGCATCAGGCCAAACGGCAACGTCCGATATTCTGGACGCACGCGACAGCATCCTGTTTATGGCGTTTCCTTTCAATATAGATCTCTTTGAGTCCCAAAGCCTGTGCCGCTCCCCGAGCCGTGCTCACGATTCTGCACGCCTTGAATGTGCACAGGAAATGCAACGCCAGCGTAAAGGGCAGGTAAGCTCCTCTTTCATTGTCGATGCGCGGTGCCGGGCGTAAGCCGGTACTGCGCGCAAGCAAGCCCCCTTTAACGCGACGCCACGGCGTCAAACTTTGCCTGACACGATGTCAGGAGACTCAGCCCAGAGGCATTTATGAGTAACAACCTCGACCAGCTCACCGATTGGTTGAAAGACCACAAGATCACAGAAGTCGAATGCATGATCGGCGACTTGACCGGTATCACCCGGGGCAAGATCTCGCCGACCAACAAGTTCATCGCCGAGAAGGGCATGCGCCTGCCAGAAAGCGTTCTGTTGCAGACCGTGACTGGCGACTACGTCGAAGACGACATCTATTACGAACTGCTCGACCCGGCCGACATCGACATGATCTGCCGTCCCGACCAGAACGCCGTGTACCTGGTGCCATGGGCCATCGAGCCAACCGCTCAGGTGATCCACGACACCTACGACAAGCAAGGCAACCCGATCGAGCTGTCGCCGCGCAACGTCCTCAAGAAAGTCCTGAAGCTCTATTCCGACAAGGGCTGGCAGCCGATCGTGGCGCCGGAAATGGAGTTCTACCTGACCAAACGCAGTGACGACCCTGACTATCCGTTGCAGCCGCCGATCGGCCGCTCCGGGCGTCCGGAAATCGGCCGTCAGTCGTTCTCCATCGAAGCGGCGAACGAATTCGATCCGCTGTTCGAAGACGTTTACGACTGGTGCGAACTGCAGGAGCTGGACCTCGACACGCTGATCCACGAAGACGGCACGGCGCAGATGGAAATCAACTTCCGTCACGGCGACGCACTGTCGCTGGCCGACCAGATCCTGGTGTTCAAACGCACCATGCGCGAAGCCGCGCTCAAGCACGACGTGGCCGCGACCTTCATGGCCAAGCCGATGACGGGCGAGCCGGGCAGTGCCATGCACTTGCACCAGAGCATCATCGACATCGAGACCGGCAAGAACGTGTTCTCCAATGAAGACGGGACCATGAGCCAGCTGTTCCTGCACCACATCGGTGGCTTGCAGAAACTGATCCCGGAACTGCTCCCGCTGTTCGCACCGAACGTCAACTCGTTCCGCCGCTTCCTGCCGGACACCTCGGCGCCGGTAAACGTCGAATGGGGCGAAGAGAACCGCACCGTGGGCCTGCGCGTCCCGGATGCCGGCCCGCAGAACCGCCGCGTGGAAAACCGCCTGCCGGGCGCCGACGCCAACCCGTACCTGGCGATTGCCGCGAGCCTGCTCTGCGGCTACATCGGCATGGTCGAGGGGCTGAACCCGAGCGCGCCAGTCGTAGGCCGTGGCTATGAACGCCGCAACCTGCGCCTGCCGCTGACCATCGAGGACGCGCTGGAGCGTATGGAAAACAGCGCGACCATCGAGAAATACCTGGGCAAGACCTTCATCACCGGCTACGTCGCGGTCAAGCGGGCCGAGCATGAAAACTTCAAGCGCGTGATCAGTTCCTGGGAGCGTGAATACCTGCTCTTCGCCGTCTGATACGCCGGGCGCGGTGGCCAGCCGCCGCGCCTTCACCGATAACAAGGAGAATTGGCATGACCAGCAACAACCCGCAAACCCGTGAGTGGCAAGCCCTGAGCAGCGATCACCACCTGGCCCCGTTCAGCGATTTCAAGCAGCTGAAAGAGAAGGGTCCACGGATCATCACCAACGCCAAGGGCGTGTACCTGTGGGACAGCGAGGGCAACAAGATCCTCGATGGCATGGCGGGTCTGTGGTGCGTGGCGATCGGTTATGGCCGCGATGAACTGGCCGACGCGGCCGCTAAACAAATGCGCGAACTGCCTTACTACAACCTGTTCTTCCAGACCGCGCACCCGCCAGCACTGGAACTGGCCAAGGCCATCGCCGACGTGGCGCCGGAAGGCATGAACCACGTGTTCTTCACCGGTTCCGGCTCCGAAGGCAACGACACCATGCTGCGCATGGTTCGCCACTATTGGGCGATCAAGGGCCAGCCGAACAAGAAAGTCATCATCAGCCGCAAGAACGGTTACCACGGTTCGACCGTGGCGGGCGCGAGCCTCGGTGGCATGACGTATATGCACGAGCAGGGCGATTTGCCGATCCCGGGCATCGTCCACATTGCGCAGCCGTACTGGTTCGCCGAGGGCGGCGACATGTCGCCGGAAGAGTTCGGCATCTGGGCGGCCAATCAACTGGAAGAGAAAATTCTCGAAGTCGGCGTGGACAACGTCGGTGCCTTTATTGCCGAGCCGATCCAGGGCGCCGGTGGCGTGATCATTCCGCCAGACACCTACTGGCCGCGCATCAAGGAAATCCTCGCCAAGTACGACATCCTGTTCGTCGCCGACGAGGTGATCTGCGGTTTCGGCCGTACCGGTCAGTGGTTCGGTTCGGATTTCTACGACCTGAAACCGGACATGATGACCATCGCCAAAGGCCTGACGTCCGGCTACATCCCGATGGGTGGCCTGATCGTGCGTGACGAAGTGGTGAAGGTGCTCAACGAAGGCGGCGATTTCAACCACGGTTTCACCTACTCCGGGCACCCGGTGGCGGCGGCGGTGGGTCTGGAAAACATCCGGATTCTGCGCGACGAGAAAATTATCGAGAACGCGCATAACGAAACGGCACCGTATTTGCAGAAACGTCTGCGCGAACTCAACGATCACCCGTTGGTGGGTGAAGTACGCGGAGTGGGGCTGCTGGGGGCGATCGAGCTGGTGCAGGACAAGGCCACTCGCAAACGTTACGAAGGCAAGGGCGTGGGCATGATCTGCCGGCAGTTCTGCTTCGATAACGGCCTGATCATGCGCGCCGTGGGCGACACCATGATCATTGCGCCGCCGCTGGTGATCAGCAAGGCGGAGATCGATGAGCTGGTGACCAAGGCGCGCAAGTGCCTGGACCTGACCCTCAGTGCGTTGCAGGCCTAAGTGCTAGGCTTCGAGCGGGGGAGCTGCGGCGCTCTCGCTCGAAGGTGTCAGAAAGGTTGGCCTTTTCTTGAAAGACCGCCTCCGATCTTGCCAGACTAGCCGCAGTTCCAGTTGTCGGGGTTCGGCCGCTGAACAAAGTGGTTCAAAAAAGAAAAATTTGGAGCATGACGCATGAAGGCATTAGGTAAAAAGCTTGCTGGCAAGACTCTTCTCGCTTTGTCCGTTGCGGGCATGATGGCGGGTGCGGTTCACGCGGACGACAAGGTGTTGCACGTCTACAACTGGTCCGACTACATCGCTCCTGACACCATCGCCAACTTCGAGAAAGAGTCCGGGATCAAGGTCGTCTACGACGTATTCGACAGCAACGAAACCCTGGAAGCCAAATTGCTGGCGGGCAAGTCCGGTTACGACGTGGTTGTGCCGTCGAACAACTTCCTGGCCAAGCAGATCAAGGCCGGCGTCTATCAGGAGCTGGACAAGTCCAAGCTGTCCAACTACGGCAACCTGAACAAGTCGCTGCTCAAGGCCGTTTCGGTCAGCGACCCGGATAACAAGCACGCCTTCCCGTACATGTGGGGCTCGATCGGCATCGGTTACAACCCGGAGAAGGTCAAGGCTGCGCTGGGCGTCGACACCATCGACTCCTGGGACGTGCTGCTCAAGCCGGAGAACATCGCCAAGCTCAAGGGCTGCGGCGTGAGCTTCCTCGATTCGCCGACCGAAATGCTTCCGGTCGCGCTGCACTACCTGGGCCTGCCAACCGACAGCCAGAAGAAAGAGGACATCAAGAAAGCCGAGGACCTGTTCCTCAAGATTCGTCCTTCGATCACTTACTTCCACTCCTCCAAGTACATCTCGGACCTGGCCAACGGCAACATCTGCGTAGCAGTCGGCTACTCGGGTGACGTGCAGCAGGCCAAGTCCCGTGCCGCCGAGGCCGGTGACAAGGTCAAAGTCAGCTACGCCATTCCGAAGGAAGGCGCCGGCAGCTTCTATGACATGGTCGCGATTCCGAAAGATGCGGAAAACATCGACGGCGCCTACAAGTTCATGAACTACCTGCTGCAACCGAAAGTGATGGCCGAGATCACCAACGCTGTGCGCTTCCCTAACGGTAACGCCGAAGCGACTCAGTACGTGAACAAGGACATCACCTCCGATCCAGGCATCTACCCACCAGCCGATGTGCAGGCCAAGCTGTATGCGATCGCCGACTTGCCGGCCGCTACCCAGCGTGAACTGACCCGCAGCTGGACCAAGATCAAATCCGGTAAATAAGCCGGTTTGAGGCAACAACCGCTGGCCGTCGTCGCCGTGACGGCGACCAGCGGATCAATTAAATGACAGAAAGTTTTGCTGGAACGGTTTTTCGAGGGTAAGTTGCGCGCCGGTTTGGTTGCCGGGCAGCCATGGCTGTCATGTAGCGCGGGGCAACTTGGGCCCAACTAATTTAGAGGACCTCCACTTGCCTATTTTTTCTTCTTTGCGCAAAGCCCTGCTGGCCACTGCCGGCCTGACGATCGCAGTCGGAGCCCAGGCCGCCGGTACGGTGCATATTTATAACTGGTCGGATTACATCGGCGAGACCACCCTGGCCGACTTCGAGAAAGCCACCGGGATCAAACCGGTGTACGACGTGTTTGATTCCAACGAAACCCTGGAAGGCAAGCTGCTGGCCGGGCGTACCGGTTACGACGTGGTCGTGCCGTCGAACCACTTCCTCGGCAAGCAGATCAAGGCGGGTGCGTTCCAGAAGCTCGACAGGTCGCAACTGCCGAACTATGCGAATCTCGATCCGGTGCTGCTCAAGCGCCTGGAACAGAACGACCCGGGCAACCAGTACGCCGTGCCGTACCTGTGGGGCACCAACGGCATCGGCTACAACGTCGAGAAAGTCAAAGCGGTGCTCGGCATCGACAAGATCGACTCCTGGAGCGTGCTGTTCGAGCCTGAGAACATCAAGAAGCTGCACAGCTGTGGCGTCGCGTTCCTCGACTCGGCCGATGAAATGATGCCGACCGTGCTCAACTACATGGGCCTGAACGCCAACAGTACCAATCCGAAGGACTACGCCAAGGCCACCGACAAACTGCTGGCCGTGCGTCCTTATGTGACCTACTTCCACTCGTCGAAATACATCGGTGATCTGGCCAACGGCGACATCTGCGTAGCCATCGGCTTCTCCGGCGATATCTTCCAGGCCAAACACCGTGCCGAAGAAGCCAAGAAGGGCGTGAACATCGCCTACTCGATCCCGAAAGAGGGCGGCGCGTTGTGGTTCGACATGCTGGCGATTCCGAAGGACTCGTCCAACGTCAAAGAAGCCCACGCCTTCATCAACTATTTGCTGAAACCTGAGGTGATCGCTCAGGTCAGTGATTACGTCGGTTACGCCAACCCCAACCCAGGGTCGGACAAGCTGATGGAACAGTCCATCCGCACCGATGAAGCGGTTTATCCACCGCAAGCAGTCCTCGACAAGACTTACGTGTCGGTCGAGTTGCCACCCAATATTCAGCGTTTGATGACCCGTAGCTGGACCAAGGTCAAGTCGGGCAAGTAAGGCACAAACTATCCTGGGTTCGCCCGCGTTGGGCGAACTGCACTGTTTTTTTCTGGGAGTTTCGTAAATGGCAGTTGCCTCCGGCGCCTATAAGAAAGCCCTCGAGGGCGACCAGACACCTAAGCAGGTGTTGGTCAAAATCGACCGGGTCACGAAGAAGTTCGACGAGACGATTGCCGTGGACGATGTGTCCCTGGAAATCAAGAAGGGCGAGATCTTCGCCCTGCTCGGCGGTTCGGGATCGGGCAAATCCACTCTGCTGCGGATGCTGGCAGGGTTCGAACGGCCCACGGAGGGGCGCATTTTCCTCGACGGCGTCGACATCACCGACATGCCGCCGTACGAGCGACCGATCAACATGATGTTCCAGTCGTACGCCTTGTTCCCGCACATGACCGTGGCGCAGAACATCGCCTTCGGCCTCAAGCAGGACAAGATTCCCAACGCCGAGATCGATGCGCGCGTGGCCGAGATGCTCAAGCTGGTACAGATGAGCCAGTACGCCAAGCGCAAGCCGCATCAACTGTCGGGCGGTCAGCGGCAGCGTGTGGCACTGGCACGCTCGCTGGCCAAGCGGCCGAAGTTGCTGCTGCTCGACGAACCGATGGGTGCACTGGACAAGAAACTGCGTTCGCAGATGCAGCTGGAGCTGGTGGAAATCATCGAGCGCGTCGGCGTGACCTGCGTGATGGTGACCCACGACCAGGAAGAGGCCATGACCATGGCCGAGCGCATCGCGATCATGCACCTGGGCTGGATCGCCCAGATCGGCAGCCCGATCGACATCTACGAAACCCCGACCAGCCGTCTGGTCTGCGAATTCATCGGCAACGTGAACATCTTCGAAGGCGAAGTGATCGACGACGCCGAAGGCCACGCGACCATCACCTGCAAGGACCTCGACCGGCAGATCTACGTCGGCCACGGCATCAGCACCTCGGTGCAAGACAAGTCCGTGACCTACGCGATTCGTCCGGAGAAGCTGCTGGTCACCGCTGAAATGCCGACCTGCGAATACAACTGGTCGAGCGGCAAAGTGCATGACATCGCCTACCTCGGCGGTCACTCGGTGTTCTACGTCGAATTGCCGAGCGGCAAACTGGTGCAGTCGTTCGTTGCCAACGCTGAACGTCGCGGTCAGCGTCCGACCTGGGGCGATCAGGTTTACGTGTGGTGGGAAGACGACAGCGGCGTGGTACTTCGCTCATGAACATGCGCAAGTTCAAACGACGGCTCAACCGAATAATTCCCAATGGCCGGCAACTGGTCATCGGGGTTCCGTTCATCTGGCTGTTCCTGTTCTTCATGCTGCCGTTCTTCATCGTCCTGAAGATCAGCTTCGCCGAAGCCGACGTGGCCATCCCGCCGTACACCGAGATCTACACCTTCGCCGAGCAGAAGCTGCAACTGCTGCTGAACCTTGGCAACTACGCGATGCTCGGCGACGACGAGTTGTACATCGCCGCCTACCTCGGCTCGCTGAAGATGGCGTTTTTCAGCACGCTGCTGTGTCTGCTGATCGGCTACCCGATGGCCTACGCCATCGCCAGTGCCCGCAAAGAGCTGCAGACGGTGCTGGTGCTGCTGATCATGATGCCGACCTGGACCGCGATCCTGATCCGCGTCTACGCGTGGATGGGCATCCTCAGCAACAACGGCCTGCTCAACGGTTTCCTGATGAGCATGGGCTGGATCGACGAGCCGCTGCAGATCCTCAACACCAACCTGGCGGTTTACATCGGCGTCGTTTACTCGTACCTGCCGTTCATGATCCTGCCGCTGTACGCCAACCTGGTGAAGCACGATCACAGCCTGCTGGAAGCCGCTTCCGACCTCGGTTCGAGCACCTTCAACAGCTTCTGGAAAATCACCATTCCGCTGTCCAAGAACGGGATCATTGCCGGCTGCATGCTGGTGTTCATCCCGGTGGTCGGTGAGTTCGTGATCCCGGAACTGCTCGGCGGCCCGGAAACCCTGATGATCGGTAAAGTGCTCTGGCAAGAGTTCTTCAACAACCGTGACTGGCCGGTGGCGTCCGCCCTGGCGGTGGTGATGCTGGCGATCCTGATTGTGCCGATCATCCTGTTCAACCGCAGTCAGGCCAAGGAAATGGAGGGCAAAGAATGAAGAACTTCCGTTTCTCCAGCCTGATGCTGGTACTGGGTCTGTTGTTCATCTACGCGCCTATGCTGATCCTGGTGATCTACTCGTTCAACGCCTCGAAACTGGTGACGGTGTGGGGTGGCTGGTCGGTGAAGTGGTACGTCGGCCTGCTCGACAACACCCAACTGATGGGCTCGGTGGTGCGCTCGCTGGAAATCGCCTGCTACACGGCAGTTGCTGCCGTGGCGCTGGGTACGCTGGCCGCCTTCGTGCTGACCCGCATCACCCACTTCAAGGGCCGCACGCTGTTCGGTGGCCTGGTCACCGCACCGCTGGTGATGCCCGAAGTGATCACCGGTCTGTCGCTGTTGCTGCTGTTCGTGGCGATGGCGCAGATGATCGGCTGGCCGCAGGAACGTGGCATCGTCACCATCTGGATCGCCCACACGACGTTCTGTGCGGCGTACGTGGCGGTGGTGGTGTCGGCGCGTCTGCGTGAGCTGGACCTGTCGATCGAAGAGGCGGCGATGGATCTGGGTGCGCGGCCGTGGAAGGTGTTCTTCCTGATCACCATCCCGATGATCGCGCCGTCGCTGGCAGCGGGCGGAATGATGTCGTTCGCCCTGTCGCTGGACGATCTGGTACTGGCGAGCTTCGTTTCCGGCCCGGGTTCGACCACCCTGCCGATGGAAGTGTTCTCGGCGGTGCGTCTGGGCGTGAAGCCTGAGATCAACGCCGTGGCCAGTCTGATTCTGCTGGCGGTGTCGCTGGTGACGTTCCTGGTGTGGTTCTTCAGCCGCCGTGCCGAAGAAGCGCGCAAGAAAGCCATCCAGCAAGCCATCGAAGAAGGCGCCGCCGATTCGTGGAAGCAACCGGACGTACGCCGCGCGCCTGCGCCGGAAGCGGCTTAAGCCATATCGGGTTGGCCACTTTCTCAGGGCCAACCCAAATCCAAATGTGGGAGCGGGCTTTTGTGGCGAGGGGATTTATCCCCGATGGGTTGCGAAGCGGCCCCTCTTTTGATCCTGAAAGTAGGGACTGCTACGCAGTCCATCGGGGATAAATCCCCTCACCACAGGGCTCACTCCTACAGTTGGTATTAGGCAGTCCAGGGAGATTGGCGGATGACTTCAACGAAGTTCATCGGCTTGAACCCCGGCTCCTGATCCTTCAGCACATCGGTCTTCACGTTGCCAAACGTGGTCTGCGGACGATGGCGCAAGCCGTCGGCAAACGCACAGATGATGCACTCCTTGAAACCTTCCCCGCGTGGATGCGCATGCACCACCGCCTCGCGCTGGGTGCTGCTGAACGCCGCGTAATCCATGCCCAGCACATCCATCTCGACACCTGCAGTCACCAGCGCCACGGTCGGACGCAGATGCTTGGGCACGCCCGGTGTGGTGTGCAGGGCAATCGACAGCCACACCTGCTCGATGTCGTCATCGCTCAGCCCGTACGGCTTGAGAAACGCCGCCGCCGCGTTGGCACCATCCACTTCGAAGCGCTCGTCGTCACTGCGATAACCTTCGACCAGACCGAGGTCGTGGAACATCGCGCCGACGTACAGCAGCTCCGGGTTGTAAGGCAGTTGCTGGCGCTCCCCGCTCAACGCACCGAACAAAAACACCCGGCGCGAGTGGTGGTAGAGCAGGTCGGTTTCGATGTCGCGAATGTACTCGGTGGTGGCCCGGGCGAGGGCGCTGTCGGGGATCTTGATGCCGGCAATGGTCGTGCTCATGAAGGTATCCTCATCGAAAACGCCGTCGTGGCGCTGATGGGCAAAGTCTGTTCCCCGAGACACTAAACGGACAATCAACGCATGGCTGCGATCCTTGCCAATCGACCTGCAAATCGTGCCAATCTCGCTTGTTGAACGAGGATTGGCCAGGGTTGGCTTACAAAAAGGCAGGCACGGCCCAGGTGGGAGCGGGCTTGCTCGCGAAAGCGGTGTGTCATTCAACAGATAAGTTGAATGTAAGGGCCCTTTCGCGAGCAAGCCCGCTCCCACAGGGATTTGTGTTTGCCACTGCATTGAGGACATTGGAGGCTTATGAACAAAACCATCGCCATCGTGGTATTCCCCGGCGTGCAGGCGCTGGATGTCAGCGGGCCGATGGATGTGTTCGCCGAGGCCAACCGGTTTCTGCCGCCCGAGGACCACTACCAGCTGGAGGTGATCGGCCTCGAACGTGGCCCGATGGCTTGCTCCAATGGCCTGAACCTCAGCGCTCACCGACACTTCAGTGAAGCGCACGATGCTTATGACCTGCTGCTGGTGGCCGGAGGGCCGCAGTTACCCTTCATGGATTTCGGCAAAGGCTTCGACACCTGGCTGCGCGAGGCCTGCGCGCGTGCACGGCGTTTCGGTTCGATCTGCAACGGCGCGTTCATGCTGGCGCGGGCGGGGCTGCTGGAAGGGCGCACGGTCACTACCCACTGGAACGATGCCGAGGCCCTGGCGCAGTTGTGCCCATCGACCCGGGTCGAGGCCGATCGCCTGTACGTCGAGGACGGTGCGCTCTACACCTCGGCCGGGGTCACCGCCGGGATCGATCTGTCGCTGTACCTGCTGGCCCGTGATTGCGGCGCTGAAGTGGCGCTGAGTGTGGCCAAGCGGCTGGTGGTGTTCACTCAGCGCTCGGGCGGGCAATCGCAGTTCAGCCCGTTCCTCACGCCGCATGCGGAGCCGACGTCAGCGGTGGCGATGGTGCAATTGTATGTGCTGGCCAATCTCACCGGCGATCTGACGATTGCCGATCTGGCGAACGCGGCGAACATGAGTGCGCGCAACTTCTCCCGGGTGTTCGCCCGTGAGGCTCGGGTCACCCCGGCAGAGTTCGTCGAAAGTGCGCGAGTGGACGCGGCGCGGGTGCTGCTGGAAAGCACCACGGCACCGCTGAAGACCGTGGCCTATCAGTGCGGGTTTCGCGATGCGCAGCACATGCGCAGTGTGTTCAACCGTCGATTGGGCGTGACGCCGCAGCAGTTTCGGCTGAATTTTGCAGTGCTGCTCTGAGTTCCAGTGTTGTTCTTGAGGGCCCCTTCGCGAGCAAGCTCGCTCCCACAGTTGAAATGCACTCCCCTGTGGGAGCGAGCTTGCTCGCGAAGGGTTCAGCGCAGAAAGTACAAAACTATTGGGCAGCCCGCGCCGGCAACAGCTTCAAGGTACTCCGGGTATTGGCCGTCACTTCTTCCTCGCTGAAGTGCGCCTGCACATACATCCCGTCGACATACGCCTCGGCCTGATCGTCATAGTGGCTGTCGAACGGCACGCCGCTCTGGCCGACCGGGTTGATGGTCAGGCTGTGCGCCGGGTCGGCGAAGTCGACCAGCCGCCGCGTCGAAGGCCCGTAGGTCACCGGCCATGGCGCCGGGCCGAGCTTGGCCGAGAGGTTGTTCGGCACTTCGTGGCTACCCGGTGCGGCGAACGGCCCGACGTTGAAGATGTGATCCAGCGGCTTCTGCTGACCCAACGGATGACCGTGGGTCAGGGTGTGCGCCGTGCCCCATTGCCAGTCGGACGGGTTGTCGCCGAGGGTCTGTTTCAGGTGCGCCATGCTCGCCTGCCACGCCGCTTTGACGATGTCGGCACGGGTCTCCTTGTTCGGTGTGTTGCGGTTGTCCCACCACGGCGAGTCCGCATTCGCCGCCAGGCGCGGCAGGGCGGCGTCGATCACCCGGGTCGACAGCAGCGTCTCGAAGAAGTCGTTGCCGAGCTCATCGCGCATCGCCGCATCGGCGAGGTCGTAGAGGAACTGGTTGAACACTGTGGCGCTCACCGAATCCAGTGGATAGTCGCCTTGCCACTGCGCCAGTTGCTCGACCAGTTTCAGCTGTGCCTGATCACTCACCACTTCACGCAGCACCGGCAGCAACGGCGCCAGGGTGCGCGGGCCGTAACCGGTGGTGGTGCCCAGTTGCAGTTTCTGGTTGGCCTCGTTGCTCCACTTCACGCTCTTGTCGCTGAGCTGACGGTTGAGCTGCTGCCCGCGATCGGCGAGGTTGTAGTAACCGGGAATCGCCATGCCGGTGGGCGACAGCGGCTGGAAGTTGGCCGAGACGATGTAGCCGCGTGCCGGGTTCTCTTCCTGCGGGTTGGCGCTGAACGGGTAGTAGCCGTCCTTGTCCGCCTGATTGCCGCTGCCGTCGAGAATGAACTCCGGGCGCACGCCCGCCGGACGTTTGGGCAGCAGCGCCGAAGCCCACCAGGCAATGTCACCCTTGGCGTTGGCGTAGACAATGTTCAGCCCCGGCGCCTGGACCTTGGCTGCTGCGGCGCGGGCCTTGGCCAGGGTGTCGGCGCGGTTAAGCTGGTAGAAACCTTCGAGGATCGGGTTCGGCGTTTCGAGAAACGCCCACCACATGGCGATCGGCGTTTTACCGGCGGCAGTGCCGAGGGCGTCGTTGACGATCGGGCCGTGGGGCGACTGGCGCAAGGTCAGCGTCACCGGCGCCTGGCCCTTCACCGCGATTTGCTGCTGGGTGCTGACCAGATCGGTCCACTGGCCGTGGTACCAGACCTGATTCGGGTTGTCCGGGTTGACCTTCTCGGCGATCAGATCCAGATCGTCATTCTGAAACATGGTCAGGCTCCAACCGAAATCCAGGTTGTGCCCCAGGAACGCAAACGGCACCAGCGCCTGATGATGGCCGTACAACTCGAACCCCGGCGCCGACAGTTGCGCCTCGTACCACACCGACGGCACCGAGAAGCGAATATGCGGATCACCGGCCAGTAGCGGTTTGCCGCTCTGGCTACGGCTGCCGGCAATCACCCAGGCGTTGCTGCCTTCGAATTGCGGCAGGCCGTTTTCAATCAGCGCCTGCTCGCTGAGACGGGCGAGGGCATTGAGGTCTTTCCAGTCGCCGGCGGCGAGGGCCGGAGTCTTGTTGGCGTGACCTTTGGCGAGCACTCCTTTGGGCTGCCAGTCGAGGTCGAAGACATTGAGGTAATCAGCGCCGAGTTGATCGCGCACGTAGGTCAGCAATGGCTCGGTGCGAAACGCCGCCGCAAAACTGTAGGCCATGTAACCGGCGACGCTGATGCTGTCTTCGGCGGTGAACGGCCGCTTGGGGATGCCCAGCACGTCGAACTCGACCGGTGCGGCGTGGCTGTCCTGATATTGATTGATGCCGTCCAGATAGGCTTGCAGGGCCTTCCACGCCGGGGACTGCTTATCGAGACTGGCAACATAACTGGCGGCGCGCTCGCGGATGCGCAGGCTGCGGAACAGTTTGTCGGTGTCGAGCAGCTTCGGCCCCAGCACTTCGGCCAGCTCGCCGCGGGCCAGGCGGCGCATGGCTTCCATCTGGAACAGTCGGTCCTGGGCATGCACGTAGCCGAGGGCGCGATACAGATCGGTTTCGTTCTCGGCACGAATGTGCGGCACCCCGCGATCGTCATAGCGCACGGTCACCGAGCCTTGCAGATTGCGCAGCTCCACCTGACCCTGACGCGTCGGTTGCTTGCTGTAGACGTAACCGCCGATGGCGATGAGCAGGATAACGATGAGCAAGGCAAGAACGGTGAAGACGCGTTTCATGGTGACTCCTTGTGCATGCGGGATTGCCGCCCGTCGGGCTGCAAACAATTAGCACAGACCTTCCGTGCCGTGCATCGCTGTCCTTGAAAAGTCCGGAATGCCTTACTGCGCCACTACCGGCCACGGGCAATAGCAACCGACCGCCAGGGTGTGCGTGGCGTTGACCGGACGGTCTTCCGTGAGGGCATTGAGGATCGGTTCGATAAAACTGTTGCTGGAATTGCAGGTCAGCCCTTCGCTGTACGGGCCGAAGTACGCCAGTTTGCCGCTGCGGTCCCAGATCGCCACGGCGGGGCTGGCCGGGATCTGCTCGGAGCCAGGCAGCACGGCGATGGTTTTCAGGTTGCTCAGGGTGGTGGGCAACTGACCGTGGGAGCCGGCGCGTTGCACGGCGAAGAATTCCACACCGCGCGTGCCGTACTGCTCGACCATCTCGGTCAGGTGCTGTTGATTGCCGACGTTGCATGGGCAGGCCGGGTCCCAGAAATGCACGAGACGGATTTTGCCGGGGCCGGCCAGTTCATCCGGCAGGCGCAACGGATCACCGGAAAACACTGCGGTGTGCTGACTGAACGCGCGTAGATAACGCCCCTGAAACCAGTCGTACGCCGCCCACAGCACCCCGGCACACACAAGCGCGAGCAGGCTGGCAAACAGTGCGGTGCGGTAGGGCGAGCGCATGGTTTTCGTTCCCGAAGAGGTGGGCTAGCTTGCCATGCTTGCCGCAACAGATGAATATCGCAGGCCGATAAAGTCTGTTTACCGCTCTGGAATACCCGCATGCCTGACACTTTCGATGCCGATCATTTACGCGCCAGCCTCAAGCCTTTGGCCCAGTGGCAGCCGTTGTCGGACGAGGCCAAGGCGTATCAGCAGTTCTATAAAACCGACTTTCCCGAGCGCGATGTCTGGCGCGGCATGGGCCGGTTCGAGGTGGACGGTTATGAGCTGGTCAGCCATTGCTGGTGGCCGGAGAAGGTCAAGGGCACGCTGTTTCTGCTGCACGGTTTTTACGATCACACCGGGCTGTATCGGCATGTGATCGAGTGGGCTCTGGATCAGGATTTTGCCGTCATCGCCTGCGACTTGCCGGGCCATGGTTTGTCGAGTGGGCCGCGGGCGAGCATCCGCGACTTCTCCGAATATCAGGACACGTTGCAGGCGTTGTTCGCTGAAGCCAGTTCGATTGCCCTGCCGCAACCCTGGCACCTGTGCGGACAAAGCACTGGCGGCGCGATCGTCGTCGATCATGTGCTCAACCATGGCGAGAACAGTCCGGCGCAGGGCCAGTTGATTCTGCTGGCGCCGCTGGTGCGTCCGCGCGCCTGGGGCTGGTCGCAGCTCAGTTATTACTTGCTGAGGCCTTTCGTGCGGGGTGTCACCCGGCGCTTCAGCGAGAACTCCAACGACCCGGATTTCCTGCCGTTTCTGCAGACCGATCCGTTGCAGCCCAAACGCTTGCCGACGGCGTGGGTCGGTGCGCTGTCGCGCTGGATCATCCGCGTGGAACACGCGAAAAAAAGTCCGCGACGGCCGCTGATCATTCAGGGGCAGGCGGACATGACCGTGGACTGGCAGCACAACTTGCAGGTGCTGAAGTGGAAGTTCGACCGGCCGCAGATTCTGCTGCTGCCGGAGGCGCGGCATCATCTGGCGAATGAGACGCTGGAGATGCGCGAGGAGTATTTCGAGTTTCTGAACAAGCGGATCAGGGGGCGGAATCTTCAGTGATTCCAAGGGCCTCTTCGCGAGCAAGCCCGCTCCCACAGGAGACCTCGATCACCTGTGGGAGCGGGCTTGCTCGCGAAGGCGGCCGGTCAGGCGATGAAGATCACTGGCCAAGGTTCGAAGAGCTTTGCCCCACCGCCAACCCCGCCCGAATCGCCGCCAGCGCCGCCTGGTAATACGCCTTGCCCTCGCTGGACTCGGCAAAGGTCGCGAACTGCTCCAGTTCGTCATCCGACAGATCGCGATAAACGTAGAGCAGCGTGTTGTTCAAATCGGCGCCGATCTGATCCATCAGGCGCTGGCGCTGACCGTTCAACATGCCCTGTGCCTGACCGCCGCCGAGCAGGCCGGGGATCATCGAGCTCAAACTGTCCGCCGCCACCCCGGCAATCGCCAGGCTGACTTCGGCGCCGGCCTCGCGGGCGGGCAGGGCCTGGGCCAGATGGCCGATGATCAACAGACGGCTGTCGCTGGCCTGCATTTTCGGCAAGCCCTTGGCGTTCTTCGCCAGTTGATCGCGACGGGTGGCGAGCAATTCAGCGGCGACGATTTTCTTGCCCAGCGGCGATTGAAAGAACGTCAGCGCCGGTTGTGGATCGGCAAGGTGCTGGCGCAGTTGCGCTTCGGCACGCTGATCCATGGCCTGGGGGGCGAAGCGCTGGTTGCTGTTGTTGACCAGGGCTTGAAACACCGCTGGCGGCAGATTGTTCTGGTAGCGCTGCTGCGCGGCACTCAGGGCATCATTGAAATGCGCACGTTG
Organism: Pseudomonas sp. MWU12-2020; assembly: GCF_023100605.1. Classification (NCBI taxonomy): domain Bacteria; kingdom Pseudomonadati; phylum Pseudomonadota; class Gammaproteobacteria; order Pseudomonadales; family Pseudomonadaceae; genus Pseudomonas; species Pseudomonas sp. MWU12-2020. The sequence continues at coordinate 302,799 of NZ_JALMEX010000004.1, forward strand.
ATCTGGCCAGCCGGCGATCTTGTACAGCTGATCGTGGCCGTCCGCCCAGGCGGGCAAAACGCAGAACATCAACAGTGAAAAAAGCAAACGGCGCATAGGGACTCCTGTCAGCAGCGGACTATTCTCCGTGCGGTGCCGGGACTTGTCGAGAATTCGTAGCAAGCCGCTGCGTGGCTCTGTCGGATTTCTTGCCGCCGGCATACTATGCGCGCCATGCAAATATCCTCTGAACACCCGCTGCTGTTACGTATCGTCGACGACCTGGCCGAACACGGCTGGTCGCAGCAGAACATTTTCCTGCCCGCGGGTTTGACCCGTGAGCTGGCGGCCGAGTGCCGCAAACGTGAGGCCGAGGGTGAGCTGGCGCCGGCGGGGGTAGGCCGTGGGCCGTTTTCGGAGATTCGCGAGGGCATTCGCGGCGACCACATCCAGTGGATCGACCCGGGCCAGGCCGAGGCCAGCGACCGTTATCTGAGCCTGATGGACAGTCTGCGCGAGGCGCTCAATCGCGGGCTGTTCCTCGGGCTTGAGGATTTCGAATGTCATTTCGCCCTCTATCCGCCGGGCGCGTTTTACCGCAAGCACGTCGACCGTTTTCGCGACGATGACCGGCGCATGGTTTCGGTGGTGGTCTACCTCAATGACGCGTGGTTGCCGGAAGACGGCGGTCAGCTGCGCATGTACCTGGACGATGAGCGCGTCCACGACGTGCAACCCACCGGCGGCTGTCTGGTGGTGTTCCTCTCCGGCGAGGTGCCGCATGAAGTGCTGCCGGCGCACCGCGAGCGCCTGTCGCTGACCGGCTGGTTCCGTCGCCGTGGCAACGAGCCGTTCTGATATGCAGAAGATTCTGGTCAGCCGCTGCCTGTTGGGCCACCGCGTGCGTTACGACGGCGGGGCCAGCGGGCCGTTCGATCTGCTCGAACAGTGGATCGCCGAGGGCCGCGTGGTACCGCTGTGTCCGGAAGTGGCTGGCGGTTTGCCAACCCCGCGGGCAGCGGCGGAGATCCCGGGCGGGCAGGGCGCGGAAGTGCTCGATGGCCAGGCGGCGGTGATCACCAGCGAGGGCGAGGACGTCAGCGCGCAGTTTCTCGATGGTGCGCGGCAAGCGCTGGAGCTGGTGCAAAAGCATGACATCCGCGTTGCGGTGCTCAAGGCCAACAGTCCTTCCTGCGGAAATTTGCTGACCTATGACGGGACGTTCAGTGGGGTGAAGGTCAGTGGCGAAGGCGTGACGGCTGCGCTGCTCAAACGGCATGGGGTACAAGTCTTCAGCGAGCTTGAACTGCCGCAAGCCGCAATGGCCCTGACCCAGCTCGACTGAAAGCCCACCGTAGACCCCCTGTAGGAGTGAGCCTGCTCGCGATAGCGGTCTATCAGCACATCAATGAATGACTGACAGACCGCTATCGCGAGCAGGCTCACTCCTACAGGGTTTGTGTGTTCATTTGGGCTCGCTGAACCACTTCTCGGACAACGCCGCCAACCGCCCATCCGCCTTGATCCGCTGCAACGCACCCGCAAGGCTCGCCTGAAACGCCGGGTTGCCCTTCTGAAACGGAATCGCCAGCTCCACCGGGGTCGCCTTCGGCTTTTCCTCGGTCAGCGCCTGTACCAGCACCATCGGCCGTGGCTGCTCATCCTTCTTCGCCCATAGCTGCGAGTCGACCTTGCCGTAAGACTCGCTGAAGTCGAAACGATCCTTGAGTTCAGGTGTCAGTGCTATGTGATTGAGCGCAACGTCGTACTTGCCGCTTTCAACGCCCTGAAGCAGGTCGGCGTCGTCGGTGACGATGAAGTCGGCGCGTACATCCAGCTCGTTGGCCAGCAGTTGCCCAAGCTCGACCTCGAACCCCGTGAGTGTGTCGCCGTCCTTGAAATTGAAGGGCGGTGTATTAGCCTCAAGGGCTATGCGCAACTCGCCACGGTCGTTGACGTCATCAATCAGTTCGGCGTGAGCCAGCGGGCTCAGAAGGGGTAGCAGGCAGATCAGGCCAGGCAGAAAACGCATGGTCACTCCTTTGAAATCATTATCGCGATGCTCTGAGTCAGGCTCGCTTTGCTATGGTTGTCGAGTGCCTTCGACAACGAATGGTCATGAAGTTGTCATGACCGCGCGGATTTTACGAAAAAACTGGAGAAGAGAATGAAAACATTCATGTCACGTGCAGCGCTGGCTGGCCTTCTGTTGGGTGCTTCGATGATGGCCAGCGCCGCCACAGAGGCGCCGGCGGGCGCTTCAGTGAGTATCGTCGAGCCAAGCAGTGGCGCCGTTGTCGACAAGACATTCAAGGTCAAGTTTGAAGTCAAAGGCATCGCACTGGCGCCGGCAGGCGATCCGACCGCGAACACCGGCCACCATCACCTGCTGGTCGATGCCAAGGACATTATCCCGGCGGGCGCGGTGATTCCGGCAGATGCCAACCACATCCACTTCGGCAAGGCGCAGACCGAAACCGAACTGACGCTGACCCCAGGCAAGCACACCTTGCAACTGGAACTGGGCGACAAGGGCCACATGGCTTTCAACCCGCCAATCGTTTCGGAAAAGATCACCGTGACGGTGAAGTAACGTTTTCAGCGGCATGAAAAAGGGAGCCTCGAAGGCTCCCTTTTTCATTGCTCGGCGTTCGATCAGAACAACACGCGGCTACGGATGGTGCCGTTGACGTGTTGCAGCTTCTCTTGCGCCAGCTCCGAGTACTCGGCGTCGACGTCGATTACCACGTAACCGACTTTCTCGTTGGTCTGCAGGAACTGACCGGAGATGTTGATACCGTTTTCGGCGAAGACCTTGTTGATCTCGCTCATCACACCCGGGATGTTCTCGTGGATGTGCAGCAGACGGTGCTTGCCAGGGTGAGCCGGCAGGGCCACTTCCGGGAAGTTCACCGACGAAACGGACGTACCGTTGTCGCTGTACTTGACCAGTTTTTCCGCCACTTCCAGACCGATGTTGGCCTGCGCTTCGGCAGTCGAGCCACCGATGTGCGGGGTCAGGATCACGTTGTCCAGGCCACGCAGCGGGCTTTCGAACTCTTCGTCGTTGGAGCGAGGCTCCACCGGGAAGACGTCGATGGCCGCGCCGATCAGGTGCTTGTCCTTGATCGCGTCCGCCAGGGCGTCCAGCTCGACCACGGTGCCGCGCGCGGCGTTGATCAGGATGCCGCCCTTCTTGATGGCGCGGATTTCCTTCTCGCCGATCATCCACTGGGTCGCAGCGGTTTCCGGAACGTGCAGGGTGACGATGTCGGACATGCCCAGCAGTTCGTGCAGGTTGCCGACCTGAGTGGCGTTGCCCAGCGGCAGCTTGGTCACGGTGTCGTAGAAGAACACCTGCATGCCCAGACCTTCAGCCAGAACCGACAGCTGCGTACCGATCGAGCCGTAGCCGACGATACCGAGTTTCTTGCCACGGATCTCGAAGGAGTTGGCTGCGGATTTGATCCAGCCGCCACGATGGCAGGAAGCGTTTTTCTCCGGGATGCCGCGCAGCAGCAGGATCGCTTCGGCCAGCACCAGTTCCGCGACGGAGCGGGTGTTGGAGTACGGCGCGTTGAACACGGCGATGCCGCGCTCGCGGGCAGCACTCAGGTCAACCTGGTTGGTGCCGATGCAGAAACAGCCGACCGCGACCAGCTTCTTCGCGTGATCGAAGATCTCTTCGGTCAGTTGGGTGCGCGAACGAATGCCGATGAAGTGAGCATCAGCGATCTTTTCCTTGAGCTCGGCTTCCGGCAAGGAGCCTGTCAGGTATTCGATGCTGGTGTAGCCCGCCGCCTTGAGGACGTCGACAGCCGATTGGTGGACGCCTTCGAGAAGAAGGAACTTGATCTTGCTCTTATCGAGAGAAGTCTTGCTCATCTGCGTAAACCTGTATCCCGGAGAAAAATGGCAGGAAATGGTCAACAGACATTGACCTGGACGACAAGAAAGCCGTCACCGCAGAACTGGCCTTGGGCACTGGCCTGCGGGGTCGGTATGCTAGCATAGCCACCCCGCTAAACACTCATTCCTGCGACGTGAAGCGTCTTCAGGATGACCATGAATTGTTCGAGAGTTCTGTCGATGACCAATCCTGCCCTGATTGATGAACTGAAGACCCTGGTCGAGCCTGGCAAGGTCCTGACCGACGCCGACTCCCTGAACGCGTACGGCAAGGATTGGACCAAGCACTTCGCCCCCGCGCCGAGCGCCATCGTATTTCCCAAGACCATCGAGCAGGTGCAGGCCATCGTCCGCTGGGCCAACACCCATAAAGTGGCGCTGGTGCCGTCGGGCGGGCGCACCGGGCTGTCCGCCGCCGCCGTGGCCGCGAATGGCGAAGTGGTGGTGTCGTTCGACTACATGAACCAGATTCTCGACGTGAACCTCACCGATCGCACCGCCGTGTGTCAGCCGGGCGTGGTCACCGAGCACCTGCAGAACGTCGCCGAAGAAAACGGCCTGTACTACCCGGTGGACTTCGCTTCGGCCGGTTCCAGCCAGATTGGCGGCAATATCGGCACCAATGCCGGCGGGATCAAGGTGATTCGCTACGGCATGACCCGTAACTGGGTCGCCGGCCTGAAAGTGGTCACCGGCAAGGGCGACGTGCTGGAACTGAACAAGGACCTGATCAAGAACGCTACCGGCTACGATCTGCGCCAGCTGTTCATCGGCGCCGAAGGCACCCTCGGCTTTGTGGTCGAAGCGACCATGCGTCTGGATCGCGCACCGAAAAATCTGACCGCCATGGTCCTCGGCACCGCCGACTTCGACTCGATCATGCCGGTGCTCCATGCCTTCCAGGGCAAGCTTGATCTGACCGCGTTCGAATTCTTCTCCGACAAGGCATTGGCCAAAGTGCTGGGGCGTGGCGACGTACCGGCGCCGTTCGACACCGACTGCCCGTTCTACGCGCTGCTGGAATTCGAAGCGACCAGCGAAGCAGTGGCCAACACGGCGCTGGAAACCTTCGAGCGTTGCGTCGAGCAAGGCTGGGTGCTGGACGGTGTGATGAGCCAGAGCGAAACCCAGTTGCAGAATCTGTGGAAGCTGCGCGAGTACATCTCCGAGACGATCTCTCACTGGACACCGTACAAGAACGACATCTCGGTCACCGTGTCGAAAGTGCCGGCATTTCTGCAGGAAATCGACGCGATCGTCGGCGAATACTACCCGGACTTCGAAATTGTCTGGTTCGGCCATATCGGCGACGGCAACCTGCACCTGAACATACTCAAGCCGGATAACCTGAGCAAGGACGAGTTTTTCGCCAAGTGCGCCACCGTCAACAAGTGGGTGTTCGAAACCGTCGAGAAGTACAACGGTTCGATCTCCGCCGAACACGGCGTGGGCATGACCAAGCGCGACTACTTGACGTACAGCCGCTCTCCGGTCGAAATCGAGTACATGAAAGCGGTCAAAGCGGTGTTCGATCCGAACGGCATCATGAACCCGGGCAAGATTTTCGCGGTTTGATTGGCAATCCCCTGAATCAATGAAGGCAGGAGTCGGTAAATGAGCTATCAGCACCAGTATGTCGACGGCACGCGCATTCACTTCCCGATCGGGAAAGTCGTGTGCATTGGCCGTAATTACGCCGAACACGCCAAGGAACTGGACAACCCGGTGCCTACCGAGCCGCTGCTGTTCATCAAACCGGGCAGTTGCGTGGTGCCGCTGGAAGGCGGCTTCAGCATTCCGACCGAGCGCGGCTCGGTGCACTACGAAGCGGAAATCGCTGTGTTGATCGGCAAGCCGCTGTCGACCAAGCCGAGCCGTGAAGAAGTGCTCGACGCGATCTCCGGGTTCGCCCCGGCGCTGGACCTGACCCTGCGCGACAAGCAGGCCGAGCTCAAGTCCAAGGGCCTGCCATGGGAAATCGCCAAGTCGTTCGACGGCGCGGCGGTGATTGCCCCGTTCGTGGTCGGCAGCACCTTCGCCGACCTGACTGACATCGGCATCCGCCTGACCATCAACGGCGAAGTACGCCAGGACGGCAACAGCAGCGCGATGCTCAACCCGATCGTGCCGATGATCCAGCACATGGCCGGCTGCTTCTCGCTGCAGGCCGGCGACGTAATCCTCACCGGCACGCCAGTGGGCGTCGGCCCGCTGAATGTCGGCGACGACATCGTCCTGGAACTGGTTGGCGCGAGCCGCTTCAGCAGCAGCGTGCGCTGACCGAACGCATTCGATACACAGCAACTGTGGCGAGGGAGCTTGCTCCCGCTGGACTGCGCAGCAGGCCCCTGCTTTTTGAAGTGAAAAGCAGGGTCGCTTCGCGCCCCAGCGGGAGCAAGCTCCCTCGCCACAAGTGCCCGCTCCTGCATTGGCTCTGTGTCGCGGCTCGCAAAGCCGCACGACAATCCCGTCATTTGCCGTTTTTTTCACATCCTGTCCGGATAATTCCTCTCATTCTGGCGTCTGAGCCGGCCTCTTTGTGCTATTACCCATAGCCTGAATTTTCGGAACGCGTCCCTGATGTCAGCTCAAACTCAGCTCAAAACTTCCCGTCGCTCACGTTTTGCCCTGCGCTGGTATGTCTGGCTATTGCTGGTGCTCGCCGTCGCTTATGGCCTGGCGCATATCATGCATTGGGACGACCGTGGCCTGCTGTGGCTGCGCGAACGTTTTGAGAGCCAGGCCGAGCAGAAGGCAAGCATCTGGTTGCCGGATTATCGGGCGGTCATCGATGGCAAGCTGCTGCCGGGCATGGAAAAGGACGAGGCCTCGGACCTGTCCTACAACCCGCAGACCAAAACCCTGTTTTCGGTGATGGGCAAGAACCCGTTCCTGGTCGAATTGACCCTGCAGGGTGATGTGCTGCGCAAGATGCCACTGGTGGGCTGGATCAATCCTGAAGGCGTGACCGTGATGGAAAACGGCCTGATGGCGATTGTCGACGAGCGCGAGCACCTGCTGACCATCGTCAAGGTCGATGCCAATACCCGCGAGCTGAATATCGCCGACTTCCCGAAATACGATCTCGGTCCGTCGAAAAACCAGAACAAGGCGTTCGAGGCAATTACCTGGGATCCGCGCAACCAGCAGTTGCTGCTGGGCGAAGAACGGCCACCGGCGCTGTTCACCTGGAAAAGCGACGGCAGCCAGATCCTCAAGGGCGACAAGCAGAAGCTGGCCAATGATGAACTGGATATCCGCAACCTCTCGGCACTGGCCATCGACCCGCGTACCGGCCACACCCTGGTGCTGTCCGCCGATTCGCACCTGTTGCTGGAGCTGGACGAGAAGGGCGAGCAAGTCAGCTTCATGACCCTGCTCGGCGGCTTCAACGGATTGAAGAACACCATTCCCCGTGCCGAAGGCGTGACCATGGACGACGCCGGTACGCTGTACATGGTCAGTGAGCCGAACCTGTTCTACCGCTTCGAAAAGCAGAAGTAGCAGCCTGAACCTCTCCCTATAGGAGCTGTTGTGGGCAAGGGCAAGTGGCCATTAAGCTTCAGTTCAGACAGGCGTGATATTTCATCCGCCTGTTTTGATCCCGAGCCTGCCCGAATGCGTCGACTTGTCCGCCCCAAGCCCCTGTTTGTCATCCTGTCGGTTGTCGCCCTGATCGCGTTGATTGCGATCGGCCAATACCTGCGCCTGTTCGAGCGCGCCTGGTTCAATCTGCAGACCTTGTGGCAGCCGTTGAGCAGCGAGGCCATTGGTCTGGGTCAATACCGGGTCGAGGTCGAAGCTCGGGTCATCGAAGGGCTGAACGACGATGTTTCGGCGCTGACCTACGATCCGGTGCGCAAGAGCCTGTTCACCGTGACCAACAAGAATGCCGAACTGGTCGAGTTGTCGCTTGAAGGCAAGATCCTGCGGCGTATCGCGTTGATCGGCTTTGGCGATGCGGAAGCGGTGGAGTTCATCAGCGCCGACACCTACGTGATCACTGACGAGCGTCAGCAACGGCTGATCAAGGTCCATCTGGAGCAGGGCACGACCTTCCTCGATGCGGCGGACGCCGAACAAATGACCCTCGGCGTGCACATGAGTGGCAACAAGGGCTTCGAAGGCCTGGCGTATGACTCGGTGGGCAAGCGCCTGTTCGTCGCCAAGGAGCGCGATCCGATGCTGATTTATGAAGTGCACGGATTTCCCCACTTCAATCCGGAAAAGTCCTACGCGGTACACGTGATCAACAACCCCAAGCGCGACGCCGGGATGTTCGTGCGCGATCTGTCGAGTCTGCAATACGACGAGCGCAGCGGCCATTTACTGGCGCTGTCCGACGAGTCGGGGCTGATTCTGGAGCTGGATGTGGACGGGCGGCCGTTGAGCACACTGTCACTGAACAAGGGACGGCAGGGTTTACAGAAGAGCGTACCGCAGGCCGAGGGTATCGCGATGGATGACGATGGGACGTTGTATCTGGTGAGTGAACCGAACTTGTTTTACGTCTTCAAGAAACCTGCGCAAAACTGACTGACACCCCAAAAAACCAAATGTGGGAGCGGGCTTGCTCGCGAATGCGGTGTATCAGACAAAATAATGTATCTGGCACACCGCATTCGCGAGCAAGCCCGCTCCCACAGGGGGTGATGCAATTACCCTCAAGAATGGGGCAGTCGGGCTTACTCAGCCTTCAGGGTTTTCACACCTTCGCTGGTGCCCAGCAACAGCAGATCCGCCGGCCGCGCCGCGAACAGACCGTTGGTGACCACGCCGACGATCGCGTTGATCTGCGCTTCCAGCTCCACCGGGTTGGTGATCTGCAGGTTGAACACGTCGAGGATGATGTTGCCGTTGTCGGTCAGCACGCCTTCGCGGTACACCGGATCGCCGCCCAGTTTCACCAGTTGACGGGCCACGTGGCTGCGGGCCATCGGGATCACTTCCACCGGCAGCGGGAATTCGCCCAGCACCGGCACCAGTTTGCTGGCGTCGGCGATGCAGATGAAGGTCTTGGCCACGGCCGCGACGATCTTCTCGCGGGTCAGGGCGGCGCCGCCGCCCTTGATCAGGTTCAGGTGCGCGTCGCTCTCGTCGGCGCCATCGACGTAGAACTCCAGGTCGCTGACGGTGTTCAGCTCATACACCGGAATCCCGTGGCCCTTGAGGCGCGCCGCAGTGGCTTCGGAGCTGGCGACCGCGCCATCGAACGCGCCCTTGTGCTGGGCCAGCGCGTCGATGAAGCAGTTGGCGGTGGAGCCGGTGCCGACCCCGACGATGCTCTTGTCGTCGAGTTTCGGAAGGATGAAGTCGACGGCGGCCTGAGCCACTGCCTGTTTGAGTTGATCCTGGGTCATGCGGGCTCCGGAAGCGGGCAAGGTGAGTACGGAAAGGCCGGCATTATAGGCCTCGCGGTGGTGAAGGGGGAAACACCCCTGTGGCGAGGGAGCTTGCTCTCCCGCTGGAGCGCGAAGCGGTCCTTTGCATTCCTTCAGGCAAATCGAATGTTCTGATTTACGACTGCTGCGCAGCCGAGCGGGAGCAAGCTCCCTCGCCACATTGGTTCTCTGTACCCTAAAACCCCCTGTTCAGTGTGGTCGTGCGCCCAAAAGCCGGGTTAGACTCGTCGGCCCCGCCCAATCGCCAGTGATGCTTTCCGATGCTCGAACAGTACGTCAAAAAGATCCTCACCTCGCGCGTTTATGACGTTGCCGTAGAAACCCCGCTGCAGAACGCTCGCCAGCTCTCCGAGCGGCTGGGCAATGACATCTGGCTCAAGCGCGAAGACTTGCAGCCGGTGTTCTCGTTCAAGATTCGCGGCGCGTACAACAAGTTGACCCAGCTGTCTGACGAAGAACGCGCCCGTGGCGTGGTCACCGCGTCGGCGGGCAACCATGCGCAGGGTCTGGCGCTGGCGGCGAAAGTGCTGGGCGTGAAAGCGACCATCGTGATGCCCAAGACCACTCCCGAGATCAAGGTCGAAGGCGTGCGTTCGCGCGGCGGCAAAGTGGTGCTGCACGGCGATTCCTTCCCGGAAGCCCTGGCCTACTCGCTGAAACTGGTCGATGAAAAGGGCTACGTTTACATCCACCCGTACGACGATCCGCACACCATTGCCGGGCAGGGCACCGTGGCGATGGAAATTCTGCGCCAGCACCCGCAACCGCTGGACGCGATTTTCGTGCCGGTCGGCGGCGGCGGGCTGATCGCTGGCATCGCGGCGTACGTGAAATACCTGCGTCCGGACATCAAGGTCATCGGCGTCGAGCCGGACGACTCCAACTGCCTGCAAGCGGCCATGGCCGCCGGCGAGCGCGTGGTGCTGCCGACCGTGGGCATCTTCGCCGACGGCGTGGCCGTGGCGCAGATCGGCCAGCACACCTTCGACATCTGCAAGGATTACGTGGACGAAGTGATCACCGTCAGCACTGACGAGATCTGTGCGGCAATCAAGGATATCTACGACGATACCCGCTCGATCACCGAACCTGCCGGCGCCTTGGGCGTGGCCGGGATCAAGAAGTACGTCGAGTTGCGTGGCGTCAGCGGCCAGACCTTCGTTGCCATCGACTCCGGGGCCAACGTCAACTTCGATCGCCTGCGCCACGTCGCCGAACGCGCCGAGCTGGGCGAGGGCCGCGAAGCGATCATCGCCGTGACCATCCCGGAGCAGGCCGGCAGCTTCAAGGCGTTTTGCGAAGCCATCGGCAAGCGCCAGATCACCGAATTCAACTACCGCTACAACACCGGCAGCGAAGCGCACATCTTCGTTGGCGTGCAGACTCACCCGGAAAACGACCCGCGCAGCGCACTTCTGGCGAGCCTGACCGGGCAGGGCTTCCCGGTGCTCGACCTGACCGACAACGAACTGGCCAAGTTGCACATTCGCCACATGGTCGGCGGCCACGCGGCGCACGTCATCGACGAAGTGGTGTTTCGCTTCGAATTCCCGGAGCGCCCGGGCGCATTGTTCAACTTCCTCAACAAACTCGGCGGGCGCTGGAACATCTCGATGTTCCACTACCGTAACCACGGCGCGGCGGACGGCCGGGTGGTCGCGGGCCTGCAAGTCCCGCATGACGAGCGGCATCTGGTGCCGGCGGCGCTTGAGGAAATCGGCTACCCGTACTGGGATGAAAGCGAAAACCCGGCCTATCAGCTGTTTCTTGGCTGAGCGGCTACGCTGATGGGCAGGCCATAAGGAAATCGAACAATGGAAACGTTAACTGCCCTGAAAACCGCGCACATGGTCGCCACCGTGGTGTTGCTGGCCAGTGCGCTGGGTCTGGGAATCTGGGTTTTTCTCGCGCGGCGCAAAGGTGATGCCACGGCGGGCAGCCGCACCTTGCAACGGCCACGGGTGTTCATCTGGTTGTTGATGGGCCTGGCGCTGTTGAGCATGCCGTTCACTGGCTGGGGCATGGTGCATCTGGTCGGCTGGCCGCTGGGGCAGACCTGGTTGCTGGCCTCCAGCGTGCTGTACACCGTGGCGGCACTGGCGTTGTTCTGGTTGCTGGTGCGGTTGAATCGGTTGCGCAAGGCGCCGGGTGGCGTTGGCAAGTTCACCTTTGCCTTGGCGTTGTTCAGTTTCGTCTGCTTTATCGCCATTGCCGGGTTGATGGGCGCCAAGCCTGTTTAAGGCTTCACACCGCGTTGGCCCCATTCGGGAGCAAGCCCCCTCCCACATTGGATTTGTGCTGTGAACACGGTCCCCTGTGGGAGCGGGCTTGCTCGCGAAGGCGTAATCAGTCGCGCAACGAGATAACTGGCCAGCCACGCTTCTCGGCCTCGGCGCGCAGATTCGGATCCGGATCAACGGCCACCGGGTTCGCCACCTGCTCCAGCAGCGGCAGGTCATTCATCGAATCGCTATAGAAATAGCTGTCATCCAGCGAATACCCAGTCTCCTCCAGCCAACGATTCAGGCGCGTCACCTTGCCCTCACGGAAGCACGGAATGTCGGTGCTGCGCCCGGTGTAGCGGCCATCGACCATCTCGCACTCGGTGGCGATCAGGGTTTCAACGCCCAGGCGCACGGCAATCGGGGCGGTGACGAAGCGGTTGGTGGCGGTGATGATCACCAGTTTGTCACCAGCGTCGCGGTGCTGTTTCAGCAGTTCCAGCGCCTTGGGCAGCACGATCGGCTCGATGCAGTCGCGCATGTAGTCGTTATGCCACTGTTCGAGCACGGCCATTTCGGTGCGGCCGAGGATTTCCAGGCAGAAGTTCAGGTACGCGGCGTTATCCAGCTTGCCGGCCAGGTAATCCTGATAGAACTCGTCGTTGCGCGTCTTGTACGCCACCGGGTCAAGGAAGCCGCGCTCGCACAGATAGTCGCCCCAGGCGTGATCGCTGTCGCCGCCCAGAAGGGTGTTGTCCAAATCGAATAGAGCCAGGCGCATTGCAGTTACCCGCTGAAAAGTCAGTAAAAAGGCGACAAGAATACGGTCTTTTCACAAGAGTGCACATAAGGTAGGAACCTTCGTTGCCGCCTTATCAAGCTTTGTGGAACAATGCGGCGACATGCGTTTGCGAGGTTGTTGCCGTGATCGACCCCGATGGTTTCCGCCCCAATGTCGGGATCATTCTGACGAATGACGCCGGCCAGGTGCTATGGGCTCGCCGTATCAATCAAGATGCCTGGCAGTTTCCACAAGGGGGAATCAACCCCGAGGAGACGCCGGAGGACGCCTTGTACCGCGAGCTGAACGAAGAAGTTGGCCTGGAACGTGAAGATGTTGAAATACTGGCCTGTACTCGTGGCTGGTTGCGCTATCGTTTGCCGCAACGTCTGGTGCGTACCCACAGCCAACCGCTGTGCATCGGCCAGAAACAGAAATGGTTTCTCCTGCGCCTGATCTCCAACGAGCAGCGGGTGCGGATGGATTTGACCGGTAAACCGGAGTTCGATGGCTGGCGCTGGGTCAGTTATTGGTATCCGTTGGGCCAGGTGGTGACATTCAAGCGCGAGGTGTATCGACGCGCCCTCAAAGAGCTTGCCCCGCGCCTTTTAGCGCGCGACTGACGACGGAGTTCGACCCCGAGCCATGCTCAATACGCTGCGCAAGATCGTCCAGGAAGTTAACTCCGCCAAGGATCTCAAGGCGGCGTTGGGGATTATTGTGTTGCGCGTCAAAGAGGCCATGGGCAGCCAGGTCTGCTCGGTCTACCTGCTTGATCCCGAGACCAACCGCTTCGTCCTGATGGCCACCGAGGGCTTGAACAAGCGCTCGATCGGCAAAGTCAGCATGGCACCCAACGAAGGTCTGGTGGGTCTGGTCGGCACGCGTGAAGAACCCCTGAACCTCGAAAACGCCGCGGATCACCCGCGCTACCGCTACTTCGCCGAGACCGGCGAGGAGCGCTACGCCTCGTTCCTCGGGGCGCCGATCATTCACCACCGCCGCGTCGTCGGCGTGTTGGTCATCCAGCAGAAAGAACGTCGCCAGTTCGACGAAGGTGAAGAAGCCTTCCTCGTGACCATGAGCGCGCAGCTCGCCGGCGTTATCGCCCACGCTGAGGCCACCGGCTCGATCCGTGGTCTGGGTCGTCAGGGCAAGGGCATTCAGGAAGCCAAGTTCGTCGGCGTACCGGGTTCGCCGGGTGCTGCCGTCGGTACCGCGGTGGTCATGCTGCCGCCGGCGGATCTGGACGTTGTTCCAGATAAAACCATTACCGATATCGACGCCGAGCTGGCGCTGTTCAAGACCGCCATCGAAGGCGTGCGCGCCGACATGCGTGCGTTGTCCGCCAAACTCGCGACCCAGCTGCGCCCGGAAGAGCGCGCGCTGTTCGACGTTTACCTGATGATGCTCGACGATGCCTCGCTGGGCAGCGAAGTCACCACCGTGATCAAGACCGGCCAATGGGCCCAGGGCGCACTGCGTCAGGTGGTCACCGATCACGTCAACCGTTTCGAACTGATGGACGACGCCTACCTGCGCGAGCGCGCGTCGGACGTCAAAGACCTCGGTCGGCGCCTACTGGCGTATCTGCAGGAAGAGCGTCAGCAGAACCTGGTCTACCCGGAAAAAACCATTCTGGTCAGCGAAGAGCTGACGCCGGCCATGCTCGGCGAGGTGCCGGAAGGCACGCTGGTCGGTCTGGTGTCGGTCCTCGGTTCGGGTAACTCCCACGTCGCGATCCTGGCCCGGGCCATGGGCATTCCGACGGTGATGGGCCTGGTCGACCTGCCGTACGCCAAGGTCGACGGCATCGAGGTGATCGTCGATGGCACCCGCGGCGAGGTCTACACCAACCCCAGCGACGTCCTGCGCAAGCAGTTCGCCGAGGTGGTCGAAGAAGAGAAACAACTGGCGCTGGGCCTCGACACCCTGCGTGATCTGCCGTGCGTGACCCTCGATGGCCACCGCATGCCGCTGTGGGTCAACACTGGCCTGCTGGCCGATGTGGCGCGGGCACAAAAGCGTGGCGCCGAAGGTGTCGGCCTGTACCGCACCGAAGTGCCGTTCATGATCAATCAGCGCTTCCCGAGCGAAAAGGAACAGCTGGCGATCTACCGCGAACAGCTCGCCGCGTTCCACCCGCAACCGGTGACCATGCGCAGCCTGGACATCGGCGGTGACAAGTCGCTGTCGTACTTCCCGATCAAGGAAGACAACCCGTTCCTCGGCTGGCGCGGGATTCGCGTGACCCTCGACCACCCGGAAATCTTCCTGGTGCAGACCCGCGCGATGCTCAAGGCCAGCGAAGGCCTGAACAATCTGCGGATCCTGCTGCCGATGATCTCCGGCACCCACGAACTCGAAGAAGCCCTGCACCTGATCCACCGGGCCTGGGGCGAAGTGCGTGACGAAGGCACCGACGTGCCGATGCCGCCGATCGGCGTGATGATCGAAATTCCGGCCGCGGTGTACCAGACCAAGGAACTCGCGCGGCAGGTGGACTTCCTGTCAGTCGGCTCCAACGACCTGACCCAGTACCTGCTGGCGGTCGACCGCAACAACCCGCGGGTGGCCGATCTCTACGACTACCTGCACCCGGCGGTGCTGCAAGCCCTGCAAACCGTGGTACGCGACGCGCATGCCGAAGGCAAACCGGTGAGCATCTGCGGCGAAATGGCCGGTGATCCGGCGGCGGCGGTGCTGTTGATGGCGATGGGCTTCGACAGCCTGTCGATGAACGCCACCAACCTGCCGAAAGTGAAGTGGATGCTGCGTCAGATCAACCTGAGCAAGGCCAAGGATCTGTTGGCCGAGCTGATGACCATCGACAACCCGCAAGTGATCCACAGCTCGCTGCAACTGGCGCTTAAGAATCTCGGGTTGTCGAAGATGAATCCGCCGGCGGTCAACAAGGCTCTCTAAAACCTTGTGGGCCTCTTCGCGAGCAAGCCCGCTCCCACATTTGACCGAGTTCTACCTTTGGAATGTGGTCGAATGTGGGAGCGGGCTTGCTCGCGAAGGCGTCAGTTCAAACGCTGCTAAACAGCAATCTCCACCTCGCCCAAATGCCCGCCATATGGCCCGAAACTGCGCTCGACCATTCGCCGAGTGCCGTCCGCCTGCACTATCAACGCCGTACTCGCCCGTGTGCCATAACTCTGGCTGGCAATGAACACACTCGACAGCAACGATTCGGTGGCCAGCCCGACCCCGGTATCCGGCAGCTCGGCAAACGGCGCGGTCTGCGCATCGCCCAGCAGCTCCAGTAACCGCGCAGGCTGTGGATCATCCAGCACCGCACTCAGTGCGGCCTTGGCCTTGAGCAACTTCGGCCACGGCGTATCCAGCCCGGCATTCGATAGCCCGTAAACGCCCGGTTCCAGCATCACCGGCTCGGACGTCCGCGCATTGAAGTGCCACAGCTCATGGGCATTGCCCAGCAGCAGGTTGAACCCGGCGTATTCCGGCGCGCGAGCGACCACATCGCGCAAATAATCATCAATCGACGCATCGCCCGTGAGAAACCGCGCCACCAGCTCCCCCCGCGACTTGCGCGCCGGTGGCTGGTGCGGGTCGCGGATATTGGTCAGCGCGGCAAAGCGCCCATTGACGCCGATTCCCAGCCACGTGCCGCCAGCCTCAAGATCGCGCCCCGCGTGCACGTGCGGCGCGTCGACCCATGGCGCCAGCGGCAGGCTCGGGCGGGCGTAGAACTCGTCACGGTTGGCCGCGACGATCAGCGGCTGGGCATGGCCCGGGCGCCAGGCGAAAACAATCAGGCACATAAGGTGGTCCTTGTGTGTTTTTTGCTCACTCTACGCAGTCAGCGTCCGTGCATCCATCGCCAGTTCCGCCAGAGGGTGTGCATCCGTTACCATGCCGCTCCGGTTTTGGGGATGCGTCTGGGAGACGGCCGTGGAATTTCTGCTCTATCTGGCGCTGGGCGCCTGTGCGGGCGTGCTGGCCGGGCTGTTCGGGGTGGGCGGCGGGATCATTATTGTCCCGGTGCTGGTGTTCAGTTTTACCTTGCAGGGTTTCGATCAGTCGATCCTTACACATCTGGCGGTTGGCACGTCGCTGGCGACGATCATCTTCACCTCGGTCAATGCCGTGCGCGAACACCACCGGCGTGGCGCCGTGCGCTGGCCGATTTTCAAGTGGATGGCGGTTGGCATACTGCTCGGCGCCGGTTTCGGTGCGCTGACGGCCGAGGCGATTTCCGGGCCGAACCTGCAAAAGATCATCGGCGTGTTTGCCTTGGTGATCTCGCTGCAGTTGGCGCTGGACATCAAACCCAAGGCCAGTCGAACCGTCCCCGGCAAACTCGGTCTGACCGTGGCCGGGAGCGTAATCGGTTGGGCGTCGGCGATTTTTGGCGTCGGCGGCGGTTCGCTGACCGTACCGTTTCTGACCTGGCGCAGCGTGCCGATGCAGCAAGCCGTGGCGACCTCGTCAGCCTGTGGCCTGCCGAGCGCCCTGGTCAGTGCATTAAGTTTCATGATTCTGGGCTGGCACGATTCGTTGTTGCCGCCGCATAGTCTCGGTTTTGTTTATTTGCCGGCGCTGCTGGGCATTGCCCTGACCAGCATGGTCTTCGCCCGTCTCGGCGCGCGCCTGGCCCACAGATTGTCGCCGCGCTTGCTGAAACGGCTGTTCGCCGCTTTGCTGTTCTGCGTGGGCCTGAATTTCCTGCTCTGATCCGCTTGTTCAGAACAGCCCGCAATCCTGGCTTAATCCTGAGGTGGCAGCGTCGCCCGGGAATTTTGGTTTCAACTCTAACGAGGAGTCGCAATGCTGCCTTACCCGCAGATCGACCCGGTGGCCCTGGCCATCGGTCCGCTGAAAATCCACTGGTACGGCCTGATGTACCTCGTCGGCATCGGCGGCGCATGGCTGCTGGCGTCGAGCCGGCTCAACCGTTTCGACCCGACCTGGACCAAGGAGAAGCTTTCCGATCTGGTGTTCTGGCTGTCGATGGGGGTGATTGTCGGTGGACGTCTGGGTTACGTGCTGTTCTATGACCTGAGCGCGTACATCGCCAACCCGACGCTGATTTTCGAAGTGTGGAAGGGCGGCATGTCGTTCCACGGCGGATTCATCGGCGTGATGCTTGCCGCGCTGTGGTTCGGCAAGCGTAACGGCAAGACCTTCTTCCAGCTGATGGACTTCGTTGCGCCGATGGTGCCGATCGGTCTGGGCGCCGGGCGCATCGGCAACTTCATCAACGCCGAGCTGTGGGGCAAGCCGACCGACGTGCCGTGGGCGATGATCTTCCCGCCGTTCAGCGATCCGGCGCAGCTGCCGCGTCACCCGTCGCAGCTGTATCAGTTCGCGCTCGAAGGTGTCGCGCTGTTCCTGATCCTGTGGCTGTTCTCGCGTAAGCCGCGCCCGACCATGGCCGTGTCCGGCATGTTCGCGCTGTTCTACGGCATCTTCCGTTTCATCGTCGAGTTCGTCCGCGTACCGGACGCGCAACTGGGCTACCTGGCCTGGAACTGGCTGACCATGGGGCAAGTGCTGTGCGTACCGATGATTGTCGCCGGACTGTTCCTGATCTGGCTGGCCTATCGTCGCGCGCCGGCAGCACCGCTCGCGCCGACCGCTTAAACTACGAACCCCGGCGCGCGACGCCGGGGCTCAAAGGACACAGGTAACTCATGAAGCAATATCTCGAACTGGTCTCGCACGTCATTCAGAACGGCACCAAACAGGCCAACCGCACCGGCATCAACACCATCAGCTTTCCGGGTGCGATGCTGCGTTTCGATCTGCAGGAAGGCTTTCCGGCGATCACCACCCGCAAGATGGCCTTCAAATCGGCCATCGGCGAGATGTGCGGTTTTCTGCGTGGCGTGAACAACGCCGCTGAATTCCGTGCGCTGGGCTGCAAGGTCTGGGATCAGAACGCCAACGAAAATGCGCAGTGGCTGGCCAACCCGTTCCGTCAGGGCGAAGACGATCTCGGCGAAATCTACGGCGTGCAATGGCGCAAATGGCCGGCGTACAAGCAGATCCCGCTGAGCAATACCGCCGCCATCGAACAAACCCTGAGCAATGGCTACAAGCAGATCGCCCAGGGCGAAGAAGACGGCCAGGCTTACGTGGTGCTGTACAAAGCCATCGACCAGGTACGCCAGTGCGTCGACACGATCATCAAGGACCCGGGCAGTCGCCGCATCCTGTTCCACGGCTGGAACGTCGCCCAGCTCGATGAGATGGCCCTGCCGCCGTGCCATCTGCTGTACCAGTTCCACCCGAACGTCGAGACCAAAGAGATCTCCCTGACCCTGTACATCCGCTCCAACGACCTGGGTCTGGGCACGCCGTTCAACCTCACCGAAGGCGCCGCGCTGCTGAGCCTGATCGGGCGCCTGACCGGCTACACGCCGCGCTGGTTCACCTATTTCATCGGTGATGCGCACGTCTACGAGAACCACTTGGACATGCTGAACGAACAGCTCAAGCGCGAGCCGTTCGCCATGCCGAAGCTGAAAATCTCCGACCGCGTGCCGGAGTTTGCCAAGACTGGCGTTTATCAGCCGGAGTGGCTGGAGCTGGTGGAACCGAGCGATTTCTCGCTGGAAGGCTATGAGCACCATGCGCCAATGACCGCGCCGATGGCGGTCTAAGCCGTTGCACAAAACCCCTGTGGGAGCGAGCCTGCTCGCGAAGAGGGCGTGTCAGTCATAGAGATGTCGACTGATACACCGCTTTCGCGAGCAGGCTCGCTCCCACATTCGGCTCTGTGTAAGTCTCAGTGGCCGTGGCTACGGCCTACATGGGAGTGTTCGACTTCGGTCGCCACAACCCCGCCACTCACCTCCAGCCGTTGCAAGATCCCGCACTGATCCGCCCCCGGCCCTTCGCCACAGCGTTGGCGCAGGTCGAGCAGTTGCGTCTGCAACGCCAACAAGCCATCAATTCGCGCCTTTACATGCTGGATGTGCTCGTCGATCAGCGCATTGACGTTTTCGCACTGGTCCTGCGGGCTGTCGCGCAAGGTCAGCAGGCTGCGGATCTCTTCGAGAGTCATGTCGAGGGTGCGGCAGTTGCGGATGAAAGTCAGGCGTTCGGCGTGGGCCTGGGTGTAAACGCGGTAGTTACCGTCGCTGCGCGCCGGTTCCGGCAGCAGGTTTTCGCGCTCGTAATAGCGGATGGTTTCCACGGCGCAGTCGGTGAGTTTGGCCAGTTCTCCGATCTTCATGATGGCAATCTCCAAAAGGGTGCTTGACCCTATAGTGGCTACAGGGTCTTTACTTGGCAACAGGCACCTTTATGGACGCGACCAATGAGCGATTCCCAGCACAACCACAAATCCCACGCGGGACACGACCACAGCCACAAATTGCAGCCTGTGCATAAGCATGACCACGGTGGCGATTCCTGCTGCGCGTCGAAAGCCGCTGCGCCTGCGTTGGTGCAACTGAGCGAAAAGACCAGCGCTGACGCCCGACTGAGCAGTTTCCGCATCGAGGCGATGGACTGTCCGACCGAGCAGACGCTGATCCAGAACAAACTCGGCAAACTGGCCGGTGTGCAGCAGCTGGAATTCAACCTGATCAACCGCGTGCTCGGCGTGACCCACAATCTGCCGGACACCGCGCCGATTACCGAGGCGATTACCTCGCTGGGCATGCACGCCGAACCGCTGGAGGCGGGCGTCGAAGCCCCGGCCCCGGCGCCGGTGAAAAAACACTGGTGGCCCCTGGCGCTGTCCGGCGTTGGTGCGCTGGCGGCTGAAGTGATCCACTTCACCAACGCCGCGCCGACCTGGGTGGTGGCGATCATTGCGCTGATCTCGATCCTCAGCGGCGGCCTGACCACCTATAAAAAGGGCTGGATCGCCCTGAAGAACCGCAATCTCAACATCAACGCACTGATGAGCATCGCGGTGACCGGTGCGGTGCTGATCGGGCAGTGGCCGGAAGCGGCGATGGTGATGTTCCTGTTCACCGTGGCCGAGCTGATCGAAGCGCGCTCGCTGGATCGTGCGCGCAACGCCATCAGCGGTCTGATGCAGATGACCCCGGAACAGGCCACGGTGCAGCAAGCCGACGGCAACTGGGTCGAACAAGAGGTCAAAAGCGTCGAACTCGGCGCCCGCGTGCGGGTAAAACCCGGCGAGCGTATCGCGCTGGACGGCGAAGTCGTCAGCGGCAGTTCGACCATCGATCAAGCGCCGATCACCGGTGAAAGCCTGCCGGTGGAGAAAACCATCGGCGATAAAGTCTTCGCCGGCACCATCAACCAGGCCGGCTCGCTGGAGTACACGGTGACTGCGGCGGCGAACAACTCGACCCTGGCGCGGATCATCCACGCCGTCGAGCAGGCTCAGGGTGCGCGGGCGCCGACGCAACGCTTCGTCGATCAGTTCTCGACAATCTACACCCCGGTGGTGTTCGTGCTGGCGCTGGCCGTGGCGATCATTCCGCCGCTGTTCATGGGCGCAGCATGGTTCGACTGGATCTACCGTGCGCTGGTGCTGTTGGTGGTGGCATGTCCGTGTGCCCTGGTGATTTCCACCCCGGTGACCATCGTCAGCGGCCTCGCGGCAGCGGCGCGCAAAGGCATTCTGGTCAAGGGTGGCGTGTACCTGGAGGGCGGTTTCAAGCTCGATTATCTGGCGCTGGACAAGACCGGCACGATCACCCACGGCAAACCGGTGCAGACCGATTACCTGTCGCTGGACCCGACCGCTGACGCCACAGCCCCGGCGATTGCCGCCGCGCTGGCCGGACGCTCCGACCACCCGGTGTCGCTGGCCATCGCCAATGCGGCTGTGGATAAAAACCTCGCCGTGCTGACTGTGGATAATTTCGAAGCGCTGGCCGGTCGCGGCGTAAAAGGCCAGGTCAACGGCCAGACCTATCACTTGGGCAACCATCGTCTGGTCGAGGAGCTGGGCCTCTGCTCGCCGCAACTGGAAGAGAAGCTGTTTGCGCTGGAGAAACAGGGCAAGTCCGTGGTGTTGCTGCTCGACAGTTCCGGCCCGCTGGCGCTGTTCGCCGTGGCCGACACGGTCAAGGAATCCAGCCGCGAAGCGATCCGCCAGTTGCACGCGCTGGGCGTGAAAACCCTGATGCTCACCGGTGACAACGTGCACACCGCGCAAGCCATTGCCGCGCAGGTCGGCATCGACCAGGCCAAGGGCGACTTGCTGCCGACCGACAAACTGCAGGCTATCGAAGAGCTTTATGCACAGGGGCATCGGGTCGGCATGGTCGGCGACGGTATCAACGACGCCCCGGCGCTGGCGCGGGCCGAAATCGGTTTCGCCATGGCGGCCGCTGGCACCGACACCGCGATTGAAACCGCCGATGTCGCCCTGATGGACGACGATCTGCGCAAGATCCCCGCGTTCATCAGCCTGTCGCGCGACACCGCGAGCATCTTGAAACAGAACATCGCGTTGGCACTGGTGATCAAGGCTATCTTTCTTGGGGTAACCTTCGCCGGACTCGCCACCATGTGGATGGCGGTGTTTGCCGACATGGGCGTGAGCCTGCTGGTGGTGTTCAACGGTTTGCGCCTGCTGCGCAAATAAACGATGAGGGATGGTTGTGCTGAGTGCCGAGCTGAAAGCGTTTTATATGGTCGCCCGCCTGGGCAGCATTACGCTGGCGGCGAAAAAGCTCGGCCTCAGCCAACCCACCGTGACCACGCAGATCCGTAATCTGGAAAGTCAGTACTCGGTGGAGCTGTTCTACCGTGGCGGTCGGCGCCTGAGTGTCAGCGACGAAGGCGCGCGGCTGCTGCCGATGGTCAAGGCGCTGTTGCAGCAGGAGGCCGACATCGAGTTCTTCCTGCGCAACAGCGGTCAGGTGCAGGGCACGCTGCGCATCGCTGCCACCGCGCCGTATTACATCCTTGATCTGGTGAAAACCTTCCGCGAGCGCTTGCCGCAGGTGGAAGTGTCGGTGGAAATCGGCAACTCGCAGCAGGTGCTCGAAGCGCTGGAGGATTACCGGGTGGATGTCGCGGCGTCGTCGCAGTTGCTTGAGGATGCGCGCTTGATTCGCCGGGTATTGGGTAGCGATCCGCTGGTGCTGGCGGTGCATCGCAACCATCCGCTGGCGGCGCAGGAGCATGTGGCGTTGAGCGCGCTGGCCGGGCATACCTTGCTGATGCGCGAGTCCGGTTCGACCACCCGGCGCCTGACCGAGGAGTTGCTGGAAAGCGCCGGAGTCAGTTTCGGCCCGCTGCTGGAGATCGGCAGCCGCGAGTCGATCCGCGAGGCGGTGCTGCGCAATATCGGCATCAGCATCATTGCCCGCCAGGAAGTCCCGCATGATCCGCAGTTGCGGGTGCTGACCATCGAGAATGCGCCGCAGATTCCCGAGTACCTGTATTGCCTCAAGGAGCGCAAGGGCGCGCGGTTGCCGGCGGCGTTTCTCGGGTTGGCTCAGGAAATGTCTCCGGCCTGATTTCTTCAGTGCCCATGCCGGCCTCTTCGCGAGCAAGCCCGCTCCCACAGGGGATAGTGTTCACAACACAAATCCAATGTGGGAGCGGGCTTGCTCGCGAAGGCGTCAGACCAGGCAACACATGACTTGAAACCTGAACCAAAATCCCCGAATACCACTATCAGCCGTTTTTGCCTCACTGCCACATGACGGACGCATTACAACTCTAGGATTGGCCCCATCAGCTTGATGAGGTCTGTCCATGAATCCTGCAATCGCAACTGCCCTGACCAACCCCGGTGCGCCGATGAAAGTGCGCGGCGTGCAGAAGCGCTTCGGCGCGTTCACCGCGCTGGATAACGTCTCCCTCGATGTCGCGGCCGGTGAGCTGGTGTGCCTGCTCGGCCCGTCAGGCTGTGGCAAGACCACGCTGCTGCGCTGCATCGCCGGGCTTGAGAAGCAGGACAGCGGCGAGTTGTACCTCGGAGATCGCGATGTTTCGCACCTCGCGCCGCAAGCCCGGGACTACGGCATCCTGTTCCAGTCCTACGCGCTGTTCCCCAATCTGACCGTCGAAGCGAACATTGCCTACGGCCTCGCCGGCAGTGGTCGTGACGAAGTGCGTCGTCGCGTCGGGCAGATGCTGGAACTTGTCGGCCTTACCGACAGTGAGAAAAAGTACCCGGGCCAATTGTCCGGCGGTCAGCAACAAAGGGTCGCACTGGCTCGTGCCCTGGCCCCGGCGCCGTCGCTGCTGTTGCTCGATGAACCGATGTCGGCCCTTGATGCCCGAGTGCGCGAGCATCTGTGCACCGAACTGCGCCAACTGCAGCGCAACCTCGGCATCACCACCCTGATGGTCACGCACAATCAGGACGAAGCCATGCTGATGGCCGACCGCATCGCCGTGATGCACAACGGCCGGGTCGAGCAGTACGCCACCCCGCAGGAAATCTACAATCGCCCGGCCACGCCGTTCGTGGCCGAGTTCGTCGGGCAGGGCAACTGGCTGCCGTTCCAGCGCAGCAGCGCCAGTCACGCCCGGGTTGGCGGGATGGATGTGCGTCTGGCCGATGGCAGCGTCAGCGGCGCTTCGGGCCGACTGTTCTGCCGTCCGGAAGCCATCAGCGTCAATCCGTTGGTGCACGAAGAAAACCTGTTCCCGGCGAAAGTCCGTGAGATCACCTTTCTCGGCAATCGCTGCCGCATGAGCTTCGAACTCGACCAATTGCCGGGCCACGCGCTGCTCGCTGAACTGGCGCCGGAAGCCATGCCGCGCCTCGGTGCCCAGCAGATCATGGTCGCCTTGCCGCCGCGCAGCCTGCAGGTGTTTGCCTGATGAGCGCGAACATCGCACTGCCGCTACCGCACAAGCAGGCGCGGCGAGTGTCCGGGGCCGAGGTCGGTGACCGGATCTTCGTCCTCGGCGGCAAACTCCTGCTGCTGTTACTGCTCGGTGTTGCTGTGCTGCTGCCGTTGCTGGCGATCTTCTGGCGCGGCTTCAGCAGCGAGGCCGGGCAGGGCGGTGGCTGGCTCGCCGCCAAGGA
The DNA here is from genome assembly GCF_023100605.1 of Pseudomonas sp. MWU12-2020. NCBI lineage: Bacteria > Pseudomonadati > Pseudomonadota > Gammaproteobacteria > Pseudomonadales > Pseudomonadaceae > Pseudomonas > Pseudomonas sp. MWU12-2020. Next base: position 327,045 of record NZ_JALMEX010000004.1, read on the forward strand.
GCTGGTGAGCAGCGAGAATTTCCACTGGCTGCTCGGCAACAGCCTGAAAGTTTCCCTCAGCGTCGCGGCCATCGTCGTACCGCTGGCCTACCTGTTTGCCTACGCCCTGCAACGCACACTGATTCCGGCCAAGGGCATCTGGCGCGGGATTTCGCTGCTGCCATTGATGGCGCCGTCGATGCTGCCGGGTATCGCATTGGTCTATCTGTTCGGCAATCAGGGCATGTTGCGCGGGCTGCTCTCGGACAACATCTACGGTTTCTGGGGCATCGTGCTGGGTGAGGTGATCTACACCTTTCCGCATGCGCTGATGATTCTGCTGTCGGCGTTGTCGCTGGCCGATGCGCGGCTGTTCGATGCGGCGTCGAGCATGGGCGCCAGTCCGGCCAAGGCGTTCCGCAGCATCACCTGGCCGGCGACCCGGCAAGCGGTATTCGCTGCGTTCTGTCTGGTGTTCACCCTGACCATCACCGATTTCGGCGTGCCGGTGGTGGTCGGTGGCGACTATCAAGTGCTGGCGCTGGAAGCCTACAAAGCCGTGGTCGGCCAGCAACAATTCGGTCGCGGGGCGCTGATCGGCATGGTGCTGTTGCTGCCGGCGCTGTTCAGCTTCGGCGTCGATGCCTGGCTGCGCCGCCGTCACGGCGATTCCATGAGCGGCCGCGCCCAGGTGTTCAAACCGGCACCGTCGAAACTGCGCGACAGCTGCTATTTGACGATTGTCGTGTTGATCAGCGCCGCGTTGCTGCTGGTGTTCGGCATGGCAGTGTTCTCGTCGCTGGTGAAGTTCTGGCCATACAACCTGTCGTTGTCGCTCAACCACTACCAGTTCAACGAAACCGCCGGCGGTGGCTGGCTGGCCTACAGCAACAGCTTGAAGATGGCGCTGGGCACGGCGCTGATCGGCAGCGTATTGATCTTCACCGGCGCTTACCTGATGGAGAAAACCCGCAGCCAACGCGGCCTCAACCTGACCCTGCGCATGCTCAGTTTCGTGCCGATGGCGGTGCCGGGGCTGGTGCTCGGCCTGGGTTACGTCTTCTTCTTCAACCTCAGCGGCAACCCGCTGCACGTGCTGTACGGCACGATGACGCTACTGATCGTCTGCACCATTGCGCACTATCTGACCACCGCGCAAATGACCGCGACCACCGCGCTGCGCCAGCTCGACGCCGAGTTCGAAGCCGCCGCGCTGTCGCTCAAGGCGCCGCTGTACCGCCATTACCTGCGCGTCACCGTGCCGATCTGCCTGCCGGCGCTGCTGGACATCGTGCGCTACCTGTTTGTCTCGGCGATGACCACGGTGTCGGCGGCGATCTTCCTCTACAGCCCCGACACCATCCTCGCGGCGGTGGCGGTGCTGAACATGGATGACGCCGGCAATGTCGGCGGCGCGGCAGCGATGTCGACCCTGATTCTGTTCACCTCGGCAGGCGTGTCCTTGCTGCTGGCGTGGGCTTCGCGCGGCTTGCTGCGCCGTTCCCAGGCCTGGCGGCAAACCGCGCCCGGTCACTGATTGACGATTTATCCCTACAGCCTCAACTCACCGACAGGAAAACGATCATGTTCAAGCCTATGGCCCTGGCCGCTGCTGTGCTCGCTACTTTCAGCCTGAATGCCTTCGCGGCAAAAACCGAGTTGACGGTGTACACCGCTCTCGAAGCCGAGCAACTGACCGCTTACAAAGCCGCGTTCGAGAAGGCCAACCCGGACGTCGAGATCAAGTGGGTGCGTGATTCCACCGGGATCATCACCGCCAAACTGCTGGCCGAAAAGGCCCGTCCGCAGGCTGACGCGGTGTGGGGGCTGGCCGCTTCGAGCCTGGCGATCCTCGATCAGCAGGGCATGCTGCAAAGCTATGCACCGAAGGATCTGGGCAAGATCGGCGCGAACTACCGCGACGCCGCCAACCCGCCAGCCTGGGTCGGCATGGACGTGTGGGCCGCGACCATTTGCTTCAACACCGTCGAAGCCGAGAAGCAGGGTTTGAGCAAACCGGTGAGCTGGCAGGACCTGACCAAGCCTGAGTACAAGGGCAAGATCGTCATGCCGAACCCGGCGTCCTCCGGCACCGGTTTCCTCGACGTCAGCGCCTGGTTGCAAACCTTCGGTGAGAAACAGGGCTGGGCCTACATGGACGGTCTGCACCAGAACATCGGCCAGTACGTTCACTCCGGTTCCAAGCCTTGCAAACTGGCCGCTGCGGGTGAGTTCCCGATCGGCATTTCCTTCGAATACCCGGCCGTACAGCTGAAACGCCAGGGCGCGCCGCTGGACATCATCCTGCCGAAGGAAGGCCTGGGCTGGGAAATCGAAGCGACGGCCGTGATCAAAGGCACGCCGCATGAAGAGGCAGCGAAGAAACTCGCGGACTTCTCCGCCAGCGCCGAGGCGATGGATCTGTACAAGGAAAACTTCGCCGTCCTCGCCCAGCCGGGTATCGCCAAGCCACAGACCGAACTGCCGGCCGACTACGAGCAGCGCCTGATCAAGAACGACTTCGCCTGGGCCTCGAAGAATCGCGACGAGATCCTGACCGAGTGGCGCAAGCGTTATGACGGCAAGTCCGAGAAAGTTGTCGCCAAGTAAGATCTTTATCGACTGACAGGGCCTCTTCGCGAGCAAGCCCGCTCCCACATTGGATCTTCAGTGAACACCTATTTTGTGGGCACCAAGAATCCCCTGTGGGAGCGGGCTTGCTCGCGAAGGCGGTCTCCCATTCAGGGAAAATCTCCATGACTCAACACAAAGACCTGCTCATCGTCGGCGCCGGCATCCTCGGCCTGTCCCACGCCTACGCCGCCGCCAAGCGCGGCCTCAAGGTCAGCGTTTTCGAACGCACCGCCACGCCCCTCGGCGCCTCGGTGCGCAACTTCGGTCAGGCGCTGGTCACCGGCCAGCCACCCGGGCCGATGCTCGAACTGGCCAAGGCCAGCCGCGAGATTTGGGGCGACTGGGCGCAACTCGCCGGTCTGCAGATCAAGCGCAACGGCTCGTACCTGTTCGCCCGCAGCGAAGCCGAAGAGCAATTGCTCGAAGCCTTCTGCAACGGCCGCGCCGTGGAGCACGGTTACAACGTCGCCTTGCTGCGTGGCGCCGCCCTGCGGGATCTGTACCACGGCCAGTTCAGCCATCACCGCGCTGCGTTGCACGGCATGGACGATCAACAGTTGTACTCGCGGGAAGCGATCCCGGCGTTGATCGATTATCTGCGCCGCGACCTCGGCGTCGAGTTTCACTTCAGTACGCTGGTGCGCGACGTCGAGCCAGGACGTCTGCACAGCACTGCCGGCAGTTTCACGGCGAAGCAAATCATCGTCTGCTCCGGCCACGATTATCAGACCCTGCTGGCCGAGCCGATTGCCACGCTCGACCCGCAGATCTGCCGTTTGCAAATGCTCCGCGCCAAACCGCAGATCGAGTTGAATCTGCAACACGCCTTGCTCACCGGTTTGAGCTGCGTGCACTACGGCGCCTTCGCCGATTTGCCAGAAGCGGCAGCGGTGCAGGCACAGATCCTGCGCGAACAGCCGCACCTGCACGACAACGGCATTCACCTGCTGATCAGCCCGACGCCGCATGGCGAGCTGATCATCGGCGACTCGCACCATTACGGCAGCGATCCATCGCCGTTCAACGCCGAGCAAGTGGACAACTGGATGCTCGAACTGGCCGAGCACACGCTGGGCTGCAAGGTGCAAGTGGTCGAGCGCTGGCAGGGCGTCTATGGTTCCCGTGGGCCGGGGCCGTTCTCATTCCTGCGCCCGGCACCGGGCTTGAGTGTGGCGCTGATGCACACCGGCGTCGGCATGAGCGTCGGTCCGGCACTGGCCGAGCGCAACGTGGCGCAATTGCTGGAGGAAATCTGATGGCGGCGCATGCGCAAGTCGTTGACCGGGTGTTTGCGCTGTATGAACGCTTTGGTGCCAGTGATTACATCGGCGAGCCGGTGTCGCAGATCGAACACATGTCTCAGGCAGCGCAGTTGGCGATGGCTGAAGGCTTTGATGATGAAGTGGTGCTCGCCGCGTTCTTCCACGACATCGGCCATTTGTGTGCCGAAGGTGCCGAGAACATGGGCGGTTATGGCGTGGTCAGCCATGAGCGGCTGGGCGCGGATTATTTGCGTGAGGCGGGATTCAGCGAGCGTATGGCGCGGCTGGTGGAATATCACGTGCAGGCCAAGCGCTATCTGACGCTACGTGAACCGGGGTATTTCGAGCGCCTGAGTGAAGCCAGTCGTCGGACCCTGGAATATCAGGGCGGGGTGATGAGCGAGGCTGAGGCGGATGCGTTTGAGCGCGATCCGTTGTGTACCGTGAGTTTGCGCATGCGGCAGTGGGATGAGTTGGCCAAGGAGAGGGCGGTGCCGGTGATGGAGCTGGGAGTATTGAAGGAGAAGGCGTTGCGCCTGCTGGCGGCGTAATCCGTGTCACCGAGTCGCGCCATTCGCGAGCAAGCCCGCTCCCACATTCGACCGAGTTCCACCATAAAGAATGCGATCAAACTGTGGGAGCGGGCTTGCTCGCGAAGAGGCCAGATCAGGCGCTACAAATCTGCAGCCAGTAAATCAATCTGCTCCTGCCGCTCCGCCTGATTCAGCTTCGGATGCGGATTGAGCGAAGACCACTGCGGATGCGCCCGTGCCTTGTGCAACGCTTCAGGCAGCTTGCCTTCGCGCCAGGTCTTGTCCTGCGGGGTGGCGACCTGAACCGCTTCCATCGCCGCATGCCCGCGCTGATCGAGCGCCAGCAACAGTTGGCGCTGACGCAACGCCAACAGCCGCAGCACCCCGTCATCCACGGTCAATTCCCGCTGTCCCTTGATCTTGCCCAGCAAGCGGCTGCCATAACTGCGCGCGGTTTGCAGGGCGCCGCCGGCAATCGCACCGGCCAATGCCGCCGCACCGAGGGTAATGCCGCCGACCAGCAGATCCACCCCAGCCCCGGCAGCGGCACCGGCCGCAATCCCGCCGCCCACCCGCACGCCGAGTTGCTTCAGGGTTTCCGGGTTGAACAGATCATCGCCCCAACGCCCATCGAGCAACGGCAGATCACTGGCCGCCGCATCCTGCGGGCGAAACGCATAGAGCTTGAGCAACGCTTCGACGCATTTCTGTTCACGCTGGCGCACGGCTTTGCGCAGTTCGCTGATCGCTTGCTGTTCCTGCTCGGCCTCGCTGACCACACTGCGTCGGCAGGCGGCGCAGTCGATCAGCAATTCGGCGATCAAACGCGCCGCACTTTGTTGGCGGGCGAGGCGCTGGGCCTGTTGATCGGCGATCAAGCGCTCCAGTTGCGGACGGGCGTTTTCCAGCAGCAGCGCAAGGCTTTCGTACAGGCGCCGCTCGCCATCTTCCGGCGGTGCGACGCTGTCGAAGCGCACCAGCGCATGCAGGCCAAGCCGCGCCAACGCTTCGCGCCAGTCCGGCTCGCGATGGTTGGCGCTGCTGACGAAATTCAGCACCGGCAACAGCGGCTTGCCGCAACTGGCGAGCACTTCGAGTTCGTCACGATACTTGGCCAGCACCGGTTCGCGGGCGTCGATCACATACAGACCGGCGTCGGAGGCGAGTAGCTGTCGCAGCACTTTCGCCTCCTGTTCGAAACGCTGACGCGCTTCGCTGCCGTCGAGAAACCGCGCCAGTCGCGCCGGGCCGTCGAGACGTTCGCCGGGGCGTTCCAGACGCTCAAGGAAATCCAGCAGGGCGATGGCGTCTTCCAGCCCGGGGGTGTCGTAGAGATCGAGCAACGGCTCGCCGTCCACCGACAACCGCGCACCCTCGACATGTCGAGTGGTGCTCGGCCGGTGTGAGACTTCGCCGAAGCCGACGTCGCGGGTCAGGGTGCGTAGCAGCGAGGTCTTGCCGACGTTGGTGTGGCCGACCACCGCGAGTTTCAGCGGCGCTTTCCGGGCATCAGTCATGACCGCTCTCCAGCCAGTTCATCGGTGCGCAATCGGCGAAGGGCAACTCCAGTTGTTGCAGCGCAACGTGCCAGTCGCCGAGACGGGCACTGTCCAGCGCTTCGCCGGGCGGTGCTTGCAGCAACCAGACCCGGGTGGCGCTGGCGTTGCGCGCCAGTTCGGCGATCAGCGCGAGGCTGCCGCGATCCGGCGAGCGTCGCGGGTCGCAGGCGATCAGCAGGCGCGCCGGGGGGAAACGGCTGAGCTGTTCGAGCAGTTTGTGCCGCGATTCGCGGCTGTCGAGGATTCCGGCGTTGCTCACGGTTTTCGGCAGGGCCGGTGGCCACGGGCGCTGGTCGTCAAGTTCGATGGCGACCAGCAAAGCGCCGTCGCTGGCGTGTTCGCTGACGCTGCTTTCAACGCGATGCAAATGCGCAGGCGCCGCGTCGTTGATGCCGAGGCGTTCACTGGTTGGCATCAGCCGTTCACGCAACTGGGCGTAACCGGGCAAGTTCAGGTCCAGGGTCAGCGCGGCTTTGCCGCGACTCCAGCGCCAGAAACACAACAGCGCCAGCAGCAGACGCGGCAGCACGCCGTAGACCACCAGCACGCCGACCAGCCAGGTTGCCCAGGCCTGTCGCGCGCTTTCGATATCCAGCGCTGCGCCGCCGCTGGCGCGGATCATCTCTACGGTCGGCACGTTGAAGCCGAGCAGCGCCGGCAGCGCGCCAAGGGCTTGGGTCAGGTTGATAAAGGTGTCGGCGCCGAGAATGGTGGTTTCCCAGACGAAACCGTAGCGCCGGGTCGCCATCAGTGTCAGCAGCAACAGCAGCGCGCTGAGCATCGCCAGCAACCACAGGCCATTGACCAAAGTGCCGAGCGCCCAGCGATTGAGTTTCCTGCGCTGCAACATCAGCAGCAGGGCCGGCGCGAGTTGCGCGGCTTTGGCATCGCGGGCGAGTTTTTCGCTGAGCCACAGCCACAAGCGCCCAAGGGTGGCGCCGTGTTCACCGGCAAAGATCAGGCCCAGCGCCCAGCTCAGCAGCAGAATCAGGTTCAGTCCGAGCAGACTGCCCAGGGCCCAGAACACATTGACCGGCGTCTGGCTCAGCGCGGCGAAGGCCAGACCGGCGCCGCTCAGCAACGCGAAAATGACCAGCAGCACCAGCGCCAGACGCGCGCCTTGCAGCCAGTGCTTGAGTGCTGCGCTCAGCCCGTCGCGCTCGGCCAGCCACACGGCGCGGCGCTGAATACGGCCCGGCAGATCGCCGCCGGCCGCGCGGGCCAGTCGATTGGCTTCCAGATCCTCCAGGGGACCTGCGTGTTCTTCGCGCAGGCGGATGGTTTCGGTCAGCCAGAGGTTTTGCAGTGGAGTCAGTTCAGTCACGCGCCATTCCGTTGCTCGATTGAGCAGTGAGCATAACCGCTGTGGCGCTTATCGGGTCAAGCGAGGCTCTGGTATCCTCGCCGGCATGACTAAATCACTCCCCCTCAGCCTGATCGCAGCCCTCGGTGAAAACCGCGTGATCGGCGTCGACAACAGCATGCCCTGGCACCTGCCGGGGGACTTCAAATACTTCAAGGCCACGACCCTCGGCAAGCCGATCATCATGGGCCGCAAGACCTGGGATTCCCTCGGCCGTCCGCTGCCGGGGCGCTTGAACATCGTGGTCAGCCGTCAGCCGGATCTGCTGCTGGAAGGGGCAGAGGTGTATCCGTCGCTGGAAGCCGCGGTGGTTCGCGCCGAGGAATGGGCGAAAGCGCAGGGTGTCGATGAGTTGATGCTGATTGGCGGCGCGCAGTTGTATGCGCAAGGGCTGGCGCAGGCGGATCGTCTGTACCTGACCCGAGTGGCGCTGAGTCCGGAGGGCGATGCGTGGTTTCCGGAGTTCGATCCGAACCAGTGGAGACTGGTGTCGAATGTGCCGAATCCGGCTGAGGGCGAAAAGCCCGCTTACAACTTCGAAGTCTGGGAAAAAGCTTAATTAACCTGTGGCGAGGGAGCTTGCTCCCGCTGGCCTGCGCAGCAGGCCCAAGATGTCGGGGTCGCTTCGCAACCCAGCGGGAGCAAGCTCCCTCGCCACAAGACTGTGTTGCTGTCAGGCCTGCGCCAGCTCCGCATGCTCATCCGCATCCAGCAGTGCTTTATCGGTCTGCTGCATCACTTGGCTGGTAATCGCACCGGCCGTGATCGAACCACTCACGTTCAACGCCGTACGACCCATGTCGATCAGCGGCTCCACCGAAATCAGCAGCGCCACCAGCGACACCGGCAAGCCCATCGCCGGCAGCACGATCAGCGCAGCAAACGTCGCGCCACCGCCAACACCGGCCACACCGGCCGAACTCAGGGTCACAATCGCCACCAGCGTCGCGATCCACAGCGGGTCCAGCGGGTTGATGCCGACGGTTGGCGCAACCATCACCGCCAACATCGCCGGGTACAGACCGGCGCAACCGTTCTGGCCGATGGTCGCACCGAACGAGGCGGCGAAACTGGCGATCGACTGCGGAATGCCCAGGCGACGGGTCTGCGCTTCGATGCTCAGCGGAATGCTCGCCGCGCTGGAGCGGCTGGTGAACGCGAACGTCAGCACTGGCCAGATCTTGCGGAAGAACCGCAGCGGGTTGATCCCGGCCACCGACACCAGCAGGCCATGCACCACGAACATCAGGCCCAGACCGAGGTACGAGACCACCACGAAACTGCCGAGCTTGATGATGTCCTGCAGGTTGGAACCGGCCACCACTTTGGTCATCAGCGCCAGCACGCCGTACGGGGTCAGCTTCATCACCAGACGCACCAGACGCATCACCCAGGCTTGCAGGGTGTCGATGGCGTTGATCACTTTCTGACCTTTTTCGACATCATCCTTGAGCAGTTGCAGCGCCGCGACCCCGAGGAACGCGGCGAAGATCACCACGCTGATGATCGAGGTCGGCTTGGCCCGGGCCAGGTCGGCGAACGGGTTCTGCGGAATGAACGACAGCAGCAGCTGCGGCACATTCAGGTCGGCAACCTTGCCGGCGTAGTCGGTCTGAATGGTTTGCAGACGGGCCATTTCCTGAGTGCCGGCGACCAGACCTTCGGCGGTGAGGCCGAACAGGTTGGTCAGACCGATACCGATCAGTGCCGCAATCGCGGTGGTGAACAGCAGCGTGCCGATGGTCAGGAAGCTGATCTTGCCCAGCGACGAGGCGTTGTGCAGACGCGCGACCGCGCTGAGGATCGAGGCGAACACCAGCGGGATCACGATCATTTGCAGCAACTGCACGTAGCCGTTGCCGACCAGATCAAACCAGCCGATCGAGGCTTTCAGCACCGGGTTGCCGGCACCGTAAACGGTGTGCAGGGCAACACCAAATACCACGCCGAGCACCAGCGCGAGCAGGACTTTTTTCGCCAGGCTCCACGTAGTGTGGCGGGTTTGCGCCAGACCGAAGAGCAGGGCGAAGAACACCAGCAGATTGAGGATCAGCGGCAGATTCATGAAGACTCCGATAAGACTTGTGCCAGTCGCATTCTTGGGCAACTGCGAACCGGCAAGCCTAACAGTTTGATTTCCAATGAATTAATACCGAAATCGCAGGTCGTCCGTCGTTTTTGGAATAAGCGCCTGTCGCTCTCGGCAATGCAACTGGCGTTGAGGAGACGTAAGCGGTCGCTGACAGACGAGGACTGTCACACTTATTTGTTAGCGTCGATGTCTTTCAGTCAGGGAGAAAACGCCGATGAAGTTCGCACCGAAAATGCTCGCTGTGGTTCTTGGATTGGGCTTGGCCGCTCACGCATTCGCCACCGATCTGAAGCACTGGCCGGCGGATCAGGCCAAGGCACTGGACGCGATGATCGCGGCCAACGCCAACAAGGGTAACTACGCGGTGTTCGACATGGACAACACCAGTTACCGCTATGACCTCGAAGAGTCCTTGTTGCCGTTTATGGAAAACAAGGGGCTGATCACCCGCGAGACGCTTGATCCCTCCCTGAAACTGATGCCGTTCAAGGACACCGCTGACCATAAGGAAAGCCTGTTCAGCTATTACTATCGCCTGTGCGAAGTCGACGACATGGTCTGCTACCCATGGGTGGCGCAGGTGTTCTCTGGCTTTACCCTCAAGGAACTCAAAGGCTACGTCGATGAGCTGATGGCCTCGGGCAAACCGGTGCCGACCACTTATTACGACGGTGACGTGGTCAAGAACCTTGAGGTACAGCCACCAAAAGTCTTTACCGGTCAGGCCGAGCTGTACAACAAACTGATGGAGAACGGGATTGAGGTCTACGTGATGACCGCCGCCTCCGAAGAACTGGTGCGCATGGTCGCGGCAGATCCGAAGTACGGCTACAACGTCAAACCGCAGAACGTGATCGGCGTGAGCACATTGCTGAAGAACCGCGAAACCGGCGAGCTGACCACCGCACGCAAACAGATCACTGCCGGCAAATATGACGAGAAAGCCAACCTCGGCCTCGAACTGACCCCCTACCTGTGGACCCCGGCGACCTGGATGGCCGGCAAGCACGCGGCGATCCTGACCTACATCGACGAGTGGAAAAAGCCAGTGCTGGTGGGCGGCGATACCCCGACCAGCGACGGTTACATGTTGTTCCACAGTGTTGACGTGGCCAAGGGCGGCATCCACTTGTGGGTCAACCGCAAAGACAAATACATGACCCAGCTCAACGGCATGATGACCAAGAACGCGGCAGCGCAGGCCAAGGAAGGGTTGCCGGTGACGGCGGACAAAAACTGGGTGATCGTTAAACCCGAGGAAATTCAGTAAGACCCAATTCTGTGTTGGAGCGCAGATTCCGGAATCACTGACAGTCCCCTGTGGGAGCGGGCTTGCTCGCGAAGAGGGAGTGTCAGGCGAGAGATTTTTTGACCGGTAGACCGCTTTCGCGAGCAAGCCCGCTCCCACCGTTTTGATCTTCTGTGTCTGGGATATTTTGGTCGGGCAAAAAAATGCCCCGCACTTGGCGGGGCATTTTTATTCGGCGGCTAAAACTTACAGCCCGTCGAGCATCGCCTTGTTGCGCACCGCACCCTTGTCGGCGCTGGTCGCCAGCAGGGCGTAGGCCTTCAGGGCAGTGGTCACCTTGCGTGGACGCTGCTCGACCGGTTTCCAGCCTTTCTTGTCCTGTTCGACCCGGCGCGCAGCCAGTTCTTCATCGCTGACCAACAGGTTGATCGAGCGGTTAGGGATGTCGATCAGCACTTTGTCGCCGTCCTGCACCAGACCGATCGCGCCACCGGCCGCAGCCTCTGGCGAAGCGTGGCCGATCGACAGGCCGGAAGTACCGCCAGAGAAACGACCGTCTGTGAGCAACGCACAGGCTTTGCCCAGACCTTTGGACTTCAGGTACGAGGTCGGGTAGAGCATTTCCTGCATGCCCGGGCCGCCTTTCGGGCCTTCGTAGCGAATGATGACGATGTCGCCTTCCTTCACTTCGTCGGCGAGGATGCCGCGCACGGCGCTGTCCTGGCTTTCGAAGATCTTCGCGTTGCCTTCGAAGACGTGGATCGACTCATCGACGCCGGCGGTTTTCACCACGCAGCCGTCGAGGGCGATGTTGCCGTACAGCACGGCCAGGCCGCCTTCTTTCGAGTAGGCGTGTTCGAAGCTGCGGATGCAGCCGTTTTCACGGTCGTCATCGAGGGTTTCCCAACGAGTCGACTGGCTGAACGCGGTCTGGGTCGGGATGCCTGCCGGGCCGGCCTTGAAGAAGTGGTGCACGGCTTCATCGTCGGTCTGGGTGATGTCCCACTTGGCGATGGCTTCTTCCATGCTGCGGCTGTGCACGGTCGGCAGGTCGGTGTGCAGCAGACCGCCACGGGCCAGCGAACCGAGGATGCTGAAGATGCCGCCAGCGCGGTGCACGTCTTCCATGTGGTACTTCTGGATGTTCGGCGCCACTTTGCACAGTTGCGGCACGCTGCGCGAGAGACGGTCGATGTCGCGCAGGTCGAAATCGATCTCGGCTTCCTGAGCCGCAGCCAGCAAGTGCAGGATGGTATTGGTCGAACCGCCCATGGCGATGTCGAGCATCATCGCGTTCTCGAACGCCTTGAAGTTGGCGATATTGCGCGGCAGCACCGACTCGTCGTTCTCGCCGTAGTAACGCTTGCACAGCTCGACGATGGTACGACCAGCCTGCAGGAACAGTTGTTCGCGGTCGCTGTGGGTCGCGAGGGTCGAACCGTTGCCCGGCAATGCGAGACCGAGGGCTTCGGTCAGGCAGTTCATCGAGTTGGCGGTGAACATGCCGGAGCACGAACCGCAGGTCGGGCAGGCGCTGCGCTCGTACTCGGCAACCTTCTCGTCAGAAGCGCTGGAGTCGGCGGCGATCACCATGGCGTCGACGAGGTCGAGACCGTGGGACGCGAGTTTGGTCTTGCCGGCTTCCATCGGGCCGCCGGAAACGAAGATCACCGGAATGTTCAGGCGCAGGGCGGCCATCAGCATGCCCGGGGTGATCTTGTCGCAGTTGGAGATGCAGACGATGGCGTCGGCGCAGTGGGCGTTGACCATGTACTCGACGGAGTCGGCGATGATCTCGCGACTCGGCAGCGAATACAGCATGCCGTCGTGACCCATGGCGATGCCGTCATCCACGGCGATGGTGTTGAATTCTTTCGCGACGCCACCGGCGCGTTCGATTTCCCGGGCAACCAGTTGACCGAGGTCCTTGAGGTGCACGTGCCCCGGCACGAACTGGGTGAAGGAGTTGGCAATGGCGATGATCGGCTTCTTGAAGTCGTCATCTTTCATCCCGGTGGCGCGCCACAGTGCGCGGGCGCCGGCCATGTTGCGGCCGTGGGTGGATGTTTTCGAGCGGTAATCTGGCATGGAGCACTCCGGGCGGCTAATCAGGTATCAAAAGGGAGTGAGCTTCTATTGACGTCTGGAACACTCAGAAATGGCCGTGTGTCCTGGATGTTGCCGATGACTTTGCGGGATCGCCGCTTGCCTCAGCCTGAGCTCATAAACCCGCCGGGGGATGAATGGCGATGAATCAGCCGATTCTACACCGCTGGCGTCTGGAGGGAATGGCGCAAAGCGTTGTTCCAGTGCCGACGGTGCGTGTGGCATGACGACCGGCAGGCTCAATCGCTGCCAGAGGGCGTGATGGCACTGGTTTCGATGACTCTGGCGCGGTGGCTGATCCGCTTGTTCAACGCCAGTGCGATGCAGCTGAGCAGGATAAAACAGTAGCCGAGGGTGGCTTGCAGGTTGCTTGGGCTCAGGCTGATCAGGGCGCTGATCAGGCCGCCACAGATGAAAATGATCGTGCTGCCTGCGGAGGCCGAGGTCCCGGCATTTTCCGGGAACAGGCTCATGGCCCGCGAAGTGGCAGCAGGGCGCGCGATGGTCGTACCGGCGGTGCAGATCAGCATCGGGATCAGCACCGTGGCCGCCGAGAGCGCCAGGTGCCTGGCCATGAACAGCATCACCAGCCCCGCCAGCAGGATCAGGCTCAGCCCGACCAGCATTTGCTGCCCGGGCGAAATGCGCCGGCTCAGCAGCGTGGCGACGATGCCGCCAGCGACATAGGCCGCGCCGTAGATCAGCAGGATCAGCGAGAAGTCATAGGCTGACAGCTGCAATTGATCCATGAAAATCAGCGGCGAAATGACAATGAACGAGAAGTGGCAGGCGAATGCGAAAGCCGAGATCAGCCAGTAGCCAACGAAGTCGAAGTCCCCCAGCACCCGTCGGTAAGCCTTGAGAAAATGGATCGGTGTATCTCTGACAGCGGGCCGACTGTTGTCCAGAAACACCCAGGCTTTGAGCAACACCACAGCCGCCAGTGCGATGAACAGCCAGAAGCTGCCGCGCCAGCCCAGGGTCGCCTGCAGAAAGGTCCCGGCCAGCGGCGATACCGAGATGAAGATCCCGGTGGCGGTCACCATCAGGATCCGCAGGCGATCGCGCTGTTCGCCTTCGAACAGGTCCTGCACCAGTGCCTGCGACAGGACGAAACAGCCGCAGCCGATGGCCTGCACGATGCGAAAGGTCATGAACAGTGTGTAGTCACTGGTCATGACGCAGCCGATGGCGCCGAGGATCGAGACAGCCATGCCGGCGAGCAGCAAGCCCTTGCGCCCGATGACGTCGGACAATGGCCCGATCAGCAGTTGGGCAAAGGCGATGCCCACCGCGAACAGGCTGATCGACAGGGCGATGTCGGTCGGGGTGCTGGCGAAGTGTTCGGCCAGCGCCGGGAACGACGGCAGCAGGACGTCCAGCGGAAACACTCCCAGCAGCACCATGGCCAACAGCAGACTGACCGCCCCGCGTCGTTGTCGGGTCGTTACCACCGTTCTTCCTTCAAGCATCGATCAGTCCTGCCTTGGTGAAAAGTTTGCGGTTGTTGGGGTGCGCGAAGAATCCGGCCCTTTCGAGTGCAGCAAGCGTAGCCGTGGCTCCGGATCTGGCACGCTGGCGGCTGGCCTGTTCGTTGGTCAGGTCATCGAGAATCTCCTTGATTGCGCCTTCGCCAATGCCGGCGCGGCGCAGGCTCTGATGTAGCCATTGCTCGTCGACTTCGAAGAAGGTCGCCAGGGTCTCCAGCAAGGTTCTGGCCGCGAAGGCGCGCTGACGGCTGTTCAGGGTCAGCCAGAGGTAGTGAAAGACTTCGGAAAAAAACCGACTGTGCCGGGCTTCGTCAGCGAGGTGGTCGCGCAACATGTCACTCACGCTGGTGACCAGCGTTTCCCGGCACACATCCAGCAGCTCCCGGGCAATGATGGTTTCCGAGACGAAACCGAGCAGAAACCACGCCAGTGGGCGTTTGCTCTCCGGTGTTCGGGCGATCAGACCGGTCAGGCGGGTAATGCGCAGGGGCATCTGCGGTCGGCCGGTGAAACCATGCAGTTCGGCGATCTGTTCGGCCAGACGATGGGAGAACAGCGCGTGATAACCCTCGTCGGTATAGAGCTGCAGCGCGGCGGTTTTCATCCGTGAAGGAATGTAGGCAGGTAACTCGCCGTGGACGATGGTTTCCACGGCGCGGTTGACGATGCGGTGTTCAAGCAGCGTGGTGTAGTCGAGGAAGTGCACCAGGTGATTGGCCGCCAGTCGATGCATGACCCTGCTGCCTGCGGCTTCGATGGCCGGGTGGGACAGGTACGGCAGGAAGGCCGGCGGAAACCAGAAGCGGGTCTGCAGTTGTAACTGCAGGTCTGCCGGCAACTGGTAGTCGTGCCGGCTCGTACGCACCGAAGCGCGGTTGTCCCAATCGCCAAGCGTGAAGCGAAGCATCCAGGACTCAGGTGTTTCGGGCTGTTCCGCGGTTGGCACGTTCATGTACGCGTCTCCTGCAACAGGTCACGCATTTCCTGACAAATCGCCTGACCGTCGCTGGCGCCGCAGCCGACAAAGAACAACGGTTGTTCAGCGCTGCCTTCGAGTTTGAGCAGGGCTTCGACCTGCCGATCGGCAAACGCGCCGGTCAGCCACGTTCCCAGGCCCAGCGCCGTGGCCACCAGTTGAAAGGTCTGCGACAGGTGACCCGCTTCGACGAACGCCATGCGATAGGCGCGCGAGTGTTCATACTTCCACCAGAGCTTGTCGAAGCGGGCGGTGATGAACAGACCCAGCGGCAGGTTATTGATGAAATGCTGGCCCGCCAGCAAATGGCCGAGCGCGGGTTCGGGCAAGGGATTGACCCGGCTGAGCGCATGTTCTGCCGGGTGATAGGCATAGATGCCGGGTTCCAGGCCCTCGATATTGCGAGCCAGGAGAAACCCTTCACAGGCGTTCAACCCGCCACCCGAAGGACTGCTGCGACGGGCGCCAAGGCCCTCGGCGATACTCTCGTCGCGATCATGGTCGCGGTGGCGAAGAAAACCCAGCGTGAGATACATCAGTGTGCCGACGTCACCGAGGGTGATTGATGCGCCAGTAAAGGAGCGGCAGGTTTTTCTCAGGCGCAGGACATTGCCAAGACTGGCAACGGTCAGGGCGGCGGAGGCGGGGAGGGCGATTCGGGGTTCGTCCTGTTGTATCGGACGATCTTGCGCGGGTGCCGGTGTGGTCAGCACGGCGCTGCAATGGTTCAGGTATTGCCTGGACCACTCATGAATATTCTGGGGTATCTGTTCGCAGGGAATGTTCTGGGTGCCGATATGATAAATCTTCGACAACTCATCCCAGCCCCATGGCGGGCTGTCTATTTTTGCAACGGTTAATATGCCCGCATTCAGAAGTTGTGAGTCTATTATGTTGCGTCTGTCGAATTGCTCTGGATTATTGATAAGTTGTGCAAGTCGACAAGAATAAGTCAGGTCCAGCTCATGCTGAGTATGGTCTTTATAATTCCAGACTATTTGTCCGGGTGTGCGCGGCAATATGAATAAGTAAGGATTGATGTGCATGTTATATAGATCGCTCTGGAAAGGGTCGAAAGAACGCTGGGGTGCCGGCACTCCCCAGCGTTCTGGCTCACTTAGCGGGCTTTAGGCGCAACCAGGAAGGCCAGGTTTGCGATTTTGTTGGTTTCCAGAGTAATTGCTTTCATAAGTATGAACTCCTTGTTCATTGAGAGTGAATGTCACCGTCGTGGTGACAACTTAATAATAGGTTGTAATGAATTATTGGCAAGCGATACTTGGGTAGGAAATTTCTATTAATTTTGTCGGAGCGGGCATGCTGCACGGGCGGGCTTGTAAGTTTTAATTCTTAAAATTTAATGCGCAGGGAAATGTCCTGCGTACATGTAGGAAGTTGGTTGTAGGAAAAAGCCAAGGAATTCGACGACATTGCATCGCCGTAAGCAAACGGGAAGCCCGCAGGCTCCCCGTTTCATGGCCAATCAGCTGTTCGGCAGCAGACGGCAGGTGATGCTCTTGATGTAGCGGGTCTCGGCGATGGCCGGGTGTACCGGGTGATCCGGGCCTTGACCACCACGTTCCAGCAACTGGATGTTGCGATCCAGGTGACGGGCGCTGGTCAGCAGGATGTTCTGCAGATCATCTTCCGGCAGGTGCATGGAGCACGAAGCGCTGACCAGAATGCCGTCCTTGGTGAGCAGGCGCATGGCTTGCTCGTTCAAGCGACGGTAGGCGCCTTCACCGTTTTTCATGTCTTTCTTGCGTTTGATGAACGCCGGCGGGTCGGCAACGATCACGTCGAAACGTTCTTCGCTGGCCTTGAGTTCTTTCAAGGCTTCGAAGACGTCGCCTTCGATGCAGGTCATCTTGTCGGCGAAGCCGTTCAGTGCGGCGTTACGCTCGACACCGTCTAGGGCGAAGCCCGATGCGTCGACGCAGAACACTTCGCTGGCGCCGAACGCTGCAGCCTGCACGCCCCAGCCACCGATGTAGCTATAGAGGTCGAGCACGCGTTTGCCTTTGGCATAGGGAGCCAGGCGGGCGCGGTTCATGCGGTGGTCGTAGAACCAGCCGGTTTTCTGGCCGCCAATCACCGGCGCTTCAAACTTCACGCCGTTCTCTTCCAGCGCGACCCACTCCGGCACCAGACCGAACACGGTTTCGACGTAGCGGTTGAGGCCTTCGGCGTCACGGGCGGCGGAGTCGTTCTTGAACAGGATGCCGCTTGGCTTGAGCACTTGGGTCAGTGCAGCGATCACGTCATCTTTGTGCGCTTCCATGGTTGCCGAGGCAATCTGCACCACGAGGATGTCGCCGAAACGGTCGACCACCAGACCCGGCAGCAGGTCGGAATCGCCGTACACCAGGCGGTAGAACGGCTTGTCGAACAGGCGCTCGCGCAGCGACAGGGCCACGTTCAGACGATGCACCAGCAGCGATTTGTCCAGAGGCAGCTTGATGTCGCGCGACAACAGGCGAGCGCAGATCAGGTTGTTCGGGCTCATCGCGACGACGCCCAGCGGCTTGCCGCCAGCGGCTTCGAGGATCGCCTGATCGCCGGCCTTGAAGCCGTGCAGTGGCGTGGCGGCCACATCGATTTCGTTGCTGTAGACCCACAAGTGGCCGTTGCGCAGGCGACGGTCGGCGTTGGCTTTGAGGCGCAGGCTAGGCAGGGACATGACGTCGCTCCGGAAAAAGAGCGGGAGTATACCGTGTTGATGCGCGTGCAGGTTCAGCGCTGGACATGTGGCGAGGGAGCTTGCTCCCGCCGGGCTGCGAAGCGGCCCCAATTCATGCAACTCGATTCATCAGGAAGAACCGGTTGGCAGGGCTTGCGACTGCTGCGCAGCCGAGCGGGAGCAAGCTCCCTCGCCACAGAGGCGCGTCAGGCCGACAGCGCGTCGATCAGTTCTTTGTTGAAAGCTGGAATATCGTCCGGCTGACGGCTGCTGATCAGATGACCGTCCTTGACCACTTCCTTGTCGACCCAGTTGGCCCCGGCATTCACCAGATCGTCCTTGAGTGTCTTGTAGCTGGTCAGGGTCTTGCCGTTGACCAGCCCGGCGGAAATCAGCAGCCAGCTGCCGTGGCAGATCACCGCGATCGGTTTGCCGGCGGAGGCGCCGGTCTTGACCAGATGCTGGGCATCCTGATCGATGCGGATGGTGTCGGAGTTCTGCACGCCACCTGGCAGGACGATCGCGTCGTACTGCTCGCTGCTGGCGCCTTGAAAGGTCTGATCGACCTTGAAGTCATCTGCCGGTTTGTCGTGGTTCCAGCCTTTGACCTTGCCGGCCTCGGCCGAGAGGATGTCGACCTGGGCGCCGGCCTGCTCCAGTGCTTGCTTGGGCCCGGTCAGTTCGACCTGTTCGAAACCGTCTGTTACCAAAATGGCGACACGCTTGCCGCTGAGGGAATTAGCCATGATTAAGCTCCTGAGTCTGCGGGAAATTGCCGCCGAGCCGGTGCTTGAGTGTCCGGTCGGCATTACAAAGTCCGAAGCCTGAGCGGGAATGAAAGTTCCTGACAAATGCCCACTGGTGTGTCGTCGTGCGGTTTTTAGAGGTTAGAATCGCCGCCTGTCCCAGAGTGTGTACTTATGTCCCAAGAGCTGACCACCGAACAGATTCAACAATCCCTGCAAGGCATCAGTGTGCCGGCGCAGCCGCAGATCATGGTGGATCTGCAAATGGAGCAGTACATGCCCGACCCGGACCTGGAGGTGATCGCCAAGCTGATCTCCCAGGACCCAGGCCTGTCCGGCTCGCTGCTGAAAATCGTCAACTCGCCGTATTACGGCCTGAGCAACAAGATCACCTCGATCCAGCGTGCGGTGAACCTGTTGGGCAGCCGCTCGATCATCAACCTGATCAACGCGCAGTCGATCAAGGGCGAGATGAACGACGACACCATCGTCACCCTCAACCGCTTCTGGGACACCGCTCAGGACGTGGCGATGACCTGCCTGACCCTGGCCAAGCGCATCGGCACCCAGGCCGGTGATGAAGCCTATGCCTTGGGTCTGTTCCATGACTGTGGCGTGCCGTTGATGCTGCAGCGTTTCCCCAATTACATGTCGGTGCTGGAAAAGGCCTATGCCAATGCCAGCGCCGAGTGCCGGGTGGTGGACACCGAAAACAGCGAGTTCAATACCAACCACGCCGTGGTCGGTTACTACACCGCCAAGTCGTGGCGCCTGCCGGAGCACGTCAGCGCGGCGATTGCCAATCACCACAACGCCTTGGCGATCTTCAGCGACGAGTCGTCACGCAACAGCCAGCTGAAAAACCTGCTGGCGATCCTGAAGATGGCCGAGCACATCTGCGCGTCTTACCGGGTGCTGGGCAATCAGACCGAAGACTTCGAATGGAACGCTGTCGGGCCGCTGGTGCTCGATTACGTCGGCCTGTCGGATTACGACTTCGAAACCCTCAAACAAACGATCCGCGACCTCGGCGCGCATTGATTCGAGGACACCATGCCTGAACTGCCGGAAGTCGAAACCACCCGCCGGGGTATTGCCCCGCACCTTGAAGGCCAGCGCGTCAGCCGGGTGATCGTGCGTGACCGCCGGCTGCGCTGGCCGATCCCTGAAGACCTCGATGTGCGCCTGTCCGGGCAGCGCATCGTGCTGGTCGAACGGCGGGCCAAGTACCTGTTGATCAATGCCGAGGTCGGCACGCTGATCAGTCACCTGGGCATGTCGGGCAACTTGCGGTTGGTGGAGGTCGGGTTGCCGGCGCTCAAGCACGAGCACGTCGATATCGAGCTGGAATCCGGTCTGGCGCTGCGCTACACCGATCCACGCCGTTTCGGCGCGATGCTGTGGAGTACCGACCCGCTCAATCACGAACTGCTGATTCGCCTCGGGCCGGAGCCATTGACCGATCTGTTCGACGGCGAGCGCCTGTTCCAGTTGTCGCGCGGGCGTTCGATGGCGGTCAAGCCGTTCATCATGGACAACGCGGTGGTGGTGGGTGTCGGCAACATTTACGCGACCGAAGCGCTGTTCGCTGCCGGGATCGATCCGCGCCGCGAAGCCAAAAGCATCTCCCGGGCGCGTTATCTGAAGCTGGCGATCGAGATCAAACGGATTCTCGCTGCAGCCATCGAGCGCGGCGGCACCACGTTGCGGGATTTCATCGGCGGCGACGGGCAGCCCGGCTACTTCCAGCAGGAACTGTTTGTCTATGGTCGCGGCGGTGAGCACTGCAAGGTCTGCGGCACCGGCCTGCGCGAAGTGAAGCTGGGTCAACGGGCCAGTGTGTTCTGTCCGCGTTGCCAGACCTGAGGCAAAAATCTGAAAAAGTCCTACGGTCTATAGTGAGTTGTCTCACTGTTCAGCCCGAAGGATCGTGCCATGAAGTCCTTGCAAGTCCTGTTTGCAGCACTGCTGCTGTGTTCCAGCCTGGCCGTTCAGGCCACGGAAAACGGCAGCGGTGATCCGCGCTACACCATCCAGAACCCTCCCGCCTACGCCATGATCGGCGATTTGCTGATTGCCCGACCTTTATTGGTGGTGGCAACGGTGCTGGGTGCGGGGGTGTTTGTGGTGTCATTGCCGTTTACCGCGCTGGGTGGCGGGGTGGGCGATGCGGGACAGGCGCTGGTGGTGGATCCGGCGAAAGCGGCGTTTGTGCGCTGTTTGGGGTGTACGGGGGAGGGGTTCGAACAGCGCGAGTGAGCTGATCAGGATGGTGTGGTGTTGCTGATGGCCCTTTCGCGAGCAAGCCCGCTCCCACCATTGAAATGCATTCCAACTGTGGGAGCGGGCTTGCTCGCGAAGAGGCCCGAAAGAGCGCTACAAAATTGCCGGATCAGGCCTTGCCGGTGATCTTGCGGTACTTCTCCATCAACTGTTCTTCAGTCTCCGGATGCGCCTCGTCCAGTGGAATGCAATCCACCGGGCAGACCTGCTGGCACTGCGGTTCGTCGTAGTGGCCGACGCACTGGGTGCACAGGTTCGGGTCGATCACATAGATCTCTTCGCCTTGAGAAATGGCGGCGTTCGGGCACTCGGGTTCGCAGACGTCGCAGTTGATGCAATCGTCGGTGATGATCAGGGACATGCTAACTCCAGCCGGGGCGGCAGGCCCGGGCGCTATAAATCAATGCGCGCAATTGTGCCGCATTGGCGAGCGCAGTGCACGCGGCTGCGATCAAGGGCTGAAATCAAAAGCCAAGATCGCAGCCTGCGGCAGTTCCTACTTTTTAAAGCGCAGCGTCAGGGCATCGGCCACGGCCGGGTGCACGAACTTGCTGATATCGCCGCCCAGCGCGGCGATTTCCCGCACCAGCGTCGAGGAAATGAACGAATAACGCTCGGACGGGGTGAGAAACAGGCTCTCGACGTCCGGGGCCAGTTGGCGGTTCATGTTGGCCAACTGGAATTCGTATTCGAAGTCCGACACCGCACGCAGGCCACGCAGGAACACATTGGCGTTCTGCTCCTTGGCGAAATGCGCCAGCAGCGTCGAGAAGCCGACCACTTCGACGTTGGGCAGGTGTTTGGTGACCTCGCGAGCCAGCTCAACCCGTTGTTCCAGCGGGAACAGCGGATTTTTCTTCGGGCTGGCGGCGACCGCAATGATCACGTGATCGAACAGGCGCGAGGCGCGTTCGACCAGATCGCCATGGCCCTTGGTAATAGGGTCGAAGGTACCTGGGTACAACACTCGGTTCATCGCGTCGTCCTGGCGGGAGTCCGTTGGGGAGTCGGATGGTATCGCAGCCGTCCCGGTCGGCCAAGTCGCCTGTTGGGTAAGAAAGCACTATAGACGACGCGATAAACCGGTTTTTTCACGGATTTCTCAGCCGATCAGCGAGGGACGTCGCCAATTGTGCAGTCAGCCCATACACCGACAATTGCGGGTTGGCGCCAATGCTGGTGGGGAACAGCGAGCCGTCGTGAATCGACAGATTGCTCAGTTGATGATGCCGGCCGAGGCTGTCGGTGACCGCGTTTTTCGGCTCTTCGCCCATCGCACAACCGCCCATCACGTGGGCACTGCCCAGGCGCGTGCGGTACAGCTCAAGGCTCAAACTGTCGATCAAAGTGCGGGCTTCGGCCAGGGTTTTCACGTAGCGCGCATCGGCGTGCATCGGCATCACGGCTTTGGCGGCGCCGGCAAACTGGATCTCGGCCATGCTGTGAAAGGCGCGGCGCAAGCCTTCCCAGGCGTAAGGCGAGACTTGATAGTCGAGCACTGGCGAACCGTCGCCGCGCAATTCGACACTGCCACCGGGGCTGTCCGGGTGGAAACCGTCGCGCAGCAACGCGAGCATCGCGTGGGTGTGCGGCAGGTCGGCCATGTGTTCGGCGTTCTGCTGGCCGAAGCCGCCGAGCAAGGTCGCGGCCAGTGCCGGTTGCAGCGGTGGCACTTCGAGTTTGTAGCCCATCGGCCCGCTGGTGCCGTCCTTCCACTGGAAATGATCCGAGTAGATCGACTGTGGCGCGCCGTAGAACGGGTTGATCACCTCGTCGAAACGCCCGGCGGACATGTTCACCAGATGCAGGAACGTGCGTTTGCCGAGGCGCTGATGCGGGTCTGGCGCGTCCGAACGCAGCAGCAGGGCCGGGCTGTTGATGCCGCCGCCGGCCAGCACGTAGTGCCGGGCCTTGACCGTGATGGTGTGGCCGGTCGGCGCGACGCAGCGTTCGTCCATCGCCACGCATTGCAGGTCGGTGATCTTGTCGCCGCTGATCAACAGCTTTTCCGCACGGGCCAGGTACAGCAACTCGCCACCCTTTTCCAGCGTCGCCGGGATGGTCGTGACCAGCATCGATTGCTTGGCGTTGGTCGGGCAGCCCATGCCGCAATAGCCAAGGTTCCAGCAGCCACGGACGTTGCGCGGGATCACGTGCCAGCTGTAGCCGAGTTGCTCGCAGCCCTTGCGGATCACGTCGTTGTTGGCGTTGGGCGGCACCATCCATGGCGCGACGCCGAGGCGCTGTTCCATTTTTTCGAACCACGGCGCCATCTCGGCCGGGCTGTGGCCTTTGACGTTGTGCTCCTTGGCCCAGTGTTCGAGGGTCGGCTCGGGCGTGCGGAAACTCGAGGTCCAGTTGATCAGCGTGGTGCCACCGACCGCACGGCCCTGGAGGATGGTGATCGCGCCGTCCTTGCTCATGCGGCCGATGCCTTCCTGATAGAGGCTGCTGTAGGCCTGGTCTTCGAGCATCTTGAAGTCGGAACTGGTCTTGAGCGGGCCTTCTTCGATCAGCAGCACTTTGTAACCGGCGACGCTGAGGATTTCTGCCGTGGTGCCGCCACCGGCACCGCTGCCGATGATCGCCACGTCGGCTTGCAGCGTCAGGTCACCGGTCAGTTGTGCGCCGTTGTAGGTTTTCCAGCCACGGGCGAGGCCTTCGCGGAACGGGTCGGGTACGGGCATGGATCAGGTTCTCTTGTTTTTGTTGTTCTTGCGGGCCTCTTCGCGAGCAAGCCCGCTCCCACAGGGGAATCGCATTGCAAATGTGGGAGCGAGCCTGCTCGCGAAGGGTGCGACTCGGTTTCAAACAGCAGGCGGGCCGGGATAACCGCAATGGCCCCAGGACTCGGCGCGGGTGTACCAGGCCATCATCACCATCTGCTGCAATGAGCTGTGGCCCATGCGCAGCAGGCTCAATGAACTGTTCTGCCAGCGCTCGAGGAAGTGGCGCAGCGCCTCGGGACTGGCGTTTTCCCAACTGCCCCAAATGCCCGTGAGCGGGCCACGGGTGACCGCCATGCCGAGCACATCGAACAATTGCCGGGTGAGCTTGAGCATTTCCGGCGACAGGTGATCGAGGCTGTAGTCCAGCGACTTCAGGGTGCCATCCACCGCACCGGGCATTTTCTCGGCGGCCACGGCGCCTTCGAGCATCACCGGAATCAGTGCGCGCAGAAATAGCAGGTCGCCGTCGCGCAAAGTGACGAAGCCGTTGGCCGCGACACTCGATGAACAGCCACTGAGGCTCGCGCCAAGGCCAGCGGTGGCGAGGAACGCGGTGGCGCCGAGGCTGAATTTCAGCAGGCCACGGCGCGACAGGGCAGGTGTTTCGGTCAGGCTTGGGTGCATTGTTGTTATTACCCGGCGGTGACGACGATTAGCGGATGAACAGCTTCTGGATCAGTTTCTGAATCGATTTGCCGTACGGCGGGTAGATCAGCTTCGCCGCGTTGAAACGCTGTTTGATCAATACGCCCTTGGCCTTGCTGAAGGTCAGGAAGCCTTCGTGGCCGTGGTAATGGCCCATGCCTGACGGGCCGATGCCGCCGAACGGCATGTCGTCTTGCGCCACGTGCAGCAGGGTGTCGTTCAGGCACACGCCGCCGGAGTGGGTTTCGTGCAGCACGCGGTTCTGCTCGCGCTTGTCGTAGCCAAAGTAGTAAAGCGCCAGAGGACGCGGGCGCTGATTGATGTAGGCAAACGCCTGATCCAGATCCTGATACGGCACGATCGGCAGCAACGGGCCGAAGATTTCGTCCTGCATCACGGTCATCTCGTCAGTGACATTGAGCAGCAGGCTGTGCGGCATGCGCCGGCCCTGGCCTTGTTCGAACAGCGGGATCAGCAGCGCGCCCTTGCTCGTGGCGTCGCTGACATAACCGTTGAGCCGGGCCAGTTGGCGCTCGTTGATGATCGCGGTGTAGTCCGGGTTGTCGGCGAGGGTTGGATAGAAACTGTTGACCACCTGACGATAGGCTTCGACGAACGCGCCGACGCGGTCTTGCGGCACCAGCACGTAATCGGGGGCGACGCAGGTCTGCCCGGCATTCAGGGTTTTACCGAAGGCGATGCGTTCGGCGGCGTCCTTGAGCGGCACGTCGCGAGAGACGATGGCCGGGGACTTGCCGCCCAGTTCGAGAGTCACCGGAGTCAGGTTTTCCGCCGCAGCGCGCATCACGTGTTTGCCGATGCTGGTGGCGCCGGTGAACAGCAGGTGATCAAAACGCAGGCGGGAGAACGCCACGCCGATGTCGGCCTCGCCGAGCACCACGCAGACCAGATCTTCGGGGAAAATCCGTCCCAGCAGGGTCTTGAGCAACTGGCCGGTGGCCGGGGTCGATTCGCTGAGCTTGAGCATCACCCGGTTGCCCGCTGCCAGCGCGCCGACCAGTGGGCCAATGGCCAGATACAACGGGTAGTTCCACGGAACGATGATGCCGACCACGCCAAGCGGCTGGTACACGACTTTCGCCGACGCTGGCTGAAAGGCCATGCCGACTTTGCGTCGCGACGACTTCATCCAGCCCTTGAGGTGGCGGCTGGCGTAATGGATCCCGTGCAGGCTGGGCATCAGTTCGGCGAGCAGGGTTTCATCGGCGCTGCGATGACTGAAATCCGCGCTGATGGCCTCGACCAGCGCCTGCCGCTCATTACTGAGCAAGTCGCGCAACGCCTTGAGCCATTGCTGGCGCTGATCTGCCGGCGGCATCGGGTTGGCGGCATAGGCGGCGCGCTGTGCCGCGAACAGCCGATCCAGCTCTTCCAGGGGCTGTTGCAGCGTTTGCAGATAAGCAATGTCGGCAGTCATCGTCGGCTCCGGATTTATTGTAGTGATGACTTTCTAGAGTCTATGCTCTAGAAAGTCAAATGACTTCCCGACACAGCTTTGTTTTATCCCATTCCGGTTAGGTCGTAAGATGCTCCTCACCGCACTCTGAATTAAAGCTCAAGCCATGGCCCCACGAATAAAAACCAGCGAGCGCATCGTGCAGAACAGCCTCGAACTGTTCAATCAGCAGGGCGAGCGCAGCATCAGCACCAATCACATCGCCGCCCACATGGAGATTTCTCCGGGCAATCTGTACTACCACTTCCCGAACAAGCAGGCGATCATCGCCGTGCTGTTCAGTGAGTACGAGACGCTTGTGGACAGCTTTCTGCGCCCGCCGCAGGGGCGTGCCGCCACCGTCGAAGACAAGCGCTATTACCTCAAGGAACTGCTGTCGGCGATGTGGGGCTACCGCTTTCTGCATCGGGATCTCGAGCACCTGCTCGACAGCGACCCGGACCTGGCTGCGCGCTACCGGCGCTTTTCCCAGCGCTGCGTGATTCAGGGCATGGCGATCTACGAGGGCTTCGTCGCCGCCGGCATCCTCAAGATGGATCGGGTGCAGATCGAATCCCTGACGATCAATGCCTGGATCATCCTCACCTCGTGGGTGCGCTTTCTGTGCACCACCCGGGAAAACTCCAATCACCTCAGCGAACAGGCCATCAAGCGTGGCGTGTATCAGGTGCTGGTGCTGGAAGCCGGATTCGTCACTGATCAGGCGCGCGAAGAGGTGAATGCCTTGTTCGACGAGTTCTACGTGCCGCTGGCCCAGGCCCTCGAGGAAGGGCGCTAAACCATTTCGAAGTCGCTCACAGGAGTCCGTTATGCCGATTGCGCAACTGCTCAGCCCGAATGCACTGGATGCCCGCAAGGAGCAGCCGGGGCTGGTGATTCTCGATTGTCGTTTTGCCCTCGAAGACCCGGACTACGGGCAGCGCAGCTATGCCGAAGGGCACATCGCCGGCGCCCGCTTCGCCGACCTTGAGCGTGACCTGAGCGGCAAGGTGATCAAAGGCGTCACCGGACGTCACCCGCTGCCTGAGCCGGCGGTGCTGATCGAGCGTCTGCAGGCGTGGGGCATCAATGCCGACAGCGATGTGGTTTTGTACGACGACGGCCCCGGTGCCTATGCGGCCCGCGCCTGGTGGTTGCTGGCGTGGCTGGGCAAGCGCGACGGCGTATTCATTCTCGACGGCGGGCTCAAGGCCTGGCACGCGGCGGGTCTGCCGCTGAGCCTGGATGCGCCATCGGTCACCCGGGGCAACTTCAGCGGGCAGCCGGACATGAACCTGCTGCTGAGTGCCGAGCAATTGCAGAAGCGCCTCGGCCAGTCAGCGCTGACGTTGCTCGACGCCCGGGCCTTGCCGCGCTTCAAGGGTGAGGTGGAGCCGATCGACCCGATTGCCGGGCACATTCCCGGCGCGCAATGCGCAGCGTTTACCGAAAACCTCGGCAGCGACGGGCGATTCCTGCCGGCGGAGCAGCTCAAGCAGCGCTTTGCCGCAAAACTCGGCGAGCGTTCACCTGCGGAACTGGTCGCCTATTGCGGCTCCGGGGTGACGGCGTGTCACAACCTGTTCGCGTTATGCCTGGCGGGGTATCCGCTGGGGTCGCTGTATGCCGGGTCGTGGAGTGAGTGGATCAACGAGCCTTCTCGGGGCATCGCCACGGGCGAATAACCACCACAAATCACCCTTGTGGGAGCGGGCTTGCTCGCGAAAGCTGTGTGTCAGTCAACCATGATGTGTGCCGAAACACCGCTTTCGCGAGCAAGCCCGCTCCCACAGGGGTTAATCGCCGCTAACAGGTTGTCGGGCACTGCGATACGCCGCCGGCCCCACGCCATACACCTGCTTGAACTGCCGGCTCAGATGACTCTGGTCGGCAAAGCCCAACTGCATGGCGACTTCCACCGGCAGGCAACCGTGCTGCAATAAACCCCGGGCCGTGGCGATGCGCTGCTGCATCAGCCAGGTGTGCGGTGGCATGCCGGTGGCGCGGCGGAATACCCGGGCGAAGTGGAAGGGCGACAGATTCACTGCGGCCGCCAGCTCTTCCAGCGACGGCGGCGCAGCGAGTTGCGCATGCAGCAACTCCTTGGCCATCACCACCGCGCGGTGTTCCTTGCCCGGTTTACCGTTGATCTGCACCGCCGCATGCCGCTGCAACAGCAGCATCATAATCTCGCGCCATACCGTTTGCTGTTGCAGCGCGGTGGCGGGGCTTTCCAGTAAGCGATGCAGATGACAGAAACCGTTGACCAGATCCGGGTCGCGATACAGCGTCGCGCCAAACGCCGGCATCGGCGCGGTGGGCAGTTCCAGTTCTTCGAGCAGTGAAACGATCTTTCCGGTGTCGGGATAAAACGCCCGGTACAGCCAGCCGTCCTCGGTACCCTTGTGCCCGGTGTGCAATTCGTCCGGGTTGATCAGCACCAGCGTGCCGCTGCCGGCCAGGTGTTCGGCACCGCGATAGCGATAACGCTGGGCACCGGCCATGATCATGCCGATCACATAACCGTCGTGGACATGCGGGGCGAAGCGATGCTCGATGTAGCGCGCCGACAGCAACTCGACCCCGGCCAGTGGCGCGGTCTGCCAGAAACGGATCGACTCGCCCTGGTCGCTCATGACGTCACACGGGCCAACCATTGCGGGATGCGCCGTTCCAGGTAGTAACCGGGCTGGCGCAACGTGCCATCGACAAACCCGACATGCCCACCCTTGGCCTGCAGCTCGAACTGCGTGGTGGCGGACAACTCCTCGGTCGTCGGCAGGCTGTGGGGGAACACGAACGGATCGTCAGCGGCTTGAATGATCAGGGACGGGGTGCGGATCTCGCCGAGAAAGTAGCGACTCGACGCCCGGCGATAGTAATCCTCGGCATCGGTAAAACCGTGCAGCGGCGCGGTGACCCGGCCATCGAAGTCCCAGAAAGTCCGCATGTTCTCCAGCGAGCCGAGCGCCGCCAGAGCTGCCAGGCCATCCTCGCGCCCGTCGTGCTGGAACTGCCGTTGCTTGTTCTTGATGTAGGCGACCATCTCGCGCATGAAATGCGCCTGATAGACCTTGGAGAAACCCTGACCGATCCGGTCCGCACACTGATCAAGACGAAACGGCACCGACACTGCCACCGCACCGAGCACGCCGCTGTCGCTGCCGGTCTCGCCCAGATGCTTGAGCAACACATTGCCGCCGAGGGAATAACCGACCGCATACAGCGGCGCCAGCGGGCGTTTGGCACGCAAGTGTTGGATGGCTTCGGCGAGGTCTTCGCTGGCACCGGAGTGGTAGCTGCGCGGTAGCAGATTGGGTTCACCGGAGCAGCCGCGCCAGTTCAGCGCGACACTGGCCCAGCCTTGTGCGGCGAGGGCGGCCTGAATTCCGGCGACGTAGGGCGAATTGGAAGAACCGGTCAACCCGTGCAATACCAGCACCAGCGGCGCGTCGGCGCTGTGCGGACCATGCCAGTCGAGGTCGAGGAAGTCCCCGTCGTCCAGCCACAGGCGTTCGCGCTGGCGATCAAGGTGGACGGTTTTGCGCCACAGCGGCCCCCACAAGGTTTGCAGGTGCGGATTGCCGAGGCCGAAGGCGGGGATGAAGCGTTCAGTTTCCAGAGTGCACACACCTTTTGTGGCGAGGGAGCTTGCTCCCGCTGGGGCGCGAAGCGGCCCTTTTTTGGGACTGCTGCGCAGTCCAGCGGGAGCAAGCTCCCTCGCCACAGGGTTGTTCAATACGTTCAGTTGACTGCCATACGTTGCCACAACGCGTAGTACACCCGCCCGGATTTCTGCTCGCGGTGCAGGCGCCAGTTGCCCGGCAGGCCCAGCGTCGAAGGCGCGGTCTCGCTTTCAGTGTAGATCCACGAATCCGGCGCCAGCCATTGGCGTTCTTCCAGCAAAGTGCAGACGGCTGGCAACAGATTCTGGTTGAACGGCGGATCGAGAAATACCAGATCGAACGGCGTGGCGACCTGGGTTTCCAGATAACGCAGCGCGTCGGCGGTCTGCACCTGGCCGTTGGTGCAGCGCAGGGTGCCGAGGTGTTCCTTCAGGCTCGATACCGCAACGTTGCTGGCATCCAGCGCCTGGCCCATGGCCGCGCCGCGGGACAATGCCTCCAGAAACAGCGCGCCGCTGCCGGCGAACGGATCCAGCACCTTGGCCCCGGCCACATACGGCGCGAGCCAGTTGAACAGGGTTTCGCGCACGCGATCCGGTGTCGGGCGCAGGCCGGGTGCATCGGGGAAGCTCAGTTTGCGGCTGCGCCATTCGCCGCCGATGATGCGCAGCTGGTTCACACCGTTGTGGACGTTCTGCGCAGGTTTTTTAGGGCGAGTAGCCATTAATGCTCCGGAACCCCGAGCGGTTGCTCGGCAGGTTTATCAGATGGGGCCGGTAACGGCTTTTGCGGCACGGTCGGGCCAGCGCTGACGATGACCAGTTTGTCCGTGCTCAGATGTTTGTTCATCGCGTCTTTGACCTGTTCGACGGTCAGGCTCTGGGACTGACGCATGAAGTCATCCAGATAGCTCAGCGGCAGATTATAGAAACCCATGGCGCCCAGCTGGCCGACGATATCGGCGTTGCTCGCGGTGGACAGCGGGAAGCTGCCGGCCAGTTCGCGTTTGGCATCATCGAGTTCTTTCTGGGTCGGGCCGGTCTTCAGGTAATCGGCGAGCACGTCCTGCACCAGTTTCAGGGTGCCCTCGCTCATTTCCGCGCGAGTCTGCAGGTTGATCATGAACGGGCCGCGAGCCTGCATCGGGCTGAAACCCGAATACACGCCATAGGTCAGGCCGCGCTTCTCGCGCACTTCGCTCATCAGGCGGGTGCCGAAACCGCCGCCACCGAGGATCTGGTTACCCATCGACAGCGCCGCGTAATCCGGGTCGTCACGGTCGATGCCCAGTTGCGCGAGCAACAGGTTGGTCTGCTTGGACGGGAACTCGATGTGATTGATGCTGGCTTTCGGTTCCTGCGGCTGAGCGATCTTCGCCAGTGCCGGGCCTTTCGGCAGGGCAGAGGAGACCTGATTGGCAATCGCCTCGGCCTCGGCGCGAGACAAGTCACCGACCAGCGCGATCACCACGTTGCCGGCCGCGTAGGCCTTGGCGTGGAACTCACGCAGTTGCGCCAGAGTGATCTTCGGCACGCTCTGCGCATTACCGTCGCTGGAATGCGCATACGGGTGGTCGCCGTACAAACGCTTCATCAGCTCGAGGCTGGCGAGTTTGCCGGGGTTCTGTTTCTGGTATTCGAAACCGGCGAGCATCTGGTTCTTGATGCGCGCGAAGGAATCGGCCGGGAAGGTCGGTTTGCCCACCACATCGGAGAACAGCTTCAGCGCCGGCTCGCGCTTGTCGGCGGCACTCAGACTGCGCAGCGAAGCCAGCGCCATGTCCTTGTAGGCGCCGTTGCCGAAATCCGCCCCGAGGCTTTCGAAGCCCTGGGCGATGGCGCCAACGTCCTTGCCCGCCACGCCCTCGTTGAGCATGGCGTTGGTCAGGATTGCCAGGCCCGGCGCATTGCCGTCCTGGCTGCTGCCCGCGGCGAAGATCAGGCGCATGTCGAACATCGGCAGCTCATGGGCTTCGACGAACAGCACCTTGGCCCCTTCGGCGGTGTTCCAGGTCTGCACGTCGAGCTTGCGGCTGGCCGGGGCCTTGCCATCGAGTTCGGCCAGCGATTGCAGCTTCTGGCTGGACTTGGCGTTGTCCAGTGCTTCACTGGCGTCGGTTTTAACGCCGGGCATCAGATAGAACGCGGCAGAGCCGATCACAGCGATGGCGATCAGGCCGAGCAACAGGCGCGGGGTTTTACGCTCACTCATGAGTCGTCTCCAGTGGCAGGACATGGGCGACGCTGAGACGTTCGCGGGTGAAATACAGCTTGGCGGCGTTCTGGATGTCTTGCGGGGTCACGCTTTCCAGATCGGCGAGTTCGGTGTCCATCAACTTCCACGACAGACCGACCGTTTCCAGCTGGCCGATGGCGGTGGCCTGGCTGGTGATCGAGTCACGTTCGAACACCAGACCGGCGATCACTTGCGCACGCACGCGCTCCAGTTCTTCGGCGGACGGTGCGGTGGTTTTCAGCTGTTCCAGCAGTTTCCACAGACCGGCTTCAGCTTGCGCCATGGTCTTGTTCTTCTGCGTGTTCGGCGTCGCCGACAGGGTGAACAGGCTGTCGCCACGGGTGTAGGCGTCGTAGCTCGACGAACCGCCGGAAACCAGCTCTTCGCCGCGCTCCAGTTGCGTCGGGATGCGCCCGCTGTAGCCGCCGTCGAGCAACGCCGAGATCAGGCGCAGGGCGTTGACCGAGCGCTTGTCTTCAGCGGTGGCGATGCTGGGCACGTTGAAACCGAGCATCAGGCTGGGCAGTTGAGTCTGCACATGCAGGGTGATCTGGCGCTCACCGGGTTCGGCCAGTTCCAGTGGCTTCTTCGCTGGCGGCACCTCGCGCTTGGCAATCGGCCCGAAGTAGCGTTGGGCGAGGGTCTTCACTTCATCGGGGGTGACGTCGCCGACCACTACCAGCGTGGCGTTGTTTGGCACATACCAGGACTGATACCAGTGGCGCAGCTCTTCGACCTTCATCCGATCGAGGTCGGCCATCCAGCCGATGGTCGGCGTGTGGTAGCCGCTGGCCGGGTAAGCCATCGCCTTGTAGCGCTCGTAAGCCTTGGACATCGGCTTGTCGTCGGTGCGCAGGCGACGCTCCTCCTTGATGACTTCGATTTCCTTGGCGAACTCGTCAGCCGGCAGGCGCAGATTGGCCATGCGGTCGGCTTCCAGTTCGAACGCTACGCCCAGACGGTCGCGGGCCAGCACCTGGTAATACGCGGTGAAATCGTCGCTGGTGAAGGCGTTTTCTTCGGCGCCAAGGTCGCGCAGGATCAACGAGGCTTCGCCGGGGCCGACTTTCTCGCTGCCCTTGAACATCATGTGCTCGAGCGCGTGGGACAGGCCGGTCTGGCCCGGGGTTTCGTAGCTGGAACCGACCTTGTACCAGACCTGCGACACCACCACCGGCGCGCGATGGTCTTCGCGCACGACGACCTTCAGGCCGTTGTCGAGGGTGAATTCGTGGGTCGGTTGCGGGTCGGCCGCCAGGGCCGAAAGGGGCAGGCAGACTGTGCTGAGCAGCAGGCCTGCAGCGCGGCGGGCTAGAGCATTCATTCGTTTTTTAACCTGTTGGGCTGCCCGCTTGGTCTTAGCGTCGGCGGGCGAGAGGGTGCTAGGATACTGATCCGTTTTACCGGCGACCACGCCTATCAGGTTTTCAGGCCTGAACCGGCTGTATGGGTTTGCGGCAGAAAGCTGCGGTTTATCGACTAGACTTCGCTTTTTCGCCGATTTTGCCGGTTTAGTCCTTCGTTTATACGATTCTTTGAGGTGCCGCTGGCGCCTCGACAAAATGTTGCGCGTGAACAAGCTGGATGAAACACAGTCTGTTCTGCATCGAATATTTATTTGCCGGGGCGCCCTTATGGCGCGTCGCTACCGTGAGATAGCCGTCCTCCATGTTTGGTTCCAACGACGACAAGAAGACCCCAGCTGCGGCTGGCGAGAAGAAAAGCCTGTTCGGATGGCTGCGTAAGAAACCGCAGGAACCCGTCGTCGAACAGCCGCCCGTGATTCCTGAGCCAGCCCCGGCGCCAGTCATAGAAGCAGAGCCGGCGCCGATCGTGCTGCCGATTGCCGAGCCGGTGCTGCAACCGGTCGAGCCCGAGCCAGAACCTGAAACCCCGGTGGCGGCCGAGCTGCCACTGACCCCGGCGGCCGAGCCGTGGCTGACCTTGCCGGTGGCCGAAGAGCCGGTGGCTTTGGTCGAAGAGGCCGCGCCGCATGTGACGCCGCCGATTCCTGCGCCTGCCGCGTTCGTTCCTGAAGTTGCTCCGGCGCCTGTGGTTGAGCCGGTTGTCGAGCCTGCGCCGGTTGTTGCCGAGCCGGTGGCCCCGGTGTTCGTTGCCCCTGTTGCGCCGGTCGTTCAGCAGCCCGAGCCTGCACCTGCACCTGCACCTGCACCTGCACCTGCACCTGCACCTGCACCTGCACCGGTCGTCGCTGCTCCGGTTGTGCCGGTGGAAGTGGTTGCTGAAACGCCAGTCGAAGCGACGCGCAGCGAAGAAACCAAAGTCGGCTTCTTCGCTCGCCTCAAGCAAGGCCTGTCGAAAACCAGCGCCAGCATCGGCGAGGGCATGGCCAGCCTGTTTCTCGGCCGTAAAACCATCGATGACGACCTGCTCGATGAGCTGGAAACCCGACTGCTGACCGCCGACGTCGGTGTCGAAGCCACCACCCAGATCATCCAGCGTCTGACCCAGAAGGTCGCACGTAAAGAGCTGGCCGACGCCGATGCGCTGTACAAGTCGTTGCAGGCCGAGCTGGCGGCGATGCTCAAGCCGGTCGAGCAGCCGCTGAAAATTGCCTCGCAGAACAAGCCGTTCGTGATTCTGGTGGTCGGCGTCAATGGCGCTGGCAAGACCACCACCATCGGCAAACTGGCGAAGAAGCTGCAACTGGAAGGCAAGAAAGTCATGCTCGCCGCCGGTGACACCTTCCGCGCCGCTGCCGTCGAGCAGCTGCAGGTCTGGGGCGAGCGCAACAAGATCCCGGTGATCGCCCAGCACACCGGCGCCGACTCTGCTTCGGTGATCTTCGACGCCGTGCAGGCCGCCAAGGCCCGTGGCATCGACGTGTTGATCGCCGACACCGCCGGTCGTCTGCACACCAAAGACAACCTGATGGAAGAGCTGAAGAAAGTTCGCCGGGTGATCGGCAAGCTCGACGCCGACGCGCCGCACGAAGTGCTGCTGGTGCTCGACGCCGGCACCGGTCAGAACGCGATCAACCAGGCCAAGCAATTCAACCAGACCGTTGAACTGACCGGCCTGGCGCTGACCAAGCTGGACGGCACCGCCAAGGGCGGGGTGATTTTCGCCCTGGCCAAGCAGTTTGGCCTGCCGATCCGCTACATCGGCGTCGGTGAAGGCATCGACGATCTGCGTACCTTTGAAGCCGAACCCTTTGTCCAGGCACTGTTTGCCGAGCGGGAGCGTTCATGATTCGTTTCGAACAGGTCGGTAAACGCTACCCGAACGGTCACGTCGGCTTGCATGAGCTGAGCTTTCGAGTCCGTCGTGGCGAGTTTCTGTTTGTCACCGGTCACTCCGGTGCCGGTAAGTCCACGCTGTTGCGCCTGTTGCTGGCGATGGAGCGTCCGACCAGCGGCAAACTGCTGCTGGCCGGGCAGGATCTGAGCACCATCAGCAACGCGCAGATTCCGTTCCTGCGTCGGCAGATCGGCGTGGTGTTCCAGAATCACCAGTTGCTGTTCGATCGCACGGTGTTCAACAACGTCGCGCTGCCGCTGCAGATTCTCGGCTTGTCCAAGGCCGAAATCGCCAAGCGCGTCGATTCGGCGCTGGAGCGCGTGGCGTTGTCGGATAAAACCGATCTGTACCCGGGCGACCTGTCCACCGGTCAGCAACAGCGCGTCGGCATCGCCCGCGCCATCGTGCACCGTCCGGCCCTGCTGCTGGCGGACGAACCGACCGGTAACCTCGACCCGCGTCTGGCGGCCGAGATCATGGGCGTGTTCGAAGACATCAACCGGCTGGGCACCAGCGTGCTGATCGCCAGTCACGACCTGGCCCTGATTGCGCGTATGCGCCACCGCATGCTGACCTTGCAGCGCGGCCGATTGATCGGCGACGGGGAGGCCGGCGTATGAGTGCGACACGCAGTCCGAAGGTTTCCGAGCGCGTGGCCCCGAAAGCCGCCGATCCGCAGCCGCCAAAGAAGAAAAAGCACGACGATGACGACGGCCCGGACTTTTCCACGCTGTTGCGTTCGTGGATCGAAAGTCATCGTGCCAGCCTGCTCGACAGCCTGCGTCGCCTCGGCAAGCAGCCGATCGGCAGCTTTTTCACCTGCATGGTGATGGCCGTGGCGTTGAGCCTGCCGATGGGCCTGTCGCTGCTGATCAATAACGTCGAGCGTCTCGGCGGTTCGTGGCAGCGTGCGGCGCAGATTTCGCTGTACCTGCAGCTGGATGCCACGCCCGCGCAGGGTGAGGCGTTGCGCGAGCAGATCAAAGGCATGCCCGGCGTTGCTGATGCCGAATATGTCGGCCGTGATCAGGCGCTGGAGGAGTTCCAGCAGCAGTCCGGTCTGGGCGAGGCCCTGCGCGAGCTGCCGGAAAACCCGCTGCCGGGCGTGGTGCTGGTGACCCCGAAGGAAGTCGACAAGCCGACGCTGGAAGCATTAAGACAAAAACTTTCCGAGCTGCCGAAGGTACAACAGGCGCAACTTGATCTAGTCTGGGTCGAGCGTCTGGCCGCTATCCTCAAGCTCGGTGATCGTTTTGTCTTCGGTCTGACGGTGCTGCTGGTTTCTGCATTACTTTTGGTGATAGGCAATACCATTCGTCTTCATATTGAAAACCGCCGCACAGAGATAGAAGTGATTAAACTCGTCGGCGGCACTGACAGCTATGTACGTCGTCCCTTTCTTTATATGGGCGCGTTGTATGGCTTCGGTGCGGGTGTTCTGTCCTGGGGAGTGCTGGCGTTCGGCCTCAACTGGCTGAACGACGCTGTGGTTGGACTAGCCGGTTTGTACGGCAGTGATTTCGCGCTGGCCGGAGTGCCAGTTGCCGACGGTCTGTCGCTCTTGCTTGGCGCGGTGCTGTTGGGTTATATCGGTGCATGGATTGCAGTCGCACGTCATCTCAGGGAGCTGGCGCCGAAGTAGAATCTTTTTTGCGCGTGATTGACCTTGCGGTTTTTTTGGGAACTTGTACTTGAATTCCCGGTCAATTTTTCGCAGTGCCGAGAGGCACGAGTATGTAAGTGGGAGGTTTTTTCGCATGACCAATTCTTTGCAACCTGCGTATGCGTTGGTTCCGGGTGCGAACCTGGAAGCCTATGTGCACACCGTCAACAGCATTCCATTGCTGACGCCGGAGCAGGAGCGTGAACTGGCCGAGAGTCTCTACTATGAGCAGGATTTGGGGGCGGCTCGGCAGATGGTGCTCGCCCACCTGCGTTTTGTCGTACACATTGCCCGTAGCTATTCCGGCTACGGTCTGGCTCAGGCTGACCTGATCCAGGAAGGCAACGTCGGCCTGATGAAGGCCGTGAAGCGCTTCAACCCGGAAATGGGTGTGCGTCTGGTGTCGTTCGCCGTGCACTGGATCAAGGCGGAAATTCACGAGTTCATCCTGCGCAACTGGCGCATTGTGAAAGTCGCGACCACCAAGGCCCAGCGCAAGCTGTTCTTCAACCTGCGCAGCCAGAAGAAACGTCTGGCGTGGCTGAACAACGAGGAAGTCCACCGTGTGGCGGAAAGCCTTGGCGTCGAACCACGTGAAGTGCGCGAGATGGAAAGTCGTCTGACCGGTCATGACATGGCCTTCGACCCGGCTGCTGAAGCCGATGACGACAGTGCTTTCCAGTCGCCGGCCAACTACCTGGAAGACCACCGGTACGACCCGGCGCGTCAACTGGAAGATGCCGACTGGAGCGACAACTCCAACCACAACCTGCACGAAGCGCTGGAAGTGCTGGACGAACGTAGCCGCGACATCCTCTACCAGCGCTGGCTGGCAGAAGAAAAAGCCACGCTGCACGACCTGGCGCAGAAGTACAACGTGTCGGCCGAGCGAATCCGTCAGCTCGAGAAGAGCGCGATGAACAAGCTCAAGTTGTCGATCGCCGCATAACCGGCGCTCAGGCAATAAAAAACGCCCCGATCAGCAATGATCGGGGC
Source organism: Pseudomonas sp. MWU12-2020 (assembly GCF_023100605.1). NCBI lineage: Bacteria > Pseudomonadati > Pseudomonadota > Gammaproteobacteria > Pseudomonadales > Pseudomonadaceae > Pseudomonas > Pseudomonas sp. MWU12-2020. Next base: position 364,608 of record NZ_JALMEX010000004.1, read on the forward strand.
GTTTTCATTTCTGGCTCAACACAAATCCTTGTGGGAGCGAGCCTGCTCGCGAATGCGGTTTATCAGTGACATCAATGCAAGCTGACACACCGCTTTCGCGAGCAAGCCCGCTCCCACAGGAGATCTTCTGTGTTATTCGGCCCAAGGCGCCCGGCGCGAATCGTTGAGCCCCAGCAGATAGCTGGTCCCGCCCAACTGGCTCATCTGCTGCCGAATCCACCCGGCCCGGCGTGACACATAAGCCGTAGGATGGCTGGCGCTCCACACTCGCGGGTTGGGCAGCACCGCCGCCAGATAACTCGCCTGCTGCCGCGATAACGACTTGGCACTCACGCCAAAGTGATGGCGTGCCGCCGCTTCGGCACCAAACACCCCGTCGTCCCACTCGACGCTGTTCAGATAAACCTCAAGAATCCGCTGCTTGGGCCAGAACACCTCGATCAGTGCGGTAAACCACGCCTCCAGGCCTTTGCGCAGATAACTGCGGCCCGACCACAGAAACAGGTTCTTGGAGACTTGCTGGCTCAAAGTGCTGGCGCCGCGAATCGAACCGCCGAGCTCGTTGTGGGCCAATGCAGCCTGGATCGCGCCGAAGTCAAAGCCCCAGTGCTCGGGAAATTTCTGGTCTTCGCCGGCCATGACCGCGACCTTGAGGTCGTCGGAAATCTCGTCCCACGGCTTCCAGGTGCGCTGCAGGTCAATCGGCTCGCCGTCGACCCAGGATTCGATCTTGCGCTCGACCATCAGCGCCGTGCCCGGCGGTGGCACGAAGCGAAACAGCAACACCAGCAATACACTGCCGCCCGCGAACCAGAGCAGGGCCTTCGTGAGACGACGCAAAAGTGAACGCAGCATAGAGATGGCTTGGCCGAACCGATAGAGCGGGCCATTATACAGACCCTGCCGAACGAGTCTGACTGGAGTTCCACATGCTGCGTGGCTTTCTGATGCTGGCCGCTTTCTTTGGTTTTACCGGTGTGGGCCTGGGCGCCTTCGCCGCTCATGGCCTGAAGAGCCGCCTGACCCCCGAGTATCTGGCGATTTTCCACACCGGCGTGACCTATCAACTGGTGCACACCCTGGCGCTGTTCGGCGTTGCGCTGCTGGCCACGCAGATTCAGGGGCGTCTGGTGACCTGGGCCGGTATCTCGTTCGCCGTCGGCATCCTGTTGTTCTCCGGCAGTCTGTATGTGCTGACCACCACCGGCATCAGCAAGCTCGGCATCATCACCCCGTTCGGCGGTCTGGCGTTTCTGCTCGGCTGGCTGTGCCTTGGACTGGCCGCCTGGCGCCTGCAATAACCGCTTGACGCTTGGTGCTGACCTTTAGGTCATGATCGGGCTAGAATGCCACCCCCTAAAAATGATGGCGGCCTGGCGCATGCGCATTCAGTTGAACGGCGAATCCCTTGAACTGCCCGACGGTGAAACCGTTGCGGCCCTGATCACCCGCCTGGAACTGACCGGACGCCGGGTGGCAGTCGAACTCAATCTGGACATCGTTCCACGCAGCCAGCATGCCGAGACCGTGCTCAACGACGGCGATAACGTCGAAGTGGTGCACGCCATCGGCGGCGGCTAGCCGCCGGGTCCGCAAGGGCACAGAATTCTGCAAGACCCTCACCCTTAAAGAGGATTCCCCATGAGCATCGTTCGTAGCGACAAGCCTTTCGTTCTGGCCGGTCGTACTTACCAGTCGCGTTTGCTGGTCGGTACCGGCAAGTACCGTGACATGGAAGAAACCCGTCAGGCCATCGAAGCCTCGGGTGCCGAAATCGTCACCTTCGCCGTGCGCCGCACTAATCTGGGCCAGATCGAAGGTGAGCCGAACCTGCTCGACGTGCTGTCGCCGGATCGCTACACCTTTTTGCCGAACACCGCCGGTTGCTACGACGCTATCGAAGCCGTGCGCACCTGCCGCCTGGCCCGTGAGCTGCTCGATGGGCACAACCTGGTGAAGCTGGAAGTGCTGGCCGACCAGAAAACCCTGTTCCCCAACGTGATCGAAACCCTCAAGGCCGCAGAAACGCTGGTCAAGGAAGGCTTCGACGTGATGGTTTACACCAGTGATGACCCGATCATCGCCCGGCAACTGGCGGAAATCGGCTGCATCGCGGTCATGCCGCTGGCCGGTCTGATCGGTTCCGGTCTGGGGATCTGCAACCCGTACAACCTGCAGATCATCCTCGAAGAAGCGAAAATTCCGGTGCTGGTGGATGCCGGTGTCGGTACCGCTTCCGACGCTACCATCGCCATGGAGCTGGGCTGTGACGCGGTGCTGATGAACTCGGCCATCGCCCACGCCCAGCAACCGGTGATGATGGCCCAAGCCATGCAACACGCGATCGTCGCGGGCCGCCTGGCCTACCTCGCCGGCCGCATGCCGAAAAAACTCTATGCCAGCGCCTCTTCGCCGCTGGATGGTCTGATCAAGTAAGAGCCATTGATGACTGAATCGAACGACACGCCTCTCCAGACGGAAGAGGGCGACGAGCGCCAACACCGCCGCATCAAGAGTTTCGTGATGCGCGCCGGGCGCATGACCGAAGGCCAGCAACGTGGTCTGGATCAGGGCGCGCCGCTGTACGTGCTGCCGCTGGCCGACGCGCCGGTGGATTACGATCAGGTGTTCGGCCGCTCGGCGCCGCGCTCGCTGGAGATCGGTTTCGGCATGGGTCACTCGCTGCTGGAAATGGCCGCGGCGGCGCCGGATCAGGACTTCATCGGTGTGGAAGTGCACCGTCCGGGTGTCGGTGCGCTGCTCAACGGCGTGCTGACTCAGGGCCTGACCAACCTGCGGGTCTACGATTGCGATGCGATCGAAGTGCTCAACCGCTGCATCGCCGACAACAGCCTCGATCGCCTGATGCTGTTCTTCCCGGATCCATGGCACAAGAGCCGTCACCACAAGCGTCGTATCGTTCAGGCGTCCTTCGCCGAACTGGTGCGCAGCAAGCTGAAGGTTGGCGGCATCCTGCACATGGCCACCGACTGGGAGCCGTACGCCGAGTACATGCTGGAAGTGATGAACGTCGCCCCGGGCTACCGCAACCTCGCCGAAGACGGCAAGTGCGTACCACGCCCGGCTGAACGGCCGATCACCAAGTTCGAACGCCGCGGCGAACGTCTTGGGCATGGCGTGTGGGATCTGAAGTTCGAGAAAATCTCCTAAGCATCACGCAAAACCCAATGTGGGAGCGGGCTTGCTCGCGAAAGCGGTGGATCATTCAACGTTGATGTTGACTGATTCGACGCCTTCGCGAGCAAGCCCGCTCCCACAGTTGTTTTGTGTGCTCAGAAATTACAGGGTGGAAAGAAATCGAGCCGGCACCTGTTCTGTAAGCCAGACACCGTTTTCGGCCTGATAGAACTTGAAGCCCTGTTCTTCCATTTGTCGTGCGGCGACTTTCAAAATCACCACGGTACCGTAGCGCTGCCCGACCGCCGTAGCGGTGTCGATGTCTTGGGAAAGGTGCACGTGATGGCGTGATCCCGGGATCAGGCCTTGTTCTTTGATTGACTCAAGAAAGCGCGTCGCCGTGCCGTGATACAGCATTTGCGGGGGCTGTTTCTGCTCAAACTGCAGATCCACGCTTTTCGTTGAATGGCCCTGAACCGCACGAATCAGTTGGCCGTCCTCGGAAATCGAGAAGCGCTTTTTGTCGCTACTTGTAACGACTGCTTCAATCAGTTCGCGATCCAGTTTACGACCGTCACCCATAGCGCCGCTGATCAGTGCGTCGATATTCGCCCAGCCTTCAGAATCCAGCGTCAGACCAACCGCCTGAGGTTCGTGGCGCAATACGAAGCTGAGAAATTTGCTTGTCTCGTCCAACAGTTTTTTGCTCATGAACGTCCCTGTCATTGCGATCAACTGTGGGAGCGGGCTTGCTCGCGAAAGCGGTGGATCATTCAACGTTGATGTTGACTGACCCGACGCCTTCGCGAGCAAGCCCGCTCCCACAGTTGTTTTGGGGGTATTGGATTCAGCGGCGGTCCGCGACGACGCCAATCAACACCAGCACCACCAGCAACACCGGCGCCAGGCTGTAGTTGTTGAACTGGCTCAGGCCCTTGACCACCCACGGTGTGGCGTAGATCAGTGCGGCGCCGCTGCCGATCACGCACAGCAGGGCCATCAGCGGTACGCGCAGGGCGCCGGCGATGCTGCCCAGACGCTGCTCGACCCAGCCCTTGAAGTCGGCGCCGAACAGCACCAGCAGGCAGCCCACCAGCGCCAGGGCGATTTCCGAGAGGTTGCTGCGGCTCCAGCGGGACACGGTGGCGAGCAGATCGAGTATCAAATCCATGCGGTTTTCCTTGGGGCGGCCGTTAGGGCTCAGCTCAGAAATTTCTGCAGCAAATCGTTGAGGAACAGTTGTCCGCGCTCGGTGGCCGCCAGACGTGACGGTTCGACCTGCATCAGGCCACTTTGTTCGGCCTCGCGGCGGTGTTCGGCGAGACTTTCCAGTGGCAGGCCGGTGCGCTCGGGATACAGGTGCGATTCCACCCCGGCCGTCAGGCGCAAAGCGTTCATCAGGAACTCGAACGGCATCTCGTCGTTGCTCAGGGCTTTCTCGCCGGCCTGGAAATTCTTGGCCGGGTTGAGATAGTCCTTCGGCAGGCGTGTCTTCCAGGTGCGCACGATGCGCCCGTCCGGGTGGCTGAGCTTGCCGTGGGCGCCGGCACCGATGCCGATGAAGTCGCCGAAACTCCAGTAATTGAGGTTATGCCGCGCCGGGCGCCCAGGCTGCGCGTAGGCCGAGACTTCGTATTGCGCGTAACCGTGCGCGGCCAGCAGCGCTTGCCCGGCTTCCTGAATGTCCCACAGCGTGTCGTCTTCTGGCAGCACCGGCGGCTGGTTCCAGAACACCGTGTTCGGCTCCAGTGTCAGCTGATACCAGGAGATGTGCGTCGGTTTCAGTTCGATGGCCTGGCGCAGATCGCTCAAGGCATCGTCCAGCGACTGATCCGGCAAGCCGTGCATCAAGTCGAGGTTGAAGTTATCGAACCCGGCCTGGCGCGCCATACCCGCCGCACGTACAGCTTCGTCACCGTTGTGGATACGCCCGAGGGCTTCGAGTTTCTGCTGCTGGAAGCTCTGGATGCCGATCGACAGGCGATTGATCCCCAGCTTGCGATACGCAACGAACTTCTCTTGCTCGAAGGTGCCGGGATTGGCTTCCAGGGTGATCTCGATGTCGTGGGCGAACGGGATGCGCTGCTCGACGCCTTTGAGCAAGCGCCCGAGCGCTTCGGCGCTGAACAGACTCGGCGTACCGCCACCGAAGAAGATCGAACTGATTTCACGGCCGTACACCGCGTGCAGATCCTGATCGAGATCGGCCAGCAACGCGTCGACGTATTCCTGCTCCGGCAGCACTGGGCTGGCGGTGTGCGAGTTGAAATCGCAATACGGACATTTGCGCACACACCACGGGATGTGGATGTACAGCGCCAGGGGTGGCAGCGTTGGCAGCGGCGCCCGCGGCGAAGAGGCGGCGCCGCCGATGATCAGCGACGACGCGGAGGGGCTATCGGTCATTTCAGGCCCAGACGCTGGCGCAGCAGATCCATTGCACGGGCGCGGTGGCTGATCCGGTTCTTGTCGGCCGGGCTCAGTTCGGCGCTGGACAGGTCACGCTCCGGCACCCAGAACAGCGGGTCATAGCCGAAACCGTGCTCGCCGCTGGCGGCGGTCAGGATGCGTCCGTGCCACAGACCTTCGCAGAGAATCGGCAATGGATCATCGGCGTGACGCACCAGTGCCAGCACGCAGACGAACTGCGCGCCGCGCTCGGCTTCCGGCACATCTTTGAGGGCGTCGAGCAGTTTGGCGTTGTTCGCCGCATCGCCCTTGCCATCGGCGTAGCGTGCCGAATAGATGCCCGGCGCGCCGCCGAGGAAATCCACCGCCAGACCGGAATCATCGGCCAGCGCCGGCAGGCCGGAGATGCGCGCGGCATTGCGCGCCTTGAGGATCGCGTTCTCGACGAACGACAGGCCGGTTTCTTCCGGCTCGACCTTGCTCCATTCGCCGATCGAGCGCAGTTGCACCGAGTCGCCGAGCATGGCCTGGAGTTCCTTGAGTTTGCCGGCGTTATGGCTGGCCAGTACGAGCTGCTTGATGTTCATTGTTCGCCGGGAAAGAGGTCTTGATTGAAATTGATGGTGTTGATCTTGTCACCCGTTTGCACCTTGATTTCAAAGGTGCGGGTTTCCTGCTGTTCCACCGGATACTGGGCGAGGTAGTAGACCGCGCCCTGTTCGCTCACCTGACGGAAATTCAGGGTCACGCTCTGGCTGGTCAGGTCTTTGACCGTGCCGGTGACGCTGGCGACCAGCGGTTTGCCGTCCTTGATCACCGAGACATTGATCACGCCCTGATTGTTGCTGCGGATCAGCGTCGCTGCCTCGGCGATGTCCGGCTGCAGGTAGGTGGAGTTGAAGGTGTTGTAGTGCACCGTCACGTCGCCGAAGGTTTCCTGGCGCTCGCTTTTGATGATGTCCGCTGCCATGGCGCTGGCGCTCAGGCAGGCGGTCAGTAACAACAGGGCTAGACGACCCATGATCGTTCTCCTCGAAATGTCGTGGTTCAGACCGCGACCCGATGATCTGCAAGCACCGGGCTGCTGACGCGGTAGATACCAATCTCACCTAACAGATTAGGCCATAGCTTACTGGCCCACCCGTGACGGTGCTGTTGATCCACGGCAAGCCGATCAATGACCTTCGCATCACGTTCGCGACAAAGTTCTTCAAAATCTTCGAAGGTGCAGAAGTGAATGTTCGGCGTGTTGTACCAGGTGTATGGCAGAAATTCCGACACCGGCATCCGGCCCTTGCTTGCCAGGTACCAGCGGCAGCGCCAGTGACCGAAGTTGGGGAAGGTGATGATGCACTGACGACCGACCCGCAGCATTTCGTCGAGGATCTTGTCCGGGTAATGCACGGCTTGCAGGGCCTGGGTCATGACGACGATGTCGAAACTGTTGCTGGCGAAGTTGCCCAGCCCCTTGTCCAGGTCCTGCTCGATGACGTTGATGCCCTTGGCCACGCACTCGGCGATGTTATCGGCGTCGTTTTCCAGGCCATAACCGGTGACGTTCTTGTTGTCGCGCAACCAGGTCAGCAATTCGCCGTCGCCGCAACCGAGGTCGAGCACGCGGCTGCCGGCGGGGATCCATTCCTGGATGATTTCCAGATCAGCTCTCATGGCTTGTTCACACCGTAATTCGGTTCATGTAATTGCCGAACGCCTGCAGATAGCGCGGGATCGGAATCAGGAAGGCGTCGTGGCCCTGTGGCGCGTCGATTTCCAGGTAGCTGACGTCTTTGCGTGCCGCCATCAGCGCGTCCACCAGCTCCCGCGAGCGGGCCGGGGAGAAGCGCCAGTCGGTGGTGAACGACATCACGCAGAACTTGGCGGTGGCGTTTTCGAAAGTTTTCGCCAGGTTATCGTCGAAGTTCGCCGCCGGATCGAAGTAGTCCAGTGCCTTGGTCATCAACAGATAGGTATTGGCGTCGAAACGCCCGGAAAACTCTTCACCCTGATAGCGCAGGTAGCTTTCGACCTGGAACTCGACGCTGTGGAAGTCGTAGTTGAGCTTTTCGCTCTTCAGGCCGCGGCCGAATTTCTCGCCCATGGAGTCGTCGGACAGGTAGGTGATGTGCCCGACCATCCGCGCCAGCATCAGCCCGCGCTTGGGGATCACGCCCGCTTCCTGGAACGAACCGCCGTGGAACTCCGGGTCGGTAAGGATCGCCTGGCGCGCCACTTCGTTGAAGGCGATGTTCTGCGCCGACAGCTTGGGGGCCGAGGCGATCGCCAGACAGTGGCGCACGCGATCCGGGTAAGTGATGGTCCACTGCAACGCCTGCATGCCGCCTAGGCTGCCGCCGATGACGGCGGCGAACTGACGAATGCCGAGCAGGTCAGCCAGACGCGCCTGGCTGTGCACCCAGTCTTCGACGGTGAGCACCGGGAAGTCGGCGCCGAATGGCTTGCCGGTCTCCGGGTTGATACTGCTCGGGCCGGTGGAGCCGTTGCAGCCGCCCAGATTGTTCAGGCTGACCACGAAGAACTTGTTGGTGTCGATCGGTTTGCCGGGGCCGATGCAGCTGTCCCACCAACCGGGCTTGCGGTCGTCGGGGCTGTGATAGCCGGCAGCATGATGATGACCAGACAAGGCGTGGCAGATCAGCACGGCGTTGCTCGCCTGCGCGTTCAGCGTGCCGTAGGTTTCGTAGATCAGGTCGTAGGCAGGCAGCGAACGGCCACAGGCCAGAGCCAGAGGTTCACTGAAGTGCGCCGTTTGCGGCGTCACCAGACCAACAGAATCGGGGGGAAAGGCAGCTGGCATCGACCCTGCTCTCGTTGAAATGAGGCGTAAGTCTAAAGAGCATGGGGGTTAGCGGCAAGCAACGATCGGGCCTGATCGTTGATTGAGCGAAGTCCCTGTGGTGAGGGGATTTATCCCCGATGGCTGCGTAGCAGCCCTGTAATCTTTGGCCGTGCAGAGAGAATGAGGTTGGCAGCAACAAGGGGGCCGCTTCGCGACCCATCGGGGATAAATCCCCTCACCACAGTGGATCAGGCTGGACGCACCAATCCCGCCAACTCCGGCAGCTTCTTCGGCGCACAGATCTTCACCCGTTTCTGCCGGTTCAACTCGCCGCTGAGCAAGCTGACCTGGCTCTTGGACACCCCAAACGCCTTGGCCAGAAAGCCCATCAGATACGCATTGGCCTTGCCCTCGACCGGCGGCGCGGTGAGGCGGATCTTCAGGCGGTCACCGTGCAGCCCGACGAAATCATCGCTGCGGGCTGCCGGTTGCAGGTGACATTCGAGGATCAGATCGTCGCCGTCCCAGCGAAACCAGCTCACATCAGCAGGCGCAGGATGTCCGGCATCATGGTCATTGCCGCCAGATTGTTGATCACCAGCATGTCGATCAGCTTCAGCGCCAGAAAGGCGAAGATCGGCGACAGGTCGAGACCGCCGAGGTTCGGCAGGATGCGGCGGAACGGTGCCAGCGCCGGCTCGCAGATCTGGTTCACCAGTTCAGCGCCCGGGTTGTGGCTGCCCGGGGCGACCCACGACAGGATCACGCTGATGATCAGGGCGAAGAAGAAAATCTTCAGGAACAGCGCGGTGACGCCGATGATCGACCAGATAAACAGTTGCAGCGGGTTGCCGGTGGTGCCGTAGGTCAGCAGCAGGGTCAGGGCCATCAGCGCCAGCTGCACCAGAATCGCCAGCACCAGCGACGACATGTCGAGGCCGAAGATGCTCGGGATGATCCGGCGCAGTGGTTTGAGCAGCGGCTGGGTAGCCTTGACCACGAATTGGCACAGCGGGTTGTAGAAGTTCGCGCGCACCAGTTGCAGGACGAAGCGCAGCAGCACGATCAGCAGGTACAGACTGCCGAGGGTTTGCAGCACGTAAACCGCTGCAGTGTTCAATCCAATCATGTAAGGCTCCTTATTTGCCCAGTTGTTCGGCCATTTCGGCCGAGCGGTGCGCGGCGGCGCCGAGTGCTTTTTCTACCAGGGCTTCGAAGCCATTAGCCTGGAATGATTTGATCGCGGCCTCTGTGGTGCCATTTGGCGAGGTCACGCGGCGGCGCAGTTCGGCAGCGTCGACATCGCTGGATACCGCCATGTGCGCGGCGCCCAGAGCCGTTTGCAGGGTCAGTTGCTCGGCGATTTCCTTTGGCAGGCCGAGTTTGACGCCAGCGGCGGTCATCGCTTCGATCAGCAGGAAGAAGTACGCCGGGCCGGAACCGGAGACGGCGGTCACCGCATCGAGTTGCTGCTCTTCGTTCAACCACAGCGCGATGCCCACGGCGGACAGCAGCTCCTCAGCCTGCTGACGCTGCTCGGCGGTCACTTCGCTGGTGGCGTACAGGCCGCTGACGCCCTGGCGCAGCAGTGCCGGGGTGTTCGGCATGCAGCGCACGATCGGCTGCTCGCCAAGCCACGCAGTCATGCTCGCGCAAGTGATGCCGGCGGCGATCGACACCACCAGTTGCTGCGGCTTCAGGCTGGGGCGGATGGCTTCGCACACGGCTTTCATCGCCTGTGGCTTGACCGCCAGCACGATCACGTCGACGCCCTCGATGGCCTGGGCGTTGTCGGCGAAGGTTTCGATGCCGTGTTCGGCGCTGACGCGTTTGCGCGTCTCTTCGCCCGGATCGCTGGCGCGAATGTGGCTGGCTTGCAGACCCTTGGCCCGCAGGCCGCCGATCAGGCTGGCGGCCATGTTGCCGGCACCGATAAAGGCAATGCGTGTGTTGCTCATGTCAGGTCCTTTTTCAGATGGCTGTCGGTCATTGCTGACCGTAATCTCTGGCGCCAAACAGCGCGGTACCGATCCGCACCCACGTGGCGCCTTGGGCGATGGCCGACTCGAGGTCGTGGCTCATGCCCATGGAAAGTGTGTCGAGCGGCAGATTCAGGCTGGCCTGCAAACGTTGCACGGCAGCAAAAGCGGCATCCTGTTCGGCGCGATCTTCGGTCGGCTCGGGAATCGCCATCAGCCCGCGCAGTTTCAGCCGGGGCAGGGCGCTGATGGCCTCGGCCAGCGCCGGCAGGTCGCCCGGGGTGCAGCCGGACTTGCTGGCTTCACCACTGACGTTGACCTGAATGCAGATGTTCAGCGGCGGCAGCTCGGCCGGGCGCTGTTCGGACAGGCGTTGGGCGATTTTCAGACGATCCACGGAGTGCACCCAGTCGAAATGCTCGGCGATGGCGCGAGTCTTGTTCGATTGAATGGGGCCGATGAAGTGCCAGATCAAGGGCAGGTCGGCCAGTTCGAGCTGTTTGCCCAGGGCTTCCTGCAGATAGTTCTCGCCAAAGTCACGCAGGCCGGCGGCGTAGGCTTCACGCAGGTCCTGCGCCGGCTTGGTCTTGCTCACGGCCAGCAACTGGATGCTGTGTTCATCGCGGTTTGCAGCTTTGGCCGCTGCCTGGATACGCGAACTAACCTGAAGAATGTTGTCTGCTATCGTGGACATCAAGAGGCGCCGGCGGTCTGAAGGTTCGCGGCATTCTACTGGAATTGAGGGACGCTATGGATATCACTGAACTGCTGGCGTTCAGCGCCAAACAGGGCGCTTCCGACCTGCACCTGTCGGCCGGTCTGCCGCCGATGATCCGCGTCGATGGCGATGTGCGGCGGATCAATCTGCCGGCGCTGGATCACAAACAAGTGCACGAATTGATCTACGACATCATGAATGACACCCAGCGGGTCGACTTCGAGAAACACCTGGAAACGGATTTCTCGTTCGAAGTCCCCGGCGTCGCGCGCTTTCGGGTCAATGCGTTCAATCAGAACCGTGGCGCTGGCGCGGTGTTTCGCACCATTCCCTCGAAAGTGCTGAGCATGGAAGACCTCGGCATGGGCGACGTCTTTCGCAAGATCACCGATGCGCCGCGCGGGCTGGTGCTGGTGACCGGGCCGACCGGGTCCGGCAAATCCACCACGTTGGCGGCGATGATCGACTACCTCAACACCCATCGCCATCACCACATTCTCACCATCGAAGACCCGATCGAGTTTGTCCACGAATCGCGCAAATGCCTGATCAATCAGCGCGAAGTCCATCGCGATACCCGCAGCTTCGCCACGGCGTTGCGCTCGGCGCTGCGCGAAGACCCGGATGTGATCCTGGTGGGCGAGATGCGCGACCTGGAAACCATTCGCCTGGCCCTGACCGCCGCTGAGACCGGGCATCTGGTGTTCGGCACGCTGCACACGACGTCAGCCGCCAAGACCATCGACCGTATTGTCGATGTGTTCCCGGGCGACGAGAAGTCCATGGTGCGTTCGATGCTGTCCGAGTCATTGCTGGCGGTGGTGTCGCAGACCCTGATCAAGAAGATCGGCGGCGGACGGGTGGCGGCGCACGAGATCATGCTCGGAACGTCGGCGATCCGGAACCTGATCCGCGAGGACAAGGTGGCGCAGATGTATTCGGCGATTCAGACCGGCGGGTCGTTGGGGATGCAGACACTCGACATGTGCCTGAAGGAGCTGGTGACCAAGGGCCTGATCAGCCGCGAGCATGCGCGGGAGAAGGCGCGTACGCCGGATAATTTCTGAGAGAGGCTTGTGTTGCTTTCACTGGCCTCTTCGCGAGCAAGCCCGCTCCCACATTGGAATGCATTTCCATGTGGGAGCGGGCTTGCTCGCGAAGGGGTCAGTACTGCTTGAGCAGATTCTGGATCAGTCAGCTCAGCGCTGAACCACGCGCATCTGCTTGCCGGCCGGTTCTTTCGGCAACACACGCTTGGCAACCACGTAATGCTGTTCCCAGTACGGCTTGTTCAGCGTATCGATGCTCACCGCTTTGCCACGGCGTGGGGCGTGGATGAAGCGGTCATTGCCCAGGTAGATGGCAACGTGGTTGACCCGACGGCTCTTGATGTTGAAGAAAATCAGGTCGCCCGGTTTCAGATCCTTGCGTTCAACTTTCTCGCCATGACCGCTGGCCATCGCGTTGGAGGTGCGTGGCAGGTCGAAGGTCGCGTCGTTGAACGCATATTTCACCAGACCACTGCAATCGAACCCTTTACTTGGGCTGCTGCCGCCCCAACGATAAGGAGTACCAAGGACGTTCACCGCACGGCTCAGGACGTTGCTGCTTTCCTTGTTGGCCATCGGTGGCACCAGCTTGCCGTGGTTCTTGCTGGCGAGCGTGGTGTGTTTCGTTTGTTTGCTGCTCTTGCTCGAAGGAGCCGAAGCGTGGGATTTAGGGGTGAAACCGTTAACGTTGGGAAGACGTTGCTCACGATTGGTGGCGTGGGCGGCCAGTGGCATTAATAGGCAAATAGTTAGCCATGTCTTGAAAAATGGTCGCATTAGGCGTGGCTCTTATGTGGTAGCGCGCAACTTTATAACAGCTTTTTCGTCCCTTCCGAGGCCGTTGGTCGATTCCATCTGAGGGCAACGGAACCAAACAAGCGGCAAATGGACGCAATTGTCGGACAGAAGTCCGGTGCTATAAGGCTTTGACGGACGACACGTTAACATTTGCCGTACGTCGGCCACATGTAAAAAAGTCACAAAGAATTAAAGAAAATTTATCTATTGGGTGAATCGAGGTCTTCATGAATCGCTATCAGCAGGTTGCTGCACCGCAGGATACGCACAGCAAAATCATCGGGTATCTGCTGTGGATTTTTGGTTTCACCGGCGCGCACCGCTTCTATTACGGCAAGCCGGTGACCGGGACGATCTGGTTCTTCACCTTCGGTCTGCTGGGTATTGGCTGGCTGATCGACGTGTTCCTGATCCCGGCGATGGATCGCGAGGCGGATCTGCGTTTCACCGCAGGACCGATCGAATACAACGTGGCGTGGATTCTGCTGACGTTCCTGGGCGTATTCGGCGTGCACCGGATGTACCAGGGCAAGTGGATCAGCGGCTTGCTGTATCTGCTGACCGGCGGGTTGTTCTTTGTCGGCGTGCTGTATGACTTCTGGACCCTGAATGATCAGGTTTCGGTGCGTAACGCGCAGAACCGCGGCGCCTTCCAGTAATTGTGGCGAGGGAGCTTGCTCCCGCTGGGTCGCGAAGCGGCCCCTCTCTTGATCCAAAAGAAGGTCTGCTGCGCAGCCCGGCGGGAGCAAGCTCCCTCGCCACAGAGTTACGCCTGGTGACTGACCCGCCCATCCACCAAGGTGTAACGCACCACACCCGGCAAACTATGCCCAAGGAACGGGCAGTTCTCGCCCTTCGACAGCCAGCCTTCGCCGGCCACGGTGGACGCCTTCGGGTCGAACAGCACGATATCCGCCGCACCGCCCACCGCCAGTTTGCCCGCCGGCAGACGCAGCGCATCCGCAGGCCCGGCACTCAGGCGCGCCAGCAGGGTCGGCAGATCCAGCAAGCCATCCTCAACCAGCGTCATCGCCAGCGGCAGCAGCAATTCCACACTGCTGATGCCCGGCTCGGTCGCGCCGAACGGTGCCAGTTTGGCGTCGCGCTCATGCGGTTGGTGATGGCTGGAAATCGCCGAAATCACTCCGGATTTCACCGCTTCGCGCAGGCCATCGCGGTCGGCGCGGGTGCGCAGCGGCGGTTGCACGTGATACAGGCTGCTGAAGTCGATCAGCGCTTCATCGGTGAGGATCAACTGATACAGGGCGACATCCGCCGTGACCTTCAAGCCACGGGCCTGCGCCTGGGCGATCAGGGCCACACCGCGCGCGCTGGTCAGTTGGCTGAAGTGCGCGCGCACGCCGGTCTGCTCGACCAGCAGCAGATCGCGAGCGAGGGCCACGGTTTCCGCGGTTTCCGGAATCCCCGGCAGACCGAGGAAACTGGCGACCGCGCCTTCATGGGCCAGACCGCCATCCGCCAGATCGTGATCCTGCGAATTGAAAATCACCGTCAGGTCGAAGGTGGCTGCGTACTCCAGCGCCCGGCACAGGGTGCGGGTGTTGCGGAAACTCTCCAGACCGTTGCCGAACGCCACACAACCGGCGTCGCGCAGCGCCACCAGTTCGGCCAGTTGCTCGCCGTCCAGACCTTTGCTCAGCGCGCCAATCGGGAACACCTTGGTGTTGCCGGCCTCGCGGGCGCGGTCGAGGATCAGTTCGGCCACGGCCGAAGTGTCGAGCACCGGTTTGGTCTTCGGTGGGCAGCACAGGCTGGTCACGCCGCCGGCCGCAGCCGCGCGGGTTTCGCTGGCGATGCTGCCTTTGCGGCTGTAACCCGGTTCGCGCAGGGCCACGTTCAGGTCGACCAGCCCCGGTGCGGCGACCAGACCGCTGGCGTCGATGGTTTCTACTGCGGTGAAACCGGCCGGTGCGGCGCCGAGGGCGACGATCTTGCAGGCTTCAACGTGGATGTCGGTGATTTGATCCAGGCCGCTGCTTGGATCGATGACGCGGGCGCCGAGAATGCTGAGCTTCACTGGGCGTTCTCCTGCTCGAATTGACGTTGCGCTGTTTGCCCGCTCATGGCCATCGACAGCACGGCCATGCGGATGGCGATGCCGTAGGTGACTTGATTGAGAATCACCGAGTGCGGGCCGTCGGCCACTGCGGACTCGATCTCTACCCCACGGTTGATCGGCCCCGGGTGCATGACGATGCAATCGGGTTTGGCCCCGGCCAGACGCGCGGTGGTCAGGCCGAACAGGCGGTAGAACTCGCCTTCGCTCGGCAGCAGGCCGCCGGTCATGCGCTCACGCTGCAGGCGCAGCATGATCACCACGTCGACGTCCTTCAGGCCTTCGTTCATGTCGGTGTAGACCTTGACGCCGTACTGCTCGATGCCGATCGGCAGCAGAGTCTTCGGCGCGATCACGCGGATGTCCGGGCAGCCGAGGGTCTTCAGGGCGAGCATGTTCGAACGCGCCACTCGCGAGTGCAGGATGTCGCCGACGATCGCCACCGAGAGGTTTTCGAAACCGCCCTTGTGCCGACGGATGGTGAGCATGTCGAGCATGCCCTGGGTCGGGTGCGCGTGACGGCCGTCGCCGCCGTTGATGATCGCCACCTGCGGGCAGACATGTTCGGCGATGAAGTGTGCGGCGCCGGAATCACCGTGGCGCACGACGAACATGTCGGCAGCCATCGCTTCGAGGTTGCGCAGGGTGTCGAGCAGGGTTTCACCTTTACTGGCCGACGAGGTCGACACGTTCAGGGTGATCACGTCCGCCGACAGCCGCTGGGCCGCCAGTTCGAAGGTGGTGCGGGTGCGGGTGGAGTTTTCGAAGAACACGTTGCACACGGTCTTGCCGCGCAGCAACGGGACCTTCTTCACCGCCCGGGCACCGACTTCGAGGAACGAGTCGGCAGTGTCGAGGATTTCCGTCAGCAACTCGCGGCGCAGGCCGTCGAGCGAGAGGAAGTGGCGCAGCTGGCCCTGATCATTGAGCTGCAGCGGGCGCTTGGTATCTAGAGGCGTCATCGCGAGGGGGACTCTCAATAAGGGCGGGTTAAGGATTCAGGTCTTGCAGTTCGAGCGTCAGCGGCTCCGGGCCGGACAGCTTCACGCGCTCGTTGGCGGCCAGCGACAGGGTCGCGCCGACCACGTTCGGGCGGATCGGCAGTTCGCCAGCGTCCAGGTCGAGCAGGCAGACCAGGGTCACGCTGGCCGGGCGGCCGTAGTCGAACAATTCGTTCATGGCGGCGCGGATGGTCCGGCCGCTCATCAGTACGTCATCGATCAGCACCAGATGCTGGCCTTCGATCTCGAAGGGCAGGGCCGACGGGCGCACTTGCGGGTGCAGGCCGTTCTGGCTGAAGTCGTCGCGGTAGAAGGAAACATCCAGCGTGCCCAGCGGCGCGTCGCTGGCCAATTCCTTGAGCAGGGCCTGCGCGACCCAGATGCCACCGGTGCGGATGCCGATGTAACGCGGTTCGCGGATATCACGCTGTGCCAGGTGCGCCTTGAGGCGGATCGCCATCTGGCTGATCAGATCGGCGGGATTGGGCAGGCTCATGGTTGCTCCTTCTTGGGGCCGAGCCGCGTCCTTGGACGAGATTCGGGTTATCACTCAAAAGAAAAGCGCCGAAGCGCTTGTCAGGATTCAAACAATGCAGTGTTTTCGTCGAGCCAGCCTTGCAGCAGCAGGGCGGCGGCGATGGCGTCCACCGGGTTGTCGCGGTAACTGCCTTTCTGCCCGCCACGCACCAGTCGCTCACCCTTGGCTTCGAAGGTGGTCAGGCGTTCGTCGTGGGTATAGAAGGGCACATTGAAGCGGCCATTGAGACGGCGAGCGAATTTCTCCGCGCGCAGGCACATCTCGCTCGGCGTGCCGTCCATGTTCAGCGGCAGGCCGACCACCACGGCGTCGGGTTTCCATTCCTTGAACAGCGCTTCGACCTGATTCCAGTCGGGCACGCCGTTCTGCGCTTTCAAGGTGCACAGCTCGCGGGCCTGGCCGGTAATCACCTGGCCGACCGCAACGCCGATCTGTTTGGTGCCGTAGTCGAAGCCGAGAATCAGGCGCAGGGCCATCAGGCGTGCCCCGCCTGGCTGGTCAGCAGGCTGAGGTTGATCCCCAGGTGCCGGGCCGCTGCCTCAAGCCGCAGTTCGCTGCTGGTGTTGAACAGGATGTCGGCGTCGTACGGGCAGGTCAGCCAGGCGTTGTCGGCCAGTTCGGCCTCCAGTTGCCCGGCTTCCCAACCGGCATAGCCGAGGGCAATCAGGCTTTTCGCCGGGCCCACACCGTCGGCGATGGCGAACAGCACGTCCTGGGACGTGGACAGCGCCAGATTACCGTCCAGCTCGACGGTGGCCTGAAAGGTCTTGCCCGCCGGATGCAGGACAAACCCGCGATCAGTCTGCACCGGGCCGCCAATGAAGATCGGCACATGCTGGCACAGCGCTGGCGGGTCGATGTCCGGGCGCAATTGCTCAAGGATGTCAGCCAGATTCAGCTCTTGCGGTCGATTGACCACCAGCCCCATGGCGCCATTGGCCGTGTGCTCGACGATGTAGGTCAAGGTGTGGGCAAAGTTCGGGTCGGCCATGTGTGGCATGGCGATCAGGAAGTGATGCTTGAGGTAGCTGGGGCTGACGTTTTTCATGAGCGATAGTGTGGCGTTCAAGGGGCGAACTGACAAGCTGGGGATCAGAGAACAACGCAGATCCATTGTTGAAGCTGAACCTTTGTGGTGAGGGGATTTATCCCCGATGGGGCGCGAAGCGGCCCTGAATCCATTGACGTGATATGCCTGACATACCGCGCATGCTGGTTTTGCGACTGCTTCGCAGCCGATCGGGGATAAATCCCCTCACCACAAAAAACCTGTATGCAGGCGGTCAGTTGCTGGAAAGCTTGTCGCCCCGGGCAAATTTCCAGGTGCGGATGATTTCCAGTCGGTCGATATCCGACAGATCGCCGGTGAACGGCGCGAACGGTGCCGCCAGTCGGACGATGCGCTGCGCGGCCTGATCCAGCAGCGGCTGGCCGGAGGATTCCAGCACCAGCACTTCATACAGCGAGCCGTCGCGGTTGATCGAGACCATCAGCCGCAGATTGCCGTAGATCTGCTTGCGCCGCGCTTCTTCCGGGTAATTGAGGTTGCCGATGCGCTCGACCTTCTTGCGCCAGTCGTCCTTGTACCAGGCACCCTTGTCGCGCATGGTCGAGGCGGCGCTCAAACGGTGAATGCGCGGGCGCTTGGCGTACAGCTGCTGTTCGTTGGCCAGTTCCGCTTCGAGGCTGGCGATGTCGCTGGACAGCTGCGAGCTGTCAAACGTCGGCGCGTTGACCGCAGGTTTGGTCTCGGTCCTGGTTTCTTCTTTCTTGGTCGGCGCCTTTTGCTGTTTCGGCGCCACCGTGGTCACCGCAGCCTTGGGCGCGGCTTCGCGCACTTCCGGTTTGGCGGCCGGGGGCGGGGTGACTTTCTTGACCTGATTGTCCTGGAACGGCGCGACCTCGGTGGTCTTGGGAATCGCCTTCTTGTCCAGGGTGCCGCTGCCTTCCTGGTTTTCCTGAGCGAGGAAATCAGCCTTTTTCGGCTTGGTTTCGCTCTTGAAGGTGGCAAGAGTGATTTCCAGGGTTTTACTGATCTGCTTGGGCTCGACCATGGTAAAGCCGACACCGAGCAGCAGCGCCAAATGAATCAGCGCCGCGAGAAACAGGGTAAATCCGAGGCGATCGGCCGGGCGCACGCCACGATGGGCGAGTTCTGCGGGCAGATCGGACGGGAGGGTCATGACAAGAAAACCAACATCGCGTTTTTCAGAGGCTGCGCATGATAACGCAATGTTGGTTTCACGCCTTGGGCTTCACGCTTCAAGCGACAGGCTGCATGTGACACACGTCAAGCTTGCGGCTTTTTGCCGGCGGCTTGCAGCTTCTTGTCGATCGCGTCCATCAGCAGGCCGCCGATGTCGGTACCGAAAGCGTTGTCGATTTCGCGGATGCAGGTCGGGCTGGTGACGTTGATTTCGGTGAGGTTTTCACCGATCACGTCCAGACCGACGAACAGCAGGCCTTTCTCGCGCAGAGTCGGGCCGACCTGGGCGGCGATCCAGCGATCCTTGTCGGTCAGCGGCCGCGCTTCGCCACGACCACCGGCCGCGAGGTTGCCACGGGTTTCGCCTTGGGCCGGAATTCGCGCCAGGCAGTAATCCACCGGCTCGCCGTCGATCATCAGGATGCGTTTGTCGCCGTCCTTGATTGCCGGCAGGTAGGCCTGGCCCATGATCTGCTGGTTGCCGAGGGCGGTCAGGGTTTCCAGAATCACCGACAGGTTCGGATCGCCCGCGCGATGACGGAAAATCGAAGTGCCACCCATGCCGTCCAGCGGCTTGAGGATCACGTCACCGTGCTTGGCGGCGAATTCGCGCAGCACATCGGCGCGGCGGCTGACCACGGTTGGCGGGGTGCACTGCGGGAACAGCGTGGCGAACAGTTTTTCATTGCAGTCGCGCAGGCTCTGCGGCTTGTTGACCACCAGCACGCCGGCGGTTTCCGCCTGTTCCAGCAGGTAGGTGGAGTAGACGAACTCCATGTCGAACGGCGGATCCTTGCGCATCAGGATCACGTCCAGATCGCTCAGCAGGTTGTCCTGCTCGGCGTCCAGTTCGAACCATTTTTCCGGGTTGGCGAAGACTTTCAGCGGCTTCATGCGCGCCCGGGCCTGACCTTCGGCCTGATACAGGTCGCGCTGCTCCATGTAGAACAGCTCCCAGCCACGTTTCTGCGCGGCCAGCAGCATGGCCAGCGAGCTATCCTTTTTATAGGAAATGCTGGCGATAGGGTCCATGACAATCCCGACGCGAACGCTCATTGGGTTTTCCTCGAAAATTGGCTACCGGATCGGTATTGAAAAAGTGCCGCCAGAGTGGCGCCGGGCGGGTTTTCGGTCAAGGAAAAACCCGTCGATAGATTGCTTCTGGAGACTGTGCTAAAAAGGCTGGCATATCGTGCTGGCCCTTGAGCATCAAGGGTTTCCAGCCATTACTCATTGCAAAACGGACAATTTGATTCGCAAAGGCGACGGTAGAGCCCCCTTATGGAACAGCAGTCCAGCGCCTTGAAGGTCATGGTGATCGATGACTCGAAAACGATTCGTCGCACCGCCGAAACACTGCTGAAAAATGTGGGCTGCGAAGTCATCACGGCGATTGATGGTTTTGACGCTTTGGCGAAGATCGCCGACCACCACCCCGGGATCATTTTTGTCGACATCATGATGCCGCGTCTGGATGGTTATCAGACCTGCGCTTTAATCAAGAACAACAGTGCGTTCAAGGCCACGCCGGTGATCATGCTGTCGTCGCGTGACGGGCTGTTCGACAAGGCCAAGGGGCGGATTGTCGGTTCTGATCAATTTTTGACCAAGCCTTTCAGCAAGGAAGAACTGCTCGACGCGATTCAGGCCCACGTTCCGGGCTTTGCCGCCGTTTTGCCGCAGTAAGACACGTACAGTGACGCTCGGCCAGCGGGCCGGATGTCGACAAGAAAAATGGGGAAGACCATGGCACGTATCCTGATCGTCGATGATTCGCCGACTGAAATGTACAAACTCACCGGCATGCTCGAAAAGCACGGCCATGAAGTGCTCAAGGCCGAAAACGGCGCCGACGGCGTGGCCCTGGCCCGTCAGGAAAAGCCCGACGCGGTCTTGATGGACATCGTCATGCCCGGCCTCAATGGCTTCCAGGCCACCCGGCAACTGACCAAGGATGCCGAGACCAGCCATATTCCGGTGATCATCATCACCACCAAGGATCAGGAAACCGACAAGGTCTGGGGTACGCGCCAGGGCGCGAAGGATTACCTGACCAAACCGGTCGAAGAAGACACCCTGATCAAGACCCTGAACAACGTGCTGGCCGGTTGATCGCGCCGCTATGAACCAGTCGCTGACCGCGTTCGAGCTGCTGTGGCAGATCGACCAGCGCTGCCGCCTGCTGGCGGCGGACCTGCCGTCGCAAGCCGGCCGTCAGGATCGCTGGAGCGGTATCGGCTTTCGCCTCGGCGAGCACTGGTACGTGACGCCGATGGGCGAGGTCAGCGAAGTGCTGCACGAACCGCGCTGCACTCAGTTGCCCGGGGTCAAGCCGTGGGTCAAAGGGGTGGCTAACCTGCGTGGGCGCTTGCTGCCGATCATGGACCTGTGCGGCTTCTTCGGCCATGAGCTGTCGCCGCTGCGCAAACAGCGGCGGGTATTGGTGGTGGAGCACAACGACGTGTTCGCCGGGTTGCTGGTGGATGAGGTGTTCGGTTTGCAGCACTTCGAGCAGGACAGCTTCGAGCCGATCTCGATCAGCAAGCGCCAGGGCTCCAAGGCCGAGTTCGTCAAAGGCTATTTCCGGCGCGAGCAGAACTGGCGGGTGTTCAGCCTGTTTGCACTGGCCAAATCGCCGGTGTTCATGAGCGTTGCGATATAACCGATTCAACACTGTCCCCTGTGGGAGCGAGCCTGCTCGCGAAGAGGGCGTGTCAGGCAAGATGAATATTGGCTGACCCAACTCTTTCGCGAGCAGGCTCGCTCCCACAGGGATTGCAGCAGGCCTCAAAGATGTGGGTTAAGGGCGAGGACCGATGACAAAAGCAAAAACAGGCAAATCGGCGGAAGGGTCGCGCAGTCGTTCGCAGATCATTGTGCTGTTCATCGCACTGATCGTGTTCATCATGCTGCTGTTCGCCAACTTCGCCTACCTCAACACCCAGGCCAACTACGACAAGCAGTACATCGGCCACGCCGGTGAGCTGCGCGTGCTGTCGCAGCGGATTGCCAAGAACGCCACCGAAGCCGCCGCCGGCAAGGCCGCCGCGTTCAAGTTGCTGAGCGATGCGCGTAACGATTTCGCCCAGCGCTGGGGTTACTTGAAGAAGGGCGATCCGGCCACCGGCCTGCCACCCGCGCCGGCCAGCGTGCGCCCGGAAATGCGCGCGGTGCAGCTGGACTGGGAACGCCTGCTGAAAAATACCGATGCGATTCTCTCCAGCGAACAGACCGTGCTCTCTCTGCATCAAGTCGCCGCGACGCTGGCCGAAACCGTGCCGCAGTTGCAGATCGAATACGAAAAAGTCGTCGAAATCCTCTTGCAACGCGGCGCCCCGGCAGCGCAGGTGGCAATGGCCCAGCGCCAATCGCTGCTCGCTGAACGCATTCTCGGCGCGGTCAACACCGTGCTGGCCGGCGACGAAAACTCGCAGCAGGCTGCCGACGCTTTTGGCCGCGATGCCACCCGTTTCGGCCAAGTCCTCAACGGCATGTTGCAGGGCAACCCGACCCTGAAAATCAGCCAGGTCGAAGACCGTGATGCCCGTGCGCGGCTGAGTGAAATTTCCGAGCTGTTCCAGTTCGTCTCCGGCTCCGTGGACGAAATCCTTGAAACCTCACCGGAACTGTTCAAGGTCCGGGAGTCGGCGAGCAACATTTTCAGCCTGTCGCAGACCCTGCTCGACGAAGCCTCGCACCTCGCTACCGGTTTCGAAAACCTTGCCGGCGGGCGCAGCACCGACACCATCGGCGGCTACGTGCTGGGTTTGCTGGCGCTGGCCTCGATTATCCTGATCGGCATGGTCATGGTTCGTGAAACCAACCGCCAGTTGCGCGAGACCGCCGAGAAGAACGAGCGCAACCAGAACGCGATCATGCGCCTGCTCGACGAGATCGAAGACCTCGCCGACGGCGACCTGACCGTGACCGCCTCGGTGACCGAAGACTTCACCGGGACCATCGCCGATTCGATCAACTACTCGGTCGATCAACTGCGCGATCTGGTCGCGACCATCAACCTTACCGCCGGCCAGGTCGCCGCCGCCGTGCAGGAAACCCAGGCCACCGCCATGCACCTGGCCCAGGCCTCGGAACATCAGGCGCAGCAGATCTCCGAAGCCTCGACCGCGATCAGCGACATGGCCCAGTCCATCGATCAGGTCTCGGCCAACGCCGCCGAGTCGTCGGCGGTGGCCGAGCGCTCGGTGGAAATCGCCAACAAGGGCAACGAGGTGGTGCACAACACCATCCACGGCATGGACAACATCCGCGAGCAGATCCAGGACACCGCCAAGCGCATCAAGCGCCTGGGCGAGTCGTCGCAGGAAATCGGCGACATCGTCAGCCTGATCGACGACATTGCCGACCAGACCAACATCCTCGCGCTCAACGCGGCGATTCAGGCCTCGATGGCCGGAGATGCCGGGCGCGGTTTTGCCGTGGTCGCCGACGAAGTGCAGCGGCTGGCCGAGCGCTCGTCCGCGGCCACCCGGCAGATCGAAACGCTGGTGCGGGCGATTCAGGCTGACACCAACGAAGCGGTGATTTCCATGGAGCAGACCACCACCGAAGTGGTGCGCGGCGCGCGACTGGCGCAGGATGCCGGAGTGGCGCTGGAAGAAATCGAAGGCGTATCGAAGACCCTTGCCGCGCTGATTCAAAGCATCTCCAATGCGGCGCAGCAGCAGACCTCGTCGGCCGGGCAGATTTCCATGACGATGAACGTGATCCAGCAGATCACCACGCAGACGTCATCCGGCTCGACCGCCACCGCCGAGAGCATCGGCAATCTGGCGAAGATGGCCAGTCAGCTGCGCCGTTCGGTATCCGGTTTCACCTTGCCGTCGGCGTCCGCGACGGACAAGGCGTGAGTGGAGTGGTTATGGGTGACCGGCACGACTACGTGGCCCTCGAATGGGTCAAGGGTGAAATTGCCGAAACGCTGAGGCAGGCGCATCAGGCGATTGAAGCCGTGCTCGATGACCCGCAGGCCTCACCGGGGCTGGACGAGTGTCTGACGTATATTCATCAGGTGCACGGCAGCCTGCAGATGGTCGAGTTCTACGGCGCCGCTTTGCTCGCCGAAGAGATGGAACATCTGGTCGAAGCCTTGCAGCAGGAGCGCGTCAGCCACCGTGACGAAGCCCTGCACCTGCTGCTGCAAGCCCTCGGGCAATTGCCGATCTACCTCGATCGCGTGCAGAGCGCCCGCCGCGACCTGCCGCTGGTGGTGCTGCCGCTGATCAACGATCTGCGCAGTGCGCGCGGCGACAGCCTGCTCTCGGAAACCAGCCTGTTCAGCCCGCCCTTGCCGGACTTGCCGCCGTTGAGCGCACAAGCCTTGGCCGCGCTGGAGCCTCCCGACCTGCCCAATGTGCTGCGCAAATTGCGCCAGATGCTGCAAATGGCGCTGGTCGGTTTGCTGCGCGAGCAGGATGACCAGACCCACCTCGAATACCTGGCGAAAGTCTTCCAGCGCCTCGAAGCGCTGAGCTTTGACGCGCCGTTGAGTCCGCTGTGGCAGGTCGCTTCAGCCCTGGTCGAAGGCATGCGCGAAGGCGCCATCGCCAACAGTCCGGCGTTGCGCAGCCTGTTCAAGGACGCCGACAAGGAACTCAAGCGCCTGCTCGAACAGGGCATGCGCGGCCTCAACCAGCCGCCCCCGCCGGAGCTGCTGAAAAGCCTGCTGTTCTATATTGCCAAAGCCGAACATCCCACCGGGCAGATGCTGACCATGAAAGATCGCTACTCCCTGGACGACGCGTTGCCCGACAGCGCGATGGTCGACGAAGAACGCGCGCGTCTGGCCGGTCCCGACCGCGATGCGATGCGCTCGGTGCTGGCGGCATTGTGCGAAGAACTGGTGCGGGTCAAGGAGCGCCTCGACCTGTTCGTGCGCAGCGACCGTCAGCACACCTCCGATCTGGAGAGTCTGCTGGCGCCGCTGCGGCAGATCGCCGACACCCTCGCGGTGCTCGGTTTCGGCCAACCGCGCAAGGTCATCATCGATCAACTGGCGGTGGTACTCGGCCTCGTTCAGGGCCAGCGCGAACCGAACGACGCGACCCTGATGGACGTGGCCGGCGCGCTGCTCTACGTCGAAGCCAACCTCGCCGGAATGGTCGGCACCGTAGAGCCGGAAAGCCCCGAAGACGCGCGCCTGCCGACCACTGATCTGACGCAGATCCATCAGATCGTGATCAAGGAAGCACGCATCTGCCTGCAACAGGCCAAGGACATGATCGTCGACTACATCGACGCCGACTGGGATCGCCAGCAACTGCAACCGCTGCCGGAACTGCTGACCCAGGTGCGCGGCGCGCTGGCGATGATTCCGCTGAGCCGCGCGGCGAGTCTGGTCGAGGCCTGCAACAGCTTTATTCGCGAACACCTGCTGCTGGATCCGCACCAGCCAGGCTGGCAGCAACTGGATAATCTGGCCGACGTCATCACCAGCCTCGAGTATTACCTCGAGCGCCTGAGCGACGACCCGCAAGCGCCGAATGAACAACTGCTGGATGTTGCACAGAAAAGCCTCGCCAGCCTGGGGTTCTTTCCACATGAGCAGCACGTGCCGCTGCTCGACGATGTACTCAGCCCCAGCGAAGCGCTGGTGATGCAGGACCAGCAGGCACTGGATGACCCCGAGACCGTGAAGTCGCTGGCCGAGGTGCTGGCCAGCCCGGTGTCGGCGGTCAACCCGCCGGCCTTGATCACCCCCGGCAACCTGATGCCGCCGCCCGCCGATGAAGAACCGGTGGACGATGAACTGCGCGAAGTGTTCCTCGAAGAGACCGACGAGGTACTTGAGGTTCTGCACGAATACCTGCCGCGCTGGTCGGCCGACACCCATGACCGCGCCGCACTGACTGAATTGCGTCGGGCCTTTCATACCTTGAAGGGCAGCGGGCGCATGGTTCGCGCATTGATCCTTGGCGAGCTGGCGTGGGCCGTGGAAAACCTGCTCAACCGCGTGCTGGAGCACAGTGTCGAGCCTGGCGCGCAGGTACAGCAGTTGCTCACCGACACAGTGTTGCTGCTGCCGGAGCTGATCAGCGAATTCGCCACGCACCGCCAGCGCCAGCGCAGCGATGTCGATCAACTGGCGGCCCGTGCGCATGCGCTGGCCAAAGGTGTCGAGCCGCTGGCAGCCGAAGACGTCGACGACGTGGCGGCCCTCGACCCGCTGTTGCTGGAGATCTTTCGCAACGAAGCCGAGACCCACCTCGCCAGCCTCAACCGCTTCCTCGATCAGGCTGCCGAGCATGTGCCGCTGCCGGCCAGCGACGAATTGCAGCGCGCCTTGCACACGCTCAAGGGCAGTGCCTCGATGGCCGGCGTGTTGCCGATTGCCGAACTGGCGGCGCCGCTGGATAAGCTGGCGCGCGAGTTCAAGGCGCACCAGATGCCGCTGGATCTCGATGAAGTGGAGTTGCTCCTCGAAGCCGAAGGCCTGTTCCGCGTCGGTTTGCGCCAGCTCAAGCACGATCCGCTGGCGCCGATTGTCGGCGCACAGTCGCTGATCAAACGCACCGAAGCGCTGCTGGCCGAGCGCCTGGAAGCGATCCTCAACGCGCCGAACACCGGTCTGCGGATCAAGCGCGATGCGCAACTGATCAACAACTTCCTCGCCCAGGGCATGGACATCCTGCTCGACGCCGAAAGCCTGTTGCAGCGTTGGCAACAACACCCCGGCGAACGTCAGGAACTCAGCGCGCTGCTGGACGAACTGACCACCCTTGGCGAAGGCGCGCACCTCGCCGATCTGCTGCCGGTGGACGTGTTGTGCGAAGCCTTGCTCGACCTCTATGGCGCCGTCGAAGAAAGCAGCCTGGCGGTCAGCGACAGGTTTTTCCAGGAGGCGCAGAACGCCCACGAAGCGTTGATCAACATGCTCGACGAACTGGCTGCAGGCCAGGAAATCACCCCACAGCCGCAGCGCGTCCGCGCCCTGCACGAACTGCTCGATGAAAGCCTCGATCCGACGGCGATGGGGCTGATTCGCAGCGACGGCAGCCGCACCTTGAGCATCAGCGAACTGGGCGCCGCGACCGCCGAACTCGCCCACACCCATGCCGAGACCGCACCCGACGACGAGATCGTTGAAATCTTCCTCGAAGAAGCGGTGGATATTCTCGACAGTGCCGGTCAGGCCTTGCAGCGTTGGGTGAGCGACCCGGACAACGCTGCGCCGCTGTCGTCGTTGCAGCGCGATTTGCATACCCTCAAGGGCGGCGCGCGGATGGCCGAAGTTGACGCCATCGGCGATCTGGCCCATGAGCTGGAAAGTCTTTATGAAGGTCTGGTGGATCGTCGCCACAGTTACAGCGAGCTGCTCGGGCGCTTGCTGCACAAAAGTCACGACCGCTTGGCGCAGTTGCTCGAACAGTTGCAGAACCATCAGGCGCTGACCCCGGCGCAAGACCTGATCGAAGCGATCCGCCAGTTCCGCCAGGGCCAGGCCGGCAGTCCCGAAACGGCGCAGCCGACGGCTGAACACGACAGCGCGGCGCATGATCCGGAGCTGCTGGAAATCTTCCTCGAAGAAGGTTTCGACATCATTGAAAGCTCCGGCGCGGCGCTGCTGCGCTGGCAGGCCGAACCCGGCAATCGGCAGGAAGTGGAAACCCTGCTGCGCGATCTGCACACCCTCAAGGGCGGCGCGCGGATGGTCGAGATCGGCCCGATCGGCGACCTCGCCCATGAGCTCGAATACCTTTACGAAAGCCTCGCCACCGGCGTGCTGCAACCGTCCGCCGAACTGTTCGCGCTGGTGCAGCGCGGGCATGACCGGCTGGCGCAAATGCTTGATGGCGTGCGTGCCGGGCAGCCATGCCCACCGGCGGATCGGCTGATCAATGCGATCCAGAATTTCAGCCACCCGGCGACCCCTGACACGCCGCCGCTGCTGCCGATTCCAACCAAGACCGAGCCTGCGGCACCCGCCGCTGATGCCGGCGCGGACATGGTCAAGGTCTCCGCCGAACTGCTCGATGAGCTGGTCAACCTGGCTGGGGAAACCTCGATTTTCCGTGGGCGTATCGAGCAGCAAGTCAGCGATGCGCAAACCGCGCTGAACGAGATGGAAACCACCATCGAGCGCATGCGCGATCAGCTTCGCCGGCTCGACACCGAAACCCAGGGGCGGATTCTCAGCCGTCAGCAAGTCGATGCCGAACGCCTCGGCTACGAAGAATTCGATCCTCTGGAAATGGACCGTCATTCGCAGTTGCAGCAGCTGTCGCGGGCGCTGTTCGAATCTGCCTCCGACTTGCTCGATCTCAAGGAAACCCTCGACCGCCGCAACCACGACGCCGAGAACCTGTTGCAGCAACAGGGGCGGATCAACACCGAGTTGCAGGAAGGCCTGATGCGTACGCGCATGGTGCCGTTCGAACGCATGCTGCCGCGCCTGAAACGCATCGTGCGTCAGGTTGCCGAAGAGCTGAACAAAGACGTCGCGTTCATCATCGGCAACGCCGAAGGCGAGATGGATCGCAACGTGCTGGAGCGCATGGCCGCGCCGCTGGAGCACATGCTGCGCAACGCCGTCGACCATGGTCTGGAGTCGGCCGAAGTGCGGCTGGCGGCGGGCAAACCGGCGCAGGGCACGATTACCCTGGACCTGACCCGCGAGGGCGGCGACATCGTTTTCGATATTCGTGACGATGGTGCCGGGGTGCCGCTGGAAGCGGTGCGGCGCAAGGCGATCAAGCGCGGCCTGCTGGCACCGGACGCCGAAATCAGCGACCGCGACGTGCTGCAGTTCATCCTGCAGCCGGGCTTCTCCACGGCGGAAAAGATCACCCAGATTTCCGGGCGCGGCGTTGGCATGGACGTGGTTCATGAGGAAGTCCGCCAGCTCGGCGGCACCATGAGCATCGATTCGGTGCCGGGGCAGGGCGTGCACTTCCGCATTCGTCTGCCGTTCACCGTGTCGGTCAATCGTGCGCTGATGGTGCAGTGCGGCGAGGATCAATACGCGATTCCGCTGAACACCATCGAAGGCATCGTCCGCGTGTTGCCGAATGATCTGGAAGGGCACTACCGCAACGATCCGCCGAGCTACCACTACGCCGGCCAGCGTTACGAACTGTGCTATCTGGGCGAGCTGCTGAAAACCGCGCCGCGGCCGAAACTGCTCGGCCAGAGCCTGCCGTTGCCGGTGCTGCTGGTGCAGTGCAATGACCGGCACATCGCGGTGCAGGTCGATGCGATGGCTGGCACCCGCGAGATCGTGGTCAAGAGCCTCGGCCCGCAGTTCGCGGCAGTGCAGGGCGTGTCCGGGGCGACGATTCTCGGCGATGGCCGGGTGGTGCTGATTCTTGATTTGCTCGCACCGATCCGCGCGATGCAGGCGCGGGTTGCGCAGCGTCCGGCCCATGCGGAGATCGACAGTGAACCGCAGAAGCCGTTGCTGGTACTGGTGGTCGACGACTCGGTGACCGTGCGCAAGGTCACCAGCCGTTTGCTCGAACGCCACGGCATGAACGTGCTGACCGCCAAGGACGGCGTCGACGCCATGTTGCTGCTCGAAGAACACATGCCCGACCTGATGCTGCTCGACATCGAAATGCCGCGCATGGACGGCTTCGAAGTCGCCACCCAGGTACGCAATGACGAGCGCCTGCAACACCTGCCGATCATCATGATCACCTCGCGCACCGGGCAGAAACACCGCGACCGCGCGATGGCCATCGGCGTCAACGACTACCTCGGCAAGCCGTATCAGGAATCGGTGCTGCTCGAAAGCATTGCCCACTGGAGCAAGAAACATGCATGAGCGCCGCCACAACGCGCGCACCAGCCAACTCACCGGCCTGCTGCTGCCATTGGCCGACCGCAACCTGATCCTGCCCAACGTCGCCGTCGCCGAACTGATCGACTACCAGGCCAGCGCCTTCGACCTCGACACCCCGCCGTGGTATCTGGGGCGGGTGAGCTGGCGTGAACGGCAGATTCCGCTGCTGAGTTTCGAGTCGGCCTGCGGGCAGAAAATCGTCATCGGCGAACGCGCGCGGATCGTCATCCTCAACGCCCTCGGCGGCTTGCCACAGCTGAAATTCATTGCGCTGCTGGTGCAGGGGATCCCGCGTTCGTACAAGCTCGACAGTCAGTTGAGTTATGTCGATGTGCCGTTGTGTGCGCTGGAGCAGGCAGCGGTGCAGGTCGGGGAACAGGTGGCGAAGGTGCCGGATTTGTTGGGGTTGGAGCAGTTGTTGGTGGAGGCGGGGCTGGTCCACTGATCCAGAATTTGCGGTGATCTTGCTGGCCTCTTCGCGAGCAAGCTCGCTCCCACATTGGAACTTCAGTGAACACAGATTTTGGACACGACACAGATCCCCTGTGGGAGCGAGCTTGCTCGCGAAGGCGCCAGTCGCTTCACTCTGATCCGACAGACAAGCCCTCAATTTCTACAGCGCAATAAACACCATTCAGCACAGCTGTTTAAAGACACTCAGTGTTACGCCTAATCCGCCTACAAATCCTTGCGCCGCTGCCTACGCATGCACCAGAATCCGCCGGCTTGTGCGCCTTGGGCAGGCTGCGTAACTTGATCCCGTCACTGATTCCCAGTGATCGGGTTTAGCAGCTCGTGGTTAATCTAAGGGTGCACATACATCATCGTCAGGCTCAGTGCCTGCATTCGATGGCGGCTGTGCGCAGGGCGCTTCGGCGCGCCGGCTTCCTTAGGTTCCCCGGTCTGCTAACCTGCGTTCAGCTGCCACCCCTTCTTTTAGCAGAGAAGCGGTTCCAGCTTTATTTCGGAACCTGAAAATGATTAAACCAACACCAAGTCCGCCGCCAACAGATGCGGCATCCCCCTACGAAGCCCCCGAATCAAAGAAATTTCACGAAGCCGCTGAACGCGCCCTCGACCATTACCTCGGCCCGCCAAAACCCGACCTCATGGCCACGCCCTACACCCCCAACACGCTGTACATGGCCAACCCCGACGCCGACAGCGAATCCCTGCTGGCCGACGCCAGCGAATCCCTCGGCTCGGCCACGGTCATGCTCAACAACCATGCGGCGCTGGTTGAAGGCACGCACCGCAAGACGTTGCAGGGTATTGCTCAGGTGGTGATGGTGGCGGAAATGGCAGTCAATCGCGTATTGGACAGGCTGGTGCCGACTGACTGAGTGATGTGGTGATCTCACCGGCCCCTTCGCGAGCAGGCTCGCTCCCACATTTGGAATGCGTTCCTCTGTAGGAGCTGCGGCACGCTGCGATCCTTTGATCTTGATCCTGAAGATCAAAAGATCGCAGCCTCGTTGCACTCGACAGCTCCTACAGGCTTTTTATTGAAGCTATTTCAGAACATCTACTGGTAATTGTTTGGTTGGCCCTAAGACAGAAGTGGAGGACTGTTGCACGGTTTGTTGCTTGATCAACTTCGTTTCTGGATCGATATCTTCGTCTTGATTCCGACCTGGAGTTACGACAGGGTCTTCGACAATCTTCATCGATATGATCTTGTCAGGATTTCTCACAGGATCGCCACGCTCGAGCCGGTCGATATTCTCCATTCCTTCGATGACCTTTCCCCAAACCGTGTACTGCCCGTCCGAAACAGGAGAGTCCTCAAAACAAATGAAAAATTGACAATCCGCCGAGTCAGGGTCGGATTTCCTAGACATCGAGCAAGTGCCCCGAAGGTGTTTACTTTTCGAAAATTCGGACTTGAGAAAACCGTAGCCGCTCCCGAAGTGTTTGTCGCTACGGTATCCAGTCTGAGCCATGAAACCACCAATGACTCGATGGAAATTGCAACCATCATAATAGTGTTCCTGCGTCAGTTTCTTGATGCGTTCAACATGATTGGGCGCAAGATCGGGGAAAAGCTCAATCCAGACTTTGCCTTGAGTTGTCTCCATGACAATTGTGTTTTTGGGATCCTTGATGTCGGCCATTTCAATCTCCCTTCGTCATTCGAATTTATGACGAGTAACTTTTGGATGAGAACCCAACAGGGGCGTGAGTCCTTTTTAGCAGTAATCGTCTAATGCTGAACCTGTAAGAACTGACAGTTCGTTAATGTGTTTGGCAATTAAAACCGCTGCTTTTAGTCCTGAGGGTTTGCTATCTCGTGCTTGAGCTCCCCCATTGCTCAACCATTACGCTGACCGTAATGATTCACCACCGCGCTTGATTGATGCGCCCCGCTCACACGCCTACCTTGGCTCCACGACAGCGAACCCCGTGGAGTGAGCATGACAACAACAATTTCCCCCGACTCGCGCTGGACGCGGCGGCGTGACGAGAAGCAGCGGCGTCTCGACAAGGTGCGCGGGCTGGCCGATGGTGTGGTGTTGCCCAGCGACAAGATCGTCGCGGCGCTTGAAGCGTTGATCCATCCCGGCGACCGGGTGGTGCTGGAGGGCAACAACCAGAAGCAGGCGGATTTCCTTTCCCGTTCGCTGGCTAAAGCCGATCCGGCCAAGCTGCATGATCTGTACATGATCATGCCCAGCGTCGGTCGCTCCGAGCACCTTGATCTGTTCGAACGCGGCATCGCCCGCAAGCTCGATTTCTCCTTCGCCGGCACCCAGAGCCTGCGCATCAGCCAGTTGCTCGAAGACGGCCTGCTGGAAATCGGCGCGATTCATACCTACATCGAACTCTACGCCCGGCTGGTGGTGGACCTGATCCCCAACGTCGTGCTCTCGGCCGGGTTCATGGCCGACCGCGCCGGCAATATCTACACCGGCCCCAGCACCGAAGACACCCCGGCACTGATCGAACCGGCCGCGTTCAGCGACGGCATCGTCATTGTCCAGGTCAACCAATTGGTCGACGACGTCAGCGAACTGCCGCGCGTCGACATCCCGGCCTCGTGGGTGGATTTCGTGGTGGTGGCCGACAAGCCGTTCTACATCGAGCCGCTGTTCACCCGCGACCCACGGCACATCAAACCGGTGCACGTGTTGATGGCGATGATGGCGATCCGTGGGATCTACGAAAAACACAACGTGCAGTCGCTCAACCACGGCATCGGTTTCAACACCGCCGCGATCGAATTGATTCTGCCGACCTACGGCGAATCGCTTGGCCTCAAGGGCAAGATCTGCCGCAACTGGACGCTCAATCCGCACCCGACGCTGATCCCGGCGATCGAGAGCGGCTGGGTCGAGAGCGTGCATTGCTTCGGTACTGAACTGGGCATGGAAAACTACATCGCCGCACGCCCGGACGTGTTCTTCACCGGGCGCGACGGCTCGCTGCGCTCCAACCGGATGTTCTGCCAACTCGCGGGGCAGTACGCGGTGGATCTGTTTATCGGCGCGACGTTGCAGGTCGATGGTGATGGCCACTCCTCGACCGTGACCCGTGGTCGCCTCGCCGGTTTCGGCGGTGCGCCGAACATGGGCCACGACCCGCGTGGTCGGCGTCACGGCACTCCGGCGTGGCTCGACATGCGCCACGACGAGTCACAACAACCGATGCTCGAACGCGGCAAGAAACTCGTGGTGCAAATGGTCGAGACCTTCCAGGAGGGTGGCAAACCGACCTTCGTCGAAACCCTCGACGCGGTGGAAGTGGCGAAGAAAAGCGGCATGCCGCTGGCGCCGATCATGATCTACGGCGACGACGTCACCCACCTGCTCACCGAAGAAGGCATCGCCTACCTGTACAAGGCGCGCTCGCTGGAAGAGCGCCAGGCGATGATCGCTGCCGTCGCGGGCGTGACTGCCATCGGTCTGCGCCACAACCCGAAAGACACCGAACGCATGCGCCGCGAAGGCCTGATTGCCTTGCCCGAAGACCTCGGCATCCGCCGCACCGACGCCACCCGCGAACTGCTGGCGGCGAAAAGCGTGGCCGATCTGGTCGAGTGGTCCGGCGGCCTCTACAACCCGCCCGCCAAGTTCAGGAGCTGGTAATGCACGCACTTAACCTGCAAGCGAAACCGCTGTCCTTGGCTGATCGATTGGCCGATCTGGCGGTGGATGCGCTGATCGACGAAGCCGATCTGTCGCCAAAACCGGCGCTGGTCGACCGGCGTGGCAATGGCGCGCACACCGATTTGCACTTGGGCCTGATGCACGCTTCGGCGTTGTCGTTGTGGCCGGCGTTCAAGGAAATGGCTGAAGCGGCGGTGGACATCGGCGAAGTCGGTTCAACGTTGCGCGAAGCGATTGGTCGGATCGGTCGTGAAGGCGAGCAAGCCATGCTCACGACCACCAACGGCGTGAACACTCATCGCGGGGCGATCTGGGCCTTGGGGTTGTTGATCACCGCCGCGGCACTGGAACCTAAATCCAGCGGCGCCAGTGCCGTCGCCGTACGCGCTGCGCGATTGGCTTTAATCGATGACCGCCACGCACCGCGCCCACTCAGCCACGGCGCGCAAGTCGCCCTGCGCTACGGCGCACGCGGTGCCCGCGAAGAAGCGCAACTCGGCTTTCCGTCCGTGCTGCAACGTGGCCTGCCGCAACTCCAGCGCAGCCGCGCCAACGGCCACGGCGAACAGAACGCCCGGCTCGATGCGCTGCTGGCGATCATGACCGATCTGGCCGACACCTGCGTGCTCTACCGCGCGGGCGAAGAGGGTTTGCAGGCCATGCAACAAGGTGCGCAAGCGGTGCTCGACGCTGGCGGCAGCGCCAGCCTCACCGGGCGTCGGCGCCTGCACGAACTGGATCAACAACTCATCGCATTGAATGCCTCGCCCGGTGGCGCCGCCGACTTGCTCGCCGCCACGCTGTTGCTCGATCGTATCGAGCGCGACGGCATCCTTCAGGGAGCGTTTTGATGGAAACCTTATCCTTTGAATTCCCCGCCGGGCAGCCGCCGCGCGGGCGCGCGCTGGTCGGTTGTGTCGGCTCGGGCGATCTGGAAGTGCTGATCGAACCGGGGCTGGCCGGCAAACTGACGATCAATGTGCAGACCTCGGTCAACGGTGCGCAGCAGCGCTGGCAGCATCTGTTCGCGCGGATGTTCGACGGCTCCACGCCACCGGCGATGGCCATCGATATTCACGATTTCGGCGCCACGCCGGGTGTGGTGCGTCTGCGTCTGGAACAAGGTTTCGAGGAGCTCGGCCATGACTGACAGCGCAGCGTTGCTCAACAAACACAGCTTCGTCGAACTCGGCGCACGGCAACGGGCGAAAGCCTTGCTCGACGCCGGGACCTTCCGCGAATTGCTCGACCCGTTTCAACGGGTCATGTCGCCATGGCTCGAACGCCAGGGCGTGGTGCCGCAAGCCGATGACGGCGTGGTGCTCGCCAAGGGCAGCCTCGATGGTTTGCCGGTAATGATCGCCGCAATTGAAGGCGCATTTCAGGGCGGCAGCCTCGGCGAAGTCGGCGGGGCTAAGATTGCCGGCGCGCTGGAACTGGCCGCCGAAGACAACCGCAAAGGCATCCCGACCCGCGCTGTGTTGCTGCTGGAAACCGGTGGCGTGCGTTTGCAGGAAGCCAACCTCGGGCTGGCGGCGATTGCCGATATTCATGCGGCGATTGTCGATTTGCAGCAGTACCAACCGGTGGTCGGTGTGGTCGCGGGCAGCGTCGGCTGTTTCGGCGGCATGTCGATTGCCGCCGCGCTGTGCAGCTATTTGCTGGTGACCCAGGAAGCACGCCTCGGCCTCAACGGCCCGCAGGTGATTGAGCAGGAAGCCGGGATCGAAGAATACGATTCCCGCGACCGGCCCTTCATCTGGAGCCTGACCGGTGGCGAGCAACGTTTTGCCAGTGGTCTGGTGGATCGTTATGTCGCCGATGATGTGGCGCAGATCCGTCAGCAAGTCGGTGATCTGTTGCAACAAGGCTTGCCAACCCAGCCGCGCAGTCAGCGCGCCGATTGGTTTCTGCAACGCCTGAACCGTTTGGACACCGCCAAGCAAATCGAACCGTCGGTGGTTCGCGATCTGTATCAAGGAGAGCGCTCATGAGTGGTTATTCCGTGCGCGGTTTGAACTGGTTCAACGCCCTGAGCGCTGGCGCGAAAGCGGTCGAAGGTTTGCCGCCATCGTTGAAGGTCGCCGACGGCGAACTTGGGCGGTTTATCGCGGTGGTCGCTGACCCGGACAACCGTTTCCCACGGGCTCGCAACGGTGAAGTTGGCTTGCTCGAAGGCTGGGGTCTGGCCAAGGCTGTGGATGACGTGATCACGGCAGATCGCGACGAAGCGCAGAAGCGCCCGATCATCGCCATCGTCGATGTACCGAGCCAGGCTTACGGTCGCCGCGAAGAAGCCCTCGGTATTCATCAGGCCCTGGCCGGGGCGGCGGACAGTTATGCCCGCGCCCGTTTGGCCGGGCATCCGGTGATTGCGCTGCTGGTGGGCAAGGCCATGTCCGGGGCGTTTCTCGCTCAGGGTTATCAGGCCAACCGTTTGATTGCCCTGCGCGATCCGGGGGTGATGGTGCATGCGATGGGCAAGGCCTCGGCGGCGCGAGTGACGCTGCGCAGTGTCGAGGAACTGGAAGCGCTGGCCGCCAGCGTGCCGCCGATGGCCTATGACATCGACAGCTACGCCAGCCTCGGTTTGCTCTGGGAAACCCTCTCGGTGCAGCAGATCGAGCAGCCGACGGCGGAGGATCTGGCGCGGGTGACCGAGTGCCTGAAACAGGCCATCGACGATATCTCCAGCACTGACTTGAGCAATCGTCTTGGCGCAAAAAATCGCCAAGCCTCCAGCCGCGTGCGCGAACTGTTGAGGGCGCAGTGGTGAACATGCCACTGGCTCACGACCTGCTCTGGGGCATGACCCCGGCGCAGCTACCGGCGGATGCGCCGCAGTGGGCAATCGAGTCGCTGGCTGCCGGGCAACCGGTGGTGGTTCGGCGCGCGGTGGGCGCGGAAGGTTGGGTCGCGGTGGGCATTCGCGGTGCGTTGCGTGAGCAGCGGCTGGCGGCGTTTATGGCGCTCGATTCGATTGCCTGTCGGGTCAGCCCCGAAGCGCTTAGTCATGTCGATTGCGAGCGCGATCTGCCAGTGATGCAGGCCCTCAAACAACTGCGGCCAATGCTCGATGACTGCGGCTGGGTCTGGGGTGTCAGCGGCAGTGTCGGGTTTGAGTTGGCCAGTGGTTTTACCGCGATGCACGCGGCCAGTGACCTCGATCTGATTCTGCGGACACCGCAACTGATCACGCGTAATCAGGCACGCAAACTGGTCGCGGTTTTTGATCAAGCCGTGTGCCGGGTCGACATGCAATTGCAGACGCCGTTCGGTGCCGTGGCGTTGCGCGAATGGGCCAGCGGATCTGCACGGGTGCTGCTGAAAAACGCCCATCGAGCCTGTCTGGTCGCTGATCCGTGGAACCCGCAGGAGCAGGCAGCGTGAGCAGCCTGTTGGTGTTCCCCGGCCAGGGCGCGCAGCAACCGGGCATGCTCCAGCGTTTGCCTCGGGAAGCGTTGATCGAGGCCAGCGACGTGCTCGGTGAAGATGTCGCGCTGCTCGATTCTGCTGATGCGTTGCGCAGCACCCGGGCGGTTCAGCTGTGCCTGTTGATCGCCGGGGTCGCTGCTTCACGACAATTGCTGAAGGACGGACTCACGGCGGATTACGTCGCCGGCCTGTCCATCGGTGCGTACCCGGCAGCGGTGGCCGCCGGGGCCTTGAGCTTCAGCGACGCGCTGCATCTGGTCAGCCTGCGTGGCGAGTTGATGCAGCAGGCTTATCCACAGGGCTTTGGCATGACCGCAATCATCGGTCTGCAATTTTCCACCGTCGAAACGCTGCTGGCGCAGGTGCACAGCGCGGAGTCGCCGGTGTACCTGGCCAACATCAACGCCGATAACCAGGTGGTGATTGCCGGCAGCGACGCGGCGATGCAAGCGGTGGCCGAACTGGCGCGCAGTCGTGGCGCCGGTTTGGCCAAACGCCTGGCGGTGAGCGTGCCGTCACACTGTCCGTTGCTGGACGCGCCGGCGCAAACCCTCGCTGAAGCCTTCGCCAACGTTGAACTGAACACCCCGAAAATCGCTTACCTGAGTGGCAGCCGTGCGCGTCCGCTGATCAAGCTTGATGCCCTGCGCGACGACCTCGCTTTCAACATGTGCCGCGTGGTGGACTGGCGCGGCACTGTGCAAAGCGCCTACGAGCGCGGCGTGCGGCTACAGATCGAACTGCCACCCGGTGCGGTGCTGACCGGGCTGGCGCGCCGGGTGTTTGAATCGGGCACGGTCACTGCCTTCGACAGTGCGCGTCTGGACACCTTGCAGGCGCTGTTGCGAGAGGAGGGTGGCCGCCGACCATAAACCGCCGCGACTCAGGCTTCGAACAACAAA
This sequence comes from Pseudomonas sp. MWU12-2020, assembly GCF_023100605.1. Classification (NCBI taxonomy): domain Bacteria; kingdom Pseudomonadati; phylum Pseudomonadota; class Gammaproteobacteria; order Pseudomonadales; family Pseudomonadaceae; genus Pseudomonas; species Pseudomonas sp. MWU12-2020. The sequence continues at coordinate 402,562 of NZ_JALMEX010000004.1, forward strand.
AACAACATTCGACGATGCACTTTGAGGACTACAACAATGATTATTTACGGTGTGGCGCTGCTGGCGATCTGTACGCTGGCAGGGGTGATCATGGGCGACATGCTCGGCGTGTTGCTGGGCGTCAAATCCAACGTCGGCGGGGTCGGCATCGCCATGATCCTGCTGATCTGCGCGCGGTTGTGGATGCAGAAACGCGGCGGCATGACCAAGGATTGCGAAATGGGCGTCGGCTTCTGGGGCGCGATGTACATTCCGGTGGTGGTGGCGATGGCCGCGCAACAGAACGTCGTCACCGCCCTGCACGGCGGCCCGGTGGCGGTGCTCGCGGCGATCGGTTCGGTAGTGGTCTGTGGCTGCACGATTGCCTTGATCAGCCGCACCCACAAGGGCGAACCGTTGCCCGACGAACCGGTGGAAGTCACTCCGGTCGGCACCCCGGTAGGAGGTCGCTGACATGTGGGCACTCATTGAAAACGGTCTGGAACACAACGGCCTGATCACCGCGTTCGCTTTCGTCGGCGTGATCATGTGGGTCTCGGTGATTCTCTCGAAACGCCTGACCTTCGGGCGCATTCACGGCTCGGCGATTGCCATCGTCATCGGTCTGGTGCTGGCCTGGGTCGGCGGCACCCTGACCGGCGGCCAGAAAGGCCTGGCGGATCTGACGCTGTTCTCCGGCATCGGCCTGATGGGCGGGGCGATGCTGCGTGATTTCGCAATTGTCGCCACGGCGTTCGAAGTGCAGGCGACCGAGGCGAAGAAGGCCGGGTTGATCGGCGTGATCGCGCTGCTGCTCGGTACGATCCTGCCGTTCATTGTCGGCGCGTGCATGGCCTGGGCCTTCGGGTATCGCGATGCGGTGAGCATGACCACTATCGGCGCGGGCGCGGTGACCTACATCGTCGGCCCGGTTACCGGCGCGGCGATTGGCGCGACCTCGGATGTGATGGCGCTGTCGATTGCCACTGGATTGATCAAGGCGATTCTGGTGATGGTCGGCACGCCGGTCGCAGCGCGCTGGATGGGCCTGGATAACCCACGTTCGGCGATGGTGTTCGGTGGTCTGGCCGGGACGGTGAGCGGGGTGACCGCGGGGCTGGCGGCGACGGATCGGCGGTTGGTGCCTTATGGGGCGTTGACGGCGACGTTCCACACCGGGCTTGGCTGTTTGCTGGGGCCATCGCTGTTGTTCTTCATTGTTCGGGGGATTGTGGGTTAAAGATCAAAAGCCCCTCACCCTAGCCCTCTCCCGGAGGGAGAGGGAACCGACCGAGTTGGATATTGGAGGTACGCCGACTTGAAAGTCCTGAGGCGAACTCAGGTCTTGAAACCCATGAAGATCTGCTCCCTTTCCCCCTCTACCCCTTGGGGGAGAGGGTTGGGGTGAGGGGGTAGCTCTTGATCTTGATCTAAACCCCAGCCTGGCGATTGGCATACATCCGACACTCCGCCAGCAACGCCAGCAGATTCGGATCGCGCTCCTTGGCCTTGAGAAACACCACGCCAATGTGCTGCTGCAAGCGGTACTTCTCCTGCAACGGAATGAGCTTCACGCGGTTCTCGTACACCGCTGCAATCCTTCCCGGCAGCAACGCATAACCCACCCCCGAGCTGACCATGCTCAGCAGGGTGAAGATGTCGTTGACCTGCATCGCCACCTTCGGCTCGAACCCCGCCTGCTTGAACACCCGGATGCCGTCCTGATGGGTGGCGAAGCCTTGGGTCAGGGTGATGAAGGTTTCGTCGCGCACTTCCGCCAGATCGACCTCCTGACGCTGGGCGAATCTTGAATCTGCCGGCGTGGCGAGGAAAATGTCGTCGGAGAACAGCGGGATCTGCTCGCAGTCCGGATCGCTGACCGTGTCGTCCAGCGACACCAGGATCGCGTCGACTTCCATGTTCTTCAGCTTGTACAGCAGGTCGATGTTCGAGCCGAGGATCAGGTCGATGTTGAGTTCGCTGCGGCGGATCTTCAGGCCCATGATCAGTTGCGGTACGGTTTTCACTGTCAGCGAATACAGCGAGCCGAGTTTGAAGCGTTCAGCGGAGAATCCGGCAGCCTCGCGGGTCAGGCGTACGCTTTCGACCACGTCCTGAATCAGCTTCTGCGCGCGCTCTTCGAGCACGTAGGCGCTTTCCAGCGGCGTCAGGTTGCGGCCCTCGTGCTTGAACAGCGGGCAGCGCAGGGCGCTTTCCAGCGAATGGATCGCCCGGTGCACGCTGACATTGCTGGTCTGCAACTCGGCAGCGGCGCGCGCCAGATTGCCGGTGCGCATGAAGGCGAGGAACACCTCGAGTTTTTTCAGGGTCAATTCTTCGTCGATCAGCATGGCGCGGACTCTTTTTAGAATGCGTCGATTGTGCCCGGTATGTGCCGCTCTTTGTAGGAGCTGCCGAAGGCTGCGATCTTTTGATCTTGAAAAGCAAAGATCGCAGCCTTCGGCAGCTCCTACAGAGGGCGTGTTGAATGGAAACATTGCGCTTTTACGCTCAAGGCCCGAGCCTTGCGCGCTGCGGTGACGAATAACGAGGTGAGTGACACATGTATCACGGAGAAAAACTCAACGCCTGGACGCACTTGGTCGGGGCAGTGGCAGCGTTTATCGGCGGCGTGTGGATGCTGGTGATTGCCAGCCTCGACGGCAGTCCGTGGAAAATTGTCAGCGTGGCGATCTACGCCTTTACCTTGCTGGTGCTCTACAGCGCCTCGACCGTGTACCACAGTGTGCGCGGGCGCAAGAAAGCGATCATGCAGAAGGTTGATCACTTTTCGATTTACCTGTTGATCGCCGGCAGCTACACGCCGTTTTGTCTGGTGACCCTGCGCGGGCCGTGGGGCTGGACGCTGTTCGGGATTGTCTGGGGGCTGGCGCTGATCGGCATCTTGCAGGAGATCAAGCCACGCTCGGAGGCGCGGATCCTGTCGATCGTGATCTATGCGGTGATGGGTTGGATCGTGCTGGTGGCGGTCAAGCCGTTGATCGCGGCGCTGGGTACGACGGGGTTTGCCTGGCTGGCGTCGGGCGGGGTGTTGTACACCGTGGGGATCATCTTTTTTGCCCTCGATCACCGGTTGCGGCATGCGCACGGGATCTGGCATCTGTTTGTGATCGCCGGGAGTCTGCTGCACTTTGTGGCGATTCTGTTTTATGTCCTCTGAACGCCCCGCCATCCCTTTGCAGGAGTGAGCCTGCTCGCGATGGCGTCAGGTCAGCCAACATCTTTGTTGAATGACACACCGCCTTCGCGAGCAAGCCCGCTCCCACAGTGGATTTGCAGTGAACACAAATGCCGTGTACACCCAAGAACTACTGTGGGAGCGGGCTTGCTCGCGAAGAGGCCCTAGAAGTCACCCCACAACTGCTGGGCTACCGCCAGTGCAACCACCGGCGCGGTCTCGGTTCGCAACACGCGCGGCCCAAGGCGGGCCGCATGGAAGCCATTACCCCTAGCCTGCTCAACCTCGGCATCCGACAAGCCACCCTCCGGCCCGATCAGGAACGCCAGTGTCGCCGGTTTGGCATGGCTCACCAGCGGCTCGGCCACCGGGTGCAGCACCAGTTTCAATTCGGCCTGGGTCTGCTTCAGCCAGTCGGCCAGCAGCAGCGGCGGGTGAATCACCGGCACCCGCGAGCGACCGCATTGTTCGCAGGCGCTGATCGCCACCTGACGCCAGTGCAGCAGGCGTTTGTCGGCGCGTTCGTCCTTGAGCCGCACTTCGCAGCGGTCGCTGAAGATCGGGGTGATTTCGCTCACGCCCAGCTCGGTGGCTTTCTGGATCGCCCAGTCCATGCGCTCGCCCCGGGACAGGCCCTGACCGAGGTGGATCTGCAACGGCGATTCGATCTGACCGGCTAACTGCTCGTCGATCTGCACGACGACGCGTTTTTTGCCGACTTCCACCAGCGAGCCGCGAAACTCATGGCCGGAACCGTCGAACAACTGCACCGCATCGCCCTCGGCCATGCGCAGCACGCGGCTGATGTAATGCGCCTGGGCTTCCGGCAGTTCGTGTTCGCCGGTGCTCAGGGGGGCGTCGATAAAGAAGCGGGACAGTCTCATTTCGGGTCTCTGGAAAGATGTGAATCAGTTGGAACGGTGTCGACTTCATTCGCGAGCAGGCTCGCTCCCACCCTGGAATGTATTTCCCTGTGGGAGCGAGCCTGCTCGCGAAAGCGGCAGTTCAGGCGCCACAAATTTTCAATCAGCCCGGATCGCGGAACCCCGGGTGGAAATCCTTCGGCACGGCCACGCTGACGCTGTCACGGGTGGCGATGTCGATGCCTTCGCTGGCGACTTCGGCGAGGAAGTCGATCTGCTCCGGGGTGATCACGTACGGCGGCAGGAAATACACCACGCTACCCAGCGGACGCAGCAGCGCGCCGCGCTCCAGCGCATGCTGGAACACCTTCAGGCCACGTCGCTCCTGCCAAGGGTAGGCCTCTTTCGTGGCTTTATCCTTGACCATCTCGATGGCCAGCACCATCCCGGTCTGGCGTACTTCCGAGACGTTCGGGTGATCGACCAGATGCGCAGTGGCCGAGGCCATGCGCCGGGCCAGGGCCTGGTTGTTCTCGATGACGTTGTCCTGCTCGAAGATATCCAGGGTTGCCAGCGCCGCCGCACAGGCCAGCGGGTTGCCGGTGTAGCTGTGCGAGTGGAGGAAGGCGCGCAGGGTCGGGTAGTCGTCGTAGAACGCGCTGTAGACCTCGTCGGTGGTCAGGCACGCCGCCAGCGGCAGGTAGCCGCCGGTCAGGGCCTTGGACAGGCAGAGGAAGTCCGGGCGAATGCCGGCCTGTTCACAGGCAAACATGGTGCCGGTGCGGCCGAAACCGACGGCGATTTCGTCGAGGATCAGGTGCACGCCATAGCGGTCGCAGGCTTCGCGCAGCAGCTTGAGGTACACCGGGTGGTACATGCGCATGCCGCCGGCGCCCTGAATCAACGGCTCGACGATCACGGCCGCGACGCTGTCATGGTTTTCGGCCAGCGTCTGTTCCATCGCCGCAAACATGTTGCGTGAGTGTTCTTCCCAGCTCATGCCCTGCGGGCGCAGGTAGCAATCCGGGCTTGGCACCTTGATGGTGTCCATCAGCAGCGCTTTGTAGGTTTCGGTGAACAGCGGCACGTCACCGACCGCCATCGCCGCCATGGTTTCACCGTGGTAGCTGTTGGTCAGGGTGACGAAGCGTTTCTTGTTCGGCTGGCCGCGGTTGAGCCAGTAGTGGAAGCTCATTTTCAGCGCGACTTCGATGCAGGACGAACCGTTATCGGCGTAGAACACCCGGTTCAGGCCTTCGGGCGTCATCTTCACCAGGCGCTCGGACAGCTCGATCACCGGCTGGTGGCTGAAACCGGCGAGGATCACGTGTTCCAGCTGATCGACCTGATCCTTGATGCGCTGGTTGATCCGCGGATTGGCGTGGCCGAACACGTTGACCCACCAGGAGCTGACGGCATCGAGGTAGCGCTTGCCTTCGAAATCTTCGAGCCAGACGCCTTCACCGCGTTTGATCGGGATCAGCGGCAGCTGTTCGTGGTCTTTCATCTGGGTGCAGGGATGCCACAGCACCGCGAGGTCGCGTTGCATCCACTGGTTATTCAGGCCCATTTACAGTCTCCTCGAGGCGGCTCGCGTCAGGCGCGGGCAAACAATCGCGCAAGCCTATGCAATGCATCGCGCCGGGACAACCCATTGTGTGGATTGAGCTACTTTGTATGGGCTGATAGAGGACGCAGATGGCGTTGTCATTCCCGGCCAAAAAACACTCGAGAGCCAGCAAGGAATCCCCTTTAATCTTTCCTTAACTCATCTGTTCAAGACTCTTGATCGCATTTCTCGATATTTCAAAGCAAAATTTTCCGCTTTAATTCGATAGATAACTCGCTAGTCTTGGTTCGCAGTTCTCACAGGATTTGGGCAATGCAGCTACGTAACTCTGCTTCTCGCTATGGTTGGGTCAGCATCTTCATGCACTGGGGCGTGGCGCTGGCGGTCTTCGGACTGTTCGCGTTGGGTCTGTGGATGGTGGGGCTGGATTACTACAGCAGCTGGCGCAAAGACGCGCCGGATCTGCACAAGAGCATCGGTCTGGTGTTGCTGGGCGTGATGGTGTTGCGGGTGCTCTGGCGCTTTGTCAGCCCGCCGCCGCCAACGCTGCAGAGCTACAGCCGCATGACCCGCATCGGCGCCAAATTCGGCCACGGGTTTCTGTACCTCGCGCTGTTCGCCGTGATGATTGCCGGTTACCTGATTTCCACCGCAGACGGTGTCGGGATCCCGGTGTTTGGCCTGTTTGAAGTTCCTGCACTGGTTTCCGGACTACCGGATCAGGCAGATACCGCTGGGGTGATTCATCTCTGGCTGGCGTGGGCGCTGGTAATTTTTTCCGGTCTCCATGCGTTGGCAGCATTGAAGCACCACTTTATCGATCGTGATGCGACCCTGACGCGAATGCTCGGTCGCAAAGCCTGAAATTCAACCTCGACTCAAAGGAAAAGAAAGCATGTTGAAAAAGACTCTGGCCGCTCTGGCAATCGGTTCTGCCGTACTGTCCGCGAACGTGATGGCTGCTGATTACACTGTCGACAAGGAAGGCCAGCACGCTTTCGTCGACTTCAAGATCAGCCACCTGGGCTACAGCTACATCACCGGTACCTTCAAGGACATCGACGGCAAGTTCAGCTTTGACGCCGCCAAGCCTGAAGACAGCAAAATCGAATTCAACGTGAAAACCGCCAGCGTGTTCACCAACCACGCCGAGCGCGACAAGCACATCTCCAGCAAAGACTTCCTGGACGTGGGCAAATACGCTGACGCCAAGTTCGTCTCCACCAGCGTCAAATCCACCGGCAAGAACGCCGAGGGCAAAGACACTGCTGACGTGACCGGCGACCTGACCCTGCACGGCGTGACCAAGCCAATCGTGGTCAAGGCTGTGTTCCTGGGCGAAGGCAAGGATCCATGGGGCGGCTATCGTGCCGGCTTTGAAGGCACCACCAGCATCAAGCGCTCTGATTTCGGCAAGATGATGGATCTGGGTCCACAGTCCGACAAGGTCGACCTGTACATCTCGTTCGAAGGTGTGAAAGCGAAGTAATTTTCGCCGCCATACAAAAACGCCCCCGGTCGCAAGGCCGGGGGCGTTTTTTATTGCCCGCCACATCCCTTGTGGGAGCGAGCCTGCTCGCGAAAGCGGTCATTCAGTCAACATCATTACTGACTGACCCGCCGCCTTCGCGAGCAGGCTCGCTCCCACAGGGGACATGCGGTGATTCAGGGATATTCGTGACGGCATAAAAAAATGCCCCGGCTCTTGCGAGCCGGGGCATTTTTCATGGCAGCGATAACTCAGCGATTGCGGGTCAGCAGTGCTGGTTTCTCGCCGCGCGGACGGGTCGGCAGTTGATCGAGCTGCTCAGGCGTCGGGAAGCGGTCGGCTTTCGATTCCTTGTGCATGATCTTCGGCCCGTTGCTGCGCGGGTTCTGCACGGCTGGCTCGGTACGAGGCTGATCGTCGCGAGCCGGGCGGCGGTTGCGCGACGAGGACTCGTCACGACGGCCCTGGCCATCACGCGGCGCGCCGTTGCGCGGGCCGTTGCGTTTGGCCGGCGGGGTGCCGGTGCTCGAACCGTTGCTGTTGCGCGGACCGTTCTGGCGACCTTGCGGCTGCCCGCCACGAGGGGCGCCAGCGCCTGCACCTTGTGCCGGCGCACCCGGACGACGGCCACGGCCACCGGCAGGGGCGGCTTTCGGCACGTAATCCACGCGGTTACCGAAGTTATCGATATCGTCGTCGAGGAACTCGTCCGGTGCACGATCAGCCGCCGCACGTGGTGGCTGGCTCGGACGCTGTTCGCGGGCCGGGGTGCCTTCACGTGGTTTCTGCTGACGGGCAGGGCGCTCGCCGCGTTCGCCGGCCGGTTTTTCCTTGCCCTTGTCTTTGCCTTTGTCCTTGCGACCGCCGCCACCACCGCCGCCATTCGGACCATCGCCACGTGGGCCACGGGCGTTGCGCGGGTTGCGCATGTCCGGACGCTCGCGCACTTCAGGCTTCTCGGCCTCGATGGTGCTGGCATCGAAGCCCATCAGGTCGCCGTCGGCGATTTTCTGCTTGGTCATGCGTTCGATGCTTTTCAGCAGTTTTTCTTCGTCCGGGGCCACCAGCGAGATCGCCTCGCCCGAACGACCGGCACGGCCAGTACGGCCGATACGGTGCACGTAGTCTTCATCGACGTTCGGCAGTTCGAAGTTGACCACGTGTGGCAACTGGTCGATGTCCAGACCGCGAGCAGCGATGTCGGTCGCTACCAGAATGCGCACTTCACCGGCCTTGAAGTCGGCCAGGGCTTTGGTGCGGGCGTTCTGGCTCTTGTTACCGTGGATCGCCACAGCCGGCAGGCCGTGTTTGTCCAGGTACTCGGCCAGACGGTTGGCGCCGTGTTTGGTACGGGTGAACACCAGTACCTGTTCCCAGGCGCCGGCGGTGATCAGGTGCGCCAGCAGGGCACGCTTGTGGCTGGCCGGCAGACGGAACACGCGTTGTTCGATGCGCTCGACCGTGGTGTTCGGCGGCGTCACTTCGATACGTTCCGGGTTGTGCAGCAGCTTGCCGGCAAGATCGGTGATGTCTTTGGAGAATGTCGCCGAGAACAGCAGGTTCTGACGCTTGGCCGGCAGACGCGCGAGGACTTTCTTCACGTCGTGGACGAAGCCCATGTCGAGCATGCGGTCGGCTTCGTCGAGGACGAGGATTTCGACGTGGGACAGATCGACGCTGCCCTGGCCTGCGAGGTCGAGCAGGCGACCCGGGCAGGCGACGAGGACGTCAACCCCACGGGACATGGCCTGGACTTGCGGGTTCATGCCGACGCCGCCGAAGATGCAGGCGCTGACGAATTTCAGGTCACGGGCGTAGATCTTGAAGCTCTCGTGTACCTGGGCCGCGAGTTCGCGGGTCGGGGTCAGGACCAGAACGCGCGGTTGGCGCGGGCCATGACGCTGGGATTTGTCCGGGTGACCGTTGGGGAACAACCGCTCCAGGATCGGAAGGGCGAAACCGCCGGTTTTACCGGTACCTGTCTGTGCCGCAACCATCAGGTCGCGACCTTGCAACACGGCGGGAATGGCCCGCTGTTGCACCGGAGTAGGCTCGGTATAGCCCGCATCTTCGATGGCACGGACTAAAGCCTCGGAGAGACCGAGGGAAGCAAAGGACATGAGTAATCCTGTTTTAGTTAGGGCTTGGCCCAATGGGAGTCTTGCCTGGCGCGAATCACGTTTAAGAGGACGCAATCCCGTCCGGTCCTGCTGCGGTTCCGAAGGCACGTCAGGAGCGCTCGCGCGGGCTGAAAGCTGCGCTGTAGCGGGTCGAGAGGCCTGTTACGGTTCCGGGCGTCCGGGCGTGAGCCTGGCGGGAACGCCGGAGTATAACAGAGCAATCACTGCGCGCTGCTTTCCTGCTGCTCAACGGTTTTGCGGCTGGCCGAGGCGTTGCTCAGCGGAGCGGCGTCGACCGGGGCTGCGCCGTAGCGTGCGCTGAGCTCGGCGTAGGCCGGTTCACGCTTGAAACGCTTGAGTTCGGCACCGAAACGCGCCACCAGCAGATCCATCCCGGCATTGCGTCGAACGGCCAGATATTGGCTCTGACGGCTGATGATCGTCGGGTTTTCGCTGATCTGATCGCGGATATTCAGCTGATCGAGCAAATGCTGACCGACGCGGCGATCGGTGATCAGCAAGTCGATGCGTCCGCGCAGCAGTTTGCCGAAGTTGGCCTCGTGGGTCGGTGCCGGCTCGCGGGTGAATAATGTCGATTCGCTGAAGTCCGGGCTGTACAGATAGCCCGGCGAAGTGCCGATGGTCAGGCCTTTGAGTTCGTCGAGCTTGCTGAATGGGTGTGGCCGGTCGTTGGCATAGAACATCACGAACTCGACGTCCGACAACGGTTCACTCGGATAGAGCAGGGTGGCGTCGCGCTCGTCGCTGTGAAAGATATCCAGCGCGCCGTCAGCCTGGCCGGTCTCGAGCATCGACAGGCAGCGTTTCCACGGCAGGAACTGCCATTCGACTTCGATTCCCAAACGCTTGAACACGATGGCGGTGGTTTCGTAGTCCAGCCCGAGGTTCTTGCCGTCCTCCTCATATACGTAAGGGGCCCACGGCTCGGTGACAATACGCAACTTCTCGCCCCGAGCGGCAAAGCTCAGGCAAGCAAAAACCAGTACCGTGAATAGTTGCGCGATCAAAGGCATGACTTGAGATTACGACGAGAAACGCGAAAGAGCCAGAAAGTGCCTGCACAAGCTCTAATTCGGGGATTCAAAAGCAAAAGATCGCAGCAACGACACCCCTGTAGGAGCTGCCGAAGGCTGCGATCTTTTGATCTTTCTTTTAACGCTTAACGTGGCAACTTCAGGTTATTCCAGATCGCCAGACTAGGTTCAGCCTGGTTCATGGAATAGAAGTGCAGCCCCGGTGCGCCACCCTGCAGCAGGCGCTCGCACATTTCGCTGACAACTTGCTCGCCGAAGCGCTGAATGCTTTGGCTGTCATCGCCGTAGGCTTCCAGTTGCTTGCGGATCCAGCGCGGGATTTCCGCACCGCAGGCATCGGAGAAGCGCGCGAGTTTGCTGTAGTTGGTGATCGGCATGATCCCCGGTACCACCGGAATATCCACGCCCAGTGCCTGCAAACGATCGACGAAGTAGAAGTAGCTGTCGGCGTTGAAGAAGTACTGGGTGATCGCGCTGTCGGCGCCGGCGCGGGCCTTGCGCACGAAGTTGGCGAGATCGTCTTCGTAATTGCGCGCTTGCGGATGCATCTCCGGGTAAGCGGCAACTTCGATGTGGAAATGATCGCCGGTTTCTTCACGAATGAATTCAACCAGTTCATTGGCGTGACGCAGCTCACCGCTGGTCATGCCCATGCCGGACGGCAGGTCGCCGCGCAGGGCAACGATGCGCTTGATACCGGCAGCCTTGTATTCGTTCAGCAGGCCGCGCAGGTCGTCCTTGCTGTCGCCGACGCACGAAAGGTGTGGTGCGGCCGGTACTTTGACTTCGCTTTCCAGCTGCAGAACGGTGTTGAGGGTGCGATCACGGGTCGAACCACCAGCGCCATAGGTGCAGGAGAAGAAATCGGGATTGTACGTTGCCAACTGACGGGCAACGTTGAGCAGCTTTTCATGCCCAGCATCGGTCTTGGTCGGGAAGAACTCGAAGCTGTAGCGACGGTCTTGGGACATGGGAAATACCCTTGGAAACACGAAGCCTGTGAGGCTTGCACCGCCCATGTGGGAGCGGGCTTGCTCGCGAAAGCGGCGGGTCAGGCAACATCAATGCTGAATGACAGACCGCTTTCGCGAGCAAGCCCGCTCCCACAGGGAGAGCAGGCCGCCGCGTCAATCAGTAGCGGTAAGCGTGCGGCTTGAACGGGCCTTCGACGGTGACGCCGATGTAGTCAGCCTGTTGCTTGGTCAGTTGAGTGACCACGCCGCCGAAGCCGCGAACCATTTCCAGGGCCACTTCTTCGTCGAGTTTCTTCGGCAGTACTTCAACGGTCAGACGCTTGGCTTTCTCGGCTGGCGACAGGTCGGCGTACTTCTGGCCGAACAGGAAGATCTGCGCCAGTACCTGGTTGGCGAACGAACCGTCCATGATGCGGCTCGGGTGACCGGTGGCGTTGCCCAGGTTCACCAGACGGCCTTCGGCCAGCAGGATCAGGTAGTCGTCGTTCTGTGCGTCGAAAGCGCCCGGGCCGGTACGGTGGATCTTGTGGACCTGTGGCTTCACTTCTTCCCACGCCCAGTTCTTGCGCATGAAAGCGGTGTCGATTTCATTGTCGAAGTGACCGATGTTGCAGACAACAGCGCGCTTCTTCAGGGCTTTGAGCATGTTCGCATCGCAAACATTGACGTTGCCGGTGGTGGTCACGATCAGGTCGATCTTGCCCAGCAGCGCTTTGTCGATGCTTGCTTCGGTGCCGTCGTTGATACCGTCGATGAACGGCGAAACCAGTTCGAAACCGTCCATGCAGGCCTGCATGGCGCAGATCGGGTCAACTTCGGAAACCTTGACGATCATGCCTTCCTGACGCAGGGACTGAGCAGAGCCCTTGCCCACGTCACCGTAACCGATGACCAGCGCTTGCTTGCCGGACAGCAGGTGGTCGGTGCCGCGCTTGATCGCATCGTTCAGGCTGTGACGGCAGCCGTACTTGTTGTCGTTCTTGGACTTGGTCACCGAGTCGTTGACGTTGATCGCCGGGATCTTCAGCTCGCCCTTGGCCAGCATGTCCAGCAGGCGGTGAACGCCGGTGGTGGTTTCTTCGGTCACGCCGTGAACGCGGTCCAGCACCTGTGGGTACTTGTCGTGCAGCAGCTGAGTCAGGTCGCCGCCGTCGTCGAGGATCATGTTGGCGTCCCATGGCTGGCCATCCTTGAGGATGGTCTGCTCCAGGCACCACTCGTACTCTTCTTCAGTCTCGCCTTTCCAGGCGAAAACCGGGATGCCGGCGGCAGCGATGGACGCAGCGGCCTGATCCTGAGTCGAGAAAATGTTGCAGGACGACCAGCGTACTTCGGCACCCAGGGCAACCAGGGTTTCGATCAGCACGGCAGTCTGAATGGTCATGTGGATGCAGCCGAGGATTTTCGCGCCCTTGAGCGGCTGCTCGGAGGCGTACTTGCGGCGCAGACCCATCAGGGCCGGCATTTCCGATTCGGCGATGATGGTTTCGCGACGGCCCCAGGCGGCCAGGGACATATCGGCAACTTTGTAATCGTTAAAATCTGCAGGCGTGATAACAGCGCTCATGAAGAGCCTCCATTCGTAATGTATGCGAATGGGCGCCGTTGTGCGTTTAGTGTCCGGCCGTGGCCAGTCAACGCCCCATCCGAGCCTGACAGGTTGATCCTGCTGCAGCGCCCCTCGGACAGGTGGCGGGAAAACGGTAGCAGGTGAACGTTACCGTTTTGAAACGGGGGCGATTATAGCCGTCTAGACTGATCTTCCAAAGGGTTTCTGTCGGCCAAATGAAGATCGCTAATAGCGACCATAGTAGAAGGCTCATGGAGCATGACCGTCCGGTCTGCCAAGATGGCGCCATCTTTCGGCAAACGCTCAGGAGTGAACATGAATTTCCACACCCGCAAATGGGTAAAACCCGAAGACCTCAACCCCAATGGCACCCTGTTCGGCGGCAGCCTGCTGCGCTGGATCGACGAAGAAGCGGCGATCTACGCCATCGTCCAGTTGGGCAATCAGCGCGTGGTGACCAAGTACATTTCCGAGATCAACTTCGTCAGCGCCTCGCGCCAGGGCGACATCATCGAGCTGGGCATCACCGCCACCGAGTTCGGCCGCACCTCGATCACCCTGACCTGCGAAGTGCGTAACAAGATCACCCGCAAGAGCATCCTCACGGTCGAGAAGATGGTGTTCGTCAACCTCGGCGAAGATGGTTTGCCAGCCCCGCACGGACGGACCGAGATCAAGTACGTCAAAGACCAGTTCAAGGAAGATGAGCTCGTTACCAAGTGACATTGGCGGTGGCTTCATCGCGAGCAGGCTCGCTCCCACATGGATTGCGTTGTACCTGTGGGAGCGAGCCTGCTCGCGAATGCGGTTGTTCAGTCAGCGAAGAATCATCTGGCCACTGAACAGCCATGAACCGCCGGGGTCGTAGCTAAAAGCCCCCCACCCGGTTCCCACGCCATGACCACGCCTATAGACGGCAAGACCCCCAACCTCTCGACCGATGAACAACACGAAGTCGAGAAAAACCAGCCGCCCCGCGCGGCGGTTCTGCATGAAATCATCCGCACTCAAGGCGATCAGGAACTGGAGCGCAGCATCGCCGCGCTGTGGTGGTCGGCGCTCGCCGCCGGGCTGACCATGGGCCTGTCGCTGATGGGCATGGGCCTGCTCAATTCGCGCCTGCCCGAGGGCGAGGAATTCAAGGTGATCGCCAGTTTCGGCTACTGCGCCGGTTTCCTCGCGGTGATCCTCGCCCGCCAGCAACTGTTCACCGAAAACACCCTGACCGCCGTCCTCCCGGTGATGAGCAAACCGACCCTGGCCAATTTCGGCCGGCTGATCCGCCTGTGGGGCGTGGTCCTGTTCGGCAATTTGTGCGGGACGATTCTGGTGGCGTACGTGATGCTCGAGCTGCCGATCTTCGACGCCAAGACCGATCACGCCTTCCTTGAAATCGGCCGCAAGGTCATGGAAAACCACGCCAGCCAAATGTTCGCCAAGGGCATCGTTTCCGGCTGGATGATCGCCACCATGGTCTGGATGATCCCGTCCATGGAGAGCGCGAAGATGTGGATCATCATCCTCATCACCTACCTGATGGCGCTGGGCGATTTCACCCACATCGTGGTCGGTTCGGCGGAAGTGTCGTATCTGGTGTTTGCCGGCGAGCTGCCGTGGAGTGATTTCTGGATGGTGTTTGCCGGGCCGACGCTGGCGGGGAACATCATCGGCGGCAGTTTCATCTTCGCCCTGATCAGCCATGCGCAGATCCGCAGCGAGAGCGGCGCGCCGAAAGAAACAGGCAAAGGGTCTGCGGATCAGGCCGAGAAGCCTGACCCGCAGCAGATCAGAAAATGATCAGTGGTGCGCGGGCTCGGCCGCTGTGGCCGGCTCGTCACGGGTGGCGTGCTTGACCAGTTTGCCGATGGTCAGACCCTGCAACAGGATCGACGACAGCACCACGATGTAGGTGATGCTCAGCAGCAGATCGCGCTCCGGGCCCAGCGGCAGGGCCAGCGCCAGTGCCACCGAGACACCACCGCGCAAACCGCCCCAGGTCAGGATTCGGATGGTGCCGCGCGGCACTGTGCGCCAACGGCGTAGCAGAACGATGGCCGGGGCCACGGTGAGCAGGCGCGACAGCAGAATCGCCAGCGCCAGCAAACTGGCCGCCGCCACGTGCGCCCAGTTGAACGGCAGCAGCAACAGCTCCATGCCGATCAGCGCGAACAGCAGGGCGTTGAGCATGTCATCGAGCAGCTCCCAGAAGCCGTCGAGGTACTTGCGGGTCATGTCGTTCATCGCCAGGTTGCGTCCCAGGTTACCGATGATCAGACCGGCGACCACCATCGCAATCGGCGCCGAGACGTGCAGCTCGGTGGCCATCGCCGAACCGCCGATCACCAGCGCCAGGGTCAGCATCACGGTGATCTGATGCTGCTGGACGCTTTTGATCATCCGGTACACCCCATAACCGATCAGCCCGCCGAACAACACGCCGCCAATGGCTTCGTGCACGAACAGCATTGCCGTGGCGCTGATCGTCGGCGTTTCACCCAATTGGGCGATACCCAGCAGCACGGTGAACACCACCACCGCCGTGCCGTCGTTGAACAGCGACTCGCCGACGATGGTGGTTTTCAGCGGCTTCGAAGCGTTGGCGGTGCGCAGGACGCCGAGCACCGCAATCGGGTCGGTCGGCGAAATCAGCGCGCCGAACAACAGGCAGTAGAGGAAGCTCACGTGCCAGCCGAACAGGGCAAAAATGTAATAGGCGAGGCTACCGATCACCACGGTCGCAATCAGCACGCCGAAAGTGGCCAGCAGGCCGATCGGCCAGCGATAGCTGCGCAGGTCGTTCAGGTTGACGTGCAGGGCGCCGGCGAACAGCAGAAACGACAGCATCCAGTTCATCAGCAGATCGCCGAAGTCGATCTGGCCGATCAGTTGCTGCACGCGTTCTTCGAGGCCGGGATAGCCGAGCAGGCTCAGGCCTTGCAGCAACAGGGAGAACATCAGCGCGGTGACCATCACGCCGATGGTCGGCGGCAGGCCGATGAAGCGGTAGTTGACGAAGGTGAGAAGGGTTGTGAGGCAGATGAATGCGGCTACGAGTTCAAGCATCCGGGCTCCTTTGGATGGGGGTGGAAAGACAGCGCCCCGATTCTTCGGTGCAAAGGTTGGATGGGCTGATTCGGGGTGGGGACACAACTGTGTCCCCTCGGTTGGTCGGCCGCGCACATTGGTGTAGGGTCAACAATAAAAATCAAGGAGTGGGACGTGGCGGCGACAGTTCTGGTGTTAATGGCGGCGCTGTTGCATGCGACGTGGAATACCCTGATCAAGTTCAGCGCCGAGCGGCTGCTGGTGGTGGCGTGCATGGACACGGTGGCGCTGCTGTTTGTCGCCCTCGCATTTCCATTCATCAGCCTGCCGCCGGCGGAAATCTGGCCGTGGATTCTGGCTTCGGCGGCGTTCGAGTTGCTGTATCGCTATTTGCTGATTCAAGCCTATCGGGTCGGCGACCTCGGGTTGGTCTATCCGCTGATGCGCGGCTTGTCGCCACTGGTGGTGCTGGCGTTGACCCTGATCTTCGCCGGCGAAGTGCTTACCGCGCAGCAGATCTTCGGGATCATGCTGATTCCGCTGGGCATGGCCTGCCTGCTCTGGCAGGGCGGCGGCGGCAAGCATCTGCCGTGGTCGATGCTGCCGGTGGTGGCGCTGATCGGGTTGTGCATCGGCTGCTACACCTACATCGATGGCCAGGCCTTGCGGCGCTGGTCGCATCCACTGGATTACCTGGTCTGGGTCACGTTGCTCAGCGCCTGGCCGTTTCCGTTGCTGGCATGGGTCGCCAAACGCCCGGCATTTCTGGTGTTCTGGCGCGAGCAATGGAAGTTGGGGCTGGCGGTCGGGTTCTGCGTGTTGTTCAGCTACGCTCTGGTGCTGTGGGCGATGCAGTTGGGCTCGATTGCCGAAGCGGCGGCGTTGCGCGAGATCAGCGTGATTCTGGTGGTGCTGTTCGGCATGCGTTACCTGAAAGAACCTTTCGGCAGGCCGCGGCTCTTAGCCTGTGGGCTGGTACTGATCGGCATGCTGGTGATGAAGTTCTGACGGCCCACAATTCTCTATCACTCGAAGAAGGACGGCTTTATGACGGTGGCTCTGTGGTGCGTATTGATCGCGATTTTCCTGCCGTATGTGTGCACGATCGTGGCCAAGGCCAGCGGCGGTTTCAGGCTTCAGGACAACCATGATCCCCGGGACTTTCTCGAAAGCCTGAACGGCGTGGCCCGACGGGCGCATGCGGCGCAGTTGAACAGTTTCGAGGTGATGCCGGCGTTTGCGGCAGCGGTGATCGTTGCGCATCTGGTGGGCACGGCGCAGTTGGTGACGGTGAATGTGCTGGCGGTGATGTTTATCACCAGTCGCCTGCTGTACATCATCTGCTACCTGGCGGACTGGGCGATTCTGCGGTCGTTGGTGTGGTTTGTCGGGATGGGGCTGATTGCTGCGTTCTTCTTTGTGTCTGTCTGAATCTCGGGTGTTGCTGCTGGCCTCTTCGCGGGCAAGCCCGCTCCCACAGGGGTCTTGGGTGTACACAGAATTTGTGCTCGCCATGAATACCTGTGGGAGCGGGCTTGCCCGCGAAGACGATAGCTCAGGCGCCGAGGCGCTTAAGGTTTGTCCTTAACCGTGTCGGCGACCTGGGGCACTTGCGGCAACGCCGCACCTTTAGGCCAGAGCATCCAGATCTGTCCCTGCTGCTTCATGTCCCCGGCTAACTGCCCGGCCGCGTCGCCCGTGCCCCAGAACAGGTCCGCGCGCACCTCGCCGGCAATCGCGCCGCCAGTGTCCTGCGCCGCGACCGGGCGAACCAAAGCGGTGCCATCCGGGCGGGTGGTCGACAGCCACAGCAGGCTGCCCAACGGAATCACCTTGCGATCCACCGCTGCGCTGTAGCCGGCGGTCAGCGGCACATTGAGCGAACCGCGCGGACCTTCGTTGCTGTCCGGGTTACGGGTGAAGAACACGTAGCTCGGGTTGCTGCCCAGCAGCTCCGGGATGCGCGACGGGTTGGCCTTGGCCCAGTTGCTGATCGCGCTCATGGTCACGTCTTCTTTCTTCAACTCGCCCTGTTCCACCAGCCAGCGGCCGATCGGTCGGTACGGGTGGCCGTTCTGGTCGGCGTAGGCGATGCGCAGTTGCTTGCCATCCGGCGTCTGAATCCGCCCCGAGCCCTGGATCTGCAAAAACTGCAGGTTCATCGGGTCGGTGAGGTACGCCACCACCGGCGCTTTTACGCCTTTGGATTCAATGGTCGCCGCGTCGTCGTAAGGCTTGAGCACCCGGCCTTCGAGACGGCCACGCAGGCGCTTGCCCTTGAGTTCCGGATAAATACTGTCCAGCGAGACGATGATCATATCTTCCGGCACGCCATACACCGGCACGTTGGCTACGTCGGTGGGCGTCAGGCTGCCGGGGTAGACCGGTTCGTAGTAACCGGTGATCAGACCGTTCGGGTTGTCATGCTCGGCGCGCAGGCCGAACACATCGAGGTTCTGCTTGAGGAACGCGCGGATCTCGTTGGCGCTCGGCGGCACGTTGGCCGCTGCGGCGCAGGTGCCGCCCCAGACCGGGTCGGCCTTGAGTCGGGTGCAGGCGCTGCGCCACGAGCCGAAACCGGCGATCAGATCGCTGTCGGACACCGCCGGCAGGGCTTCCCAGGTGGTGCTGGAATAAGTGGCCAAGGCGTGGGTTTTCGGTTTGGCATTGTCGCCGCCCGTACAGCCGGCAAGGATTGCCAGCAGCGGCAGGGTTGCGATCAGTGGGTGACGCCAGGCCTTGAAACGGCTGTTCATGGAGTGATTCCTGTGCCGGTTGCCCAAGTGCTCCATGCGCTCGGGCAACCCGTATTTTTAATAGGGCTATTGGTGTTTGTCGGCGACGCGAGGATACTGGCCGCCGAATTCCGTGACTTGAAGCCACCATGACTCTTAAAAGAATTTCTGTTGTATTGCTGGCCTGTCTGACCTTGTCCGCCTGTGGCGGTGTCGATCCGAATTCTCCGCTGGGGCAACGCAAGGCGATCTTCAAGCAGATGCTTAAGACCGGCGAAGACCTGGGCGGCATGTTGCGCGGACGCATTCCGTTCGACGGGCCGAAATTCACCGAGGGTGCAGTGAAACTCGACGCGCTGTCCCATGAGCCGTGGAAGCATTTCCCGCAGGTGCGTGAGGAAGATCACACCAGCGCCAAGGACGATGTCTGGTCGCGTCAGGCACGCTTTCAGGAACTGGCCCGCAACCTCGAGGCCGCCACCGGTGAGCTGGTGACCGCCAGCAAGGTTCAGCCGTACAAGGCCAGTAACCTCGGGCCGGCGGTGCAGAAGGTTGAAGATGCCTGCAGCGCTTGCCATAAAGAGTTTCGGGATCATTGATTGTCTGAGACTGCTGGAAAACTGTGGCGAGAGATCTTGCTCCCGCTGGGCCGCGAAGCGGCCCCAACCCCATTCAACCGCGCTGTAACAGACTCAACTCGATTGAATGGGTTTGCGACGGCTGCGCCGCCGAGCGGGAGCAAGCTCCCTCGCCACAGGACATCGCCTTCAATACGGGTTACTTGTCGATCTGGTCCAGCGCGTCCTGCAGTTCTTTGCGCGACTCGGCGAGCTTGTTCTTGCGCTTGTCGATCTTCTCCGGATCGCCTTTCTTCATGGCCTTGTCGAGATCGGCCTGGCGCTTGCTCACTTCGTGCTTGGCTTCCAGCACCTTGTTCTCGCGTTCTTTCTTCAGGCCGGCATCGGTGCAGTTCTTCGTCACTTCATCCAGGGCTGTTTGCAGGCCGGCCTGCTGATCGGTGTTGCCCCGGGACTTGGCCTGTTCGAGCTGATTAATGATGCCCTGCTTCTTGGCGGCGCAACCGGTCAGGCCCGGTGCATCTTCGTCGGCCATCACAGGCGCGGCCAGGACGCCACAGAGAGTCAGCAAGGCGAGCGGTGCAAGAAATTTCATAAAAGCTCCATGTGCAAAGGCAGTCGGGTCGGGGGCACTGCGCTGTTTGAGCGTCTGACGGCCCTTGGGTTCCCGGCTGCCGGGGGATTGCGTGATCAGAAACCGTCGATTCCGGCGGCGCGTAATGTGTCACTCAAGGCCAGCACCTGCGGGTCGCGGAAGAATGCGCTCAATTGCGCCGCGCGGCCCGGGCCGATTCCGGCTTGTGCCTGCCATTGTTCGGTGTCGCGTTGCGCCAGCGCCTGCCACGAGTCGGCCAGTCGGGCCTGACCTGTCGGCGGCATGCCCAACGCTTTGAGCCACTGAGCGAACGGCCGTTGCCGGGCGCTCTGAAAGCTGTTGATCAGGCGTGCGCTGCTGCGCTCGCCGAAGCCGGCAATGTTAGCAAGCTCTGGCTCATCAAGGGTCAACCAATCCAGCAGGTTGTTCAGGCGGCCTGTTTCCAGAAGTTTCTCCCAGGTGCCGCGACCGACATTCTGCAGCGCCAGTCCTTGTTTGCCACTGAGCCAGGTCAGTCGAGCGAGAAACTGGCTTTTGCATTCCTGCGTCGGTTGCCAGCAGCTCAGGGCATGAAAGTCGCGGGCGTCGGGGATCTCCAGATCGACGCGTTCGACACTGCGCAGCACCACACTGTCGAGTCGCGGAATGGTCAGTCCGGTCAGGCTGATGGCAACCTGATCGCCGGGACGGATGTCCAGTTCCTGCCAGCGCTTCAGCGAGCTGACGCTGACACGTTTGATCTGACGGTCATCAAGGGCAACGGGCTTCAGTTCCAGAACGGGGGTGATACGCCCGGTGCGACCAACTTTGAAATTGACTTTGCGCACCTGCGCCAAGGCCAGGGCGAACGGGTATTTCCAGGCGATGGCCCAGTAGGGCGAGCGCGCCTGCCAGCGTTCGGCGGGAGGCCTCTGGCTTTGGCGCAGAACGATCCCGTCCGTGGCGAACGGCAGGGGTGAGCGATACCAGTGTTCGCGCCATGTCTGAGCCTCGGCGAAATGGCTGATCGGCTGGCTGTAAGGTGCGGTCGTGGCGAAGCCCAATGTCGCCAGCATGGAAATTCGATCCGGCAGTTCGATCGGCCCTTGCGGCCAGTCCCAGACGAACAGGCCGACCCCGGCCGCTTGTTCGGTACTCAAGGTTTTGCGCGCCATCAGGCCGGCAACGGTCGCACGGGCGTTGACGCTGCCGGAACTGGCCTGAATATGCTTGTCCAGGCGCCAATAGAGTTCGCCCTGGACCAGCAGATCCACCGGGCGTGTCAAGCGTTGGGGAATGGCGCTGATCTTCTGCGCGGAAGGAGTCCAGTCATGACCGTTGACCCCGTCGCCACGACTGATCGCCTGCCGCAAGACGCCACCGCTATAGATCAGCGTCACGGCAACGCCATCCACTTTGGGTTGTACCCAGACATCCTTTCGATCCCGCAGCCAGGTTTCAATGGCCGATGCCTCGTGAATCTTGTCCAGGCCAGTGTGGGCGACCGGGTGCGCGACGGAGCCTGATGCTGTGCGCAAAGGGGCGGGCGCCGAGTGCCGCGCGAAGCACTGGCGCCATTCGTTGAGTCGCAGGCGCGATTGATCGTAGAGCTCGTCGGCAATCAGCGAGCGGCCTTCGCGGTGGTAGGCGTCGTCCCATTGATCGATCTGCTTTTGCAGGGCCGAGAGTTCAGTTTGCGCCTTGCTGGCTGACCAGTCCGGGCAGGCTGCATAGGCGATCAGAGGGGTGAAACTCAGTAGAACAAATGAAAACAGGCGCAGCGTGGCAAGCATTTTGAGCGTCCTTGCTCAGGGGCAATGCTTGAAGGCTAGGCGAGGATTCAGAGAAGCACCGGGTGGGTGTTTTGCATGGTGTTTCCATGCTGAAACTCAGGTCGCCGGGACTGGCCTCTTCGCGGGCAAGCCCGCTCCCACAGGGTTCTTGATTGATATTGGAATGGTATTTCAGGCATGAAAAAGCCCCGCACGGCGCGAACCGTGCGGGGCTTTTTGTGCAGCCGGGGAGGGCTTACAGACCAGCGGCAGAACGCAGAGCGTCGGCGCGGTCGGTTTTTTCCCAGGTGAAGGTGGTGAAGGTGTCTTCGCCAACAGTCTTGGTCTGCGGAGCACGACCGAAGTGGCCGTAGGCTGCAGTTTCCTTGTACATCGGGTGCAGCAGATCGAGCATGGTGGTGATCGCGTATGGACGCAGGTCGAACACTTCACGCACCAGTTTGATGATCTTGTCATCGCTGATCTTGCCGGTACCGAAGGTGTTCAGCGAGATCGAAGTCGGCTGAGCGACACCGATGGCGTAGGACACCTGGATCTCGCAACGCTCGGCCAGGCCGGCCGCGACGATGTTCTTGGCAACGTAACGGCCAGCGTAGGCAGCCGAACGGTCAACCTTCGATGGATCTTTACCGGAGAACGCGCCACCGCCGTGACGGGCCATGCCGCCGTAGCTGTCGACGATGATCTTGCGACCGGTCAGACCGCAGTCACCTACCGGGCCGCCAATGATGAACTGGCCGGTCGGGTTGATGTGGAACTGGGTGTCTTTGCTCAGCAGTTCGGCAGGCAGTACGTGCTTGACGATCAGCTCCATCACGCCTTCGCGCAGGTCTTTGTACGACACTTCAGGGTTGTGCTGGGTCGACAGTACAACGGCGTCGATACCGACCACCTTGCCGCCTTCGTAACGGCAGGTCACTTGCGACTTGGCGTCCGGACGCAGCCACGGCAGCAGACCCGATTTGCGGGCTTCGGCCTGACGCTGCACCAGTTGGTGCGAGAAGGTGATCGGCGCCGGCATCAAAACGTCGGTTTCGTTGCTGGCGTAGCCGAACATCAGGCCCTGGTCGCCGGCGCCCTGATCTTCAGGCTTGGCACGGTCAACACCCTGGTTGATGTCTGGGGACTGCTTGCCGATGATGTTCATCACGCCGCAGGTCGCGCCGTCGAAGCCGACTTCGGAGCTGGTGTAGCCGATGTCGCAGATCACGTCACGAACGATCTGCTCCAGGTCGACCCAGGCGCTGGTGGTCACTTCACCGGCGACAATGGCTACGCCGGTCTTGACCAGGGTTTCCACGGCAACGCGTGCGTGTTTGTCCTGGGCGATAATGGCGTCCAGCACCGCATCGGAAATCTGGTCGGCGATTTTGTCCGGATGCCCTTCGGACACGGACTCGGAGGTGAAGAGGGAGTATTCGCTCATCTCGATGTTTTCCTGAATTTACCGATGGTGAGTGTCGCCAGCCGGTCGCTGAAAGTGGCGAACCTGGATCTGGAAACCATTACGTAAGCCTACATAGAGGCTGTCCCCGGGAACGAGTCCCGCAGCGGTGGCCCAACGGGCCAAATCGTCCTGTTCAAACCCCAACCACAGATCACCGCAGGCCTCCCTGGCCCAACTCTGGTTGTGGCTACATAACTCTGTCACGAGCAGGCTACCGCCCGGTTGCAGCAGGCCGGCCATGTGCTTGAGCGCTTCGGCCGGCGCGGCGAAATGGTGCAACACCATGTTCAGTACCACGCAATCGGCCTGAAGGCTGGAGCCATTCAATGCATCGGCCAATTGCAGGCTGACGTTAGCCAGCCGTTCACGTTCACATACCTGACGCGCCAGTTCGAGCATCGCCGGGCTGTTGTCCAGCGCGGTTACGGTACCGAAGCGACGGGCCAGTTCCGGCAGAAAAGCACCATCGCCGGGGCCGACTTCAATGGCCGTGGCAGCACCATTGAAGTTCAGTTTATCGAGCAGGGCCAGCACGCTGTCGCGGTACTGCGGCAGGCCTGCGATCAAGTCTTGCTGGGCGCGAAATTTCTCTGCGACCCGAGCGAAAAATTCCTGGCTGGCCGCTTCACGTTGCCCGTGAACCTGGGCGATACGCGCTTGCACGTCCTCTGGCAGCGCCAGGTTGTCGACTTCTTCTAACAGTGCTGCGTGCAGTTTACCGCCCAGCAATTCGGTGTGAGGCAGGGCGCGACGATAGAAAATCGCGTTGCCTTCGCGGCGCGTTGCCACCAGATCGGCCTGGGCCAGCACCTTCAGGTGATGGCTCATGCCGGACTGACCGATACCGAAAATCTGCGCCAGCTCCAGTACACCGAACGAATCGTTGGCCAGCGCGCGCAATACATTCAGGCGCAGCGGGTCGCCACCGGCCTTGCACAGGGCCGCCAGCTCGTCGCAGTCGTCATGGCGAATGGAAGGCACGCGTAAGTTCATAGGGCCAGCAGTCTAGTGACGGCGGGAAATCGCTGCAAGGGCAATATCAAAAAGTTTTGATATTGCACGATAGATGGCACTTCTCACTGGCTGGTTAACTCTACAAACGAATAGCGGAAAGGTTTCACCAGGCGAATCCACTGTTAACCATGGGAAAAACGCCTCCGTATGACTATCTGTCATTGCCCCGAGGCGCTCCGGTGAGGGAAAATGCCCTCCTTTTTTCCGTTTCAATTATTCACACCCAGGAGATCAGCGATGCCTAGCCGTCGTGAGCGTGCCAACGCCATTCGTGCCCTCAGCATGGATGCCGTGCAAAAAGCCAACAGCGGCCATCCCGGTGCCCCCATGGGTATGGCAGATATCGCCGAAGTACTTTGGCGCGACTACCTCAAGCACAACCCGAGCAACCCGTCGTTCGCCGACCGTGACCGCTTCGTGCTGTCCAACGGCCACGGCTCGATGTTGATCTACTCGCTGCTGCACCTGACCGGTTACGACCTGTCGATCGACGACCTCAAGCAGTTCCGTCAGCTGCACAGCCGCACCCCGGGTCACCCGGAATTCGGCTACACCCCGGGCGTCGAGACCACCACCGGCCCGCTGGGTCAGGGTCTGGCCAACGCTGTGGGCTTTGCCCTGGCAGAAAAAGTGCTGGCCGCGCAGTTCAACCGTCCTGGCCACGACATCGTGGATCACCACACCTACGTGTTCCTGGGTGATGGCTGCATGATGGAAGGCATTTCCCACGAAGTCGCTTCCCTGGCCGGTACGCTGGGCCTGGGCAAGCTGATCGCCTTCTACGATGACAACGGCATCTCCATCGACGGCGAAGTCGAGGGCTGGTTCACCGACGACACCCCGAAGCGTTTCGAAGCCTACAACTGGCAGGTGATCCGCAATGTCGACGGCCACGATCCGGAAGAGATCAAGACCGCCATCGAGACCGCGCGCAAGAGCCCGCTGCCGACCCTGATCTGCTGCAAGACCACCATCGGTTTCGGTTCGCCGAACAAGCAGGGCAAGGAAGATTGCCACGGCGCGCCACTGGGCGACGCCGAAATCGCCCTGACCCGCAAGGCGCTGAACTGGAACTACGGCCCGTTCGAAATCCCGGCCGACATCTATGCCGAGTGGGATGCCAAGGAAAAAGGTCGCGCCGCCGAAGCCGAGTGGGATCAGCGTTTCGCAGCTTACTCCGCGGCGTTCCCGACCGAAGCCAACGAGCTGATCCGTCGTCTGAGCGGCGAACTGCCGGCTGACTTCGCTGAAAAAGCCTCGGCTTACATCGCTGAAGTGGCTGCCAAGGGCGAAACCATCGCCAGCCGCAAAGCCAGCCAGAACACCCTGAACGCGTTCGGCCCGCTGCTGCCGGAGCTGCTCGGCGGTTCGGCTGACCTGGCCGGTTCCAACCTGACCCTGTGGAAAGGTTGCAAAGGCGTCAGCTCTGAAGACGCCAGCGGCAACTACATGTACTACGGCGTGCGCGAATTCGGCATGACCGCGATCATGAACGGCGTGTCCCTGCACGGCGGCCTAGTGCCTTACGGCGCGACCTTCCTGATGTTCATGGAATACGCGCGCAACGCAGTGCGCATGTCGGCGCTGATGAAGAAGCGTGTGATCCATGTCTACACCCACGACTCCATCGGTCTGGGCGAAGACGGCCCGACGCACCAGCCGATCGAGCAACTGACCAGCCTGCGCACCACGCCGAACCTCGACACCTGGCGTCCAGCCGACGCCGTTGAATCGGCGGTGGCCTGGAAAAACGCGCTGGAGCGTAAAGACGGCCCATCGGCGCTGATCTTCTCGCGTCAGAACCTGCAGCACCAGGAGCGCGATGCCGGCCAGATCGCCGACATCAGCCGCGGTGGCTACGTATTGAAGGACTGCGCAGGCGAGCCTGAGCTGATCCTGATCTCCACCGGTTCGGAAGTCGGCCTGGCCGTTCAGGCCTACGACAAACTGACCGAGCAGGGCCGCAAGGTGCGTGTGGTTTCCATGCCTTGCACCAGCGTGTTCGACGCTCAGGACGCTGGCTACAAGCAATCGGTTCTGCCGCTGCAGGTCAGCGCACGTATTGCGATCGAAGCGGCTCACGCCGACTTCTGGTTCAAGTATGTGGGTCTGGAAGGTCGCGTGATCGGCATGACCACCTACGGCGAATCGGCTCCGGCTTCGGCACTGTTCGAAGAGTTCGGCTTCACCCTGGAAAACATCCTGGGTCAGGCTGAAGAGCTGCTGGAAGACTGATCCAGAAGCCGAGTCGTCTGGACTGACGCCTTCGCGAGCAAGCCCGCTCCCACATTGGAATGCATTTCCCTGTGGGAGCGAGCCTGCTCGCGAAAGCGTTGGTTCAGGCAACATCGCACTACCCGATTCACCACGGTAATCGAGAACCCCATGCCTCAACCGCGTCCCTACAAAGTTGCACTCAACGGCTACGGCCGGATTGGTCGTTGCGTCTTGCGTGCATTGTTTGAGCGAGGGGCGAAGGCAGGGTTTGAAATTGTCGCGATCAACGATCTGGCGGACATGGCCAGCATCGAATACCTGACACGCTTCGACTCCACCCACGGCCGCTTTCCCGGCGAAGTGCGAGTAGAAGGCGATTGTCTGCATATTAATGGCGACTGCGTGAAGGTCTTGCGCAGTGCCACCCCCGAAGGCATCGATTGGGCCGCTCTTGGCGTCGATCTGGTGCTGGAGTGCTCTGGCGCCTATCACACCCGTGAAGACGGCCAGCGTTTCCTCGACGCCGGCGCGCCACGCGTGCTGTTCTCGCAGCCGATGGCCAGCGAGGCGGATGTCGACGCCACCATCGTCTACGGCGTCAATCAGGATTGCCTGACCGGCGCCGAACTGCTGGTATCCAACGCCTCCTGCACCACCAACTGCGGCGTGCCGCTGTTGCGTCTGCTGGACAAGGCGATTGGCCTGGATTACGTGTCGATCACCACCATCCACTCGGCGATGAACGATCAGCCGGTGATCGACGCTTATCACCACGAAGACCTGCGCCGCACCCGTTCGGCGTTCCAGTCGGTGATC
The DNA here is from genome assembly GCF_023100605.1 of Pseudomonas sp. MWU12-2020. Taxonomy (NCBI): domain Bacteria; kingdom Pseudomonadati; phylum Pseudomonadota; class Gammaproteobacteria; order Pseudomonadales; family Pseudomonadaceae; genus Pseudomonas; species Pseudomonas sp. MWU12-2020. Next base: position 429,600 of record NZ_JALMEX010000004.1, read on the forward strand.
CCGGTGTCCACTGGTCTGGCGCGTGGCATCGAGCGCCTGCTGCCGGAACTTGCCGGGCGAATTCAGGCCAAAGCCGTACGCGTGCCGACGGTCAACGTGTCCTGCCTCGACATCACGATGCAGACCGCCACCGCGACCGACGCGAACGAGGTCAACCGGATCCTGCGCGAGGCCGCCACCAATGGCCCGCTCAAAGGTCTGCTGGCCTACACCGAGTTGCCGCATGCCAGCTGTGATTTCAACCATGACCCACATTCGGCCATCGTCGATGCCAGTCAGACCCGTGTTTCCGGCCCGAAGCTGGTGAACATCCTGGCCTGGTTCGACAACGAATGGGGTTTTGCCAACCGAATGCTGGACGTTGCAGAACACTATCTGCAAACAGCGATTTCAAAAAAACCTGCTCTCTAAGAACAGCTACTCAGGAAGTGCGACCCATGACCGTGTTGAAGATGTCCGACCTCGATCTGCAAGGTAAGCGCGTATTGATCCGCGAAGACCTCAACGTCCCAGTCAAGGACGGTGTTGTCACCAGCGATGCGCGTATCCTGGCTTCGCTGCCGACCATCAAGCTGGCCCTGGAAAAAGGCGCGGCGGTGATGGTGTGTTCGCACCTGGGCCGTCCGACCGAAGGCGAGTTCTCCGCCGAGAACAGCCTCAAGCCAGTCGCCGACTACCTGAGCAAGGCCCTGGGCCGCGAAGTGCCGCTGGTGGCCGATTACCTGGGCGGCGTTGACGTCAAGGCCGGCGACATCGTGCTGTTCGAAAACGTACGCTTCAACAAGGGCGAGAAAAAGAACGCCGACGACCTGGCCCAGCAATACGCCGCCCTGTGCGACGTGTTCGTGATGGACGCCTTCGGCACCGCGCATCGCGCCGAGGGTTCGACCCACGGCGTGGCCAAGTTCGCCAAAGTCGCCGCTGCCGGCCCGCTGCTGGCCGCTGAGCTGGACGCACTGGGCAAGGCGCTGGGTGCACCGGCCAAGCCAATGGCCGCGATTGTTGCCGGCTCCAAGGTGTCGACCAAACTCGACGTACTCAACAGCCTGAGCCAGATCTGCGATCAACTGATCGTCGGTGGCGGCATCGCCAACACCTTCCTGGCTGCTGCCGGTCACCCGGTCGGCAAGTCGCTGTACGAGCCGGACCTGCTGGACACCGCACGCGCCATCGCCGCCAAGGTCAGCGTGCCGCTGCCGGTGGACGTGGTCGTCGCCAAGGAATTCGCGGAAAGCGCCGAAGCCACCGTCAAGCTGATCGCTGACGTGGCTGCTGACGACATGATTCTGGACATTGGCCCGCAGACCGCCGCCAACTTCGCCGAACTGCTGAAATCGTCGAAAACCATCCTGTGGAACGGCCCGGTCGGCGTGTTCGAATTCGACCAGTTCGGCAACGGCACCAAAGTGCTGGCCCAGGCCATCGCTGACAGCGCGGCGTTCTCCATTGCCGGCGGTGGCGACACCCTGGCGGCCATCGATAAATATGGCGTGGCTGAGCAAATCTCCTACATTTCCACCGGTGGTGGCGCGTTCCTCGAATTCGTCGAAGGCAAGGTGCTGCCGGCCGTTGAAGTTCTGGAAAGCCGGGCCAAGGCCTGAGGCCGCCCGTTTGGCCAGGCAAAGGAGTGGTTACATGGTCAAGTCGTTAGTGCTGTTGTTGCTGACCGGTACATTGGCGGCCTGCGGGAGTAACCCTAAGGCCGAGGCGACACCTGCGCCGGATGCGGTGCAGAAAGGCTGCTACCAGGCCGACTGGCAGGCCGAAACCAACCCGGTGCTGAACAAGCGCTCGGGGCCGGATGGCCTGGACAAGTACGAGACGCAAACCCCGGCCAAGGAACATGGTTGTCCTTGACCGGTCTGACTCTTTAACTCAGGGCTGGCGGCGTGCGCCGTCAGTCGAGGAACACGGATGAAAGGCTTGATCGCCATTGCGGCGTTGGCATTGTTGGGCGGTTGCGCGCAGATGAATCTGTTTCAGTCGTCCGCCCCTGCTGACAACTGGACGAAATGGACCTGCGACAGCCAGGCCAAAGTGCTGTGGCGCTACACCGATGCCAGCCAGAAGGAAGTCGATGTTCGACTGGGCGGCGGCGATCAGGTCTATCGCCTGAAAGAAGAACCGGGCGCGTCGGGCGTGCTGTACAGCGACGGCATGCTGGCGTTTCACGTCAAGGGTGACGAAGGCCTGGTGTACTGGGTCGCCACCAATGACCTGATCGGCCGCGGCTGCAAGGCGCAGTAACACGATTGAATTGATGTACAGAGATCCGAATGTGGGAGCGGGCTTGCTCGCGAAAGCGGTGAATCAGCTTGCGGTGATGTTGAATGTTGAACCGCATTCGCGAGCAAGCCCGCTCCCACACGGGTTCTGCGTAGTCCTGAAAAATTTGCTTTATCGAATCACCAGACCGGGCTTCGACCCCCGATCTGCAATCACTTGAATAGCCGCCGCCGCTCCGGCAGGCTGGCACGATTAACGACCCTCAACCGGGAGAGACACACACAATGGCACTTATCAGCATGCGCCAGATGCTGGACCACGCAGCCGAGTTCGGCTACGGCGTTCCAGCCTTCAACGTCAACAACCTTGAGCAGATGCGCGCCATCATGGAAGCCGCTGACAAGACTGACTCCCCGGTGATCGTCCAGGCTTCGGCCGGCGCTCGCAAATACGCCGGCGCGCCATTCCTGCGTCACCTGATCCTGGCCGCGATCGAAGAATTCCCGCACATCCCGGTGTGCATGCACCAGGACCACGGCACCAGCCCTGACGTCTGCCAGCGCTCCATCCAGCTGGGCTTCAGCTCGGTGATGATGGACGGCTCCCTCGGCGAAGACGGCAAGACCCCGACCGACTACGAGTACAACGTCCGCGTTACCCAGCAAACCGTGGCCATGGCTCACGCCTGCGGCGTTTCGGTTGAAGGCGAGCTGGGCTGCCTGGGTTCGCTGGAAACCGGCATGGCCGGTGAAGAAGACGGCATCGGCGCTGAAGGCGTTCTGGATCACAGCCAGATGCTGACCGACCCGGAAGAAGCCGCTGACTTCGTCAAAAAGACTCAGGTCGATGCCCTGGCTATCGCCATCGGCACCAGCCACGGCGCCTACAAGTTCACCAAGCCACCTACCGGCGACGTGCTGGCGATCGACCGCATCAAGGAAATCCACAAACGCATCCCGAACACCCACCTGGTGATGCACGGTTCCTCGTCCGTGCCACAAGAGTGGCTGGCGATCATCAACCAGTACGGCGGCGACATCAAAGAAACCTACGGCGTACCGGTTGAAGAAATCGTCGAAGGCATCAAGTACGGCGTACGCAAGGTCAACATCGACACCGACCTGCGCCTGGCATCCACCGGCGCCATGCGTCGCCTGATGGCCACCAACCCGAGCGAATTCGACCCACGTAAATTCTTCGGCGCGACCGTGACGGCGATGCGTGATGTATGTATCGCTCGTTATGAAGCGTTCGGTACTGCCGGTAATGCTTCGAAGATCAAGCCGATCTCGCTGGAAGCGATGTTCCAGCGTTATCTGAAGGGTGAGTTGAACGCCAAGGTGAACTAAGCCTGAACGTTGAGCTGCGCTGATAAAAAACCCGCCGAGAGGCGGGTTTTTTATGGGTGGTGATTTCTTCGTGTAGCGACACTGTTCATGAGGAGTACCTGATAAATTGATCTAACTGAGTTTTGCTTATTTCCAATAGATCTCAATGACTGTCAGATCTGACAGTAGGCAGCCTCAAGCGATACTCACAAGATAAGACTCCACCTCGTAATGGAGTACACAGCAATGACTATTAAGGACGTTAAACCCAAAGGCCCGGCCCCGGTTACCCTGCCAGTTGAGCCAAAAACGGAAAACCTCAAAAACTCCAAGGGGCCAGCTCCTGTCACACTCCCCAAGCAACCGGAGTAAGCCCTCTGGCTTTAGAATCCACAGACATGTGAATTCTTTTTACTTAGTGAAGTATTGAGGCAATAGCTGTCCATGTGAGAAACCCGCCGAGAGGCGGGTTTTTTATGGGCGTAATTAAACAAATATTTCCGCTAGCGCTTCAAGCGTAAGCATCACTGCCGGAACGACGGTGCTCGCAATCCAGAGCGGCAATAATACGTGCATAGACGTTCATGCCCACGGAATGGGTGCCTTTCTCTATCGCGAGGTCGGCGAGTTGCGCTTGCGTTAGTCCGCGATTCAGACGCTTTATGCGTAACTGGGCGGCGAGGCGGCTTATTAATAGAGCGTGAACCATGTACTGTCTCTTTAACTTTCAAAGTTAACTGTGGCGTAAACGCTACATTTGACCGTCATGAGTCCGCTCGCACGCGTCCGCGTCTAAACCCGATCAGTGGATATTTTGGGTATTAGAAGTATTGAATATATGCTTTATTAATATAAAAACCTGTCAGATATAACAGGTGTGCCGGGCCAGTTGAAAAATTAAGCTTCGAACTCACTTATTTTGTAGGGCGAAGATATGAAAAACGAATTTGAAGCTGATAAGGGATTTTTGGGTAAACTGAATATCACTTACAAGCATCCAGAGTATGGTTCTCACCCGCTTAATCTTAAGGATGAAGGGTTGTACGCTGACGAAGAGTTTTTTTTTCTTAATCCCCGGTATAGGACTTTTGGGGGGCATGAATATTATATGGCGGTTAGATTTAAAAAAGACCTTGTCGTTGGTAAAGAATACAAACTAGAGGGGAATGATCATGGCCCGATTTGGGCGCAACTAGAATTAGACTCGGAAGCCGGTGATAAACATGCGAGTGGTACCTTTGAATTGACCAGAAGCGGGCACCGGCCCAAAGGAGTCTTTAATCTATTTGAGAAAGGGGTCTTTGAAGTAGAAGGTGATTTTGAGTTCTATGAAAACCGTAGCTGACATTGGTCTGATGCCGTAAGGCAGACTCATAGAGTCTGCCGTTTTTTGGGTTTTGCATCACCTGTGGATGCGCGCCAGTTTTATTTGTCGTGATCAATATCCAGCTTGGTAAATGTCACCTGCCCACCCTCACTGGTATACCCGGTGTTGTCCTGCACATACACGCCAGCCTTGAAGTACAGCGGCTTATTCCGCCAGGTTGCGCTGATCTGTGAATCCCACTGATAGCCTGCCGCGCTCACGCCGAGTGCGCCGCCGGGGCTGAGGTGGATCAGGTAGTTGAATTCGTTGTCCAGTTTGATACCGGTCGCCAGGGTGATGACACGGCTTTCGTCATCGTCCGGGTGCATGCGGACCTTGATCACCAGGTTGCCGGTCTGGGTCTTTTCCTTGTACTGGTATTCGAGCTTGACCATCGGCTTCTGGCTTTCATAGGCGTGGATCTGGCCGATGACGATCTTGCCGGAGCTGGGCACCTTGTTCACTGCGAGGGTCGCGCGCAGGGTGTTGTCGGCGTCCGGGTAGTACCAGTTGCGCAGGGTGCCGTTGCTGAAGGTTTCGCGCAGTTCGGTGCGCGGGTAGATGGCGTTTTCGGTTTTTGACCCGGTGACCGGGGACCAGAAAAACAGCGTGCCGCTGTCGGAATGGAAGTACTGATCCTTGAAGCCATTCACCAGTTTGGAGGTTTCGACGATGTACGGCGGATTGCCGACGGGAACGCTGAGGTTCCAGGTTGCGAGATCGATCATGTCGGTTCTTCCACTCAATTCATCCTGAACGCGAGTGCCAGAAGCTCTAGCCCGCGCCTTTTCGGGCGGCCTTTATAAGCGTAGAGGACTTTTTTGTTAACGCCCGTTTGGCAGATGATTGGCGTCAACATCCTGTCGAAATGCCATCTGTGCCGGTTTCCGCGGGCTGCAGGGGTGACCGTTAGTCGGTAAATCGTCGCTTTGGCTAAATGATGGCGGCGTGACAGCTTCTGCTTTCACAGTTCCGGGACTAGAGTGATGACTCAGTAACTGTACGGTTTTCACAAGAAACCGACCGATATCCCGACAAGAGATGTCCCGACAAGAGAAGCAGCATGGAATGCGCGCAACCCCAGCCAGGTGAAGGCAGCTCTGTCCTTTTGATCGTTGATGATTACCCTGAAAACCTGATCAGCATGCGCGCGTTGCTGCAGCGTCAGGATTGGCACGTCATGACCGCCGCCTCCGGCTTCGAGGCGCTCAATCTGCTGCTCGAACACGACGTCGACCTGGTGCTGCTGGATGTGCAGATGCCGGGCATGGACGGCTTTGAAGTCGCGCGACTGATGCGCGGCAGTCAGCGCACACGCCTCACACCGATCATTTTCCTCACCGCCAACGAACAGTCACAGGACGCCGTGATCAAGGGCTACGCCAGTGGTGCGGTGGATTATCTGTTCAAGCCGTTCGATCCGCAGATCCTCAAACCGAAAGTCCAGGCGTTGCTCGAACACCAGCGCAACCGCCGTGCCTTGCAGCGCCTGAGTCATGATCTGGAGGTCGCGCGGGCCTTCAATGCCTCGGTGCTGGATAACGCGGCGGAAGGCATTCTGGTGCTCGGCGAGGACGGCTTGATCCGCTTCGCCAACCCGGCGATTTCGCGGCTGCTGAATGCACCGGTGAAGGAGCTGGAGGGCGAGGAATTTCTCGATTATCTGCAGAAACCGCACATCCCGCTGTGGGCCGATTCCGAGTTGTTGGCCGGCTATAAACGCGGAGAGACCCTGCGTCTGCACGATGCGTTGTTGCGGACGGCGCCGGGGCAGCAGGTGCCGGTGGCGTTGTCCTGCGCGCCGTTGCCGGCCGAGCAGCGGGCGATGGTGGTGACGGTGCTGGACATGTCGGTGGTGCGTCACCTGCATCAGCAGCTGGAATTTCAGGCAGTCACCGATCCGTTGACCGGTCTGCTCAATCGCCGGGGCTTTTATCAGACGGTGGAAAACCTGCTGCTGCGCGGTGAACGCAGCGACAGCAGTTGGGTGCTGTTGTACCTCGACCTCGATGGTTTCAAGCGGGTCAACGATTCCCTCGGCCACGATGCCGGCGATCGGGTGCTGCGCTGGGTCTCCGAGCAATTGAAAGCCTGCCTGCGACCGTTCGATATTCTCGCGCGCATGGGCGGTGATGAGTTCACTGCGCTGCTCGATCTGGAATTCCCCGAGCAAGCGGCGAAAATCGCCGAGAAACTCATCGAACGGGTGTCGATCTGTCAGCAAATCGAAGGGCTGGATATCGCCCTCGGCGCGAGTATCGGCATTGCCACCTACCCGGACTGCGGTTCTAACCTCGACGGCTTGCTGCGCGCCTCGGACATCGCCATGTATGAGGCGAAGCGCGCCGGGCGTCAGCAGTATCGTTTTTATGATCACGAAATGAACGGTCGCGCCCGCTCGCGGCTGATGCTCGAGGAGAGCGTGCGCAACGCCATCGAGAACCGCGATTTCAATCTGGTGTATCAGCCACAGGTCGCGATCGACAGCGGGCAGATCCGCGGTTTCGAGGCGTTGCTGCGCTGGCAGCATCCGAGCGTCGGCGATGTGCCGCCGGGGTTGTTCCTGCCGTTGCTGGAAGAAGCGCGGCTGATCAGTCGACTCGGCAGCTGGATCTATCATCGCGGCGCCGGCCAGCGCAAAGCCTGGGAAACCCTGTTCGCCGAAGATCTGGTGCTTGGCGTGAGTTTGAGCAACACCCAGTTCGGGCTGCCGAACCTGGTCACCGAGTTACGCCAGGTGCTGGAGCGGCATTCGTTGCAGCCGCGGCAACTGGAGGTGGAAATCACCGAAGACGCGCTGATGCACAACCCCGACGAGACCCGCAAACAGCTGCGCCTGCTGCGTAATCTCGGGGTGCGCGTGGCGCTGGATGATTTTGGTTCGGGACCGTGTTCGCTGGCGCATCTGCGTGATCTGGAACTGGACACGCTCAAGCTCGATCGACACCTGATTGCGCGGCTGCCGGATTCGACGCGCGACGCGGCGCTGGTCAGCAACGTGATCAATCTGTGCAAGCAGTACGGTTTGCTGGTGATCGCCGAAGGCGTGGAAACCATCGAACAGTACCAATGGCTGCAAGCGCATGGCTGCGAATATGTGCAGGGTTTCCTAGTGGCGCGCCCGCTGACCTCCGAAGACGCCGCCAGCTTCGCCGAGCCCTTCGACTGGGGCACGCTGCCGGTTTGAATTCGCTACACTGGCGCTCTTTTCGAACCGTGTTGCCGTGTCCATGACTGCGTTGAAATACCTCCAGGCCTACCCCGCGCAATTGCAGGATCAGGTGCGCAAACTGATCGCCGAACAGCGTCTGGGTGACTACCTGAGCCAACGCTATCCGGGGCGTCACGATGTGCAGAGCGACAAGGCGCTGTACAGCTACGCGCTGGACCTGAAGCAGGAATACCTGCGCAACGCGCCGGCCATCGACAAGGTGCTGTTCGACAACCGCCTCGACCTGACGCACCGCGCGCTGGGCCTGCACACCACGGTCTCAAGGGTGCAGGGCGGCAAGCTCAAGGCCAAGAAAGAGATTCGCATCGCCTCGTTGTTCAAGGAGGCAGCGCCCGAGTTCCTGAAGATGATCGTCGTGCATGAACTGGCGCACTTCAAGGAATCGGACCACAACAAGGCCTTCTATAAATTGTGCGAGCACATGCTGCCGGGGTATCACCAGGTCGAGTTCGATCTGCGGGTGTACCTGACGTGGCGGGATCTGCAATAGCCGTTAACAAGGAGCGTGTGGATGGACGTCAGCAAGACCAAAAGCAGTTTTTACCGGCGCCTGTATGTGGCCTACCTGATCGACAGCGGCCTGGCCCCAAGCGTCCCGGCGCTGACCGAAGTGACCGGCATGCCCCGGCGCACGGCGCAGGACACGATCGCCGCGCTGGCGGATCTGGATATCGTCTGTGAATTCGAGCAGGAAGAGGGCGCGCGCAACCATGCCGGGCGCTATCGGATTCGCGAGTGGGGGGCGATTGATCGCGGGTGGATCGAGCGTAATCTGCGGCAGATCAAGGCTGTGCTGGAGTATCCCTGAGTTTCGCAGTGCCTGAGCTGACGCCTTCGCGAGCAGGCTCACTCCCACAGTAGACCGAGTTCCTTCAGATGGAATGCGATCAAAATGTGGGAGCGGGCTTGCTCGCGAAGGGGCCCTCAAGGACGACGCATGCCTATGTGCGGAATGTCATCCTCCAGATACTCCTCACCCGCCACGACAAACCCGTACCTGCCGTAATACCCCTGCAAATGCGCCTGCGCCGACAGATAGATCGGCACCTGCGGCCAATGCTTCTCGGCCTGTTTCAGTGCGTGTTCCATCATCACATGCCCCAGCCCTTTGCCACGGCCCTGCGGCGCAATGATCACGCGGCCGATCACCACGTCACCGCCCTGGGATTCGGGATCCAGCAGGCGTAGATAGGCCATCAACTGATCATCTTCCCAACCCATGAGGTGATGGGTGTCGCCGTCCAGATCCTGGCCGTCGAGGTCCGGGTAGGCGCATTTCTGTTCGACCACGAACACCTCCGAGCGCAGCTTCAACAGCGCGTACAGCTGCTCTTTGCCCAGATCGCTGTGATGCTTGCAGATCCACTCGATTGTCATCTTCCAACTCCTTGAACTCCGTCGCCCGATACTAAGCGCACAGGCCCTGGATGTCTGTATGGCGGAAGAGTCTGTGACAAAGGTCAAAATGCCATCATTCCTTTCTCGCGGCGGCGGCTGCTTTGTGTAATCTGCTGGAAAGCGCTGTGCACTGGCTTCAATGAGCTAATGTTAGGGCCTGGGTTTCGCCGGTAAGGGGCCTTGGGGTTTTGACTGAAAACACGCCGGGCAACTCGCCCGCTAAGGATTTTCAAGCATGCCGCGACTGCATCGAGCCTTTGCGTTGGTCGGATTGCTCTTGCTGGCCCAAACCGCCGCAGCGGACAAGTTGCGGCTGGTGTTCGATATCTGGCCACCGTTTACCGACGACACGCTGGTCAACGGCGGCCTGGCCACCGACATCGTCAGCACCGCGCTGGCGCGGGCCGGTTATGCCAGCGACTACGAGCAGGTGCCGTGGGCGCGGGCGCTGCTGGGGGTTGGCGAGGGGCGCTACGACGTTCTGGTCAACGCCTGGTACAACGACGAACGCACCAAACTCGGCCAGTTCTCTGGCGAATACCTGCTCAATCGCATCCGCTTTCTCAAGCGCAAAGACACGCCGCTGGACTACAGCAACCTGGAGCAACTGCACACCTATTCGGTGGCGGTGGTGCGCGGCTATGCCTACTCGCAGGCGTTCGATGCGGATACCGCGCTCGAGAAAGTCCCTGTGCATAACTTCGCCATGGCCGTGCGCATGCTCGCGGCGGATCGGGTCAAGCTGACCCTGGAAGATGAATACGTCGCGCGTTATTACCTGGCCCGCGAATCACCCAAAGTGCGCAACGCCGTGGAGTTTTTGCCCAAGCCGTTGAGCGAGAACAGCCTGCACATTCTGGTGAGCCTGAAGAACCCTGAGCATGAACAGATTGTGGCCGGGTTTGATAAGGCGATTGCGGCGATGAAGGCGGATGGGAGTTATGACAAGTTGCTGCGCCAGCATGGGATGTAGGGGTTGATCCGGAAATGGCTGTGTGGCTGATGGCCCTTTCGCGAGCAAGCCCGCTCCCACAGTTTGAAATGCGTTCTCCTGTGGGAGCGGGCTTGCTCGCGAAGAGGCCCTGACAAACACCGCAAAACTCAGGCTTCGCTGGTGTCCTTGATCAGGTGCGCCGCCAACGTCCGCAACGGCCCCAGCTGCCGGCAGATCAACGCCAGTTGGGTCTGCACCAGCCGTTGCCCTTCATCGATCTCGTCCGGCATCTGCTCCAACTCGTTGGCCAGCGCTTCCTCTTCGTCACTCTGAATCGCCACTGGTTGCTTGTTCGCCAGGCCCTGGGCGATGTCGTCGATGCTCGCGGCCAGTTTCACCCCGGCGCCGTCGATCAGCTGTTCGCGCACGTCCGCCGGTAGCTGCGTTTCGCGATGCGCGCCGAGCCCGGACAGGTAGCTGAGCAGGGTGTGTGACAGCACCAGGAAACGGAAGCCGACATCCGCCTCCTTCCGGAAATGCCCCGGCTCCATCAGCATGTTGGCCAAGGTGGTCGACAACGCCGCATCGGCGTTGTGCGCGTTGCGTCGGGCCAGGCGATAGGCGAGGTCGTCGCTCTTGCCGGCGGCGTATTGCTGCATGATCTGGCGCAGATAGATGCTGTTGCAGGTCAGGGTGTTGGCCAGCACTTTATTCAGGCGTCGACCCTGCCAGTCCGGCAGGAACAGGAACACCGTCAGGCCGGCGATCAGGCTGCCGAGCAGGGTATCGAACAGGCGCGGCAGGAACAGCCCGTAGCCATCGCCGATCTGGTTGAAGCAGAACAGCACCATGATCGTGATCGCGGCGGTCGCCACCGTGTAGCGCGTGGTGCGGTTGGTAAAGAACACCACCCCGGCGGCGATCGCGAAACACGACTGCACCAGCGGGCTGGGGAACAGATCGAACAGTGCCCACGCCACGGTCAGGCCGATGGCGGTGCCGAGAATCCGCTGCCCGAGTTTGCGCCGGGTCGCGCCGTAGTTCGGCTGGCAGACGAACAGGGTGGTCAGGATGATCCAGTAGCCCTGCGACGGGTGAATCAAGTGCACCATGCCGTAGCCGATACTCAGCGCCAGCGGCAAGCGCAGGGCATGGCGGAACAGCAGGGAAGTCGGTGTTAGTTGCGTACGCAGGCGAATCCACACGTCCTTGAGGTTGCGCGGCGAGCGGTCGAGCAGGCTGCTGTCGGTGGCGTCCGCCAAGGCATCCGGGTTGCTCGCGTCGCTGAGCAAACGGTCGAGGGTGCCGAGGTTGGCTGCCAGTGCGCGCAGCGAACGCAGGAGGCCGCGCCACGCCGGATTGCTCTGGATGCGCAGGTGTTCAAGGGAGGCATCGAGGTCAGTCAGCGCTTCGGCAAAACTGGCGTCGTAAACGAACGGCTGGCGCATCTGGATCGATTCGGCCAACGCGCGGCAGGCCTTGCCCTGCTGGCGCAACAAACGCTGGCAGCGGAACAGCACGTCGCTGTGAAAGAACGCATCGGCCAGCGCGTTGTACGGATAGTGCGAAGAGCTGGCGCGTTCGTGGATGTCCTGGGCGAGGAAATACAGCTTCAGATAACGGCTGACTTTCGAACCCGGGCGGCCGTTGCCGACCCGGTGCAGAATGATTTCCTTGGCACTGTTCAGCGCCGCTACCACTCGACCGTTCTGCTGCGCCAGTTCCAGTCGCCGCCCCTCGACGTCCAGTTGGCGGATCGGCTCGAACAGCGAGGCTTTCAGCTTCAGGTAGAAGCCGAGTTCACGGAACAGCCGCGCCAGACTCTGCTGCACCGGCTGGTTGGAAAACATCGCCTGCCACAGTACCGAGAGCAGGCCGTACCACGCGGCACCGGCCACCAGCAGCATCGGTTCGTGCCAGAAATCGGTGACCGCGCCGCCGCGCTGATCCACGCCGATCATGGTGTAGACCGACAGAATCAACGTCGCCGAGGCGATCGCACCGTAACGCTCGCCGAGCGCGCCGAGCATGGTCAGGCCGAAGCTGGCCAGTGCCAGAGCAATGGCAAATACGATGGGGTAGGGGAAGAGCAGTTCCACCGACAGCGCGGCGATGCTGAAACACACCAGTGTCACTGCCAGTGCGTTTAGACGGCCCTGCCAACTGTCGTCGGTCTCGGCCAGGGCGCTGGCGATAATCCCCAGGAACAACGGGATCAACAGGCCCATTTCATCCTGATACCAACACAGCGCCATGCTGCCGGTCAGGGCGATGAACACCCGCACGCTGTAGCTGAATTTATCCAGCGCCCACAGGCGCCGCAAAGACTGACGAAACGAGTTCGAGGACATGAAGTGCGAAGGCCTTCCGAGGCGATGCCGCTAAATTGAGCCAGTAATGACGCCGACGCAATGGCGCCGATCACATCTGACAGCAAAAAGTGTTCCTTACTGCATCCCACATAACAACTGTGGGAGGGGGCTTGCTCCCGAAAGCGGTGTGTCATTCAACATGTATGTCGACTGATCCAGCGCATTCGCGAGCAAGCCCGCTCCCACAGTTTTTGATTTGTGTTGGATCAGACGTACTGCGCAGCCGCGTAGCCGGAGGCCCAGGCCCACTGGAAGTTGAAACCGCCCAGATGCCCGGTGACGTCGAGCACTTCGCCGACAAAATACAGGCCAGGGCTTTTCAGCGATTCCATGGTCTTGGACGACACCTCGCGGGTATCGACGCCACCCAGCGTGACCTCGGCGGTGCGGTAGCCTTCGGTGCCGGCCGGGACGACTTTCCAGCTGCCGAGCTTGTCGGCGATCTGCGCCAGTTCGGCGTGGGTGTACTGCTTCATCGGTTTGGAAACGAACCAGTTGTCCGCCAGCAGATTGGCCATCTTCTTGGTGAAGATCTCACCAAGCAAAGTTTTCAGCTCGCTGTTCGGGCGTTCGGCTACTTGCTGCTGCAGCCATGCGGCGGTATCGTGATCCGGCAGCAGGTTGATCTCCACGGTGTCACCCGGCTCCCAGAACGACGAGATCTGCAGAATCGCCGGGCCGCTGAGGCCACGGTGAGTGAACAGAATGTTCTCGCGAAAGCTCTGCTCGTTGCAGCTGACCAGACAATCCACCGAAGTACCGGACAGCTCGGTGCACAGTTCCTTGAGCTGATCGGTGATGGTGAACGGCACCAGCCCGGCGCGGGTCGGCAGCAGTTCATGGCCGAACTGTTTGGCCACCTGATAACCGAAGCCTGTAGCGCCCAGCGTCGGGATCGACAGCCCGCCGGTGGCAATCACCAGCGATTGGCACTGAACTTGGCCGAGGGTGGTGTCGAGCAGGTAACCGTTCTCGACTTTCTCGATGGTCTGGATCGAGGTGTCCAGGTGCAGCTCGACGCCGACCTGATCGCACTCGTCGAGCAGCATGCCGAGGATGTCGCTGGATTTGTTATCGCAGAACAACTGGCCGAGTTTCTTCTCGTGGTACGGCACGCCGTGCTTGGCGACCATGCCGATGAAATCCCACTGGGTGTAGCGCGCCAGTGCCGATTTGCAGAAATGCGGATTGTGCGAGAGGAAATTGCCCGGCTCGGTGTACATGTTGGTGAAATTGCAGCGGCCACCACCGGACATCAGGATTTTCTTGCCGGCCTTGTTCGCGTGGTCGAGCAGCAACACCTGACGCCCACGCCCGGCAGCGGTCAGTGCACACATCAACCCTGCGGCGCCAGCGCCAATGATCACGACTTCGGTAGAGCGCAAAACGGTGTCCTCTTGGTGGGTCGCTACAAAACAAATTGTGGGAGCGGGCTTGCTCGCGAAAGCGGTGTGTCATTCAACATGATGTCGACTGACAGATTGCATTCGCGAGCAAGCCCGCTCCCACAGGAGATCTTCTTTGGGGCGAAGATCGTTTACAAAACCCGCACGCGCAGCGAACGGCCCTTGATCTTGCCGTTGTTCAAGCGCTGCAGCGCCTGCATGACCACGGTGCGTTCAACGGCCACATAAGACTGGAAGTCGAAGATCGCGATCTTGCCCACCTGCGCGCCCGGGATGCCGGCGTCGCCGGTCAGTGCGCCGAGGATGTCGCCCGGACGCACTTTGTCTTTACGCCCGCCGGCGATGCACAGCGTGCTCATCGGTGGCTGCAGCGGGGCGCCGCCCTGGGACTTGAGGTTGTCGACCTGATCCCAGTTCAGCGGAGCTTTCTGCAACTGTTCGATGGCTTGCGCGCGATGCGCTTCGGACGGCGCAACGAGGCTGACCGCGATGCCTTTCTCGCCGGCACGACCGGTACGGCCAACGCGGTGAATGTGGATTTCCGAGTCACGGGCCAGCTCGACGTTGATCACCATGTCCAGCGCATCGATGTCCAGACCACGGGCGGCCACGTCGGTGGCGACCAGGACCGACGTACTGCGGTTGGCGAACATCGCCAGCACCTGGTCGCGGTCACGCTGTTCCAGATCGCCATGCAGGCCGACGGCGGAGATGCCTTTGGAGGTCAGGTGATCGACGGTTTCCTGCACCTGCTGCTTGGTGAAGCAGAACGCCACGCAGGAGTCCGGGCGGAAGTGGTGCAGGACTTTGGTCACTGCGCTCATGCGCTCTTCCGGAGAAATTTCGTAGAAGCGCTGTTCGATCTGCGTGTCGTCATGGAACGCTTCGGCTTTCACCGTTTGCGGATCGCGCATGAATTTCGACGCCAGTTGCTTGATGCCCACCGGATAGGTGGCGGAGAACAGCAGGGTCTGACGGCGTGCCGGAGTCTTTTCGATGATGTCTTCGATGGCGTCGTAGAAGCCCATGTCGAGCATGCGGTCGGCTTCGTCGAGGATCAGCGTGTTCAGACCGTCGAGCACCAGCGAACCCTTGCGCAGGTGCTGCTGGATTCGTCCCGGGGTGCCGACGATGATGTGCGCGCCGTGCTCCAGCGAAGCGATCTGCGGGCCGAACGACACACCGCCGCACAGGGTCAGGACCTTGATGTTGTCCTCGGCACGGGCCAGACGCCGGACTTCCTTGGCGACCTGGTCGGCCAGCTCACGGGTCGGGCAGATCACCAGCGCCTGGCAACCGAAGTAGCGCGGGTTGATCGGGTTCAGCAGGCCGATGCCGAACGCGGCGGTCTTGCCGCTGCCGGTCTTGGCCTGGGCGATCAGGTCCATCCCCTTGAGGATCACCGGCAAGCTCTGCGCCTGGATCGGCGTCATCTGGGCATAACCGAGGGATTCGAGGTTAGCCAGCATGGCGGCGGACAGCGGCAGAGTATTAAAAGCGGTGGCGATGGTGGTCACGGGACTGGCCTGCAAAACAAAATGTCGCGCAGTGTAGCAGCCCCGTGCCACTTTCCTCGAAAGTTCTGGACGAACAGTGCCTGAAACCCGAGGCAAGGTGATTTATCTGTGGTGAGTGAATTTATCTGTGGTGAGGGGATTTATCCCCGATGGGCTGCGAAGCAGCCCCAGAATCTGTCACCTCAGTACATCAGGCTGATCGCATTCAACCTTTTCAGGGGGCGCTTCGCACCCCATCGGGGATAAATCCCCTCACCACAAAAGCATTCACAAGACATGACACTGTCTAGTGTTCGATGTGTTCATCCGGGCGTTTGACCCGGCGGCCGTCCTCTTTCGACAGTTGCGAGAAGATCGTCGCCGCCAGCATCGCCATCACTCCGACCGTGACAAACGTCAGCTGGAATGCGCCCAACACGGTTTCGACGCCGTCGTTGCCGATCTCCGCCGTGAAGCCGCCAAGCAGCGCACCGGCGCAGGCCACCCCCAGACTCAGCGACAGTTGCGCCACCACCGACAGCAAGCTGTTGCCGCTGCTGGCACTGGCGTCGTCGAGGTCGATCAGGGTCACGGTGTTCATCGCGGTGAACTGCAGCGAGTTGATTGCGCCGAGAATCGCCAGCAGGCACAGCAGCAACCAGTACGGCGTCTGTTCACTGACCAGGCCCATGCTCGCCAGCATGATCCCCAGCGCCAGGGTGTTGCCGGTGAGCACGATGCGATAGCCAAGACGTTCGATCAGCGGTCGCGCCACCCACTTGGCGATCATTGCCGCCGCCGCCAGTGGCAGCATGCTCATCCCGGCTTGCGCCGGTGAATAACCCAGCGCCACTTGCAGCAGCAACGGCACCAGAAACGGCAGGGCACCGCTGCCCAGGCGGGCGAACAGGTTGCCAATGATCCCGACCGCAAAGGTCCGGGTCTTGAACAGCGATGGCGAGAACAGTGGATTTTCGACACGCCCGGCACGCAGCCAGTAAGCCGCCAGACAGGCCAGACCGCCGAACAGCAGCAACATCACCCGCAGGTGCGGCAAGTGCAGTTCGCCCAGGCCTTCCATGGCGATGGTGATCAGGATCATCGCCGCGCCGAACAGCAGGAAACCGAGGCTGTCGAAACGCGTGCGCTCGGTGCCGCGCAGGTCGGGAATGAATTTCCACACCGCGTAGCAACCGATGAGGCCGACCGGCAGGTTGATCAGAAAGATCCAGTGCCACGTCAGGTATTGCACCATCCAGCCGCCCATGGTCGGGCCAATCAGCGGGCCGAGCAGGCCGGGAATGGTGATGAACCCCATGATCCGCACCAGTTCCGAACGCGGGTAGGCGCGCAGTACCACCAGACGCCCGACGGGCAACATCAGCGCACCACCGAGGCCCTGAATGACCCGCGCGCCGACCAGCATGGTCAGGCTGCTGGATAACGCGCAGAGCAGTGAGCCGAAACTGAACAGCAGGATCGCGCCGAAGAAGATTTTCTTGGTGCCGAAGCGGTCGGCGATCCAGCCCGAGGCCGGAATCAGCAAGGCGACGGTGAGCATGTAGGCGATGACTACGCCCTGCATGCGCAACGGGTTTTCGGCCAGATCCCTGGCCATGGCCGGCAGGGCGGTGTTGAGGATGGTCCCGTCGAGGGACTGCATGAAGAACGCAATGGCGACGACCCACGGCAACCAGCGGGCGGTAATGGCGTCGAGAGGCGGGCGTGTGGGCATGGAACCTCTTGTGGGTTATTGATCCGAATGCTTGTCCTGGCTTGAAGCTTTTGTGGCGAGGGAGCTTGCTCCCGCTCGGCTGCGCAGCAGCCGTAAATTCAGCCAACCCGGTATTACAGGAACACCGAGTTGACAGGTTTTGGGGGCGCTTCGCACCCCAGCGGGAGCAAGCTCCCTCGCCACAGTGTTATAGCGTTAGCGTGAGTCGGCTCACCAGCGCCCCCGGCAGCAGCGCCGACGACGTATTGCGCTGGCTATACGTGCTCGCCGACAGCAGCAACTCGCGCTCGGCGGTCAACGCTTCCAGCTGCGAACCCAGCAGGTTGTAGGCGCTGTCGTCGAAACGCATGGTGCTGACCGGCGCCTGAATCTCGCCGTTCTCGACCCAGAACGTTGCGAAGCGGGTCATGCCGGTCAGGCGCGCCGCCGGTTGATCCGAGAAGTTCAGGTACCACAGGTTGCTGATGTACAACCCGGTGCCCAACTGCTTGAGTATCTCTGCCTGTGACAGATCACCGGCCGCCATGTTCAGTGCGCTCGGCGATTCGCCGCCGCTGGCACCGTTGGCGGTCAGGCCGTATTCGGCGGCACTGCGGGAGCCGACCAGTTGATCACCGGCCTTGCCTTCGACGATCAGCCGCAGATCGCTGCGCGGATAACCCTCGGCGGAAAACGCCGGACTCAACGATTCGCTGACTTTCTCATCCAGCGATACCAGTGGACTGAACGTCTGGTCGCCGACATACAGCTTCTGCAGCGGGCTGCTCTTGCTGGCAATCGACTGCGCCGAGAAACCGCCCCAGCTGAGCATGCCCATGATTTCTTCCAGCGCGGCCGGCGCCAGATAAGCCCGGTATTGCCCCGGTGCCAGAGTACGTAGCGGGCGACCGAGGAACGCCAGTTGCTCGCGGGCCTGCTGGAAGCGTCGGGCGAAGCCTTCGCTGCTCCAATCGTGCCCGGCGTAGCTGGCCTTTACCGCTTCGCCATTTTCGTGGAACAGGCTGAAGTCGAAGTTGAAGCTGTTGGCTTGATGCCAGCCGAACGCCCCCGAGGAACTGGCGAAACCACGGCTGATCGGGCCGGCAGCATAGAAACCGACCAGATCCAGACCTTCAGCAGCGGTGCAGATTTCCTCGACCACCTGCTCGGTGTCCGGCAACGGGTGTTCCTGCACGTTGTTGCTCTGCCAGCCGTTGTGGTTGAGCAGCAGGTACGGATCCTGCGGCAGCAGCGGCAGGGTTTCGCGCAGTTGCTGCAGGCCTTCGGCGAGGCGTTGCAGATCGGCTTCCTGATCACCGGACAGGGTGATGTGCAGGTCAGCGTGGCGGCCGTCGTTGATCAGTTTCAGCCCGACGTCGGCTTGCTGCACCTGGCCGGCCTGACGCACCTTGGCGTGGTTGAAACGGACGAACGCCGACGATTCGGCGGCATAGCTGAGCGTGAACTGTTCCGGCTCGCGCACACTGTCGCGCAGCCAATTGACGATGACCTTGAAGGCGTCGGACTGACTCTTCGAAATGCTCATCAGGCGTCTCCCCCAAACACATCAACGTTGCTGAATACGCAGGCCGGCGAAGCGTGGCCGACGCGGATCACCTGGTTCGGCTCGCCCTTGCCGCAGTTTGGCGTGCCCAGCACCATCCGGGTGCCGGCATCGCCGACCGCGCGCAGACTCTTCCAGAAGTGCGCGGATATGCCCCGGTAGTTCGGATTTTTCACCACACCTTTAAGTTCACCGTTCTCGATCAACTGACCCCACTCGCAACCGAACTGGAATTTGTTGCGCGCGTCGTCAATCGACCACGAACGGTTGGTGCTCATCAGAATGCCATGCTCGATGCCGCTGATCAGTTGCGTCAGCGACTGATCGCCCGGCTCGATGTTGAGGTTGGCCATGCGGTCGATCGGCGGCCGGTTCCAGCCGCAGGCGCGGCTGTTGGCAACGCCGTCGAGACCGGCGCGGAACTGCGACAGCGCGCCGCCCAGTGGCCGTAGCAGCAAGCCTTCGCGAATCAGGAATTGTTTGCTGGCCTTGCTGCCGTCGTCGTCGTGGCCGTAGCTGGCGAGCTCTTCGGGAATGTCTGGATCGAAGGTCACGTTGAGCAGCTTCGAGCCATATTGCAGGCTGCCGAAGTCACTGGTTTTGACGAAGCTGGTGCCGGCGTAGTTGCGCTCGTCACCGAGGATGCGGTCCAGCTCCAGCGGGTGACCGATGGACTCGTGGATCTGCAGCATCATCTGGTCGGGCATCAGCAACAGATCGCGCGGGCCTTGCGGGGTGTTCGGCGCGAGCAGCAGTTGCAGGGCCTGATCGGCCACTTTCGGGCCGGCGCCGACCAGGCCGCAACGGCTGATCACGTCCGCGCCGCCCTGCTGGCCGAAGTTCTCGCGACCGAGGGAGCGGGTCTGGCTGTCGTTGCCGTCGTAGGCGGTGACATCCAGGCTCGGGTAGACGAAGCGCTGGGCCTGGCGCAATTCGGCACCGGCGCTGCTCAGATAGATCTGTTCGACATGGGTGATGCCGATGCTCGCTTCCCAGTTCACCAGGCGCTCATCCTTTGGCACCGAGGCGGATTCCGCGCCGAGCAGCTCGAAGCACTCGCTCAGGGACGGGAAGGGTTGCTCGAGATTGGGCGAAAAGTAATCGGCGCGGTCACTCGACACTGGCTGGTCGCGCAGGTCGAGCAAGGCGTGCGGCTTCAGTCGCCGGGCCTGCTGTTCGGCGCGCTCAAGGGCGGCTTGCAGGCCTTGCTGCGACAGGTCGTTGGTCGCCGCATAGGCTTCAACGCCGTTGACCCGCACGGTGAGCATCGCGCCTTCGTCGCGGCTCAGGCTTGGTGGCTCGGCGACGTTCTTGCGCACCGACAGGTATTGGCCGGACTCGCGTACATACCGCAGGGAAAAAAACTCGGCGCCCGTGCGCAAGGCAGCGAAGCGCTGCTTGAGCTGGGGGTGGAAATCGAACATTCGGGAACCTCCTTGTTATGGAGTTGCGGGGTGAAGCGATTCGGCGGGGAGGGGTGAAACGGTTGCGCGAGGTCTAGAGTAGGCCTGCGTGGGGGTAGGATCAAGTGAAGAGGGGGTGTAGGAGGATTTACTGTGCAGCAGGGGAATTTGTGTTGAATGTGAGGGCCCCTTCGCGAGCAAGCTCGCTCCCACCTTTGAAATGCATTCCAATGTGGGAGCGAGCTTGTCTCCGGGCGGCGTTCCGACGAAGGTAGCGCCTCGGTATTACGTCTTACTGAGCAGCCGGGGTGATATCACGCATCGGCTTGCCTTTCACCGGCGCATTGCCAGCGACGTAGTAGGCAGCGGTGCTGCGCGGCAGCGGTTTGCGGCCACGGATCTTGTCGGCGATTTTCTCCGCCATCATGATCGTCGGCGCGTTCAGGTTGCCGGTGGTGATGATCGGCATGATCGAAGCATCGACCACACGCAGGCTCTGCATGCCGTGCACGCGACCTTCGCCATCCACTACGGCCATCTCGTCGGTGCCCATCTTGCAAGAGCAGGACGGGTGGAACGCGGTTTCGGCGTGCTCGCGGATGAACTTGTCCAATTGCTCATCGGTTTGCACTTCGATGCCCGGGCTGATTTCGCGGCCACGGAAGGCGTCCAGTGCCGGCTGTTGCATGATTTCGCGGGTCAGGCGGATGCCGTCACGGAATTCCTGCCAGTCCTGCTCGGTGGCCATGTAGTTGAACAGGATGCTCGGGTGCTGGCGCGGATCCTTGGATTTGACCTGGATGCGGCCACGGCTCGGCGAGCGCATGGAACCCATGTGCGCCTGGAAACCGTGCTCTTTCACACCGTTGCTGCCGTTGTAGTTAATCGCCACCGGCAGGAAGTGGTACTGGATGTTCGGCCATTCGAACTCTTCGCGAGTCCGGATGAAACCGCCGGCTTCGAACTGGTTGCTGGCGCCGATACCGGTGCCGTTGAACAGCCACTCGGCACCGATGGCCGGCTGGTTGTACCAGAGCAGCGACGGGTACAGCGAGACTGGTTGGGTGCAGGCGTATTGCAGGTACAGCTCAAGGTGATCCTGCAGGTTCTCACCGACGCCCGGCAGGTCATGGACGACCGGGATGTCGAGGCTTTCCAGCAGTTTTGCCGGGCCGACACCGGAGCGCTGCAGAATCTGTGGCGAAGCGATGGCGCCGGAGCACAGCAGGACTTCTTTGCGCGCTTTGGCTTCAACGCGCTCTTCCGCCGAACCGACCAGGTAACGCACGCCGACCGCACGCTTGCCTTCGAACAGAATCTTGTCGGTCAGGGCGTGGGTGACGATGGTCAGGGTCGAACGCTTCTTGGCGATGTCGAGGTAGCCACGGGCGGTGGAAGCACGACGGCCGTTCGGCGTCACGGTGCGGTCCATCGGGCCGAAGCCTTCCTGCTGGTAGCCGTTCAAGTCTTCGGTGCGCGGGTAACCGGCCTGCACGCCGGCTTCGACCATGGCGTGGAACAGCGGGTTGTTGCCCGCCTTCGGCGTGGTCACGCTGACCGGGCCGTCGCCACCGTGGTAGTCGTTCGGGCCGATGTCGCGGGTTTCCGCTTTACGGAAGTACGGCAGGCAGTCGAGGTAGGTCCAGTCTTCCAGGCCTGGCAGTTTCGCCCAGTTGTCGTAGTCCATCGCGTTGCCACGGATGTAGCACATGCCGTTGATCAGCGAAGAACCGCCGAGGCCTTTGCCGCGACCGCATTCCATCCGGCGACCGTCCATGTGTGGCTCTGGATCGGTTTCGTACGCCCAGTTGTAGCGACGACCCTGCAGCGGGAATGCCAGCGCGGCCGGCATTTGTGTGCGGAAGTCGAAACGGTAGTCCGGGCCTCCGGCTTCGAGCAGCAGCACGGTGACGCCTTCGTCTTCAGTCAGACGGGTCGCCAGGGTGTTACCGGCCGAGCCGGCACCGATGATGATGTAATCGAATTCTTGGGACATTGAATGCACCCTCTTTAGATGTGGTCAGGTAGGACCTCGGCGAGTGCTGCGCACTCGAATCGCTGGCAAGCCAGCTCCCACAAGGATTGGGAGCTGCCACAGATTTGATGGACGACTCCAGACCTGTGGGAGCGGGCTTGCCCGCGAAGAGGCCCTCGCAGGCAATACAAGACTCGGGGCTTAGAACACCGAAACGTAATCGCCCAGTTCGACCTGTACCGATTTGATGCGTGTGTAGTTGGTCAGCGAGCTGATGCCGTTTTCACGACCCACGCCCGACTGCTTGTAACCGCCCACCGGCATTTTTGCGTCGGACTCGCCCCAGGCGTTGATCCAGCAGATACCGGCTTCCAGTTGATGAATCACGCGGTGTGCGCGGTTCAGGTCTTTGGTGACGATACCGGCGGCCAGGCCGAAGTCGGTGTCGTTGGCGCGGCGGATTACTTCTTCTTCGGTCTCGTAGGACAGGATCGCCATCACCGGGCCAAAGATTTCTTCACGGACGATGGTCATCTCGTCGGTGCAATCGGTGAACACGGTCGGCGCGACGAATGCGCCTTTGGCGAATTCGCCGTCGGTCAGACGCTCGCCGCCGCACAGGACGCGGGCACCTTCTTCTTTACCCTTGGCGATGTAACCCAGCACGCTTTCCATGTGGGCGAAGCTGACCAGTGGGCCGAAGTTGGTGTTTTCGTCTTCCGGGTTGCCGATGCGGATGCGCGCTACGCGCTCGACGATCTTGGCTTCGAAAGCAGCTTTCAGGTGGCTCGGTACGAATACGCGAGTACCGTTGGTGCAAACCTGACCGGAGCTGTAGAAGTTGGCCATCATCGCGGTGTCGGCGGCGCGATCGAGGTCGGCGTCGTCGCAGATGATCAGCGGCGACTTGCCGCCCAGTTCCATGGTCACGTCTTTCAGCGACGAAGCCGAAGCGCTGGCCATGACTTTCTTGCCGGTGTCGGTGCCGCCGGTGAAGGAGACTTTCTCGATGCGCGGGTGCTCGGTCAGCCAGGTGCCGACTTCACGGCCGCTGCCGGTCAGTACGTTGAACACGCCGTTTGGCAGGCCGGCTTCGGTGTAGATCTCGGCCAGTTTCAGGGTGGTCAGCGAGGTGACTTCGCTTGGCTTGAAGATCATCGCGTTACCAGCGGCCAGGGCCGGTGCGGATTTCCACAGCGCGATCTGGATCGGGTAGTTCCACGCGCCGATACCGGCGACCACGCCCAGCGGTTCGCGACGGGTGTAGACGAAGGACGTGTCGCGCAGCGGGATCTGCTCGCCTTCGATCGCCGGCACGAGGCCTGCGTAGTATTCCAGCACGTCGGCGCCGGTGACGATGTCGACGTATTTGGTTTCGGAGTAAGCCTTGCCGGTGTCCAGGGTTTCCAGAGCAGCCAGTTCATCGTTGCGCTCGCGCAGGATGTCGACGGCACGACGCAGGATGCGCGAACGCTCCATGGCGGTCATTGCGGCCCAGATTTTCTGGCCCTTTTCAGCGCTGACCACTGCGCGCTCGACGTCTTCCTTGGTCGCACGTTGCACTTGGGCGAGGACTTCACCGTTCGCCGGGTTGATGGCTTCGAAGGTGGCATCGCTGCCAGCGTCGGAGTACGCGCCATCGATGTAGAGTTTTTGCAGTTCGAAACGGGCCATAGTGTCCTCGCAAGTGCATTAGTGGTTGGCGTCGACCACCGCGCTGAAACTGCGGTGGCGGTTCAGGTGCCGAGCGTTTTCTGTGTGCTCTGGCTCACCTGCTTGGCCAATTGGAAATCCATGTATTCGTAAGCGATCTGTTGCGCCTGCGCCGTGTCGAAAGCGTCTCCCGACAGCGCGCCGCGCAACCACAAGCCGTCGATCAACGCTGCCAGTCCACGCGCTGCACTGCGCGCCTCTTCGAGCGGCAACACACGGCGGAACTCGCAGCACAGGTTGGAATACAGACGGTGATCGTTGATCCGCTGCAACCTGTGCAAAGACGGCTGGTGCATGCTGGTGGCCCAGAAGGCCAGCCAGGTTTTCATTGCCGGGCCATTGACCTGGCTGGCGTCGAAGTTGCCTTCGATGATCACCTGCAGATGCGCCCGTGGGCTGCTGTCTGCCAGCGCCTGACGGCGCGCGGTGACGTTCTCGCTGAGGACGTTCATCAGATACCGCATCGTGGCGGCGATCAGGCCGTTCTTGTCCTGAAAGTAATGACTGATGATGCCATTCGAGACACCGGCCAAACGGGCGATCAGCGCAATGCTGGCGTCCCCCATTCCGACCTGATCGACCGCTTGCAACGTGGCTTCGATCAGTTGTTGGCGGCGGATGGGTTGCATACCGACCTTGGGCATCTTGCACATCTCCTTAGGCCTTCCGACGGGCGATAAACGCCTATCGGATTGAGGGCCAGTCTATTTTGTTTTGATTGAACGTTCAATCAACAAAGAATAAGATCTGCGACAAATCGTCGCTGCCTACAGATTTTTTCTGCTTGCAAATGGCGATAAAACGACATCCGAAAATGCTTGAAACCTGCGTGGGGCATGGCGCGGTTCGCTATTCGATGGACGTGTTGAAAGGGCAAGACGCTCTGGGCCAGGTTTCGGATGAACGTCCGCACAGCTTTGGCCACGAAAGCGATTCGCAACGCCATTTCGGCAGGTTCGGGCTTTTTTCGGGGTGTCTTTATATCACCCGCCGGTCGGCTGCCAACTAACCGATTGGTCGGGTTCCGTGTTGCCTTGTGTTCTTCTCTCGCACTGCCTGGAGCATTTGTGCCATGAGTTCTGCCTCTCTTATAAAGACCCCGCCCGAGAAGGTGACGGTCAACGGTTGGGTGTTTTACACCTCTACCGCGTTGATTCTGTTGTTGACCGCCATTCTGATCATCGCCCCGCAAGAGGCCGGCAGATTGTTGGGTATCGCTCAGGCCTGGTTGTCGCGCAGCTTCGGCTGGTACTACATGGTGGTGATCGCCGCCTACCTGGTGTTTGTGGTGGGCCTGGCGTTTTCCTCCTACGGCAAACTCAAACTGGGCAGCAAGGACGACACCCCGGATTTCAGCTACGGCGCCTGGGCGGGGATGCTGTTCTCGTCGGGTATCGGTATTTCGCTGCTGTACTTCGGCGCCTCCGAGCCGCTGGATCATTACTTCAATCCGCCGGAAGGCGCATCGGCCACCAACATGGCCGCGCGTCAAGCTGTACAGCTGACCTTCCTGCACTGGGGCCTGCACGGCTGGGCGATCTATGCACTGGTCGGTCTGGCCGTGGCGTACTTCGCTTACCGTCATAACCAGCCATTGGCCCTGCGTTCGGCGCTGTATCCACTGGTCGGCGAGCGTTGGGTCAAAGGCGCGGCCGGTCATGCAGTGGACGGTTTCGGCATGTTCGTGACCCTGCTGGGTCTGGTGACCAACCTGGGCATCGGCTCGCTGCAAGTGTCCTCCGGGCTGGAAAACCTGTTCGGCATGGAACACAGCAACACCAACCTGCTGATCGTGATCATCGTGATGAGCACCGTGGCGACCATCGCTGCCGTGTCCGGTGTGGAAAACGGCATCCGTCGTCTGTCCAACCTGAACATCGTGCTGTTCAGCGGTCTGCTGATTTTCGTCCTGCTGTTCGGCCCGACCCTGCACCTGCTTAACGGCTTTGTGCAGAACATCGGCGACTACCTCAACGGCGTAGTGCTGAAAACCTTCGACCTGTACGTCTATGAAGGCGACAGCGCCAAGTCCGACCGCTGGCTGGGGCTGTGGACCCTGTTCTACTGGGCCTGGTGGATTTCCTGGGCGCCATTCGTAGGCATGTTCATCGCGCGTATTTCCCGTGGGCGTACCGTGCGTGAACTGGTGGCCGGCGTGCTGCTGATCCCGCTGGGCTTCACCTTGGCCTGGTTGTCGATCTTCGGTAACTCGGCGCTGGATCTGGTGATGAACCAGGGGGCGGTGGAACTCGGCAAGACGGCGCTGGAACAGCCGTCGATGGCGATCTACCAGTTGCTGGAACACTACCCGGCGTCGAAAGTCGTCATCGGTGTGTCGATCTTCGTCGGTTTCGTGCTGTTCCTGACCCCGGCCGACTCCGGCGCGGTGATGATGGCCAACCTGTCCTGCAAGGGCGGTAATGTTGACGAAGATGCGCCGCACTGGCTGCGGATCTTCTGGTCGGTGGTGATCACGCTGGTGACCATCGGTCTGCTGTTCGCCGGTAACTTCGAAGCCATGCAAACCATGGTGGTGCTGGCCGGTCTGCCGTTCTCGGTGGTGCTGGTGTTCTTCATGTTCGGCCTGCACAAGGCGATGCGTCAGGACGTGCAGATCGAACAGGAGCAGGCGCAACTGGCCGAGCGCGGTCGTCGTGGCTTCAGCGAGCGTCTGACGCAGCTGGACCTGCAACCGAGCCAATCGGTGGTGCAGCGTTTCATGGACAAGCAGGTCAGCCCGGCGCTGGAAGACGCTGCCGCACAAATGCGTGTGCAGGGTCTGGAAGTGCAGACGCTGCTGGGCAAATCCAAGCGCTGCATGGGCGTGCGCGTCGAGATGGAAGAGGGCAACCCTTTCGTCTACGAAGTGAGCCTGGACGGTTATCTGGCGACCCCGACCGAATCGGCCCAGTCCGATGAAGCGCGCCAGCGTTACTACCGCGCCGAGGTGTACCTGCACAACGGCAGCCAGGATTACGACCTGATGGGCTTCACGCAGGATCAGATCACACGCGATGTGCTCGATCAGTTTGAAAGCCATCGGCAGCTCCTTGGCCGGGTGTATAGCTAAGTTGTAGGTGGTGCGGTGTTTCTGTCTGAAGCACCGTGCCGCATTCTTCGCGAGCAAGCCCGCTCCCACATTGGAATGCATTTCAAATGTGGGAGCGGGCTTGCTCGCGAAGGGGCCATCAGCTCCAACGCTGAACGCCCTGTATTCCGATAAACAAAAACGCCGCGATCCTCTCGCGGCGTTTTTGTGTCTGCGGGGTTCTTACCCCAGGTTCTTGCCCAGCAGCGCGTGATACAGCTCGCTGTCGCCAAGAATCCCCACCACATGGTTGTTGTCGTGCAGCACCAGTTTGTTGCCGGTCTGGTAGCGGATCTGCAATGCATCGCGCATGCCGATATTCGAATCCACCAGTGTCGGCTTGCGCTCCAGCGCTTCCACCGCTTGCCCCGGCGCCCAGTTCTGCAGGTTCAGCACCGAACCGTTCTGCCGCGCACCCTTGATGGTGTTGCCTTCGGCCAGGTCCAGCCACGAATCGCCACCCGGGTCGAGGCACACCGAACCGTTGATGCGTTTGCAGTTGTCCAGCGTGCGCATCAGGCTGCGGCCACACAGGACGTTGAGCGGGTTGGTGTGGGCCACGAAGGTGCGCACATAGTCGTCCGCCGGATTGAGCACGATCTCTTCCGGCACGCTGTACTGGATGATCCGGCCGTCCTTCATGATCGCGATGCGGCTGCCCAGTTTGAGCGCCTCGTCGAGGTCGTGACTGACAAACACGATGGTCTTGCTCAGCTTGCGTTGCAGCTCCAGCAGTTCATCCTGCAGGCCCTGACGGATAAGCGGGTCGAGTGCCGAGAACGGTTCGTCCATCAGCAGAATATCGGCGTCCATCGCCAGCGCCCGGGCCAGGCCGACACGCTGCTGCATGCCGCCGGAGAGTTCATCGGGCTTCTTGTTGCGCCATTGAGTCAGGCCGACCAGTTCGAGCTTGTCGTCGACCAGCTTGCGCCGTTCCTTCTCCGGGCGACCCTGCATTTCCAGACCGAAGCTGATGTTCTCGCGCACGGTCAGCCACGGCATCAGGGCGAACTTCTGGAACACCATGGCGATGCGTTTGGTGCGCATCATCTTCAGTTCGGCCGGGGTGCAGGAGGCGATGTCGATCTGCTTGCCTTCGTGCTCGACGAACAGCTTGCCGCGACTCACGGTGTTGAGGCCGTTGATGCAGCGCAGCAGGCTCGACTTGCCGGAGCCGGACAGGCCCATCAGCACGCAGATCTCGCCCTTGTTGATATCCAGCGTGGCTTTTTCCACACCGACGATCTGTCCGGTCTTTTTCAGGATCTCGTTACGCGTCATGCCCTGATCCAGCAGCTTGAGCGCCTCGCGTGGATCCTTGGAGAAGATTACGTCGACGTCTTCGAAGCGAATTATGCTCATGCGTCACCCCCTGCTTTGGCGTCGGGTTGTTTGCAGATACGGTCGAGCATGATCGCCAGCAGTACGATCGCCAGGCCCGCTTCGAAGCCCAGGGCGATATCAGCAGTGTTCAGTGCGTTGACCACCGGTTTGCCGAGTCCGTCGGCGCCCACCAGTGCCGCGATCACCACCATCGACAGCGACAGCATGATGCACTGGGTGATGCCGGCAGCGATGCTCGGCATGGCGTGAGGCAGTTCGATCCGTGAGAGCAATTGGCGACGCGAGCAGCCGAAGGCCTTGCCGGCGTCCATCAGTTCTTGTGGGACATCGCGGATGCCCAGGTAGGTCAGGCGGATCGGCGCAGCGATGGCGAACACCACCGTGGAGATCAGGCCCGGCACCACACCCAGCCCGAAGAGGGTCAGGGTAGGAATGAGGTAAACGAAGGTCGGTACGGTCTGCATCAGATCGAGTACCGGACGCATTAGTGTGTAGAACATCGGTTTGTGCGCGGCGACGATGCCCAACGGCACGCCGATGACCACGCAGACCAGGGTCGCGAACATGACCTGGGCGAGGGTTTCCATGGTTTCCTGCCAGTACCCCAGGTTGAGGATCAGCAGGAACGAGGCAATCACAAAAACAGTCAGCCCCCATTTGCGCTGGATGAAATGTGCGAGCAGGGCAATGAGGCCGATCAACACAAAAGGATTGAACCAGGTCAGCGCAAACGTCACGCCGTGGATCATCGTTTCCAGTGTCACGGCGATTGCGTCGAAGGTGCTGGCGCCGTGTTGCGTCAACCATTCAACGAAGCCCGCGATGTACTGGCCTAAAGGGATTTTCTGATCAATCAGCATGGTAGTGAACGTCCGCATGCAAGGAATAAACAGCCCGGGCGAGCGAACTCGCCCGGCGTAAGGCAATTACTGTGCGAGCTTGGCTTTCACGGCCTCCAGGCCTGGTTTACCGTCAATGGTGGTCACGCCAGCGAGCCAGGTATCGAGCACCTGTGGATTCTTTTTCAGCCAGGCCTTGGCGGCCGCGTCAGGCTTCATCTTGTCGTCGAGGATGTTGCCCATCAGTTCGCTTTCCATGTCGACGGTGAACTCCAGGTTTTTCAGCAGCTGACCGACGTTGCTGCATTCGGTGCTGTAGCCCTTGCGAGTGTTGGTCGCCACGGTGGCAGCACCGAAATCGGGGCCGAAGAAGTCATCGCCGCCGGTCAGGTATTGAATCTTGAAGCGCTTGTTCATCGGGTGCGGCGCCCAGCCGAGGAAGACCACGGCGGTGTCGCGTTTCTGCGCGCGGTCGACCTGCGAGAGCATGCCCGCTTCGGACGATTCGACGACCTTGAAGCCGGCGGTTTTCAAGCCGAAGGCGTCTTTGTCGATCATGCTCTGGATCAGGCGGTTGCCGTCGTTGCCAGGCTCGATGCCGTAGATCTTGCCATCGAGCTCTTTCTTGAATTTGGCGATATCGGCGAAGTCATGCAGCCCTTTGTCATACAGCGCCTGCGGGACGGCGAGGGTGTACTTGGCGCCCTTGAGGTTGGTGCGCACGGTTTCCACGGTGCCGGCGTCACGGTAGGCCTTGATGTCGTTTTCCATGGTCGGCATCCAGTTACCGAGGAACACGTCCATGTTCTTGCCGTCGGCCAGCGACTTGTAGGTTACGGGCACGGAAATCATGGTGGTCTTGGTCTTGTAGCCGAGCGCATCGAGCACCACCGAGGTGGTGGCGGTGGTGGCGGTGATGTCGGTCCAGCCGACATCGGAGAAGTTCACGGTACTGCACTGAGCGGGTTCTGCAGCTTGAGCCAGTAACGGCAGACTCAGCATGGCGGCCAACAACAACGACGGGGAACCTTTCATGGATGGACTCCTTGGTGTTTTTTTTGGCAGTGTTCCGACTGGACCACCGCACTTATAGGTTGCGGTTGGATGGCGTTCTGGAGACAGCTCTACCACGGCGCCTTGCAATCGAGTCATAACGATCATGTACCAGTGAAAATCTGACGCCTACAGGGTGGGTCGTATCCAGTACAGGGATGGTCGCATCCAGTGTCAGTGACGTCGTTTACAGCTTTTTTCTACCCCGTCTGGCCATCTGAACCGCATAAAAACGGCGAAAACACGGGAGAAAACCGGCACGGCGTTGGTGGGCATGAGTGCGTCGGTGTCAGACGCCGAGCGACCCGGCAAAAGCCTGATGATGCGGGCATTCCGGCGGATCGCAGCTTGAGCGTAGCAGCTCCGCCAGCGGGCGCTTAATGCCCGGGAACGGCATCCTCAGGAGCTCTGCAGCAATGGCTATCAGCGTTTTCGACCTGTTCAAGATCGGCATTGGCCCGTCCAGTTCTCACACCGTCGGGCCGATGCGCGCCGCCGCCCTGTTTGTCGAGTCGTTGCGCGACAAATTCCTGCTGGAGCAGGTACGGCGTATAGAAGTGCAACTGTTCGGTTCGCTGTCGGCCACCGGTATCGGGCACGGCAGCGACAATGCGGTGATCATGGGCCTGATGGGCGAGTGGCCGGACGCAATCGACCCGTCGCAGATCGGCCCGCGGATTCAGGCGCTGCGCGAAACCCACACACTTCTGCTGGATGGGCGCTTGTCGGTGCCGTTTGTCTGGGCCCGCGACATGCGTCTGATCGACGAGAACCTGCCGTTCCACCCCAACGCCATGACCCTGATTGCCGAAGGCGATCACGGCGAGATTCATCGCGATACCTACTATTCGGTCGGTGGCGGTTTTGTCGTGGATCAAGCGCAGGCATCCAGCGGCGTGGTCGATCTGGATCGCACCGAATTGCCTTATGACTTCTCCAGCGCGGTGGAGCTGCTGGAGCTGTGCAAACAGAACAATCTGCGTGTCGCCGAATTGATGATGGCGAACGAAAAGGTCTGGCGCAGCGAAGAAGAAATCCGCGCCGGGCTGATGAAACTGTGGCGGGCCATGCAGGACTGTGTCGAGCAGGGCCTAAAGCACGAAGGCATCCTCCCCGGTGGCCTTAATGTGCGGCGGCGTGCGGCCAAGCTGCATCGCAGCCTGCAGGAATTGAACAAACCCAACGTGATTGGCTCGACCCTCAGTGCCATGGAGTGGGTCAACCTGTTTGCCCTCGCGGTCAACGAAGAAAACGCGGCGGGTGGGCGCATGGTCACCGCACCGACCAATGGCGCGGCGGGGATCATCCCGGCGGTATTGCACTACTTCATGAAGTTCAGCGAAGCGGTCACCGACGCCAACGTGGTCGACTACTTCTTGGGCGCGGCGGCGGTGGGCATTCTGTGCAAGAAGAACGCTTCGATCTCCGGTGCCGAAGTCGGTTGCCAGGGCGAGGTCGGTTCGGCCTGTGCGATGGCGGCGGCGGGGCTGGCGGAGATTCTCGGCGCGACGCCGGAGCAACTGTGCAACGCGGCGGAAATCGGCCTGGAACACAACCTTGGCCTGACCTGCGATCCGGTGGGTGGACTGGTGCAGGTGCCGTGCATCGAGCGCAACGCGATTGCCGCGGTGAAGGCGATCAACGCGGCGCAGATGGCCTTGCGTGGTGATGGTCAGCACTTCATCTCGCTGGACCGGGTGATCCGCACCATGCGTGATACCGGCGCGGATATGCATGACAAATATAAAGAGACGTCACGTGGTGGGTTGGCGGTCAGTGCGGTTGAGTGCTGAATCAGCAATACCGAGTGGAATTCTTCGCGAGCAAGCCCGCTCCCACAGTGGATCTACAGTGAACACAGAATTTGTGAACACCCGCTTCCAATGTGGGAGCGGGCTTGCTCGCGAAGGGGCCAGACCAGTCAAAACTGCTCACCAAGTGAACACGCTAATCAAATCACGCCACCTTTTGGCGCGTCGCAATCAGATAAGAGTGTTTCCCACCCACAGCGCGCCATTCGCACCCCCTACCGTCCGTCACCCGTGCCGGCGGTGACACTCTGAAACAACCCCGCGCAAGCCTGTTCCCACAAGTGCTACCGATCTGCTCACAGGCAGCGGGGCAGGGCTTTCACCGCCGCTGATGGCACTTCGAAATACCTTTCGTCGCACGTCTTGAATAGACACGTCGCGACGTCGTTTTCAGGAGTTATTGAACAGCCATTCAATTTTAGGCATGGCAATTGCTCTGTCATAACAAAGCCCGTCTCCCACGCGAGAACGCTGGCAATAACAAGAGCCTCCGCCTGAGGCCATCACCCGCTTTGTGTGAGGAGATACCGCGATGACGTCGTTCAACTCCGGGGCCCAACCCCAGAACCGTGCGCCTCAATCCATCGGCTTTCTGCTGCTGGACAATTTCACGCTGATTTCTCTGGCCTCTGCGGTTGAACCGCTACGCATGGCCAACCAGTTGTCCGGTCGTGAGCTGTATCGCTGGAGCACCCTGACGGTCGATGGCGGCCAGGTGTGGGCCAGTGACGGTCTGCAAATCACCCCCGATGCCTCCATGCACAAAGCCCCGCCCCTGGACACCGTGATCGTCTGCGGCGGCATCGGCATTCAACGCACCGTCACCCGTGAACACGTCTCTTGGCTGCAAAGCCAGGCCCGTCAATCGAAACGTCTCGGCGCCGTCTGCACCGGCAGTTGGGCCCTGGCCTGTGCCGGTCTGCTCGACGGTTTCGATTGCAGCGTGCACTGGGAATGTCTGGCGGCGATGCAGGAAGCTTTCCCCCGCGTGGCGATGAGCACTCGTCTGTTCACCCTCGACCGTAACCGTTTCACCAGCTCCGGCGGCACCGCGCCGCTGGACATGATGCTGCACCTGATCAGCCGCGATCATGGCCGTGAACTGTCTGCCGCGATCTCGGAAATGTTTGTCTACGAGCGTATCCGCAACGAGCAGGATCACCAGCGTGTGCCGCTCAAGCACATGCTCGGCACCAACCAGCCGAAGCTGCAGGAAATCGTCGCGCTGATGGAAGCCAATCTGGAAGAGCCGATCGACCTCGACGAACTGGCGGTGTACGTCGCCGTGTCGCGTCGACAGCTGGAGCGCCTGTTCCAGAAATACCTGCACTGCTCGCCGTCGCGCTACTACCTCAAGCTGCGCCTGATTCGTGCGCGGCAACTGCTGAAGCAGACGCCGATGTCGATCATCGAAGTGGCGTCGGTGTGTGGGTTCGTCTCGACCCCGCACTTCTCCAAGTGCTATCGCGAATACTTCGGCATTCCACCGCGTGACGAACGCGTAGGCTCCAACACCACCCAGCAAGTGGCGATGATGCCACTGCCGCAGGCAATCGTGATGTCGCCGCTGTCGGGGCCGCTGTCGGCGTTGAGTCAGGCGCGTAATGAGTCGACGTTTGCCAGCGTAAGGTTGTAGACCGGAAAGTTTTTGTGGCGAGGGAGCTTGCTCCCGCTCGAGCGCGAAGCGCTCGTTAAACCTGCGAATGCGATTTATCTGGAATAGAGCATCTGCCGGTTTGGGGGCGCTTCGCGGCCCAGCGGGAGCAAGCTCCCTCGCCACAGTTGCTCGTCAGGCGCTGTGGGTCTGTTGGTATTGCGCCAATGCCGGCAACAACTGCTTGTCGATCGCCTGACGCACCGCTGGCTGGATACTGGCGCCGCTGGTGTACATGTCCTTGACCATCTTGCGCAGTTCAAACGCGCGAACATTATCCAGACCGCGCACCGCGCACTCACAGGCCTGCTCGGCGGTTGAGCCGCTCGGCACCTGAAACCCCAATGCCTTGAGCTGGCCCAACAGGTCTTCCTGATCGATCAAATCGGCGTACATCATGGCGCGCATCCTTCTTCGGTAACGGAGGTCGTGGCTCGATTCTGGTAGGCACGGGAAGTGACGGCAAGGGCGATTTGTCGCAGTGGCTGCGACGGCTATGAACAGGTCGCTTTCGGCTAACTGACCGCCCAGGGGAGTGGGCACACTGGACTCAGCTCGCTACACGACGGTTTGGTCACCCTCGACTGGCAGCTCCTCAACAGTACCCTCTGCCCCGATCCTGTCACGGCTTGTATCGGGGCTTTTTTTGCGTGCCGCATGCTTACCGTGCCGGTGGCAAAGCGATGATGCGACCGACATAGGCGGGGGCGGGTAGATCGGACTGCTCGGCGATGGCGGCTTGCAGGTGGCTCAGGGTGTCCGCCGTGAACGGTGCCGAGCGCGGGCCGGCGAGGTCGACGTGCAGCAGCATCTGCTCGTTGCCGGCCAGTTCCTTGTCGTCGCCGGGAAGGTGCAGGCTGTGATAGAGGTGCAGGCGTTTGCTGTCGTGACCGATGATCTGCGTGCGCACTTCGACCTCGGCGTCGAGCTTCACTTCGTGCAGATAATTGAGGTGCAGTTCGAGGGTGAACAGCGAATGACCGCTGGCTTCGCGGCTATTGCTGTCCATGCCGAGGCGATCCATCAGGGCATCGGTGGCGTAGCTGAAAATCAGCAGGTAGAAGGCGTCGCGCAGGTGGCCGTTGTAGTCGACCCAGTCGGGGATGATGCGGGTTTGGTAGGTGGTGAGGCTTGGCATGGTGTCAGATCCAACATTGATGGTGGCTGGGCTGCCGTCTTCGCGAGCAAGCCCGCTCCCACATTGGAATGCGGTCACCTGTGGGAGCGGGCTTGCTCGCGAAGGGGCCGGAACTGCTGAGCAAGGATTACTCGCTGAAACTCATTCCATGCTTCTCCTTGGTGGTTTTCACCGCCTCCAGCACCGCCAGCAGGCAATCATCACGATAGCGCTCCAGCGCGGAAATGCTGTGGCGGCCGAGCTGATCAGTGGTGCCATCGACCACATCGTCAATCAACTTGTCGGTCAGTTCCGGTGCCGGCAGATAGGTCCACGGCAACTGCAACGCCGGGCCGAACTGCGACATGAAGTGACGCATTCCGGCATCGCCACCGGCGAGGGTGTAGGTCAGGAAAGTGCCCATGAATGACCAGCGCAGCCCGGCGCCAAAACGGATCGCGTCGTCGATCTCGCCAGTCGTCGCCACCCCGTCGTTGACCAAGTGCAGCGCCTCACGCCACAGCGCTTCGAGCAGACGGTCAGCGATGAATCCCGGTACTTCCTTGCGCACATGCAGCGGGCGCATGCCGAGGGATTCGTAGACTTGCATCGCCGCTTGCACCGCTTCCGGTGCGGTGTGCTTGCCGCCGACCACTTCCACCAGCGGCAACAGGTAAACCGGGTTGAACGGATGGCCGACCACGCAGCGTTCCGGGTGGGTCGAGCTCTCGTAGAACTCGCTCGGCAACAGGCCCGAGGTGCTGGAGCCGATCAGCGCATTGGGCTTGGCGGCCGAGCTGATTTTGCTGTGCAGTTGCAGTTTCAGTTCAAGGCGTTCCGGAGCGCTTTCCTGAATGAAATCCGCGTCGCGCACGCACTCCTCGATGGTCGCGACAAAGCGCAAGCGATCCTGCGAGGCACCGGGTGCCAGACCGTTTTTCTCCAGCGCGCCCCAGGCATTCGCCACACGTTTGCGCAGCGCGGCTTCAGCGCCAGGCGCCGGGTCCCAGGCCACCACGTCGAGGCCATGGGCGAGGGCGCGCGCAACCCAGCCGCTGCCGATGACACCGCTGCCGAGGGCGGCGAAGGTTTTGATGTCGGTGATAAAGCTCATGGTGATTTCCTGAAAGAATTCGCAGAACCCTGTGGGAGCGGGCTTGCTCGCGAAGAGGCCGGTACATCCGACGCATCTTTATGGGCAGAGCCACCGCCTTCGCGAGCAAGCCCGCTCCCACAGGGGGGAAATGAGTGATGATTTAGCCGCGCTGGGTCAGGCCCATCTTCTTGCGGCCCTCAGCCGGGGTCAGCACCCGGGCGCCGAGGCGGCTGAGGATTTCGCTGGCGCGTTCGACCAGTTGGCCATTGGTTGCCAGCACACCCTTGTCCAGCCACAGGTTGTCCTCCAGCCCGACCCGCACGTTACCGCCGAGCAGTACCGCTTGCGCGGCCATCGGCATCTGCATCCGGCCGATGCCGAACCCGGCCCAGACCGCGTCGGCGGGCAGGTTGTCGACCATGGCTTTCATGGTGGTGGTGTCAGCCGGCGCGCCCCACGGGATGCCCAGGCACAGCTGGAATAACGGGTTGTCGAGCAGGCCTTCCTTGATCAGCTGCTTGGCGAACCACAGGTGACCGGTGTCGAAAATCTCCAGCTCGGCCTTCACCCCCAGCTCGGTGATGCGCCTGGCGCCAGCGCGCAGTTGCGCCGGGGTCGAGACGTAAATGGTGTCGCCATCGCCGAAGTTCAGCGTGCCGCAATCGAGGGTGCAGATTTCCGGCAGCAGCTCTTCGACGTGGGCCAGACGGGTCAGCGGGCCGACCAGATCGGTGTTCGGGCCGAACTCCATCGGGTGCTCGCCGGCACCGATTTCCAGGTCGCCGCCCATGCCGGCGGTGAGGTTGACGATGATGTCGACGTCCGCCTCACGGATGCGCTCCATCACTTCGCGGTATAGCGCCACGTCACGGCTGAACTTACCGGTCTGCGGGTCGCGCACATGGCAGTGAACAACCGTGGCGCCGGCCTTGGCGGCTTCCACGGCGGCGGCTGCGATCTGTTTCGGGGTGACCGGCACATGCGGGCTCTTGGCGGTCGTGTCGCCAGCACCGGTGAGTGCGCAGGTGATGATGACGTCGTGGTTCATGGTGCGGTTTCCTTCAGGCGTGATGGGTCTGTTCGCAGCCCTTTTTCAGGCTGCGAAGGGTTGATTCGGGGTGCGTTATTGGCTGGTCAGTTGCAGGTTGTCAGCCGCCGGTTTGCCGTCGAAGGTGGTCACACCGTCGAGCCAGCGCTGCTTGTCTTCGGGGTGGTCCTTGAGCCATTGCCTGGCCGATTCGAAGGCGTCCTTGTGATCGAGCAGCGGCTGCATCATCCGGCTCTCTTCTTCGGCGGTGAACGTCAGGTTGCTCAGCAAGCGACCGACGTTCGGGCATTGTTCGGCGTATTTCGGCGCGGTGACGGTCCACACCGTGGCCATGCCTTCGTTCGGGCCGAGGGCGTCGTCGCTGCCGGTGAGGTAAGTCATTTTCACGTTGACGTTCATCGGGTGCGGCGCCCAGCCGAAGAACACCACGGCCTCCTTGCGGCGTACGGCGCGGTCGACGGCGGCGAGCATCCCGGCTTCGCTGGACTCGACCAGCTGGAACTTGCCGAGGCCGAACTGGTTTTTGGCGATCATTGCCTTGATCTGCGTGTTGGCACCCGAGCCCGGTTCGATGCCGTAGATCTTGCCGCCCAGTTCCTTCTCGAATCTGGCGATGTCGGCGAAGGTTTTCAGGCCCTTGTCGGCCAGATAAGTCGGCACGGCGAGGGTCGCGCGGGCGTCCTTCAGGCTCGGTGCTTCAAGGACTTTGACCTGGTTGGCGTCGACGAACGGGGTGATGGTCTGGGTCATCAGCGGGTTCCAGTAACCGAGGAACAGGTCCAGCCGCTGATCGCGGATCCCGGCGAAGATGATTTGCTGGGAGGCGCTGGTTTGTTTGGTGTTGTAGCCGAGGCCATCGAGCAGCACCTGGGTCATGGCACTGGTGGCGATCACGTCGGTCCAGTTGACCACGCCCATGCGCACGTTCTGGCACGACGCGGGTTCGGCTGCCATGACGCTGGCGCTGAAGAAAGCGGTACCGCTGAGTGCAAGAACGCAGCTGCTGATCAGTCGTTTCATGTCGGGTTCCTCGGCAGGTCATTATTGTGAGTTCCGGCGTCTGCGCGCCGGTGATGCCAAGTTACGCAGCAACGGCCCCGTGAAAGCGCACTGCGGCGACTGGCTCTTGCACTGTAGCGACCTGTGCGCTTGAACGCCGACGCCAAACGGCGTATCAAC
This sequence comes from Pseudomonas sp. MWU12-2020, assembly GCF_023100605.1. Classification (NCBI taxonomy): domain Bacteria; kingdom Pseudomonadati; phylum Pseudomonadota; class Gammaproteobacteria; order Pseudomonadales; family Pseudomonadaceae; genus Pseudomonas; species Pseudomonas sp. MWU12-2020. The sequence continues at coordinate 467,956 of NZ_JALMEX010000004.1, forward strand.
GATTCACGCTACCCGCTAACCGAGTGCGCCCATGTCCCAGGATTTCTATTTCTTGCTGATGCCGGGGTTCTCCGCCATCGGCTTCATCTCTGCGATCGAACCGCTGCGGGTGGCCAACCGCTTTCGCGGCGAGTTGTACCGCTGGCATGTGCTCAGCGCCGATGGCGGGGCGGTGTTGGCGAGCAATGGCATGTCGGTCAATGCCGACGCGGCGCTGGAGCCGCTGAAGAAGGGCGCGACGCTGCTGGTGGTCGCTGGGTTCGAACCGCTGAAGTTCGCCACGCCAACGCTGGAACACTGGCTGCGCCGGCTGGACAACGAAGGTGTGACCCTCGGTGCCATCGACACCGGCAGTTTCGTGCTCGCCGAAGCCGGCCTGCTCGACGGCCATCGCCTGACCCTGCACTGGGAAGCCATCGATGCGTTCAAAGAGTCTTATCCACAGCTCAGCGTGACCCAAGAGCTGTTCGAGATCGACCGCCGACGCATCACCTCGGCGGGTGGCACCGCCTCCATCGATTTGATGCTCGACCTGATCGCCCAGGCCCATGGTCCGCAACTGGCGATTCAGGTCAGCGAGCAGTTTGTATTGGGGCGGATTCGTCCGCGCAAAGACCACCAGCGCATGGAAGTCGCCACGCGCTACGGCATCAGCAACAAGAAACTGGTGCAAGTGATTGGCGAAATGGAACAGCACAGCGAACCACCGCTGACCACACTGCAACTGGCGGAATCGATCAAGGTGACGCGGCGACAGCTGGAGCGTTTGTTTCGGCTGCACCTGAACGACACGCCGAGCAATTTCTATCTGCGTCTGCGATTGGAAAAGGCCCGGCAGTTATTGCGCCAGACCGATATGAGCGTGCTGGAAGTCAGCATCGCCTGCGGCTTTGAATCACCGTCGTATTTCACCCGCAGCTACCGGGCGAAGTTCGCACGCTGCCCCCGCGAAGACCGGCGTACCGTACAGGCTTGATGGGCGCACCAAAACCCAATGTGGGAGCGGGCTTGCTCGCGAATGCGGAGTGTCAGTCGAAACATGAGTTGACTGATCCACCGCATTCGCGAGCAAGCCCGCTCCCACATTGGTTTTATGTTGCCTGACAGTACGCTTACTTCTTCACCAACGCCGAACACGCCGCCTTGTAAGCCTCATGCTGATACTTGTTCAGCGTCCCCGGCAGCTCAAAGTTGTGCTTCTTGGCCTGCGCATTGATCGTCTGCGGCGACAACAACGTCACCTCACACCCGTCCAGCAGTTGAAACACACCCTCGATCTTGAACGTGGTCGGCCCACCGGCAAACTCACCCTTCTTGCTGCGCTTCTTGATCGCAATGCGGTCAATCGAATGCTCGCGTACAAACGAAGCAACCTGCGCCGCGAAACGTTTGACGTTGGCCGCCTCGTCATCATCGTCGAGGGCGATTTTCTTGGTGTTGAGCGCCACATGGCTCAGCGTTGCCCCGTCAAGGGAGGCCACGGCGATGATCGCTTCGCTGCCTTTGATTTCGATGCCGCAGATGTTCATATGTTGACCTGATTGATAATAGAGAAGACATGCGTTGCCAACGCCTTTGCTCTGTCTGAAGGTATTACAGGTTTTTAGAGTCGACGGTGGAGCTCCATCAACTGCTGCAGGGTTTTATGCATGGGCTGCAGTTGGGATATTTCAATCTGGAGCTTGAGCAGGCTGGCCTCTTTTATTTTCAGCTCCATATCATTAGCAGCTTCATTTGGGAGTTGGATTTTTTTGTACCACCACTTGAACCCCAGATACGGGCACGCAATGGCTATTGCCACATACAACCATAGAATCCAAAGCGCCCCTGATGCTTCGAAAATCTTCAGATCTCTGCCTGTTTGACTTTTAAGAACATACTTAGTGCTTTCCATGGTTTCTTCGTGATTTTTTAGAGCTTCTTTCAGAAAACTCTTCTCTTGGTCAGGGCTAGAGTTTTCTGGCACCCACTCAAGCTTGTTCTCTCCAGAGTTATTTGCTTCAAGAGATGCAAGGCGTCGGGAAATATCCAATTTCATGTTCTTGGAAAAGTAGTAGTGCTGATTGTCCCGGCTTTCCTCGTCAAGTTTGAAGTTCATATAGCCAAACCAAGCGAAAAGAAGCAAAAGTCCGAGGAGAAGCCAGAGACCAAAAATTGCCATGAACTTATAAAGATTATCCGTAGGGGGAGATGGAAGCCATTGCATTGAAAGCACCGATCCTTGATAGGGGGATAAATAACGCGCCGAAAGCTTTTCTAGTCTTCGGCGCAACGTCCAGTTACCGCAAGTTTAACTGACCTTATCCCCTACGTTTCGAGCCTCACTCCTGCCCAATCGACTCCAAAAACTCCGACCGTTCGTCACTCATCCGCGCCACACAGTCATTCTGCGCAATCTTGAACGCCTTGCTGCCTTCGGTGGCGGGGAATGCTTCTACCGCGCAATCGGCATCGCGGGTTTTCAGCCATTGTTGCTGGGCGGTTTTGAGTTTGGCGGTGATGTCGGCCAGTTGCGCGGCGTTTTTGCCGTAGGTGGCCTGCATGCGTTCGTTGAGGCTGGCGTAGTTGTCCTTGAGCAGGTCTTCGGCGGTGGTGCGGCTGTAGGTCGAGCATTCCAGGGTCTGGACGTCGTTTTCCACCGCGTCACACGGGTTGTTGTCGGTGTCTTCGGCGGCGTGTACGCCGGTCGCAATCAGTGCCAAGGCCAGGAAGATCGATTTCATTGATGTCGCCGCTCTAATCCAGTGGTGTATCCAAGATGCGCCAGATTCTGGCTCAAGCTTGCGGGCTTGAACAGGTGGCTGGTCGGGTCGCCTGATGACGCTTTGTCGCGGATTGACGCTTTCGGCAATTCCCCTGTCGTTTTTGCACCCGGTCGCCCCGGCACCGAGGCATATGCTGGCCCCAAAGCGCCGGCAGACGATTCGGCGCATGAATCGCCAATAAGGGGACGCCTGATGAGCCCAGCCGAATTACACGCCGACAGCATCGTTATCGACGGTCTGATCATTGCCAAATGGAACCGCGAGCTGTTCGAAGACATGCGCAAGGGCGGTCTGACGGCGGCCAACTGCACTGTGTCGGTGTGGGAAGGCTTTCAGGCGACCGTGAACAATATCGCCGCCAGCCAGAAGCTGATCCGCGAAAACAGCGACCTGGTGATGCCGGTGCGCACCACCGCCGATATCCGTCGCGCCAAGGAACAGGGCAAGACCGGCATCCTCTTCGGCTTCCAGAATGCCCACGCGTTCGAAGACCAGATCGGCTATGTCGAGGTGTTCAAGCAGCTCGGCGTCGGCATCGTGCAGATGTGCTACAACACCCAGAACCTGGTGGGCACCGGGTGCTACGAGCGTGATGGCGGCCTGTCGGGCTTCGGTCGCGAAATCGTCGCCGAGATGAACCGCGTCGGCGTGATGTGCGACCTGTCCCACGTCGGCTCCAAGACGTCCGAAGAAGTCATCCTCGAATCGAAAAAACCGGTCTGCTATTCCCACTGCCTGCCGTCGGGTCTGAAAGAGCACCCGCGCAACAAGTCCGATGCTGAACTGAAGTTCATCGCCGACCACGGTGGTTTTGTCGGCGTGACCATGTTCGCGCCGTTCCTCGCCAAGGGCATCGATTCGACCATCGACGATTACGCCGAAGCCATCGAATACACCATGAACATTGTCGGCGAAGACGCCATCGGCATCGGCACCGACTTCACCCAGGGCCACGGCCAGGACTTCTTCGAATACCTGACCCACGACAAGGGCTACGCCCGTCGACTGACCAGTTTCGGCAAGATCATCAACCCGCTGGGCATCCGCACCGTCGGCGAGTTCCCGAACCTGACCGAAACCCTGCTCAAGCGCGGCCACTCCGAGCGCGTGGTGCGCAAGATCATGGGCGAGAACTGGGTGAACGTCTTGAAAGACGTCTGGGGCGAATAAACCGCCGCACTTCTGAATCCTTTCCCCCGGCCGTCCGCGCCGGGGGCAACAAACCGAATTTTCTGGAGTTAAGTTTCCATGGCCAAGATCGCCCCGCAATTGCCAATCGAAGTCGACAGCGAGACCGGTGTCTGGACCTCCGACGCCCTGCCGATGCTCTATGTGCCACGGCATTTCTTCGTCAATAACCACATGGGTATCGAGGAAGTGCTGGGCGCCGAAGCCTATGCCGAAATCCTCTACAAGGCTGGCTACAAGTCCGCCTGGCACTGGTGTGAAAAAGAAGCCGAATGCCACGGCCTGGAAGGCGTCGCGGTGTTCGAACACTACATGAAACGCCTGTCGCAACGCGGCTGGGGCCTGTTCAAGATTCAGGACATCGACCTCGACAAAGGCACCGCCAGCGTCAAGCTCGAACACTCGGCATTCGTCTATGTGTACGGCAAGGTCGGGCGCAAGGTCGACTACATGTTCACCGGCTGGTTTGCCGGGGCCATGGATCAGATCCTCGCTGCACGTGGCAGCAAGATTCGTACGGTGGCCGAGCAAGTCTACGGTGGCTCCGAAGAAGGCCACGACGACGGCCTGTTTACCGTCAAGCCGTTGTAAGTCGAGGAACCCGCCATGGCTTTCGAAGCAATGTTCCAGCCGATCCAGATCGGCAAACTGACCATCCGCAACCGCGTGCTCAGCACCGCGCACGCCGAGGTCTACGCGACTGACGGCGGCATGACTACCGACCGTTACGTCAAATACTACGAAGAGAAAGCCAAGGGCGGCATCGGCCTGGCGATCTGTGGCGGTTCTTCCAGCGTGGCCATCGACAGCCCGCAAGGCTGGTGGAAATCGGTGAACCTGGCAGACGACCGGATCATCCCGCACTTCCAGAATCTGGCCGACGCCATGCACAAGCATGGCGCCAAGATCATGATCCAGATTACCCACATGGGCCGTCGCTCGCGCTGGGACGGCGAGCACTGGCCGACCCTGCTGTCGCCGTCGGGCATCCGCGAGCCGGTGCACCGTGCGACCTGCAAGACCATCGAGCCGGAAGAAATCTGGCGGGTGATCGGCAACTACGCCACTGCTGCGGCACGGGCCAAGGCCGGTGGCCTGGACGGCGTCGAATTGTCTGCCGTGCACCAGCACATGATCGACCAGTTCTGGAGCCCGCGCGTCAACAAGCGTACTGACGAGTGGGGCGGCAGCTTCGAGAACCGCATGCGTTTCGGCCTCGAAGTGATCAAGGCTGTGCGCAAGGCAGTCGGCGACGATTTTTGCGTCGGCATCCGTATCTGCGGTGACGAATTCCACCCGGACGGCCTGTCCCACGAGGACATGAAACAGATCGCCAAGTATTACGACGACACCGGCATGATCGATTTTATTGGTGTCGTGGGTTCAGGGTGCGACACCCACAACACCCTGGCCAACGTGATCCCCAACATGAGTTATCCACCGGAGCCGTTCCTGCACCTGGCGGCCGGGATCAAGGAAGTGGTGAAAGCGCCGGTGCTGCACGCGCAGAACATCAAGGACCCGAACCAGGCCACGCGCATCCTTGAAGGTGGTTACGTCGACATGGTCGGCATGACCCGCGCGCACATCGCCGACCCGCACCTGATCGCCAAGATCAAGATGGGCCAGGTCGACCAGATCAAACAATGCGTCGGCGCCAACTATTGCATCGACCGTCAGTACCAGGGTCTGGACGTGCTGTGCATCCAGAACGCCGCGACGTCCCGTGAATACATGGGCGTGCCGCACATCATCGAGAAATCCACCGGGCCGAAACGCAAAGTCGTGGTGGTCGGTGCCGGCCCGGCCGGGATGGAAGCCGCGCGCGTGGCGGCCGAACGGGGCCACGACGTGACCCTGTTCGAGAAGAAAGAATTCATCGGTGGGCAGATCACTACCGCGTCGAAAGCGCCGCAGCGTGACCAGATCGCCGGTATCACCCGCTGGTTCCAGCTGGAGCTGGCGCGGCTGAAAGTCGACCTGCGTCTGGGTACAGCAGCCGATGCAGCAACCATCCTCGATCTGCGTCCGGACGTGGTGGTGCTGGCGGTCGGTGGTCATCCGTTCCTTGAGCAGAACGAGCATTGGGGCGCCGCCGAAGGATTAGTGGTCAGCAGTTGGGACGTGCTCGACGGCAAGGTGGCGCCGGGCAAGAACGTGCTGGTCTACGACACCATTTGCGAGTTCACCGGCATGTCGGTCGCCGACTTCCTCGCCGACAAGGGCAGCCAGGTCGAGATCGTCACCGACGACATCAAGCCGGGTGTGGCCATCGGCGGGACATCGTTCCCGACCTACTACCGCAGCATGTACCCGAAAGAAGTGATCATGACCGGCGACATGATGCTGGAGAAGGTCTACCGCGAAGGCGACAAGCTGGTGGCGGTGCTGGAGAACGAATACACCGGCGCCAAAGAGGAGCGGGTGGTTGATCAGGTGGTGGTGGAAAACGGCGTGCGTCCGGATGAAGAGCTGTATTACGGACTCAAGGACGGTTCGCGCAACAAGGGGCAGATCGACATCGATGCCTTGTTCGCGATCAAGCCGCAGCCATCGCTGAGTACCACCGGCGACGGCTACTTGCTGTTCCGTATCGGCGACTGCGTGGCGCAGCGTAATACCCATGCTGCGATCTATGACGCCCTGCGGTTGTGCAAAGACTTCTAAGGACTTGCACATGCCCCCTGTGGGAGCGGGCTTGCTCGCGAATGCATTCTGTCAGTTCTGCATGAGTTGACTGATCCAGCGCTTTCGCGAGCAAGCCCGCTCCCACAGTAATGCAGACCGTGTTTCTCCAGGCTGTACTGGTGGGAGCTTCACCATGTTGAACACCCTTCTTCCAATCCTGTTGTTCGCCGCCCTGGGCCTTGGTGTCCTCGGCGCGTTGCGGCGGGTGGCCATGTGGCGTCGGGGCCGGGCCTCGAAGGTCGATCTGCTCGGCGGCCTGTTCGCCATGCCCAAGCGCTACATGGTCGACTTGCACCACGTGGTGGCGCGGGACAAATACATCGCCAACACCCACGTCGCCACGGCGGGCGGCGCGGTGGCGTCGATCGTGCTGGCGATTCTGGTGCACGGTTTTGGCCTGCATAACCGCATCCTCGGTTACGCGTTGCTGTTGATGACGGCGGTGATGTTCGTCGGCGCGATCTTCGTTTACCGGCGCCGGCTCATCCCGCCGGCACGCCTGTCGAAAGGCCCGTGGATGCGCCTGCCGAAAAGCCTGCTGGCGTTCTCCGCGTCGTTCTTCCTGGTGACCCTGCCGGTGGCCGGCATCCTCCCGGAGAACTTCGGCGGCTGGTTGCTCGCGGCGATTCTCGGGCTTGGCGTTTTGTGGGGCGTGTCGGAATTGTTCTTCGGCATGACCTGGGGCGGGCCGATGAAGCACGCGTTCGCCGGCGCGCTGCACCTGGCCTGGCACCGCCGCGCCGAACGCTTTGGCGGCGGTCGCTCCACCGGTTTGAAACCGCTGGACCTCAACGATCCATCCGCACCGCTGGGCGTGGAAAAACCCAAGGATTTCACCTGGAACCAGTTGCTCGGTTTTGACGCCTGCGTGCAGTGCGGCAAGTGCGAAGCGGCGTGCCCGGCCTTCGCTGCCGGCCAGCCGCTGAACCCGAAGAAACTGATTCAGGACATGGTCGTCGGCCTTGCTGGCGGCACCGATGCCAACTTCGCCGGCAGCCCATATCCGGGCAAGCCAATCGGTGAGCACAGCGGCAATCCGCATCAACCGATCGTCAACGGTCTGGTCGATGCCGAGACTTTGTGGTCGTGCACCACCTGCCGCGCCTGCGTCGAGGAGTGCCCGATGATGATTGAGCACGTCGATGCCATCGTCGACATGCGCCGTCACCTGACTCTGGAAAAAGGCGCGACCCCGAACAAGGGTGCCGAAGTTCTCGAGAACCTGATCGCCACCGACAACCCCGGCGGTTTCGCCCCGGGCGGGCGGATGAACTGGGCGGCGGATCTGAACCTCAATCTGCTCAGCGAAAAGAAATCCACCGACGTGCTGTTCTGGGTCGGCGACGGCGCCTTCGACATGCGTAACCAACGCACCTTGCGCGCGTTCGTCAAAGTGCTGAAAGCCGCGAAAGTCGACTTCGCCGTACTCGGCCTGGAGGAACGCGACAGCGGCGATGTGGCCCGTCGTCTGGGCGACGAAGCGACCTTTCAGTTGCTCGCCAAACGCAATATCCAGACCCTGGCCAAATACAGCTTCAACCGCATCGTCACCTGCGATCCGCACAGCTTCCATGTGCTGAAAAACGAGTACGGCGCGTTCGACGGCAACTACCTCGTCCAGCACCACAGCACCTACATGGCGGAAATCATTCAGGCCGGTGCGCTGAACCTCGGTCAGCACAAAGGCAACAGCGTGACCTATCACGACCCGTGCTACCTCGGTCGCTACAACGGCGAGTACGAGGCGCCGCGTGAAGTGCTGCGCGCCCTCGGCATCGAGGTCAAAGAGATGCAACGTTCCGGCTTCCGCTCGCGCTGCTGCGGCGGCGGTGGCGGCGCGCCGATCACCGACATTCCGGGCAAGCAGCGGATTCCCGACATGCGCATGGACGACATCCGCGAGACCGGCGCCGAGCTGGTGGCCGTGGGTTGTCCACAGTGCACGGCGATGCTCGAAGGCGTGGTCGAACCGCGTCCGTTGATCAAGGACATCGCCGAGCTGGTGGCCGATGCGCTGCTCGAAGACGCCGCGCCAGGCAAGCCGACTGCACCGGCCAAACGTGAACCTGCGGAGGCCCACTGATGAGCGACATTATCCGCCGCGACCCACGCGCCGAATGGATTGCGCGTAACCGCCTGCACCCGTTGCACGCGGCGATGCAACCGGCGCAACACAGCTGGATGGGCCCCAATGGCGTCATCCGCAAGAACCTGCACGGCATCGGTTTCATCGGTCCCAACGGCATCAAACGGATCGACCGCAGCGGCGCGCAACAGGGCGGGGCGGTCAAACGCTCGGCCACGGTTGCAGTGCAATTGCCGCTGCATCAGGTACCGGCCCCGGCGTTCTACATCAGCGTGGTGCCGGACATGGTCGGCGGTCGCTTGAGCAGCCACGACCGCGACTTGCTCGGCCTCGCTCATCAATTGGCCGGCAACGACGGCGCGGTGCTGGCGGTGGTGTTTGGCGAACACAAAGAGAACGCCTTCGCCACGGCCGGCGTTGATCGCTTGCTGGTACTGGAGGGCCACCAATTCAGCGGTTATGCACCGGAGCAACGGGTGCAGGGCCTGCGGGCTGTGGATAACCAGTTCAACCCGCGTCACTGGCTGCTGCCGGACAGTCGCAGCGGTGGCGGTGAACTCGGTCGGCGTTTTGCCGCGGCACTGGGCGAACGCCCGGCGACGCGGGTGTGGCAGGTCAAGGATCAGCAATGCATCGGGCGTGCCGGTGCGGGCCTGCAAGATTTGGCGCGGCCGGTCGCACGCTTGATTCTGGCTTCCGCCGAATGCGCAGAGCCGGTCAGCGAAACCCGTCACGAAGCCCTGCCGGTGGAGTTATCCACAACGATTGCGCGCAGCCTGTCGCGGATCGAGGATCTCGGCGCGGTAGCGGTGGATCCGGCGGCGATTCCGATGGCCGAGGCCGAATTCATTTTCTCCGGCGGCAACGGGGTCAAGGACTGGGCGCTGTTCCACCAGACAGCTGCGGCGCTCGGCGCCACCGAAGGCGCCTCGCGGGTGGCGGTGGACGACGGCTTCATGGCGCGTGATCGGCAGGTCGGTGCGTCCGGTACCTGGGTCACCGCACGGGTTTACGTGGCTGTGGGTATCTCCGGAGCGATCCAGCATCTGCAGGGCATTGGTGCCTGCGACAAGGTGGTGGCGATCAATCTCGACCCCGGTTGCGACATGATCAAACGTGCCGATCTTTCGGTGATTGGCGAAAGCGCAGAAATTCTTCAGGCGTTAATCGCGGCGGTAGCGGCTTACCGCAACGAAGCCAAGCGCGATGCGGCTTAAGGAACGGGTTATGAGCACAAAGATCATCAGTCTGGTTTCCATCGGTGCGCACCCGACGTCTGGCCGGCCACGCCGCGCCGAACAGGACGCCCGCGCCGTGGAACTGGGCCTGCAACTGGCTGGGGATAACCTGCAAGTGCTGCATGCCGGGGACGTTGCTGAACCGGCGTTGCGCGCCTATCTGGGCATGGGCCTGGAACAGCTGCATGTGCTGGAGCAACCCGCTGGCGCCGACGCCTTGCCGGCGCTGACCGCGTATCTGCGCGAGGCTGGCGCTCAGGTGGTGCTGACCGGCAGTCAGGCGGAAACCGGTGAGGGCTCGGGCATGTTGCCGTTCCTGCTCGCCGAAGGGCTGGGCTGGCCGTTGGTGGTGGGGCTGGCGCAGGTCGAGTCGATCACCGATGGTTCGGCGCTGGTGCTGCAAGCCTTGCCCCGTGGCCAGCGGCGGCGCTTGAAGGTGCGCCTGCCGTTTCTGGCGACTGTGGATAACGCCGCACCCAAGCCGCGGCAGAGTGCGTATGGCCCGGCGCAGCGTGGCGTGTTGAACGCCGAAGACGTGGAGGTGCTGGATGATGAATTGCTGGCGGTTGCCACGTTGCAACCGGCCAAGCCACGGCCGAAACGCCTGAAGGTGATCAAGGCCAAGAGCGGCGCTGACCGGATGAAAGCTGCCACCGCCAAGGCGAGTGGTGGCGGTGGGCAGGTGCTCAAAGGCGTGACCGCGCAGGCCGGGGCGGAAGCGATTCTCAAACTTCTGATCGAAGAGGGCGTCGTGCGCTAGCCACAATCCTCCAGACACTGAACACCCCCTGTGGGAGCGGGCTTGCTCGCGAAAGCGTCGTTTCAGCTGCATCAAAGTTGAATGACCCACCGCTTTCGCGAGCAAGCCCGCTCCCACATTGGATAGGGGGGCAGCAAGTTTCAGTGTTGTTTACCCACAATCCCTGTTGGCGGATCTGTGGATAACGTGTTCGCCCATCCCCAGACCCCACGCCAATCAAGCCCTGTAGCCATCCGGTTAAAAAACGACCAACCTAAGTCACGGTTTTTCCGGGCTTTTTCTCCTGAATAACTTTGCAAGTTGCCCCCAATCTCTGTTGGCGCTTCTGTGGACAAGATGTTCGCTGTCCGCTGCAAGCCATATAAAACGTGGTCTGTAGAGATTTGATCAATAAATGATCAATTAAGCTTTTAAAGCTGATAATCCCCGCGCAAACCCCGATTTCACACAGCTTCCAGCGCTTTTCCACAGCAGCCGTAAAGTTACCCCCGAAGTCTGTTGGCGCTTCTGTGGATAACGTGTTCGCCATCCTCTACAGGCCATATGAAATGTGGTCTGTAGAGATTTGATCAAAAAACAGCCAATCACTCCTGCAAATCATTCTTCTGGATAAGTCACGAGTTTTCTTCACAAATCAGCCAGTTATTTTTCCGTTCATCCACAGTTACCCCCATTTGCTGTGCATGGCTATGTGGATAACTTGTTCGCTGAACTTCACTAGCCCCGGCCGGCTTAGTCCAAATAGCAATTGATCAGATTTCATACAGTTCTAAAGCGTTGCCTTGACTTCGATTCCTGCGCTGTCTTCACTGCAATGGCACAAGGACAGCCGTCACTTATCCACATCAGGTTCTGGGAGAACGCATGATGGATAGCCGCCCACACCGCCATCCCCCCTCGCCACGCAAGCGCACGTTACGTCGTGCGGCCAATCAACGCGCTCGTCTGTAGCGACCTCCTGCTTTAACCGCTGTGCTGTCGCCGGGCTCGCCCCGGAGGCCAGGTGCTCGTTCGCCCATTGATTGCAGGCAACCGCAGAGTTGCCCCATCAGCCTGAGAAAGGATCAGTCTCATGACACGCATCGCAACGCCCATCAGCGAGATCAAGGAACACTACGACGTCATTGTCATCGGCTCCGGTTATGGCGGCGGCATTGCTGCGTCGCGCCTGTCCCGGGCGGGTAAGCAGGTGTGCCTGCTGGAGCGGGGCCGGGAGATCCAGCCCGGCGAATACCCCAACACGATGATTGCCGCGACCGAAGAATTGCAGGTGCACGACCCCGACGGCCATATCGGTTCGCGCACCGGACTGTTCGACCTGCACGTGAATGCGCAGCAGAACGTGGTGGTCGGTTGCGGCCTCGGCGGTACGTCGCTGATCAATGCCAACGTCGCGCTTGAACCCGAGCCCGGGGTATTTGATGACCCGCGCTGGCCTCAAGCCGTGCGCGAACACCGCGACACCTTGCTCAAGGACGGTTACGCCCGCGCCCGGGAAATGCTCAAGCCCAATCCGTACCCGAACAACGCGCCGAACTTGCCCAAGCTCGACGCCAACAAAAAGTCTGCGGACTACCTCAAGCAGGGCGCGCATTTCTACAAGCCGCCGATCAACGTGACCTTCGACAAACTGCCGAACAACCTCAACCACGTCGGCGTCGAGCAACTGCCGTGCAACCAGTGCGGCGACTGCGTCTCGGGCTGTAACAACAAGGCCAAGAACACCACGCTGATGAACTATCTGCCGGACGCCTGGAACCACGGCGCGGAGATTTTCTGTCAGGCCGAGGTGCGCTATCTGGAGCGCGATGGCGATGGCTGGATCGTGCACTTCCAGTATCTCGACAGCGGTCGCGAGAAATTCGACGCGCCAACGTTGTTTGTGAAGGCCGATATCGTCGTGGTCTCCGCCGGCACTCTTGGTTCGACCGAGATTCTGCTGCGCTCGCGGGACAAGGGCCTGGTGATGTCCGGTCAACTCGGCGAGAACATGAGCGGCAACGGTGACATTCTCGGCTTCGGCCACAACTGCGAGCAGACCATCAACGGCATCGGTTTCGGCGCGCACTCGGCCAAGGAGCTGCAGCCGGTTGGCCCGTGCATCACCTCGGTCATCGACATGCGCACCGAAGGTGACTGGCGCAGCCGCATGGTCATCGAGGAAGGTTCGATCCCCGGTGCCCTCGGCCGGCCGATGGTGCCGGCGATGGCCGGGTTTGCCGAGATGATCGGTGTGGCCACTGACGACAGTTTCAGTGGCAAGCTCGGCTACAAGGAACGCGAAGCCGAGAGCTTTCTGCGCGGCCCGTATTACGGCGCGCTGCACAACATGCAGACCTACCTGATCATGAGCCACGACAGCGGCCAGGGCCGGATGCTTCTCGACAACAAGGACCAGTTGCGTATCGACTGGCCGGGCGTCGGCGAACAGGAAAACTTCAAGCTCGGCAATGAGCGTCTGTACCAGAGCACCAAGGCGTTGGGCGGGGTCTGGGTCGAGAATCCGATCTGGACCAGGCTGCTCAAGCACAGCATCGTTTCTGTGCATCCGCTGGGCGGTTGCGTGATGGGCGAAGACGCCGCGCAAGGCGTGGTCAATCACAAGGGCCAGGTGTTCAGCGGCGCCAACGGCACTGATGTCTACGCCAGCCTCTACGTGACCGATGGCGCGGTGATCCCGACCTCGCTGGCGGTCAATCCGCTGCTGACCATCTCCGCCGTGAGTGAACGCAACATGGGCCTGCTGGCTGCCGACCGTGGCTGGAAGATCGACTACACGCTGCCGTCGGCACCGCGCAAACAGGTGGCACCACCGACCCTCGGCGTGCAGTTCACCGAAACCATGAAGGGCTATTTCTCCCGCGCCTTCACCGCTGCGCAGAGCACCGATCTGAAAGTCTACGAAGCGGCGGCCAAACGCGGCGAGGCGGACAATTCGCCGATCGACTTCACCCTGACCATCACCGCCAACGACCTCAATCGGATGATCAAGGAGCCGCAACACGCCGCGACCATTGTCGGCACCGTGAATGCCCCGGCGCTGTCGCCGCAACCGCTGACCGCCAGCAATGGCGTGTTCAATTTGTTCGAGCAATTCGAGCAGCAGGTCGACACGCGCCACATGAAATACGACATGAAACTGACCGCCGAGGACGGCAACGACTATTTCTTCAGTGCCTTCAAAACCGTGCCGGAAGACAACGGCGTGCTGAACATCTGGCACGACACCAGCACCCTGTATGTGACGCTGTATCGCGGGCCGGACAAGTCGGGCGAGGTGATCGGCTCCGGGGTGATGCACATTCATCCGACCGATTTCGCCAAGCAGATGACCACCATGAAAGTGCTCAACGCGCGCAACGAGCGCGAGCGCATCGAAGGCCTGGCGCGCTTCGGCAAGTTCTTCGCCGGAATCCTCTGGGAGAGTTACGGCGGAGTGTTTGCCGGTGATGTCTACTTCAATCCCGACGCGCCGCCACGGTTGAAACGGCCGCTGGATGCGCCGACTCCGGCGGTGCATTTCTTCCCCACCGAGGACGGCGTCGAACTGCGCCTGACCCGCTATCAGGCCGGCAGCAAAGGCCCGGTGATGCTGGTGCATGGCCTGGGCGTTGGTTCAAATATCTTTTCCACCGACACCATCCAGACCAACCTGTTGGAGTACCTGTGCAAGCACGACTATGACGTGTGGCTGCTGGATTTCCGCGTGAGCATTCTGCTGCCGGCGAGCAAGAAAGAATGGAACGGCGACCAGATTGCCCAGTACGACTTCAAGGCTGCCATCGCGCAAATTCAGCAGGAGACCCAGGCCAAAGACGTGCAATGCGTGGTGCATTGCTACGGCGCGACCACGTTCTTCATGTCGTTGCTGGCGGGGCTGCAGGGCGTGCGTTCGGTGGTCTGCTCGCAGATTGCCGCTGACACCGTGGTCGCCACCGCTACCGGGTTGAAGGCCGGTCTGCACCTGCCGGGGATGCTCGATGCGATCGGCATCAAGTCGATGACGGCTTACGCCGACAGCAAGGAAAACTGGTTCAACCGCCTCTACGACAAAGCCCTCAACGGCTACGCGCGGATCGAGGCGCAGGGCTATTGCACCAATCCTGTGTGCCACCGCATCACCTTCATGTACGCCTCGCTGTATCGCCACGACACCCTCAACGAAACCCTGCACGACAACCTGCACGAACTGTTCGGCGAGTCGAACATCGAGACCTTCGAGCACCTGGCGCTGATCGTGCGCAAAGGGCACCTGGTGGATTTCAAGGGCAACGATGTGTACATGCCGCACTTCGACCGGCTGAGCATGCCGATCTGCTTCATCAGCGGTGCGGAGAACCAGTGTTACCTGCCAGAAAGCACGCTGAAGACTTACCAGCGAGTCTGCGAAGTCCACGGGCCGGAGCGCTACAGCCGGCATGTGGTGCCGGGCTACGGCCACATCGACTGCATGTTCGGCAAGAACGCGGTGGTGGATGTGTATCCGATCATCCTTGAACACCTGGAGAAAACGGCCCTCGGTTGATGAAGTTTTCCTGTGGCGAGGGAGCTTGCTCCCGCTGGGCTGCGAAGCGGCCCCAAAATCTGAGTGTGCGGTTTTCCTGAAACACCGCATCTGCCGGGTTTACGACGGCTGCGCCGCCGAGCGGGAGCAAGCTCCCTCGCCACAAAAGCTCATCACACAGAGGGACTCTCCTAAGGTCTGCACAAGGAAATGGATGACATGGATACCTGTATCCGCTGGTTTCAACGCTTCATCTGGATCGGCATTGCGATGAACATGGTGTTCGCGATTCCGGCGCTGTTTGCGCCGGGGTTGCTGACATCGGTAGTCGGCCTGCCGCCGCAACTCTCCGACCCGTGGCTGGAAAACGCCGGGATGCTGCTGGTGGGCATCAGCGTGTTTTACATGCCGTCGGGCTTCAACGCGCCGCGCTACGTGGTGCATTCCTGGTTGTGCGTACTGACGCGGCTGATCGCCGTGGTGTTCTGGATTTACCTGATCAATACGAGCATTCAGGGTTCGGTGTTCGTGCCGATGCTGATGGGCGATCTGAGCTTCTTTCTGATCCTCGGCATTCTGCTGTACTTGGGCACCACGCCCGAGCACCGACCATGGGCGTTGCTCTGCGATGGCTGGCGCGAGTGGCGCGCGGCCTGGGCGCGGCAATGGCAGAGCCATGCCTTCAAGGTCGGCACCTTGATCGTGGTGGCGCTACTGGGTTTCATCGGTTACGAAACCTGGTACCAGATGCTGCGCGTGGTGCCGGAGCAGGAATACGCCTCCGACGAAGACCACTACAAATACGCCGCCATCGGCTTGGGCATCGAAGCGCGGATCCCGTATTACCTGTTCGCCGTGCTGCCGCAGATGTGCCCGGAAAAGATGCCCAAACCCGGCGGCTGGGAAGTGTTCGGCTTCCTCTATGAAAACGGCAAGGACCTGCCGATCGGCATGGCCAAGCGACAAATCGGTTACCCGACCGTAGAGCCGAACTGCGCGCTGTGCCACACCGGCTCCTACCGGGCCAATGCCAGCGACGTCGCGGTGAATGTGCCGAGCGCACCGGCCAACACCCTGCAACTGCAAGCCTTCCAGTGGTACGCCTACGATTGCGCCAGCGATCCGAAATTCACTACCGACGCGGTAATGGCGGCGATCAACAGCAAATTCCAGCTGGGCTTTTTCGAGAAGCTCTACAACCGCTACCTGATCATCCCGATGGCCAAGAGCGCGCTGCTCAAACAGAAACAGGCCTATGCCTGGCAGAAGTTGCGGCCCGCTCAGGGGCCGGGCCGCACCGACACCTTCAACCCGACGAAAATGGTGGTATTCGGCTTCCCGGATGACTCGACCATCGGCACCGTCGACCTGCCGCAAGTGTGGAACCAGAAGCCGCGGGAGTCGATGTACCTGCACTGGGACGGCAATAACAACAAGATCCACGAGCGCAACTACGCCGCCGCCATGGCCGTGGGCGCGACCCCGGAATCGGTGCTGCCGCCGAGCTTCAACCGGGTGACCAACTGGCTGCTCGGGCACAAGCCGCCGGCGTGGCCGTGGGCGCTGGATCAAGCGAAAGTCGCGCAGGGCAAACCGATCTGGGAAGCCAATTGCGCCGGTTGCCATGACTTCGGGCGTGCCGACACCGGGCAGGTCACCACCAACATCGATCAGCTCGGCACCGATCCGCATCGGCTGGACTCGTTTACCACCGGTCTGGTGACGGCGTTCCACACCTTCAAGAAACCGCCGTTCGACTTCGGCGCCTATCGCAAGACCCAGAGCTACAGCAACACGCCGACTGACGGCATCTGGCTGCGCGCGCCGTATCTGCACAACGGTTCGGTACCGACCCTGTGGGATCTGCTGCAACCGCCGGAAAAACGTCCGGTGGTGTTCATCACCGGTTCCGACGTCTACGACCCGGTCAATGTCGGTTTCGTCACCAGCGGCGCCCAGGCCAAGGCCTCGGCGGACTTCAAATACGACACGCGGCTGGAGGGCAACCACAACACCGGTCACCTGTATGGCACGACGCTTTCGGACGACGACAAGCGTGCGTTGATCGAATTCATGAAAACCCTGTGAGCCCTTACGGATAGAGGATTACGCCATGTCACTGGTCAGTCATTGGGAACACGAGTACGACAAGGTCAAACTGCGCCTTCACGGCTTGTTCACGCGCATGGAAATGGCCTGGATGAAGCTCATCAGCGAGCTGGAGCCGCAGGAGTTTCAGGCGATCATCAAGCTGCTGCAGCGCGGTCACGATCAGGCGCAATACGTGCTGAAAAACGGCGAGTTGCCGGGCGACGAACCGGCGGTGCCGTGGGAATTGTCCCATGGCCTGTCGATCCTGCGCATCGGCAACGCTGCGCCTTTGCCGCAGTCGAGTGATCAACTGCAAACCCGGGTGCTGAAGGACGGCAGTCTGCTCGGCTGTCGCAAGTGGGAACTGCTCGATCTGCTGTGGAGCGAGGCGCTGCTGAAATGGATCGAAAACCTGCGTCACCACGCGACCTTCGGCACCGATCCGGCGGTGGTGCAGATGGAGCGCGACGTGACCCTGGCGATTGCCGGCGACTGGGGCACCGGCCCCTTTGACAGTCATGCGCCGGCGGTTTCAGTCGCCAACCAGATGCAACTGGCGCAAGCCGATTTCACCATCCATCTGGGTGACGTGTATTACGCCGGCAGCCACTCGCAGGAAGACGTCGACATGGCCGGTTGGCCGATGGGCAGCCACGGTTCCTTCACCCTTAATTCCAACCATGAGATGTACAGCGGCGCCCACGGCTATTTCAAGGAACTGGCCAAGCGCTTTCCGGGGCAGCAGGGCACCAGTTATTTCGCCTTGATCAATGACGATTGGCTGGTGGTCGGCCTCGATTCGGCCTACGCCTCGGATGCGATGAACCTGTACATGGATGGCACCCTGAACGAGCCGCAGATCGTCTGGATGAAGGGCCTGCCGAAACGCAAAAAGATTATGGTGCTCAGCCATCATCAGGGCTTCGACATTTCCGGGCACAACAAGACCGCGCTGTATCAACCGGTGTGCGATGCCCTGGGGCGCGAGCCGGATTATTGGTACTGGGGACATCTGCACAACGGCATCGTCTACGCACAACAGGGCAGTTTGCATGCGCGCTGCGCCGGGCACGGGGCGATTCCATACGGCAACGCCAGCGAGCTGGACGGGCATTCGCGGGTGCTGTGGTCGGAGACGCAGGATGCCAAAGACCCGGACTATCCGCAGCGGGTGTTGAATGGCTACGCGAAAATCAGGCTGGTGGGGGAGGATATTTTTGAGGAGTTTATTGGTGAGGATGGCAGTGTGAGGTGGTCATCCAAGTGAGGCGGTGACCGGACCGGCCTCTTCGCGAGCAAGCTCGCTCCCACAGGTGGAATGCATTCCAAATGTGGGAGCGGGCTTGCTCGCGAAGCTTTTGCCTTTGATCTTAGCCCTGAACCGGGACGCCCTTGAGGTACGGCGCCGGCTCGGCCCCAAGGTTGTTGAGCATCCGCTCGCTGTACCAATCTACGAAGTTGACCACGCCAAACTCATAGGTCTTCGAGTACGGCCCTGGCTGATAGGCGGTGGAGTTGATCCCGCGCTGGTTCTCTTCGGCCAGACGCCGGTCCTGATCGTTGGTCGCGTCCCACACCTGGCGCATGCGTTCGACGTCGTAATCCACACCTTCCACCGCGTCCTTATGCACCAGCCATTTGGTGGTGACCATGGTTTCCTGGGCGCTGATTGGCCACACGGTGAAGACGATGATGTGGTCGCCCATGCAGTGGTTCCACGAGTGCGGCAGGTGCAGGATGCGCATCGAGCCGAGGTCGGGGTTCTTGATCCGGCCCATCAGTTTGGCGCAGCCCTGTTTGCCGTCCAGGGTCATCGACACGGTGCCTTTGAGCAGCGGCATGCGCACGATACGGTTGCGCAGGCCGAAACTGGCGTGGGCGTAAGGGATCTTCTCGGCTTCCCACGCCGCGGCGGAGGCGGCGACGTGATCCTTGAACGCCTGATCGGCGCGCGGGTCGGTGACGTCGTCCCATTCCAGCAGGGTCTTCAGCAGTTCCGGGTGCGACGCGTTGCAGTGGTAGCACTCGCGGTTGTTTTCCAGCACCAGTTTCCAGTTGGCCTTTTCCATCAAGGTGGTGGTGATCGCCACCTTGGTGTTCTCCATGTCGTACGGTTCCATGTAGTGGTTCAGTGTCGACAGGAAGTCATCAATGGCCGGCGGATTCTCCGCCAGGCTGATGAAGATGTAGCCGCCGGCAGTCTTCACGTTCACCGGTTTGAGGCCGTACTGCTTCATGTCGAAGTCGGCACCCATCTCGGTGCCGGCGAACAGCAGACGACCGTCCAGCTCATAGGTCCACTGGTGGTAGTGGCAGACCAGTTTGGCAACCTTGCCCTTGTCGCTGGTGCACAGGCGCGAGCCACGGTGGCGGCAGACGTTGTGGAAGGCGTGGACTACGCCGTCAGCGCCACGGATGACGATGATCGGGTTCTTGCCGACCTGCAGGGTCAGGTAGTTGCCCTTGGCCGGGATCTCGCAAGTCATGCCGGCGATCAACCACTCTTTCTGGAAGATCTCCTGCATGTCTATATCGAACAGGCGCTCATCGCTGTAGAACGGTTGCGGCAGGGAAAAGGTGCGCTCGCGCTCCTGCAGCATCTGTGCGGTGGCCTTGCGTGCGGGTTCTAGCGGATCGCCCAGGCTGATTTTTGCGGTGACGTCCATCGATGTATTCCTCAAGGCCATCTGCGTGGCCGCGAAAGTGGCTGATCAGGGTTGCTACGCAAGGTGTAAAGAATCTGTTTGATGTGAGGCGAGTGTGGGGCCGGCGCTGGGCGGAACCTTATCCATGGGCGACATGGTGCAATCTGTTCCCGACGCGCAACCCCCGGTGGTTGGGGGCTGGTCGCGATAAGCATGCCGATGTCGCGGATAGGTAAACGGGCGGTCTGCGCTATACGCAGAATCGCCACATGAAGGCCGACAGTCGGCCGTGGAGAACAGCATGTCCAACAGCTTCCTGAATCCGGTCACCACCCAGACCTGGGCCAATGGCCGACACATCGTCCGTTGCGTCAAAGTCATCCAGGAAACCTGGGACGTGCGCACCTTCTGTTTCATGGCCGACCAGCCGATCCTGTTCTTCTTCAAGCCCGGGCAATTCGTGACCCTGGAGCTGGAAATCGACGGTCAGCCGATCATGCGTTCGTACACCATTTCCAGTTCGCCGTCGGTGCCGTACAGCTTCTCGGTGACCATCAAACGGGTGCCGGGTGGCAAGGTCTCCAACTGGCTGCACGACACCCTGCATGAAGGCCAGGAGCTGGCGGTGCACGGGCCGGTCGGGCTGTTCAACGCGATCGACTTCCCGAGTCCGAAAGTGCTGTATCTCAGCGGCGGCGTGGGGATCACCCCGTGCATGTCGATGGCGCGCTGGTTCTACGACACCAACGCCAACGTCGACATGACCTTTATCCACAGCGCGCGCTCGCCGAAAGACATCATTTATCACCGCGAACTGGAGCACATGGCGTCGCGGATCGATAACTTCAGCCTGCACCTGATCTGCGAAAAACACGGGCTGGGCGAGCCGTGGGCCGGCTATCGCGGCTACCTCAATCACAAGATGCTCGAACTGATGGTGCCGGACTTCCTCGAACGCGAAGTGTTCTGCTGCGGCCCGACGCCGTACATGACCGCGGTCAAGCGCTTGTTGGAAGCCGCCGGTTACGACATGTCGCGGTATCACGAGGAATCCTTTGGCGCCACACCACCCGAGGCCCGTGCCGACGCGGTGGAACAGGCCGAGCAGGCGGCCGAGGCACCGGAAATCGACGCAGCGGATCTGCATCAGGTCGAGTTCACCGCCTCCGGCAAGAGCATTCGCGTGGGCCCGGGCGAAACCGTGCACGCAGCCGCGGCCAAGCTTGGCCTGATGATCCCGAAAGCCTGCGGCATGGGGATTTGCGGCACGTGCAAGGTGCTCAAGCTCGGTGGCGAGGTGGAGATGGAGCACAACGGCGGGATCACCGAGGACGACGAGGCGGAAGGGTTCATCCTGTCGTGCTGCAGCGTGCCGAAGGGCGACGTGCGGATCGAGTTCTAAGGGTCGATGCAAATCCCCTGTGGGAGCGGGCTTGCTCGCGAAAGCGTCGGATCAGTCGGCAAACGTGTTAAATGACACACCGCTTTCGCGAGCAAGCCCGCTCCCACACGGGAATGTGTTTTCAATCGATGAACAGGTCGGGCATCAGGGTTGCGTTGCTGTCCGGCTCGAATCGGTAATGATCGAATTCGGTCACGCCGTTTTCTCGCAAAATCTCCTCATCAATCAACAGCCGACCGCTGATCTGCCGCCCGCTGCTGCTCAGGATCACATGCGCCGCATCCGCCATGATCGCTGGCGTGCGCGCATGCTTGAACGACTCTCTGTTGCCCAGCTGAAACTCGATCGCCGCCGTGGCAATCATGGTCTGCGGCCACAGCGAATTGACGCTGATCCCGTAATTGGCGAATTCCTCGCTCATGCCCACCGTCAGCATGCTCATGCCGTATTTGGTCACGGTGTAGGGGCTGTACTGGGCGAACCATTTGCTTGCCAGATTCAGCGGCGGCGACAGGTTGAGGATGTGTCCGGCGGATTTCTTCAGATAGGGCAGGGCGGCCTGGCTGCACAGCAGCACCGCGCGGGTGTTGATCTGGTGCATCAGGTCGAAGCGTTTGAGTTCGATGTGTTGCACACCGGTGAGCTTGATCGCCCCGGCGTTGTTCACCAAGGCATCGATGCCGCCAAAATGTTCGTTGGCCTGGGCCAGTGCACTGCGCACCGCATCTTCATCACGCACGTCCAGTTGCAGCGCCAATGCCTTGCCGCCCGCCGCTTCGACTTCTGCGGCGACGCTGTGGATGGTGCCGGGCAATTTCGGATGAGCTTCGGCGCTCTTGGCCGCAATCACGATATTGGCCCCGTCCTTCGCGGCGCGCAGCGCAATCTCACGGCCGATGCCACGGCTGGCGCCGGTGATGAACAGGGTTTTGCCTTGTAGCGACATGCCGATGCTCTTGCTGTTGTTATGTGAGCGGGGGGCTCGACAGACAATGTAGACGAAGTCTTCAGGTGCGAACGAGGAGGGGCGATTGGATTGGGTGAGCTTTTGTGGGAGCGAGCCTGCTCGCGAAAGCGGTCTGTCAGCCGACGTCTATGTCGGATGTGCCGGCCTCTTCGCGAGCAGGCTCGCTCCCACAGGGGGGGGAGCTATCAGGCCGACATCACTTCGCGGATGTCACGGGCCAATTCGCGCACGCGTTCTTCTTCGGTGTCCCACGAACACATGAAACGTGCGCCGCCCTTGCCGATGAAGGTGTAGAAACGCCAGTTTTTCGCGGTCAGCGCGGCGATGGCCGGTTCCGAGAGTTGCAGGAATACGCCGTTGGCCTGCACCGGGAACATCAGTTCCACGCCCGGAATGTCGCTGACCAGCTCGGCCAGCAGTTGCGCGCAGTGGTTGGCGTGGCGGGCGTATTTGAGCCAGGCGTCGTTTTCGAGGATGCCGACCCACGGTGCCGAGAGGAAGCGCATTTTCGACGCCAGTTGCCCGGCCTGCTTGCAGCGGTAATCGAAGTCTTCGGCCAGTTTGTGGTTGAAGAACAGAATCGCTTCACCCACGGCCATGCCGTTTTTCGTACCGCCGAAGCACAGCACGTCGACGCCGGCCTTCCAGGTCAGGTCGGCCGGCGAGCAGCCGAGGAAGGCGCAGGCGTTGGAGAAACGCGCGCCGTCCATGTGCAGGTGCAGGCCCAGTTCCTTGCAGGTGGCGCTGATGGCGCGGACTTCTTCCGGGGTGTAGACGCTGCCGACTTCAGTGGCCTGAGTCAGGGTCACGACGCGCGGTTTCGGGTAGTGGATGTCCTGCCGCTTGAGCGCGACTTCGCGGATCGACTGCGGGGTGATCTTGCCGTTTTCGGTGCCGGCGATCAGCAGTTTCGAGCCGTTGGAGAAGAATTCCGGTGCGCCGCATTCGTCGGTTTCGACGTGGGCGGTTTCCGAGCAGATCACGCTGTGGTAACTCTGGCACAGTGACGACAGCGCCAGCGAGTTGGCGGCGGTGCCGTTGAAGGCGAAGAACACTTCGCAGTCGGTTTCGAACAATTTGCGGAAATAGTCCGAAGCGCGCGCGGTCCATTCATCGTCGCCATAAGCGCGCTGGTGGCCGTGGTTGGCCTGTTCCATGGCAGCCCAGGCTTCAGGGCAGATACCGGAGTAGTTGTCGCTGGCGAATTGTTGGCTCTTGTCGGTCATGGCCGGCTTCCGTGGTCGAGACTCTTGTGAAGGCTCGTGGTCAATGATGGTGCGCACTTTACCGAAGATCTTCCGGGGAGCACACGGGATGTCGCTGTCAGAAAATTACCAGTTTGTTGCCCGATTATGCACGTGACTAAACGCGACGGCGCGCTGGATTTGCTCAAGTGGCTGGCGCTGCTAAGCATGCTGCTCGATCACCTGCGATATGTCGGGATCAGCGCCGATTGGCTGTATGTTCCGGGGCGTCTGGCGTTCCCGTGGTTCTGTCTGGCGATGGCGGCGAACCTTGCCCGGGCCGGTGCGCAGAAGACCGAGTGGCGCTATCTGGGCTGGTTGCTGCTGTTCAGCCTGGTCAGCGAGATTCCCTACCGCTTGTACATTCCTGATCCCGACACCTTGAACGTGATGCCCACGCTGGCGCTCGGTTTGCTGGTGGCGCGAGGGTGGCAGGATCGAACCTTGCCATCGCGCCTGTTGGGCGTCGGTGCCTTGCTGCTGGCGGCGCTGTTTTCGCAGTGGCTGATGTTCGGCGTGTTTGGCGTGTTGCTGCCGCTGGCGCTGCGGTGGGTGATCCGTCGCCCCTGGTACTTCGGCCTGCTGCCGGGGCTGGTGTGTCTGGCGGGGAATCAGTGGCAGGTGCTGTATGAGGCGGCGGAGTTTGGCAACTACGTGGCGGTGTTCGGCATCGCGGCATGCCTGATTGCGCCAATGCTCGGGCTGTTCTTGTTGCGACACTTCAGATCTATCCATCCGCTGCCCATGCGCCGTTGGGCGTACGCGCTCTATCCCCTGCATTTCCTCTTGCTGCTCGCCATTCGCACGGCCTGCACATAACCCCTGTGGGAGCGGGCTTGCTCGCGAAAGCGGTGTATCAGACGGCATAGATGTCGACTGACACACCGCTTTCGCGAGCAAGCCCGCTCCCACAAGGGATCTGCGTGGATTCAATCGGTCATTTCCCGCCATGTCGTAAACGCACCTTTGTGTGGCGTCCGTAGGCATCTGGGCTGTCTGCGCCGGCCATACCATCGCATCAAAGGGCACCGTCGCAAGCCGCGTGCCTGACCAAGACAAAATGGCGCACTGCCGCCGCTGGGAGAGACGCGATGTTCAGCAAGCAAGACCAGATCCAGGGTTATGACGATGCACTGCTGGCGGCGATGAATGCCGAGGAGCAGCGTCAGGAAGATCACATCGAGCTGATCGCGTCGGAAAACTACACCAGCAAACGCGTGATGGAAGCGCAAGGCAGCGGCCTGACCAACAAATACGCCGAAGGCTATCCGGGCAAGCGCTACTACGGCGGCTGCGAGCATGTGGATAAAGTCGAAGCGCTGGCCATCGAACGCGCCAAGCAGCTGTTCGGCGCCGATTACGCCAACGTCCAGCCGCACTCCGGCTCCTCGGCCAACAGCGCGGTGTACCTGGCGCTGATCCAGCCGGGCGACACCATTCTGGGCATGAGCCTGGCCCACGGCGGTCACCTGACCCACGGCGCCAAAGTGTCGTCCTCGGGCAAGCTGTACAACGCGGTGCAGTACGGGATCAACACCGATACCGGGCTGATCGATTACGACGAAGTCGAGCGTCTGGCCGTCGAGTGCAAGCCGAAGATGATCGTTGCCGGCTTCTCCGCTTATTCGAAGACCCTGGACTTCCCGCGCTTCCGGCAGATCGCCGACAAGGTCGGCGCGCTGCTGTTCGTCGACATGGCCCACGTCGCCGGTCTGGTCGCTGCTGGCCTGTACCCGAATCCGCTGCCGTACGCCGACGTGGTCACCACCACCACGCACAAAACCCTGCGCGGTCCGCGTGGCGGGCTGATCCTGGCCAAGTCGAACGAAGAGATCGAGAAGAAGCTCAACGCCGCGGTATTCCCCGGGGCCCAGGGCGGCCCGCTGATGCACGTCATCGCCGGTAAAGCGGTGTGCTTCAAGGAAGCGCTGGAGCCTGGCTTCAAGGCTTATCAGCAGCAAGTGATCGACAACGCCAAGGCGATGGCCAGCGTGTTTATCAAACGTGGCTACGATGTAGTGTCCGGCGGTACCGACAACCACCTGTTCCTGGTCAGCCTGATCCGTCAGGGCCTGACCGGCAAGGATGCTGACGCCGCCCTTGGCCGTGCGCACATCACCGTCAACAAGAACGCCGTGCCGAACGACCCGCAATCGCCGTTCGTGACCTCGGGCCTGCGCATCGGCACCCCGGCCGTCACCACCCGCGGCTTCAAGGTCGCCCAGTGCGAAGTGCTGGCCGGCTGGATCTGCGACATCCTCGACAACCTCGGTGACGCCGACGTTGAAGCGAATGTGGCCAAGAACGTCGCGGCACTGTGCGCTGACTACCCGGTTTATCGCTGAGCGGTTTGGAGTAAATGACTATGCAACGCTATTCGGGCTTCGGCCTCTTCAAACACTCCCTCAGCCACCACGAGAACTGGCAGCGCATGTGGCGCACGCCGACGCCGAAGAAAGTCTACGACGTGGTCATCGTTGGCGGCGGCGGGCACGGTCTGGCGACCGCCTACTATCTGGCCAAAGAGCACGGCATCACCAACGTGGCCGTGGTCGAGAAGGGCTGGCTGGGCGGCGGCAACACTGCGCGCAACACCACCATCGTGCGTTCCAACTACCTGTGGGACGAGTCGGCGCACCTGTACGAACACGCGATGAAACTGTGGGAAGGCTTGTCGCAGGACCTGAACTACAACGTGATGTTCTCCCAGCGTGGCGTCTACAACCTGTGCCACACCCTGCAGGACATCCGTGATTCCGAGCGTCGGGTCAGCGCCAACCGCCTCAACGGCGTTGATGGCGAACTGCTCAACGCCAAGCAAGTGGCCGACGAGATTCCGTACCTCGACTGCTCGAAAAACACCCGCTACCCGGTAATGGGCGCGACTGTTCAGCGTCGCGGCGGCGTCGCCCGTCACGATGCCGTGGCCTGGGGCTTTGCCCGCGCGGCCGATGCCCTCGGCGTGGACTTGATCCAGCAGACCGAAGTCATCGGTTTCCGCAAGGAAAACGGTGTGTGCATCGGCGTTGAAACCAACAAGGGTTTCATCGGCGCCAAGCGCGTCGGCGTGGTCACCGCCGGTAACTCCGGGCACATGGCCAAGCTCGCCGGTTTCCGTCTGCCGATCGAATCCCACCCGCTGCAAGCGCTGGTGTCCGAGCCGATCAAGCCGATTATCGACAGCGTGATCATGTCCAACGCCGTGCACGGTTACATCAGCCAGTCGGACAAGGGCGACCTGGTGATCGGCGCCGGTATCGACGGCTACAACGGCTACGGCCAACGCGGTTCGTACCCGGTGATCGAGCACACCATCCAGGCCATCGTCGAGATGTTCCCGGTGCTGTCGCGGGTGCGCATGAACCGCCAGTGGGGCGGCATCGTCGACACCACCCCGGACGCTTGCCCGATCATTTCGAAAACCCCGGTGCCGAACATGTTCTTCAACTGCGGTTGGGGCACCGGTGGCTTCAAGGCGACTCCCGGCTCGGGCAACGTGTTTGCCGCCAGCCTCGCCAAGGGTGAAATGCACCCGTTGGCTGCACCGTTTTCCATCGACCGTTTCCACAACGGCGCCCTCATCGACGAACACGGCGCTGCTGCCGTCGCCCACTAACAGGAGAAATCTCCATGTTGCATATCTTCTGTCCTCACTGCGGCGAACTGCGCTCCGAAGAGGAATTCCATGCATCCGGTCAGGCGCACATCCCGCGTCCGCTGGATCCGAACGCCTGCACTGATGAAGAGTGGGGCGACTACATGTTCTTCCGCGATAACCCGCGCGGTCTGCACCACGAGCTGTGGGATCACGTCGCCGGTTGCCGCCAGTACTTCAACGTCACTCGCGACACCGTGACCTACGAGATTCTCGAAACCTACAAGATCGGCACCAAGCCGCAATTCACCGACAAGGCTGATACGGCGAAAACAGCCACGACGGCGCTGGGAGAGAAGGTATGAGCCAGACCAATCGCCTGTCCAACGGTGGACGGATCGACCGCAACAAAGTGCTGAGCTTTACCTTCAACGGTCAGAGCTACAAAGGCTTCGAGGGCGACTCGCTGGCCTCGGCACTGATCGCCAACGGCGTCGACATCATCGGTCGCAGCTTCAAGTATTCGCGTCCTCGCGGGATCTTCGCCGCCGGTGCCGAAGAGCCGAACGCCGTGCTGCAGATCGGTGCCACCGAAGCCACGCAAATTCCCAACGTGCGCGCCACGCAACAGGCGCTGTACCAAGGCCTGGTCGCGACCAGCACCAACGGCTGGCCGAGCGTCAACAACGACATGATGGGGATTCTCGGCAAGGTCGGCGGCAAGCTGATGCCGCCGGGTTTCTACTACAAAACCTTCATGTACCCGCAATCGTTCTGGATGACGTACGAGAAGTACATTCGCAAGGCTGCCGGTTTGGGCCGTTCGCCGACCGAAGTCGATCCGGACACCTACGACTACATGAACCAGCACTGCGACGTGCTGATCGTCGGCGCCGG
Organism: Pseudomonas sp. MWU12-2020; assembly: GCF_023100605.1. Classification (NCBI taxonomy): domain Bacteria; kingdom Pseudomonadati; phylum Pseudomonadota; class Gammaproteobacteria; order Pseudomonadales; family Pseudomonadaceae; genus Pseudomonas; species Pseudomonas sp. MWU12-2020. Next base: position 496,026 of record NZ_JALMEX010000004.1, read on the forward strand.
CCCTGCCGGTCTCGCCGCTGCCCTGGCGGCTGCGCGCAGTGGTGCGCGGGTGATCCTCGCTGATGAGCAGGAAGAGTTCGGCGGCAGCCTGCTCGATTCCCGCGAAAGCCTCGACGGCAAACCGGCGATCGAGTGGGTGGCCAGCGTCATCGCTGAACTCAAGGACACCCCGGACGTGCTACTGTTGCCGCGCGCCACGGTCAACGGTTACCACGACCACAACTTCCTGACCATTCACGAACGCCTCACCGATCACCTCGGTGACCGTGCGCCAATCGGTCAGGTGCGTCAGCGCATCCACCGCGTCCGCGCCAAGCGTGTGGTGCTGGCGACCGGCGCGCACGAGCGTCCGCTGGTCTACGGCAACAACGACGTGCCGGGCAACATGCTTGCCGGTGCGGTCTCGACTTACGTGCGCCGTTACGGCGTGGCACCGGGCAAGAAGCTGGTGCTGAGCACCAACAACGATCACGCCTACCGCGTGGCGCTGGACTGGCTCGACGCCAGCCTGCAAGTGGTGGCCATCGCCGATGCGCGGAGCAATCCGCGGGGGGCGCTGGTGGAAGAAGCCCGCGCCAAAGGCATTCGTATCCTCACTGGCAGCGCCGTGATCGAGGCCCGTGGCAGCAAGCGCGTGACCGCTGCCCGCGTCGCTGCGATCGACGTCAAGGCGCACAGCGTGACCAGCCCGGGCGAATGGCTCGACTGCGACGTGATCGCCAGTTCCGGCGGTTACAGCCCGGTGGTTCACCTGGCTTCGCACCTCGGTGGCAAGCCGATCTGGCGTGAAGACATCCTCGGTTTCGTACCGGGCGAAGCACCGCAGAAGCGTGTGTGCGTCGGTGGCATCAACGGCGTTTACGGCCTCGGCGATTCGCTGGCCGATGGTTTCGAAGGGGGCGCTCGCGCTGCCAGTGAAGCCGGTTTCGGTGTGGTCGAAGGCACACTGCCAAAAGCGCTGAGCCGCCTCGAAGAAGCGACTTTGGCGCTGTTCCAGGTGCCGCACGAGAAGGGCACCGCGCGGGCACCGAAGCAATTCGTCGACCTGCAGAACGACGTCACCGCCGCCGCCATCGAACTGGCGACCCGCGAAGGTTTCGAGTCGGTCGAGCACGTCAAACGCTACACCGCGCTGGGCTTCGGCACCGATCAGGGCAAGCTCGGCAACGTCAACGGTCTGGCCATCGCCGCGCGCTCGCTGAACGTGACCATCCCGCAGATGGGCACCACGATGTTCCGCCCCAACTACACGCCGGTGACCTTCGGCGCCGTGGCCGGTCGTCACTGTGGGCACATCTTCGAACCGGTACGCTACACCGCGCTGCATGCCTGGCATGTGAAGAACGGCGCCGAGTTTGAAGACGTCGGCCAGTGGAAACGTCCGTGGTACTTCCCGAAAAACGGTGAAGACATGCACGCCGCGGTGAAGCGCGAATGCAAAGCCGTGCGCGACAGCGTCGGCCTGCTCGACGCCTCGACCCTCGGCAAGATCGACATTCAAGGCCCGGATGCCCGCGAGTTCCTCAACCGCGTTTACACCAACGCCTGGACCAAGCTCGACGTGGGCAAGGCCCGTTACGGCTTGATGTGCAAAGAGGACGGCATGGTTTTCGACGACGGGGTGACGGCGTGTCTGGCCGACAACCATTTCGTCATGACCACCACCACGGGCGGCGCCGCGCGCGTCCTGCAATGGCTGGAGCTGTACCACCAGACCGAATGGCCGGAGATGAAGGTGTACTTCACTTCCGTCACCGACCATTGGGCGACCATGACCCTGTCCGGGCCGAACAGCCGCAAGCTGCTCAGCGCCGTGACCGACATCGATCTGAGCAACGAAGCCTTCCCGTTCATGACCTGGAAAGAAGGTCTGGTCGGCGGCGTGCCGGCGCGGGTGTTCCGCATCTCGTTCACCGGTGAGCTGTCGTACGAAGTCAACGTGCAGGCCGACTATGCGATGGGTGTGCTGGAGAAAATCGTCGAGGCCGGCAAGCAGTACAACCTGACGCCGTACGGCACTGAAACCATGCACGTTCTGCGCGCCGAGAAAGGTTTCATCATCGTCGGCCAGGACACCGACGGCTCGATGACTCCGGACGACCTGAACATGGGCTGGTGCGTCGGTCGTACCAAACCGTTCTCGTGGATCGGCCAGCGCGGCATGAACCGTGAAGACTGTGTGAAGGATCAGCGTAAGCAACTGGTGGGCCTGAAGCCGATCGATCCGAATGTCTGGCTGCCGGAGGGTGCGCAACTGGTGTTCAACACCAAGCAGGCGATCCCGATGACCATGGTCGGCCACGTGACCTCCAGCTACGCGCACAACTCCCTCGGTTATTCGTTTGCCATGGGCGTGGTCAAGGGCGGTCTCAAGCGCATGGGCGAGCGGGTGTTTGCGCCGCTGGCCGATGGCAGCGTGATCGAGGCGGAGATTGTGTCTTCGGTGTTCTTCGATCCGAAGGGGGATCGGCAGAACATCTGATTGCTCGGGGGACGGTGGGGTGTCAGTGGGTGCGAGTCGTCTGATCGATTCGCGAGCAAGCCCGCTCCCACAGGTTCCGGGTCGTTAATGGAATTTGTGTCAGGCATCAGTCCCCTGTGGGAGCGGGCTTGCTCGCGAAGGCGGCAGTACAGCCACCACAAGGACCGGACCAACAGAATTGAGATAGGTGCTTTATGACCACAGCCAACGTGTACCAACAACGCCCGACCACCGGGGCCCGTGCCGAGTCGTCGCTGCACCATGCCGACCTCGCCAGCCTGGTCGGCAAGGGGCGCAAGAACGCCGGCGTCATCGTGCGTGAAAAGAAACTCCTCGGTCACCTGACCATTCGTGGCGATGGCCACGATGCAGCTTTCGCCGCCGGCGTGCACAAGGCCCTCGGCATTGAATTGCCCGGCGCCCTGAGCGTGATCGTCAAAGGCGAAACCAGCCTGCAGTGGATGGGCCCGGACGAGTGGCTGCTGATCGTGCCAAGCGGTGAAGAGTTCGCCGCCGAGCAGAAACTGCGCGAGGCGCTGGGCGATCTGCACATCGCGATCGTCAACGTCAGCGGCGGCCAGCAAGTGCTCGAACTGAGCGGGCCGAACGTGCGTCAGGTGCTGATGAAATCCACCAGCTACGACGTGCACCCGAACAATTTTCCGGTCGGCAAAGCGGTGGGCACGGTGTTCGCCAAATCGCAGCTGATGATTCGCCACACCGCCGAAGACACCTGGGAACTGCTGATCCGTCGCAGCTTCTCGGATTACTGGTGGTTGTGGTTGCAGGATGCGTCGGCCGAGTACGGGCTGAGCGTTCAGGCCTGAAAGATCAAGAGCCACCCCCTCACCCCAGCCCTCTCCCCCAAGGGGGAGAGGGGGAAAGGGAGCAGATTTGTGTGGTTTTCGAGCCCGAGTTCGACCCGATACTTCAGGTCGGCGTAGCTCGAAAGAACACCTCGGTCAGTCCCCTCTACCTCCGGGAGAGGGCTAGGGTGAGGGGCAAAAATCCCCCAGACACCGCGCACAAAAGAACAGGAGTCACCGCACCATGAGCCGCGCCCCAGACACATGGATTCTGACCGCCGACTGCCCCAGCGTCCTCGGCACGGTGGACGCGGTGACGCGTTTTCTGTTCGAGCAGGGTTGCTACGTCACCGAGCACCATTCGTTCGATGACCGGCTCTCGGGCCGTTTCTTCATTCGCGTGGAATTCCGTCAGCCTGACGGTTTCGACGAACAATCCTTCCGCGCGGGTCTCGCCGAGCGTGGGCAAGCCTTTGGCATGATCTTCGAACTGACCGCGCCGAACTACCGGCCAAAAGTGGTGATCATGGTTTCCAAGGCCGATCACTGCCTCAACGACTTGCTCTACCGCCAGCGCATCGGCCAGTTGTCGATGGACGTCGCGGCGGTGGTGTCCAACCATCCGGATCTCAAGCCTTTGGCCGACTGGCACCAGATTCCCTACTACCATTTCCCCCTCGATCCCAACGACAAGCCGGCGCAGGAGCGTCAGGTGTGGCAGGTGATCGAAGCGTCCGGCGCCGAACTGGTGATCCTCGCCCGCTACATGCAGGTGCTGTCGCCGGAGCTGTGCCGCAAACTCGATGGCAAGGCGATCAACATCCATCACTCGCTGCTGCCGGGGTTCAAGGGTGCCAAGCCGTATCACCAGGCTTACAACAAGGGCGTGAAACTGGTCGGCGCGACGGCGCATTACATCAACAACGACCTCGATGAAGGGCCGATCATTGCCCAAGGCGTCGAGGCGGTGGATCACAGTCATTACCCCGAGGATCTGATTGCCAAGGGGCGCGATATCGAGGGCCTGACCCTGGCCCGGGCCGTGGGTTATCACATCGAAAGAAGGGTGTTTTTGAACGCCAACAGAACTGTCGTTCTTTAGATAGCTTTCGCGAGCAGGCTCGCTCCCACAGGGATTTGTGTTGAAACACAGCTCTCTGTCACACCAAAGATCAACTGTGGGAGCGGGCTTGCTCGCGAAGGGGCCATAACTGACAACGCAAGACCAACAAGCAATAACCCGAGCACTTAACGCGCTGCCTGCCTGGGCAACGCGGTTCCATAAAAACAACAGCGAGGTGAAAGCATGTCTGGCAATCGTGGTGTGGTGTATCTCGGCGCTGGCAAGGTCGAAGTGCAGAAAATCGACTATCCGAAAATGCAGGACCCGCGCGGCAGGAAGATCGAGCACGGGGTGATCCTGCGTGTGGTGTCCACCAACATTTGTGGCTCCGACCAGCACATGGTGCGCGGCCGCACTACGGCGCAGACCGGTCTGGTGCTGGGCCATGAAATCACCGGCGAAGTGATCGAAAAAGGTTCCGACGTCGAGAACCTGAAAATCGGCGACCTGGTCTCCGTACCGTTCAACGTAGCTTGCGGGCGCTGCCGTTCCTGCAAGGAGCAACACACCGGTGTCTGCCTGACCGTTAACCCGGCCCGTGCCGGCGGTGCCTACGGTTATGTCGACATGGGCGACTGGACCGGCGGCCAGGCCGAATACGTGCTGGTGCCGTACGCCGACTTTAACCTGCTGAAACTGCCGGATCGCGACAAGGCCATGGAGAAAATCCGCGACCTGACCTGCCTCTCCGACATTCTGCCGACCGGCTATCACGGTGCGGTGACGGCGGGCGTTGGCCCGGGCAGCACCGTTTATATCGCGGGCGCCGGCCCGGTCGGTCTGGCCGCGGCTGCCTCGGCGCGTCTGCTGGGCGCGGCGGTGGTGATCATCGGCGACGTCAACACCATCCGCCTGGCGCACGCCAAGGCTCAGGGTTTTGAAGTGGTCGACCTGTCCAAGGACACGCCGCTGCACGAGCAGATCGCCGAGCTGCTGGGCGAACCGGAAGTCGATTGCGCGGTGGACTGCGTGGGCTTCGAAGCCCGTGGTCATGGCCATGACGGGGTGAAATCCGAGGCGCCGGCCACCGTGCTCAACTCGCTGATGGGCGTGGTGCGTGTCGCCGGCAAGATCGGTATCCCGGGCCTCTACGTCACCGAGGATCCGGGTGCCGTGGACGCCGCCGCGAAAATGGGCAGCCTGAGCATCCGCTTCGGTCTGGGCTGGGCAAAATCCCACAGCTTCCACACCGGCCAGACCCCGGTGATGAAGTACAACCGCCAACTGATGCAGGCGATCATGTGGGACCGCATCAACATCGCCGAAGTGGTGGGCGTGCAGGTGATCAGCCTCGATCAGGCGCCGGAAGGTTACGGCGAGTTCGATGCCGGTGTGCCGAAGAAGTTTGTGATCGATCCGCATCGGTTGTTCAGTGCGGCGTAAGCGTCAGGCAGTGCAGAACGGCGACCTCAAGGTCGCCGTTTTTTATTGGGATAAGCATTAAACCTGTGGCGAGGGAGCTTGCTCCCGCTCGGCGGAGCCGTCGTAAAATCCACACATGCGGCGTCTCAGGAAAATTACCCACACAAGATTTGGGCCGCTTCGCAGCCCAGCGGGAGCAAGCTCCCTCGCCACAGAGGTTTGTGGTGCCAGATTCAGAGAGCCGCTAACGCGCCTTGGTAAAGCACCGGCCCGGTCGGCTGCCCGGTCGGCGAGCCACCCTTCGGCTCCAGACTCACCGCCAGCGCAATCGGCTGGCCGATCAAGACTTTCTGCGCCGCGCTCAACTCAACCTTGCCTTTGCCGCCCAAAGGAATCACCCCAAGCGAAATCGGCTTGCCATCCGCTGGAATCGCCCACAATTCCAGGCTGCGATCAGGCCCGACTGCCGCCAATGTCAGCGGCTCGACTTGCAGATAATCGGCATGCGCCTCGACCTTCAGTGCCGGCTGCGCGTCGGCGGTCAGCAGGGTGGCGCGGTAGCGGGCGTCGTCGCGGTTGTACAGCGAGCCGAGGAAAACCAGGATCACGATCGAACACAGCGCGGCGGTGACCCGTAGCCAGTTCCAGAACGGACGTTTTTCCGGGACGTGCAGCACTTGCGGTTCGATCCGCGCGGTGATGCCTTGCCACACCCGATCCGGCACCGGTTGCTCCGGCAGCGTTTCGGTAAGGCTGGCAAGGCTCTCCTGCCACTGCGCCAACTCGCTTCGCAGTGCTGCGTCATCCAGCAGCAATTGTTCAAAGCGCCTGCGCGCTGCCGCAGACATCAGGCCAATGGCGTAATCGGCAGCGAGGGCGCGGCGCAGGGCGGGGGTCTGGTAGTTCATGATTCAAGGCACCTGCGCAGACGCTCCATGCCACGACGAATCCACGACTTCACCGAGCCCAGCGGTGCGGCCAGCTGTTCGGCCAGTTCCGAGCAGGAAAGGCCCTGGAAGTAGGCGACGCTGATCGACTGGCGCTGCATGCCGTCGAGGGTGTCCAGGCAGCGATGCAGCGCGCTGGCTTCGCGGCTGCTGTTCAACAGGTCGTGGGCTGAAGGGCCATCGTCCGGCAGGGTGTCCTGTTCGAAGTCGGTCAGCGGCCGCTCGCGCTGTTTGCGTAATTGGTCGATGGCCTGATTGCGAGTGATGTTGATCATCCAGGTCAGCGGCGCCGACAAGTGGGCTTCGTAGCGCGAGGCGTTGTTCCAGATGCGTACGAAGCTTTCCTGCAGCACGTCCTCGGCCAGATCCGCCCGGCCCATGATGCGCAGGGCCACGCCGTGCAGACGCGGGCCAACGCTGCGATAGAGCGTTTCGAACGCAGTACGGTCACCCAGTGAGCACTGGGCCAGCAGCTGGCGCAACTGATCGGGGTCGGCGATGGAAATGACGGCTCTCCAGGCAATGAGCGGGCGACGAGGGCGGTGCTCGGGCTGTTCACAGGCTAGTTCAGGGACAGCGCTTGTGCCATTCATCTTGGGTTATCCACGGTTTCACGTTTTATATACGTGGCTATCCTGAAAATGGATGCGCCGGCGAGGAACATGCCGGCTGATACCCGGTCAAATCGGCAGTTTTGCCGCCCATTGAGGGGCGGTCACCACAGCGCAAGAGGATGTCTGAATGAAGATTTCACGCGGTATTGCCTTGGCTTCACTGATGACCCTTGCAGCGACCCCGGTGTTCGCCGGCTTCAGTCTGGACGACGTGACCAAAGCGGCTTCGAGCATGCAGGGTGGCAACGCTGCCACCGCCGCCGCGCCGACCTCGGAAACGGCTGGTTTGCTGCAAGCGGTCACCGATCTCGGCGTTACGCCGCAGCAAGCCGTCGGTGGCACCAGCGCCATGCTTGGCCTGGCCAAGAACCAATTGAGCAGCACCGATTATTCGCAGTTGGCCAAAGAAGTGCCGGGCATCGACAAGCTGTCGGGCGGTAGCGGCAACCTGGCGGCGTTGAGCGGGTTGCTCGGCTCGTCGGGCAAGTCAGCCGGGCTGGAAAACGCGCTGGGTAACGTCAAGAACACCAGCGACCTGAACAATGCCTTCGGCGCGTTGGGCATGGACAGCGGCATGGTCGGTCAGTTTGCCCCGGTGCTGCTCAAGTACCTGGGTGATCAAGGCGTCGGCGGCCCGCTGCTGCAGAGCCTGGGCAGCATCTGGGGCGCCGGCACCGGTAGCTGATTCAGGCGCGCTCGTAGCGCTCGCCGCGCAGTTGGCTGATGCGTTGATCCTTCTCGGTCCAGAGCTGGTTGACCCAGTTCTGGACCTGCTGGCGAAACAGCGGATCATTCTCGTAATCGCCCTGCGACAGCGCCGGGTCGAGTTCTCGGGTCTGGATGTCGACGATCACCCGCGGCACGCTGCCGCTGATCAGATCCCAGAACCCCGGAATCTTCTGCTGTGGATAGACCACGGTCACGTCGAGCAGCGCGTCCAGCTGTTCGCCCATCGCCGCCAGAACAAATGCCACGCCACCCGCCTTGGGTTTGAGCAGGTGCTTGAACGGTGACTGCTGCTGCGCGCTTTTCGCCGCGGTGTAGCGAGTACCTTCCAGATAATTCACCACCGTTACCGGCTGGCGCTTGAACAGCTCGCAGGCCTGTCGGGTGATTTCCAGATCCTTGCCCGCCAGCTCCGGGTGCCTGGCGAGGAACGCCTTGCTGTAGCGCTTCATGAACGGGTAATCCAGCGCCCACCACGCCAGACCCAGGAACGGCACCCAGATCAGTTCTTTCTTGAGGAAGAACTTGAAGAACGGCGTGCGCCGGTTGAGGGTCTGGATCAGCGCTGGAATGTCGACCCACGACTGGTGGTTGCTGACCACCAGATACGAGGTGTCACCACGCAGGTTTTCACCGCCGCGAATGTCCCATTGAGTGGGGATGCACAGGCGAAAGATCAGCTTGTCGATTTCCGCCCACGTCTCGGCAATCCACATCACCGCCCACGAGGCGTAATCGCGCCAGCGCCCCGGTGCAATCAGTTTGAGCAGGGCAAAGACCAGCAACGGCCCGATCAGAATCAGGGTGTTGAGCAACAGCAGCAGGGTGACGAAACAGCCGGTGAGCAGGCGGCGCATAAGCAACTCTATGAAGGCGGATGGGCGCGCCATGATAAGTGGCTTCGTGCGACAGGCCAAATCGATGGTGACGAATGTTTCACTTTTGGGCCGGTATGCTTTGCTCAAGATTCATTTTGAATGGGCTGGCCTCTTCGCGAGCAGGCTCGCTCCCACAGGAGATTTATGCGGTGCGCAAGATTGCATGCACACAGAAGATCCAATGTGGGAGCGGGCTTGCTCGCGAAGGCGGATTCAGGGCGAACGAATTGCCCAATGGCTGTCTAAAATCTCGCGTCTGACGCCCTCATTTTCCAAGGAAGCCCTCTACGTGAAATCCCTCCTTGCACTGTTTGCCCTCGTCGCCCTGCCGGTCATGGCCGCCGAGCCGACCCTGTACGGGCGTTACGAATACATCGCGCTGCCGGAAATCGGTGGTGAGGTGCTCAAGGCCAAGATGGACACCGGCGCACTGACCGCTTCGCTGTCGGCCAAGGACATCGAGACCTTCACCCGCGATGGCGAAGACTGGGTGCGTTTTCGCCTCGCTACCAAGGATGCCGATAACAAGGTCTACGAGCACAAGGTCGCGCGGATCAGCAAGATCAAGAGTCGCTCCGACGAGGACGATGAAGATCGCGACGTCACCGAAGTCGCCAAGCGTCCGGTGGTCGATCTGGAACTGTGCCTGGGCAACGTCAAGCGCACCGTTGAGGTCAACCTGACCGACCGCAGTCACTTCAACTATCCCCTGCTGATCGGCGCCAAGGCCCTGCGCGAGTTCGGCGCGGCAGTGAACCCGGCACGACGTTTCACCGCCGACAAGCCGGACTGTTAAGTGGTCTCATTGACGTAAGGTCAGGCTTGGGGCACCGTTCGCGCACTTAACCCATGGGCTCGGACGCCATGCCTCATATCCTGATTGTCGAAGACGAAGCGGCGATTGCCGACACGCTGATTTTTGCCCTGCAGGGCGAGGGGTTTGCCACCACGTGGCTGAGCCTCGGCGCGGCGGCGCTGGAGCATCAACGGCAGACCCCGGCTGACTTGATTATTCTCGATATCGGCTTGCCGGACATCAGCGGTTTCGAAACCTGCAAACAGCTGCGGCGCTTCAGTGAAGTGCCGGTGCTGTTCCTCAGCGCCCGGGACGCCGAGATCGACCGGGTGGTGGGGCTGGAAATCGGCGCCGACGATTACGTGGTCAAGCCGTTCAGCCCGCGCGAGGTCGCCGCGCGGGTCCGGGCGATTCTCAAGCGCATGGCGCCGCGTCCCGTGGTTGAAGCCTCCTCGGCGCTGTTTCGCATCGATCCCGAGCGCGTGCAGATCGTCTACCGGGGCCAGCCGCTGAATCTGACCCGCCACGAATTCCGCCTGTTGCAATGCCTGCTTGAACAACCGCAGCGGGTGTTCAGCCGCGAGCAATTGCTCGACGCGCTGGGGGTTGCCGCCGACGCCGGCTACGAGCGCAGCATCGACAGCCACATCAAGAGCGTGCGCGCCAAACTGCGTCTGGTGCGGGCCGACGCCGAGCCGATCCAGACCCATCGCGGCCTCGGTTACAGCTACAGCCCGGGGCACAGCTGATGTCGCTGGGGCTGCGGATTTTTCTGGTGTATGTGCTGTTTGTCGGCCTGACCGGTTATTTCGTGCTCAACACGGTGATGGAAGAAATCCGCCCCGGCGTGCGCCAGTCCACCGAAGAAACCCTGGTCGACACCGCCAACCTGATGGCGGAAATTCTCCGTGATGATTTCAAGGCCGGCACGCTCAGCGAGAACCGCTGGCCCGAATTGCTGCGGGCCTACGGTGAGCGCCAGCCACAGGCGACGATCTGGGGCCTGGCGAAAAACCAGGTCAACCATCGCATCTACGTCACCGACGCCAAAGGCATTGTGGTGCTGGATTCCAGCGGGGTGGCGGTCGGGCAGGATTACTCGCGCTGGAACGACGTCTACCTGACCCTGCGCGGCGAATACGGCGCGCGCTCAACCCGCAGCGATCCGAACGACCCGGCGTCCTCGGTGATGCACGTCGGCGCGCCGATCCGCGACAACGGGCGGATCATCGGTGTGGTCACGGTGGCCAAACCCAACAGCTCATTGCAGCCTTATGTCGATCGCACCGAACGGCGCTTGCTGTTTTACGGTGCCGGGCTGATCGGCCTCGGCCTGCTGTTCGGCGCTTTGCTGTCGTGGTGGCTGAGCCGCGCGCTGCACCGTTTGACCGGCTACGCCAAAGCAGTGAGCGAAGGGCGTCGGGTTGAAGTGCCGCATTATCGTGGCGGCGAGCTGGAACAACTGGCCACGGCGCTGGAGCAGATGCGCACCCAGCTCGAGGGCAAGGCTTACGTCGAACGCTACGTGCACACCCTGACCCATGAATTGAAAAGTCCGCTGGCGGCGATTCGTGGTGCGGCGGAATTGCTGCAGGGTGACATGCCAGCGATTCAGCGCCTGCGTTTTGTCGGCAATATCGACAGCGAAAGCGCGCGGATGCAGCAGTTGATCGAGCGCCTGTTGAACCTCGCGCAAGTCGAGCAGCGGCAGGGGCTTGAGGAGCGGGTGGCGGTGCCGCTGGCAGGACTGGTCGACGAGTTGTTGCAGGCGCAGGCAGCGCGGATCGAAGGCCGGCGGCTCAAGGTCGAGCAGACGATTGCGTCGGATCTGTTGCTGATCGGCGAGCCGTTTCTGCTGCGTCAGGCATTGGGCAATCTGCTGGAGAATGCGCTGGATTTCACCCCGGTCGGCGGGTTGCTGCGTTTCAGTGCCGAGCGTGTTGGAGAGCAGGTCGAGTTGCGCTTGTTCAACGAAGCGGCGGCGATTCCCGAGTACGCCTTGCCGCGTCTGAGTGAGCGGTTTTACTCATTGCCGCGTCCGGACAGTGGGCGCAAGAGCACCGGTTTGGGGCTGAACTTCGTTGAAGAGGTGATGAAGTTGCATGGTGGGTCGATGCAGATCCGCAATGTCGAGAGCGGTGTGGAAGTGACATTGCGTTTGTCCTGATACCGAGTCGCTGCCTTCGCGAGCAAGCCCGCTCCCACAGGTTTTTGTGTTGTACACAGATATTGCTTACACCTGAGTCACTGTGGGAGCGGGCTTGCTCGCGAAGGGGCCGGTGCAGTCTCCACACAATCTCCATATTCCCCCCACATTCCCCTCATACATCAACACCAGACTCTGCCCATCCAAACAGGGAGAGTCCCATGAACAAGAATCTGACCATCAAGCTCGGGGCGATTGCCCTGCTGATCCTGCTGTTGCTGATACCGCTGCTGATGATCGACGGCATCATCGATGACCGCCAGCAACGGCGCGATGGCGTGCTTGAAGACATTGCCCGCAGCTCCAGTAACAGCCAGCAATTGAGCGGGCCGGTGATGGTGGTGCCGTATCGCAAAGTGATTCACAACTGGAAGCTCAACGACAAAACCAACCAGCGCTACGACGAGCCAAGTGAAGAACGCGGTCGTCTGTATTTTTTGCCGGAGCGCTTCGAGCTCGACGGCCAGGTGCAGACCGAACTGCGCAATCGCGGTATCTACGAAGCGCGACTGTTCCACGCCGACAACCGCATCGATGGGCATTTCTCGTTGCCGGCGCAGTTGGGGATTCAGGAAGATTTTGCCGACTACCAGTTCGATGCGCCGTTTCTGTCGGTGGGCATCAGCGATATTCGCGGCATCGAAAACGCGCTGAAACTGGAACTCGACGGCCAACGCCTGGACTTCGTACCCGGCACCCAGGTCGGCTGGCTCGGCGAAGGTGTACGGGTCACACTGCCGGTGCTGGACACTCGCAACGCCACCGAGCTGACCTTCGGTTTCGACTTGCGTCTGCAAGGTACCGGTTCGCTGCAGGTGTTGCCGGTGGGCAAAAGCAGCCACGTCAGCCTTGCCGCCAACTGGCCGCATCCAAGCTTTGTCGGCAACTTCCTGCCGGGCAAACGCGAGATCAGCGATCAGGGTTTCAGCGCCGATTGGCAGACCACGTTCTTCTCCACCAACCTGCAAGAAGCCATGAGCCGTTGCGTGATGGGCAATGACTGCGAGGCTTTCAACGGACGCAGCTTTGGTGTGAGCTTCATCGATCCGGTGGACCAATATCTGAAGAGTGATCGGGCGATCAAATATGCGCTGTTGTTCATCGTCCTGACGTTCGCCGGTTTCTTCCTGTTCGAAGTGCTCAAGAGTCTGGCGGTGCACCCGGTGCAATACGCATTGGTCGGGGTGGCGCTGGCGTTCTTTTACCTGTTGCTGTTGTCGTTGTCGGAGCACATCGGCTTTGCCCTGGCGTATCTGCTGTCGGCCAGTGGCTGTGTGTTGTTGATCGGGTTTTATGTTTGCCACGTGCTGCACAGCGTGCGTCATGGCCTGAGTTTTTCCGCAGGGTTGGCGGCGTTGTATGGCCTGCTGTATGGCTTGCTGAGCGCTGAAGATTATGCGCTGCTGATGGGCTCGCTGCTGTTGTTCGGCCTGCTCGGGGTGTTCATGGTGCTGACGCGCAAACTCGACTGGTACGGGATCGGGCAGAAACCGGCCAAGCCGCTGGAGTTTGATGTGGGGGGGATGCAATGAGTGGATTGCGAGAGGAGCAGCGCTGGAAGGAAGCATTGGTGACGCGGATTGTCGGGTTTCTGCCAGTGAGACCGAGCTGGTGCATTCGCGAGCAGGCTCGCTCCCACAGGAGTACGCATTCCAATGTGGGAGTGAGCCTGCTCGCGAAGGGGCCGGATCAGACGCCGCAGCCTTAGGGCTTGGGCATGGTGGCGACCATGGACGGTCGCTGGCTCACGTCGAAATACCAGTTGGCCAGTTGCGGATTGGCGCTGCGCCAGTCCAGATCCGGATGACGCAGATCGATGTAACCCAGTGCACAAGCGACGCTGATCGCCGCCACGTCGAAATGGCTGGTCAGCTCGGCAATGGCGTCACTTTCCAGATAGGCCAGGGCGCGACGAATCTTGTCGCGCTGGGCGTCGAGCCATTCATCCCAGTGCTTTTCCGGGGCGCGCAGCACCAGTTCGTAACGCACCATCACTGAGGCGTCCATGATCCCGTCGGCCATCGACGCCAGGGTCAGACGCCGCCAGCGGGCCGCACCTTCGCGGGGGATAAGCGGATTGCCGACGTGCTGCTGGTCGAGGTATTCGAGGATCACGCGGCTGTCATGAATCACGCTGCCGTCGGCCAGACGCAGGGCCGGAATCTTGCCCAGCGGGTTGTCGGCGTTGAGCGCCGGATCCGGGCTGACCGGGCTGAGGACGCAGTCTTGCAGAGCGACGCGATCCTGCTGGCCGGTCTCGTGCAGCAGCACCATCACTTTGCGCACGAACGGGGAAAGCGTGTTGTGGTACAGGGTCATGCTGGGGGCGGACATTGGCAAACCTCGGTGGTCATCGAAGAGCAGGAGGTTAGCCTAGTCAGATACAGAGCGGCTGGCGAGGGATTTGCGGGTGCTCATGAGGCCGCCTTCGCGAGCAAGCCCGCTCCCACACTGGATCTGTTTCGTTCACAAATCCCCTGTGGGAGCGGGCTTGCTCGCGAAGAGGCCCTGTCAGGCAGCACAAAAATCACCCACGCGGCAGCAAGCCTCTTACGGCCAGAAACGCCGGCACACCCAGCCCGACCCAGCTCAACGCATCCCAGATTCCATCCCCCAACAACGCCGCGAACAGCCCCGCCGCACTCAGCAGCGCAATCACCAGCGGGGTGCTGAACACTTTCCAGAAACTCGACTGACGCGGCTTCATGCAGCAGCCTCCGCCGTCACCGGTTTCGCCGCTTTACGCCGCACCACCCAGAGGTACACGCCGCTGCCGAGGACGATGATGGTCAGCACGTCGAGGGTCGCCCAGAGGATTTTCATCGGCATGCCGCCGTAGTCGCCGAAGTGCAGCGGCTGTGACATGCCCATGGCGTCCATGTACCACGGGCGTTCACCGACGGCGGTGACTTGCAGGGTGCTGGCATCGATCAGTACCGGCGTCAGCAGGTGCGAGGTCAGGTGCGTGCCGCCCTTCATGAAGACTGAATAATGATGCTCGCTGGAAAACCGCGTGCCGGGGAAGGCGATGAAATCCGGGTTCATCCCCGGTGCCACGTCGCGGGCGATGTCCAGCAAGCGGGTGGCCGGGGCCAGTCGGGTCAGCGGCGGGGCATCGCGGTAGGGCGCGACCATGGCGGTCAGCGTGTCATTGCGCCACGCGGCGATGATCAGATCGGCGCAGGCACTGATCACTCCGGTGACGCCGACCACCAAGGCCCAGGTCAGGGTGACGATGCCGATCAGGTTGTGCAGATCGAGCCAGCGCAGGCGGGTGGACTTGTCCTGACGCACGGTGCCGAACTGCAAACGGCGCATGAATGGCAGATACAGCACCGTCCCGGAAATGATCGCGACCACAAACAGCAGGCCCATGAATGCCAGCAGCAACTTGCCCGGCAACCCGGCGAACATGTCGACGTGCAGGCGCAGGATGAACAGCATCAGGCCGCCATTGGCCGACGGGGTTTCCAGCGCTTCACCGGTACGCGCATCAAGCATGAAGGTGTGCGACGAGTTTGGTTCGGTGCCGGCGGTCTTCGCCATGATCGTCAGCACGGCGTTCGGTTCGTCGTCTTCGAAACCGAAGTACTGCACCACTTCGCCGGGGCGATGTTTTTCTGCGGCGTCGACCAGTTGCGCCAGATTCAGGCGCGGCGTGTCGGCGGGCATCTCGCGCATTTGCGGCGCATCGCCGAGCAAATGCTCGATCTCGTGATGGAAAATCAGCGGCAGGCCGGTCAATGCCAACAGCAGCAGAAACACGGTGCAGATCAGGCTGGTCCAGGTGTGGATGAACGACCAGCGGCGGATGGTTTTACTTTTCATTTCGTGACCTTCAAAAACACCAAAGCCGTCCCCGCAGGGACGGCCTGATGACAGGACCGGTTGGCACTCAGTCGCTTACCACTTGTAGGTGGCGCTGGCGACGACGCTGCGCTGGTCGCCGTAGTAGCAGTAGAAGCCGTCGCAGGTGGAGATGTAGTCCTTGTCGAACAGGTTGGTGGCGTTGACGGCCAGCGACGCACCTTTGAGGCTGTTGTCCAGACGCCCGAGGTCGTAATGCACGGAGGCATCGAACACGGTGTAGGCATTGGCCTTGCCCAGCCAGGTGTTGCCCTGATCGCCATAGGTGTTGCCGGTGTAACGCACGCCACCGCCGATACCGAAGCCGTCGAGCACGCCGCTGTGCCAGGTGTAATCAGTCCACAGCGAGGCTTGCTGGTTCGGCATCAGTTGCAGGCGGTTGCCTTTGTAGTCGCCTTTCTGCACTTCGGACTTGGCCAGGGTGTAGGCGGCAATCACTTTCAGGTTATCGGTGACGTCCGAGGTCGCCTCCAGTTCCAGGCCTTTGACTTTCACTTCGCCGGTCTGGCTGGTGATCGGGGTGTTGCCGACGGTGGTGGTGACCGCGACGTTTTTCTGCGTCAGGTCATACACGGCGGCGGTCAGCAGGGTCTTGCTGCCCGGTGGCTGGTACTTGATGCCCATTTCCCATTGCTTGCCTTCGGTCGGTTTCAGCGAACCGCTGGAGGAGGCGTCGGCGCCGGTGGTTGGCTGGAAGGATTCGGCGTAGGAAATGTACGGGACGAAGCCCGAGTCGAACACATAGCTGAGCGCTGCGTTGCCGCTGAAGTTCTTGTCGCGCTGGGTGTTGGTCGCGTCGGCCTTGTTGAAGAACGTGGTGCCGGTGTGGACCCAGTCTTCACGACCGCCCAGCGTCAGGCGCCATTGGTCGAGGGCCATCTGGTCCTGCACGTAGAGGCCGGTCTGGTAGGTCTTCTGGTCGTAGTCGTAATACGCCGTCGAGCGATCCGGACGAACGATCGGCTGGCCGTATATCGGGTTCAGCACGTTGGTTTTCAGGCCGTCACCGTAGATCGACAGGTAGTTGGTGTTGCTGCGCTGGTGATCCAGCCCCAACAGCACGGTGTGGCGAATGTCACCGGTGGCGAAGTCGGCCTGGAAGTTGTTGTCCACCGCGAACTGGCTGATGTCTTCGTCAACGCTGGTGCTGGTGCGCCCGACGTTACCTTGATCGTCCACCATGGTGTACGGGTAAGAACCGACGGTCAGAGCCTGGAACGACAGGTCCGACTTGGTGTAACGCAGGTTCTGCTTGAACTGCCAGACATCGTTCAGCCGGTGTTCGAAGGCATAACCGAGCGCGTAGTAAGTGCGGTCGTAGTATTCCCAATCCGGATCGCCGAGATTTTTGTGGTGCGAGACGCTACCGAACGGCATGTCGATCTTGGTGCCCTGCACCGGCAGGAACTGGCTGGTGATGCCGGTATCGTCGCGAGTGAACTGGCTCAGCAGGGTGAATTTGGTGTCGTCGTCGATGTTCCAGGTCAGGCTCGGCGCGATGTTGTAGCGCTTGTTGTCGATGTGGTCGATCTGGGTGCCGCTGTCACGCACCACGCCGCTGATGCCGTAGAGGAACTGGCCGGCGTCGTCGATCTTGCCGGTGCTGGCGAAGTTGATCTGACGGTGGTTGTCGCTGCCGTACTGCAACTGGATTTCGCTGCTGGCGTCGCTGCTCGGGCGTCGGCTGACCATGTCCAGCAGGCCGCCCGGCGGGGTCTGGCCGTAGACGGAAGAGGCCGGGCCACGCAGCAGGGCGAGACGGTCGAGGTTCCAGGTTTCCTGTTTCGGGTTGGCGTACACGCCTTTTGGCAGGGGCAGGCCGTCGAGGAACTGGGTCGGCTCGAAACCGCGCACGCGCAGCCAGTCGGCGCGGGTGTCGCTGCCGTAGCTGCTGGCAGTGATGCCCGGCATGTAGCGCACGGCGTCATCGAGGCTGTGTACGCTGCGGTCATCCATTTGCTGACGGGTGGCGACCGAGATCGAGCGCGGTGCTTCGACCAGCGCGGTGTCGGTCTTGGTGCCGGCGGCGGTCCGGGTGGCGGTGTAGCCTTCGACCGGGCCCCAGGCGGTTTCCAGGTTTTGCACGCCGATGACTGCGGTTTCCGGCAGCGCCAGTGTCCCTTCCGGCACCGCCACCAGGGTGTAAGTGCCGGTGCTGCTTTGTTCCAGTTGCAGACCGGTGCCACGCAGGGCAGCGCGTAGCGCACCGGCGGCATCGTATTGGCCGCTGACCGGCGCGGAGGTCTTGCCCGCCGCCAGCGACGGATTCAGTGACAGCGCGAGGCCGCCCTGGCTGGCGATCTGGTTCAGGGTGGTCGACAGCGGCGCCGCCGGCAGGTTGTAGGCGCGGACGCTGGAGGCCTGTTCGGCGGCGAGCAACGGGCTGCTGATCAGCGGCGCGCTGAGGGCGATGGCGACGGCCAGCAGACTGGGGCGCAGCAAGGTGTCTAGCGAACGGGACATGCGAAGGCTCCTGAATGGAAATATTTCTCAATTGCCTGTGTGCCGGACGAGAATTGAAAAGTGATAGGGCTGGATGAAAATAATTTCGATTAACTGGGAGTGGGGCTGCTGAAGGAGTGGGCAGAGCCTTTTCCAGGGTGCTACCGATGGCCCATTCGCGAGCAGGCTCGCTCCCACAGGTGAACGCATTCCAATGTGGGAGCGAGCCTGCTCGCGAAAGCAATTTGTCAGGCACTCGATAATTCAGGGCTTGGTATCAGCCTTCGCCACAGTGACCCAATACGGCGTGTGCTGCTCGATCTGCACCGGCAGGGTCGGCAGCAGGGCGCTCAGGGCCTTGTCGGTGTCGTGCAGCGGGAAGCTGCCGGTGATGCGCAGGTCAGCGACTTCCGGCGCCACGCCCAGATATCCGCGGCGATAACGAGCCAGTTCATGCACCAGGTCTGCGAGCCGCGCGTTGTCCACCACCAGCATGCCGCGGGTCCAGGCATCGGCGCCGGGCGTGAGCGCAGCGACTGTGTCGAGGCCGTCGTTGCGAATCAGCACTTGCTGGCCTTCGCGCAGGATCTGCTCTTCGGGGTGACTTTGTGGATGCGCCGCCACCGCCGATTGCAACACGCTCAGGCGCGTGCCTTGTTCCTCGCGCTTGACCAGAAACCGTGTGCCCAATGCGCGCATGCTGCCTTCGCGGGTTTCGACGATGAACGGCCGCGCATCGCCGTGACCGGTCTCGACCATGATCTCGCCTTCCTGCAACACGATCAGCCGCTGCCTGGCATCGAAACGCACATCCACCGCGCTGTGGGTGTTGAGGTTGAGCACGGTGCCATCGGCCAGGCGCACGGTACGCTGCTCGCCGGTGGCGGTGCGTTGATCGGCGAGCCAGTAATCCAGCGGCAAGTAGCGATCACCGGCAAACAACGCCAGACCGACGAGCGCCACCACGCTGGCCAATCCGCTGCCGAGCTTGCGCACGCGCCGCCGAATGCCTTCGCGCGATTGCAGCAGGGCCGCGCGGGCCGGGCCATTGGCGACGCTGAAGCGCTGATCGAGCATGCCCAACTGACGCCAGGCGCGGGCATGTTCTTCATTCGCTGCATGCCATTTGGCGAACTCCTCGCGCTCCAGCGGGCTGCCGGAATCCAGCGACAACTGCCAGGCAATCGCCGCGTCCAGCACCTGCGCGGAGACCGGTTTGGAGCTGGCCGGACTCATGTCGGCTCACCGTACAGGGCGATGTAGCACTGGCGGATGCCCTGCGCGAGGTACTGCCGCACACGGGGCACGGAGACGCCAAGTTTCTCGGCGATTTCAGCATGGCCGAGGCCGTCGAGGCGGTTATAAAGGAAGGCGGCGCGGGCCTTGGTCGACAGCTTGCCGAGCAGGCGGTCGATAGCCTTGAGGTCTTCGAGGATCAGTTGCTGCTCTTCGACCGAGGGTTGTTCGCCTTCGGGGATCAGCATCAGTTCGGCGAGGTAGGCCTGCTCCAGTGCGGCGCGGCGAAAGTAGTCGAACAGCAGGCCCTTGGCAATCGCCACCAGAAACGCCCGGGGTTCGCGCGGCGTCAGCAACTCATCGCGACCGAGCAGACGGACGAAGGTGTCCTGACTCAGGTCTTCGGCCCGTTGCGGGCAAGCCACATTGCGCCGCAACCAGCTCAGCAGCCAACCGCGATGGTCACGATACAACGCACCGACGAGTTCACTGTGAGGGCTTGGGACTGACGACACCAGACGCACCGATTGGGAAATGTTAACCAACGAGAATTGTTCGCGATTCTCGCAGAGGTGGGAATGGTTAGCAATTGGCCACTGGTCGGGTGGTATCAGCAGGACCGCGTCATCGTTCTTCGCGAGCAAGCCCGCTCCCACAGGGGAATGCGTTCCAGGGTGGGAGCGGGCTTGCTCGCGAAGGGGCCGGAACAGGCGCCGAAAATCTACAAGGAAGGCGCCTGCTGTCGGCGCTTCCACTGACTCAAGCGTTGCTGCAGATTCAGCGGACTATGAATCTGCTGCTGTCGCGCGCGGCTGAACAGAATCAACGCCAGCTCTGCCGTGGCCAGCGCATCGGCACTCGCGTTGTGCCGCTCGAACACCTCAAGCCTGAACCAGTCGATCCATTCGTCCAGCCCGGCCTCGCGGATATTCGCCTGCGGACACAGCAGCGGCGCCATGTCCGCGACATCCAGAAACACATTCTGCAGCTTGTAACCCAGGTGTTCCCGCAGCGCGCGCCCAAGCATGTGCTGATCGAAGGGCGCATGAAACGCCAGCACCGGGCTGTCACCGATAAATTCCATAAGCTCCAGCAACGCCTCGGCCGGGTCGCTGCCGGCGGCAATCGCGTTCGGCCCCAAGCCATGGATCAACACGCTCGGGCTGAGCTTCAGCTCCCGACATTGCAGAGTGCGCTCGAACTGCTGACTGAAGTCGATCGCGCCGTCTTCGATGACCACAGCGCCGATCGACAGCACGCGATCCTTGTTCAGGTTCAGCCCGGTGGTTTCCAGATCGAGCACCAC
The DNA here is from genome assembly GCF_023100605.1 of Pseudomonas sp. MWU12-2020. NCBI lineage: Bacteria > Pseudomonadati > Pseudomonadota > Gammaproteobacteria > Pseudomonadales > Pseudomonadaceae > Pseudomonas > Pseudomonas sp. MWU12-2020. Next base: position 516,817 of record NZ_JALMEX010000004.1, read on the forward strand.
CCAGCGCTGTTCACGCAGGCTGCATTCTTTCAGTTCGCTGATCGCCGGCAGTTTTGCCAGACGTTGTTGCAGGTCTGCCGACAGCAGAGGGCTGGCCGGCCGCAGCCACGAGAACAGGCTCATAGCTGATACCGCAGGGCCAGGCTGCTTTGCAGGCGCTGCGCCTGGCGCAGGGATTCACGCAGGATGCGTCGGTCCAGATGATTGAGGCTGTCGGGATCGACCCGGTTCGACCATGGCAGATTTTCCCGTGTCTGGATCTGGTGTTGCTGCATGCGTGTCTGCTGGATGAAATGGTAGGCCTCTTCATACGCGGCGCCGTCGAGACGTTCGATCACCTCTTTTTCAACCAGTTGGCGCAAGCGTTCGAGGGTGTTGTTGGTTTCTATGCCATTGGCCAGTGCCAACAGGCGCGCGCCGTCGACGAAGGGCGTCAGGCCCTGAACCTTGAGATCAAGGGTGGCTTTCTCGCCGTTTTTGCGCGCCAGCACAAACTCGCGGAAACGCCCCACGGGCGGACGATTGCGCAGGGCGTTCTCGGCCAGCATGCGCTGGAACAAACGGTTGTCGCCGACTTGATCGAGAATCCCCCGGCGCAGTTGCGCGCAGCCTTTTTCGTCGCCCCAGACCACCCGCAGGTCGAAGTAAATGCTCGAACCGAGCAGGTTCTCCGGCGTTGCCTCGCGGATAAACGCCGCAAAGCGCCGTGCCCATTCCGCCCGCGACAGACACAGTTCGGGGTTGCCGGCCATGATGTTGCCCTTGCACAGACTGAAGCCGCACTGCGCCAGGCTCTGGTTGATCTGCTGGGCGATTGGCAGCAGCTTGCCGCGAATCTCCGCCGCATGCGCCGCGTCCCGCGCTTCGAACAGAATGCCGTTGTCCTGATCGGTGTGCAGCGTCTGTTCGCGCCGGCCTTCGCTGCCGAAGCACAGCCAACTGAACGGCACGCCGGGGTCGCCTTTTTCGGCGAGGGTCAGTTCGATCACCCGGCACACGGTGTGGTCGTTGAGCAGGGTGATGATGTGGGTGATCTGCTTCGAAGACGCACCGTGGGCGAGCATGCGTTCGACCAGTTGGCCGATCTCGCCGCGCAGGCTCACCAGTTGCTCGATGCGCTGGGCACTGCGGATGGTCCTGGCCAGGTGCACCAGATCGACCCGTTGCAGCGAGAACAGGTCGCGCTCGGAAACCACGCCACACAGACGCTGATCCTTGACCAGACAAACGTGGGCAATGTGCCGTTCGGTCATGGCAATCGCCGCGTCGAATGCGCTGTGATCCGGCGACAGAAAAAACGGCGAACAGGTCATGTGTCGCTCGATGGTTTCGCTGAAATCACCTCTGCCATTGGCGACCACTTCGCGCAGGTCGCGCAGGGTGAAAATCCCCAGCGGCGCCTTGTGTTCATCCACCGCGACGATGCTGCCGACCTGTTGCTCGTGCATCAGCTTCACCGCTTCACGCAGCGGCGTGTCCAGGCTGCACGTCACCGGATGGCGCATCGCCAATTCGCCGAGGCGGGTGTTCAGCGAGTACTGGGTGCCGAGGGTTTCCACGGCTTTCTGCTGGACTTGCTGGTTGACCTGATCGAGCAGGCTGCTGACCCCGCGCAGGGCGAAATCGCGGAAGCTGTTGGACAGGGCGAACAGTTTGATGAACGCCGGTTTGTTCAGTTGCAGGCAGAAGGTGTCTTCGCTGGCCAGATGCTCGGTGCGGGTCGCACGCTCGCCAATCAACGCGGCCAGCGGGAAGCATTCCCCGGTGGTGATCTCGAAGGTGGTTTCGGTGCCGGGCCGGGTGATGTGCTGGCGTTCGCCGACCACGCGACCCTGTTTGACGATGTAGAAATATTCGACCGGCCCGTCGGCGGGTTTGATGATGCTCTCGCCCTGGCCATAGAAACGCAGCTGACATTGCTCCACCAGATAAGCCAGGTGTGCGTGTTCCATCTGATTGAAGGGCGGGAAGCGCTGAAGGAATTGCAGGGTGCCCTGAATGTTCTGCAACACCGCGGTTTTCCCTGCCTGGGTGAAGGCGTCCGCTTTACTCATAACCATTACCGCAGTCTTTTTTGAATTGTTGTTGTCGGATCGTTGCAGCCATGGTCGGCCCCTGCGCGCGGGGTGCCCATTGGACGTAAGTCTAGGTTTGCGCTGCCGTTCGGCACATTTGGGAAGTGCCCTACAAAAACAGTCGGAAATTCTCCCGCCAGCCTCTTGGAAAAAAATCCGACGAAGTGCACATTGAAGCTCTGCTTAGCGATGTCTGACGACTGTGCCAGGTGACTGAATTGAAAACGTAGAGAATCCCATGTCCGACCACGATATTTTGAGCGACGCCGAGCGTGAAGCGCTCAGTGCTGTAATGCTCGAACCCGATCTGCCGCCGCAGCGTGTACTGATCGTCGATGACGACAAGGACGCCCGGGAGCTTTTGTCGGAGATACTCGCGTTGGATGGCATTCATTGCATGACCGCCGCCAGCGGTGAAACCGCGCTGAAGATGCTCGCGGAAAAACCCTCGATTGGCTTGGTGATCACTGATCTGCGCATGGGCCATGTCGGTGGGCTGGATCTGATTCGGCAGGTGCGTGAGTCGGAGCGGGCGGCGTTGCCGATCATCATTGTTTCCGGCGATGCCGATGTGAAGGACGCGATTGCCGCGATGCACCTGAGCGTGGTGGATTTTCTGCTCAAGCCGATTGATACGGCGAAGTTGCTGGGTCTGGTCAAACACGAATTGGGCATTGATCCGTAATCGTGTTTAGCCGCTACCCTTGTGGCGAGGGAGCTTGCTCCCGCTGGGCTGCGAAGCGGCCCCAAACCCTGCATCCACATTAATCCTGACACATCGCATTCGCTGAATTTACGACGGCTGCGCCGCCGAGCGGGAGCAAGCTCCCTCGCCACAGGGATTACTGCCTGTTTGGGATTTCAGTCCAAACAAAAAAGCCCTGATCGCAAGATCAGGGCTTTTTCATGTCCGCCATTCAGCGCTAGTTACAGGCCGTTGGCCTTCTTGAACTCGCGACGACGACGGTGCAGCACAGGCTCGGTGTAGCCGTTCGGCTGTTTGGTGCCTTCGATCACCAGTTCGACCGCCGCCTGGAAGGCGATGTTGCTGTCGAAGTTCGGTGCCAGCGGACGGTACAGCGGGTCGTTCGCGTTCTGACGGTCGACCACCGGCGCCATGCGCTTGAGGCTTTCCATCACTTGCGCTTCGGTGACGATACCGTGGCGCAGCCAGTTGGCGATGTGCTGGCTGGAGATCCGCAGCGTTGCACGGTCTTCCATCAGACCGACGTCATTGATGTCCGGCACCTTCGAGCAACCCACGCCCTGGTCGATCCAGCGCACCACGTAACCGAGAATGCCCTGGGCGTTGTTGTCCAGTTCGTTCTTGATCTGCTCAGGCGTCCAGCTTGGGTTGACCGCCAGCGGGATGGTCAGGATGTCGTCCACCGAAGCACGGGCACGCTTGGCCAGTTCGGCCTGACGGGCGAACACGTCGACCTTGTGGTAATGCAGCGCGTGCAGCGCAGCCGCGGTCGGCGATGGCACCCAGGCGGTGTTGGCACCGGCCAGCGGGTGAGCGATTTTCTGTTCGAGCATCGCCGCCATCAGGTCGGGCATCGCCCACATGCCTTTACCGATTTGTGCACGACCTTGCAGGCCGGTGCTCAGACCGATATCGACGTTCCAGTTCTCGTAGGCGCCGATCCACTTCTCGGCCTTCATGTCAGCCTTGCGCACCATCGGGCCGGCTTCCATGGAGGTGTGGATTTCGTCGCCGGTACGGTCGAGGAAGCCGGTGTTGATGAACACCACGCGCTCGCTGGCAGCCTTGATGCAGGCCTTGAGGTTGACCGTGGTGCGGCGCTCCTCGTCCATGATCCCGACTTTCAGGGTGTTGCGCTTGAGGCCCAGCACATCTTCGATGCGACCGAACAACTCGTTGGTGAACGCCGCTTCTTCCGGGCCGTGCATCTTCGGTTTGACGATGTAGACCGAGCCGGTGCGGGTGTTCTTGCGCGAGGTGTTGCCGTTGAGGTTGTGCATCGCCGCCAGGCACGTCACCAGACCGTCGAGGATGCCTTCCGGCACTTCGTTGCCGTCCTTGTCCAGGATCGCGTCGATGGTCATCAGGTGACCGACGTTACGCACGAACAGCAGCGAGCGACCGTGCAGGGTCAGTTCACTGCCATCGACCTTGGTGTAGGTGCGATCCGGGTTCATGGTGCGGGTGAAGGTCTGGCCGCCCTTGGCGACTTCTTCGGACAGGTCGCCCTTCATCAGGCCGAGCCAGTTGCGGTAGATCACCACTTTGTCGTCGGCATCGACGGCGGCCACGGAGTCTTCGCAGTCCATGATGGTGGTCAGTGCCGCTTCCATCAGGATGTCTTTGACGCCGGCGGCATCGGTCTGGCCGACCGGGGTGCTGGCGTCGATCTGGATTTCGAAATGCAGGCCGTGGTTCTTCAGCAGGATCGCGATCGGGGCATTGGCATCGCCCTGGAAGCCGATCAGCTGTGCATCGTTGCGCAGGCCGGTGTTGCTGCCGCCCTTGAGGGTGACCAGCAGTTTGCCGTCAACGATCTTGTAAGCCGTCGAATCGACATGGGAGCCAGCGGCCAGGGGCGCCGCTTCGTCGAGGAACGCACGGGCGAAGGCGATGACTTTATCGCCACGCACCTTGTTGTAGCCTTTGCCTTTTTCCGCGCCACCGTCTTCGCTGATCGCGTCGGTGCCGTAGAGGGCGTCGTACAGCGAACCCCAGCGGGCGTTCGAGGCGTTGAGGGCAAAGCGGGCGTTCATCACCGGCACCACGAGTTGCGGGCCGGCGGTACGGGCGATTTCATCATCGACATTTTGCGTCGTTGCCTGGAAATCAGCCGCTTCTGGCAGCAGATAACCGATTTCTTGCAGGAAGGCTTTGTAAGCCACGGCGTCGTGCGCCTGGCCGGCATGTTCCTGGTGCCAGGCATCAAGGCGAGCCTGGAAGTCATCGCGTTTGGCGAGTAGGGCTTTGTTCTTCGGCGCCAGGTCATGAATGACCTTGTCGGCACCTTCCCAGAATTTTTCGGCGGTGAGGCCGGTACCGGGAATGGCTTCGTTGTTCACGAAGTCGAACAGGACTTTGGCGACCTGCAGGCCACCGACTTGAACGTGTTCAGTCATTGCTTGCCTCACTCTGCTCAGCTATTTCGCTTTTCAGCTCTTCAATTTGACAATGAAGCCTCTGGCCATTTAAACCACAAACCTTCCGACCAGTACATGCCATTGCTGGCGGCTGGGCTGGGACCAATCAACGGCTTGGGGGCCTTGCTGACGGGGCTTTCAGGGTTGCGAACGTGCCTTGGGCAGACATCGATCCAGCGTTATGTAGTGCGCGCCGAGGCATACTACATGATGCGTTGCGCTTGTGAAAATCAGACTAATTACGTCGTTCTGCGACCTCATGACGCATTGCGGTCACGTCGCGGAACGGGATGTTCTCAAAAAACCATCGGATTGTTCCAGCTAAATATAAAAAGTTGTACACATAAATCCTGTGTGGCTTCCATTCAGCGTCGCTGAGCCTGCATTTGTGGCGAGGGAGCTTGCTCCCGCTCGGGTGCAAAGCACCCGCAAAAGCTATGACTGACTGGAGAGGGCGTCCTGCGGCCGCCAGCGGGAGCAAGCTCCCTCGCCACAGGTGTTGTTCACTTGAGCATGGCGGCTGAATGTCGGTGCTTGCCTATACTTGCCTTTCTATAACAAAAGTCATGACAAGAGGGCGGCGCCATGGACCATCTCGTACTCACTGTGTTTGCCCCGGACAAGCCCGGGCAGGTCGAGCGCATCGCCCAATGCATCGCCGAGCACGGCGGCAACTGGCTGGAAAGCCGCATGTCACGGATGGCCGGGCAGTTCGCCGGGATTCTGCGGGTGGGCGTGCCGGCGGAGGCTTACGACGAATTAGTCGATGCCTTACAAGCACTGGCGGCACAGGGCATTCGCGTGCTGATCGCCGAGAGTGGCATCGAGCAGTCCTGCACCTGGAAACCGATCGCCATGGAGCTGGTGGGCAATGACCGCCCGGGCATCGTGCGCGACATCACCCGGTTGCTCAGCGAGCAGGGGGTGAACCTCGAACGGCTGGTGACCGAAGTGCGCCCGGCACCGATGAGCAGCGAGCCGTTGTTTCACGCCGAAGCGATTCTGGCGGTGCCGCTGACCCTGTCGCTGGACGTGCTGCAATCGCGGCTGGAAACCCTGGCCGATGATCTGATGGTCGAACTGGTGTTACGCACAGACCTTTAAGCGCCGCCGGGTTATCCAGTTTTAACGTGCACCTGCCTGTGGATAACCTGTAGAGACCGGGCGCAACCCCGCGTCAGCCGTGGCTTGCCGGGAACTGATCAAAAAACCGCCAGCATTCAGTGACTTGCGCACAAACGGCGGGGATCACGCTGTGGATAACCTTGGGAAGGAACGTTGCAGGCCACGAGAACCGTGGCCTGCGAAGCTTTGTGCGTTTTTTGATCAGCTGCGCCGACGTAAACTGATCACCGCATCGACGCTGTAAACGGCCAGACCGGCCCAGATGAAGATGAACGCGATCAGCGTGCTCGACGACAAATGCTCACCAAACAGCAGCACCGCCTGCAGCAGCACCAGCGTTGGCGCCAGGTATTGCAGGAAGCCGATGGTGGTGTAGGGCAAGTGCCGGGTAGCGGCGTTGAAGCACACCAGCGGCACCAGCGTGACCGGGCCGGCCGCCACCAGCCACCAGGCTTGCGAGGTGGTCCAGAACGCCGGTTGTGCGCTGGTCGCGGTCTGGTTGAACAGCAACCAGGCGAAGGCGATCGGCACCAGCATCCACGTTTCCACCACCAGCCCCGGCAAGGCCTTGACTGGCGCCTGTTTGCGGATCAAACCGTAGAAACCGAAGGTCAGCGCCAGCACCAGCGACACCCACGGCAGGCTTCCGACCTGCCACACCTGCTGCGCCACGCCGATGGCCGCCAGGCCCACCGCGACCCACTGCATGCGCCGCAGACGTTCGCCGAGCAGCAGCATCCCCAGCAGCACGTTGACCAGCGGGTTGATGTAGTAACCGAGGCTCGCCTCGAGCATGCGTCCGTTGTTTACCGACCACACATAGGTCAGCCAGTTGGCCGCAATCAAGGTGCCACTCAGGGCCAGAATCGCCAGGCGCTTGGGGTTGTCGAGCAGCTCACGCAACCAGCCCGGATGCTTCCACACCATCAGCAGCAAAGCGCCGAACAGCGCTGACCACAGCACGCGGTGAATGATGATCTCGACAGCGGGGACTTCGGCGATGGCTTTGAAGTAGATCGGGAACAGGCCCCAGATGATGTAGGCACTCAGGCCCAGAATGTACCCGCGACGCGGGTTGACGGCTTGCATGCAGAATCCTTGCTTAGGCAGCTGACAAAGCAGGGATTGTAAGGAGATTTGGTGGCGAATGAGTTTTGAATTTGTGAACACTGGCCAAATGTGGGAGCGGGCTTGCTCGCGAATGCGGTGTATCAGCAGCAGAATAATTGCCTGATACACCGCCTTCGGGAGCAAGCCCCCTCCCACAATGGTTTGTGGTGAATCAGAACAGTTTCAGGGGTTCTTCATTCAGCGCCGAAAGCTGTTCGCGCAACGCCAACACCTGATCGCCCCAATAGCGTTCGGTGCCGAACCACGGAAAGCTGTGCGGGAACGCCGGGTCGTCCCAGCGCCGCGCCAGCCAGGCGCTGTAGTGCATCAGGCGCAGGGCGCGCAGCGGTTCGATCAGCGCCAGTTCGCGCGGATCGAAGTCGTGGAATTCGTTGTAGCCGTCCATCAGTTCCGACAGTTGCCCGAGGCATTCCTGACGGTCGCCGGCGAGCATCATCCAGATGTCCTGCACGGCCGGGCCCATGCGGCAGTCGTCGAGGTCGACGATGTGGAACATTTCATCGCGGCACATCATGTTGCCGGGGTGGCAGTCGCCGTGCATGCGAATGTTCTGGTGCGGTGTGTTGGCGTAGACGTCTTCGACACGCTTGAGCAAGTCGCGGGCCACGGACTCGTAGGTTGGCAGCAAGCTCTTGGGGATGAAGTTGCCTTCAAGCAACGTCGCCAGCGAGGCATGGCCGAAGTTCTGGACGCCGAGTGCTTCACGGTGTTCGAACGGCTTGGTCGCACCGACCGCATGAATGCGCCCGAGCAACTGGCCGAGGCGGTACAGCTGATCGAGGTTGCCCGGCTCCGGCGCGCGACCGCCACGACGCGGAAACAGGGTGAAGCGGAAACCCGCGTGTTCGTGCAGGGTCTGGCCGTTGTGGATCAGCGGCGCCACCACCGGGATTTCGACGTCGGCCAGTTCGAAGGTGAACTGGTGTTCTTCGAGGATGGCTTCGTTGGTCCAGCGCTGCGGACGATAGAACTTGGCGATCAGCGGTTCGGAGTCTTCGATACCGACCTGATAGACGCGGTTCTCATAGCTGTTGAGCGCGAGAATGCGCGCATCACTGAGAAACCCGATGCTTTCGACGGCATCGAGTACAAGGTCGGGGGTGAGGGTTTCAAACGGGTGGGCCATGCTGACTCCTGCGCGCAGCAGGCTGCCGCGTCCGGCCCAGCATGGTAGCGCAGACTGTGGAGGTTGAGGGTTTTGCCTTGAATAGTGGGCTGCCTGGAAGGGCCTCTTCGGGAGCAAGCCCCCTCCCACAGTGGATCTCCGGTGTGCCGACCATCTCATGCACTCAGCCGATCCAATGTGGGAGCGGGCTTGCTCGCGAAAGCGGTTTATCAGGCGCCGACGATTCCGCCATCCTCACGAGTAATCGCCATCACCGAAGACCGTGGCTTGCCATTCGGCAGATGCTCGGGGAAGGTCGAACCGCCGTTTTCGCCCGGGTGCTGAATCCCGACAAACAGGGTTTTCTGATCCGGCGAGAAGCTGATCCCGGTGACTTCGCAACCAATCGGCCCGACCATGAACCGGCGAATCTCGCCGGTCTTGGGATCGGCACAGAGCATCTGGTTGTTGCCCATCCCGGCGAAGTCGCCGGCGTTGCTCGAGTCGCCGTCAGTCAGAATCCACAAGCGCCCGGCCTTGTCGAAGCCCAGCCCGTCCGGGCTGTTGAACATGTTCTGCGGGGTGATGTTCGACGAGCCGCCCTTCGGCGTACCGGCGTGTACACCCGGATTGCCGGCGACCACAAACAGATCCCAGGCGAAGGTTTTCGCCGCATGATCGTCGCGGTCGGTGCGCCAGCGCAGGATCTGCCCGTAGACGTTCTTCGCGCGCGGGTTCGGCCCGCCCACTGGCTGCCCGTCTTCGCCGCGCTTGGCGTTGTTGGTCAGGGTGCAATAAACCTGGCCGTCCTTCGGGCTGACCACGATCCACTCCGGGCGGTCCATGCGCGTAGCGCCGACCACACTGGCGGCGAGGCGGGCGTGGATCAGCACTTCGGCCTGATCGGCGAAACCGCTGCTGGCGTCGATGCCGTTCTTGCCGTGGGTCAGTTCGATCCACTGGCCCTGGCCCTTCGGGTGATCCGGGTTGCCGTCACCGGCGTCGAACTTGGCCACATACAGCGTGCCGTGGTCGAGAATGTCGCGGTTGGCTTTCGCATTGCGATGGTTGATGCGGTCGCGGCTGACGAACTTGTAGATGAACTCGCCGCGTTCGTCGTCGCCCATGTACACCACGGCGCGACCGTCATCGGTCTCGGCGAGGGCGGCGTTTTCATGCTTGAAGCGACCCAGCGCCGTACGCTTGACCGGGGTCGATTGTGGATCGAACGGATCGATCTCGACCACCCAGCCGTGACGGTTGAGTTCGTTGGGGTTCTTCGCCATGTCGAAACGCGGGTCGAACGGGTGCCAGTTGATTTCGCGACTGGCGGCCGACACGCCGTAGCGCTTTTGCGCCGGGTCGAACTGCTGCTGCGCGTTGCTGCTGCCGAAGCAGTCGGTGAAGTTCTCTTCGCAGGTCAGATAGGTGCCCCACGGTGTCTTGCCGTTGGCGCAGTTCTGGAAGGTGCCGAGGACTTTTTTGCCGTGCTTGTCGGCGGCCGTCTTCATCAGCTCATGACCGGCCGCCGGGCCGCTGATGCGCAGCGGCGAGTTGCCATGGATGCGGCGGTTGTAGCGCGAGCCCTGGACGAACTGCCATTGGCCGTTCTTGCGCTGCACTTCGATCACCGACACGCCTTCACAGGCCAGCGCCTTGCGCACGTCTTCGGCCGATTGCGGCATGCCGCCGTGCGGGTAGAGGTAGCGGTAATTGGTGTATTCGTTGTTGATCGCCATCAACGCACGGTTTCGGTCGTCGGGGAATTCGAACAGGCTCATGCCGTCGTTGTTGTCGCCGAACTGCACTTCCTGGGCGGCGGCGGTGCCATTGCCGCTCGGGTCGAACGCCGGGCCGTTCTTGTGCAATGGTTGACCCCAACTGATCAGCACCGAGGACTTGTAGCCCTTGGGCAGGCTGATGACGTCGGTGGTCGCGGCGGGAATGCTCTCGAAACCGAGCAGGCGGCTGTTGCCGGCGCTGATGCCGGTGGCCAGCGCGCTGCGGCTCAGCAGGTTGCCGCCGAGGAACATGGCGGCGCCGCACAGTGCCCCGGCGCTGATGAAACCGCGACGGCTGAGGCCGACCATTTTTTCCAGATCAGTCGATTGGTTTTCTTCTAATAGGCTCACATCAGGCTCCCTGCTTGGTTTTGGCAGCAACCTTAATGGGGGGCGATGAAGCTTTTGTTGCAGAAAGTCCGTTACAGCGGCGTGCCGATCAGCACATTGGACGGCGAGAATTGCACTTGCACCGGTTGCTCGACATTCAGCTTGCGGGTGCGAAGCTGCAGCGGCTCCGCCAGAGCGCAGAGCGTCTGGCCGTTGGGCAGGGTGATGCGCACTTCGCTGGGGCCGTCCTCGGCATCGAGAATGGCTTCAATGGTGCCTTGCAGAAGATTGTGTCCAGATGTTGCAACTTGATCCATGGCCAGCAATTCAAGCCAGCCGGCCTTGATCAGTGCCACCACTTCGGTGCCCGGTTGCAGTTCCAGGTGCACGGTGCTGTCGTGGGTGATCTGCGCGTTGATCCACAGGCCTTCGGCCAGTTCGAGGCGGATCAGGTCATTGCGGCCCTGACTCTCGATGGCGACGACTTTGCCGTGCAACTGGTTGCGCGCGCTGGTGCGCAGCATCAGGCGCCCGAGCAGGTCCAGATCGCTAGCGTCTTCGGCGGCTTCCAGCACCTGCGCCTGCAACGCCTGCAGCTTTTGATAAAGGCGCAACACCCGTTCGCCTTCGCTGGACAATCTGGCGCCACCGCCGCCCTTGCCACCGACCGCACGTTCCACCAGCGGTTTCTGCGCCAGGTTGTTCAACTCATCGATTGCATCCCAGGCGGCTTTGTAACTGAGCCCGGCGCTTTTCGCGGCGCGGGTGATCGAGCCCTGTTCGGCAATGTGTTGCAGCAGGGCGATGCGCTGCGGGCGGCGGACGATGTGCTGGGACAATAGGGTGGGCAAGGACATGAATTGGGTGCTTTTTACGGTGGCGGTGGGAAGTGAAGTTGGCGGCTTGCATCACAAGAGTCAAGCCACACGCTGTCCCCCGGTGGGAGCGGGCTTGCTCGCGAAGGCGGTGTGTCAGTCGCCATAGATGCTGAATGTACAGGCCCCTTCGCGAGCAAGCCCGCTCCCACAATGGGATTGTGCCGATTCTCAAGTCCCCGGCTTTGGCGTGCGCGCCAGGCAATACACGTCAACCCGCGCTGCACCGGCATCTTTTAACAGTCGCGCCAGTGCCTGGGCCGTGGCGCCGGTGGTCAGCACGTCATCGATCAATGCGAAGTGCCGACCTTTCACCTCTGCGTCCGGGGCCAGGGCGAAGGCGTGACGCAAGTTGCGCTTGCGTGCCTTGGCGTCGAGATCCTGTTGGGCGCTGGTGTCGTGAATCCGCCGTAGAGCCTGTTCCTCAAAAGGCAGATCCAGCTGTTGGCTCAACCATCGCCCCAGCATTGCCGCTTGATTGAACCCACGTTGACGCAGACGTTTGCTGGCCAGTGGCACCGGCACCAACACGTCGGGTCGCGGCAAACCTTCATCGAAGCGATGTTGCAGGTATTGTCCGGCAACGTCGGCGAGAAGGTGACCAAACGGCCATTTCGCGTTGTGTTTAAAGCGCGTAATCAAACTGTCCACCGGGAAGTCATAGCGCCATGGCACGACCACCTGTTCGAACGCCGGCGGCTCTAGCTGGCACCCGCCGCAGGTCAGGCCAGCGCTGGGCAGCGGCAAGGCGCAGGTCTGGCATTGGTCGCCGAGCCAAGGCAGATCGGTTTCGCAGGCGACGCAGATTGGCATTTCTGCTTCTGCGGGTTCATCGCACAGCAAACAGGTCTGTACGTTTTTTAAACAGATGTAAACCTGTTGTTCGTATCGTGGTTGACAGCGCATGACTCTTCCTTAAATATGCCGAACATCCGTGTCGCGCCTGTGGGTATTCCTTTCCCGCAGCCGCCAGCCAAGCATAACCAAGGAACTGCCCATGAGCGCCAGCACCTCTGCCACCCTGCGTCACGACTGGTCTTTAGCCGAAGTCAAAGCGCTCTTCGTACAGCCATTCAACGACTTGCTGTTCCAGGCGCAGACGGTGCACCGCGCCCATTTCAACGCCAACCGCGTGCAGGTTTCCACGCTGCTGTCGATCAAGACCGGTGCCTGCCCGGAAGATTGCAAGTACTGCCCGCAGTCCGGTCACTACAACACCGGCCTGGAAAAAGAAAAGCTGATGGAAGTGCAGAAAGTCCTCGAAGAGGCTGCCCGCGCCAAAGCCATCGGCTCGACCCGTTTCTGCATGGGCGCGGCGTGGAAGCACCCGTCGGCCAAAGACATGCCGTATGTGCTGAAGATGGTCGAAGGCGTGAAGGCCATGGGCCTGGAAACCTGCATGACCCTCGGTCGTCTCGATCAGGAACAGACCGAGGCGCTGGCCAAGGCTGGCCTGGATTACTACAACCACAACCTCGACACCTCGCCGGAGTTCTACGGCAGCATCATCACCACCCGCACCTACAGCGAACGCTTGCAGACGCTGGCCTACGTGCGTGAGTCGGGGATGAAGATCTGCTCCGGTGGCATTCTCGGCATGGGCGAGTCGCTGGACGACCGCGCCAACCTGCTGATCCAGTTGGCCAACCTGCCGGAGCATCCGGAGTCGGTGCCGATCAACATGCTGGTGAAGGTCGCCGGCACGCCGCTGGAAAACGCCGATGACGTCGATCCGTTCGACTTCATCCGCATGCTCGCCGTGGCGCGCATCCTCATGCCGCAATCCCACGTGCGCCTGTCCGCCGGCCGCGAGGCGATGAATGAGCAGATGCAGGCGTTGGCATTCCTTGCCGGTGCCAACTCGATTTTCTACGGCGACAAACTGCTGACCACCGCCAACCCGCAGGCCGACAAGGACATGCAACTGTTCGCGCGCCTGGGCATTCAACCGGAAGCGCGCGAAGAGCATTCCGACGAGGTGCATCAGGCCGCGATCGAGCAGGCGTTGGTGGAGCAGAAGAGCAGCGAGCAGTTCTATAACGCTGCGGTCTGATCTTCGCTCGAAACGCAAAACCCTGTAGGAGTGAGCCTGCTCGCGATAGCGGTCTGACATTCACCAATAATGTCGACTGATACACCGCCATCGCGAGCAGGCTCACTCCTACAGGAGATCTGTGTCACTTGAAAGTCGAGGCCTGCATGTCTTTCGATCTCGCCGCACGCCTTGCTGCCCGCCGTGCCGAAAATCTCTATCGTCAGCGCCCGCTGCTCGAGTCCCCGCAGGGGCCTGAAGTGGTGGTCGACGGCCAGCCGTTGCTGGCGTTCTGTAACAACGATTACCTTGGCCTGGCCAATCATCCGCAGGTGATCGAAGCCTGGCGCGCCGGTGCCGAGCGCTGGGGCGTGGGCGGCGGCGCGTCGCATCTGGTGATCGGTCACAGCGGCCCGCATCACGCACTGGAAGAAGCCCTCGCCGATCTCACTGGCCGGCCGCGCGCGCTGCTGTTCACTACCGGTTACATGGCCAACCTCGGTGCGGTCACGGCGCTGGTCGGGCAGGGCGATACGGTGCTGGAAGACCGGCTCAACCACGCGTCGTTGCTGGATGCCGGTCTGTTGTCCGGCGCGCGTTTCAATCGTTACCTGCACAACGACGCCGACAGCCTCGCCAAGCGGCTGGAGAAAGCCACCGGCAATACGCTGGTGGTGACTGACGGAGTGTTCAGCATGGACGGCGATCTCGCCGATCTGCCGGCTCTGGCGCGTGAGGCCAAAGCCAAAGGCGCGTGGCTGATGGTCGACGATGCCCATGGCTTCGGCCCGCTCGGCGCCAATGGCGGCGGGATCGTCGAGCATTTTGGTCTGAGTCAGGAGGATGTGCCGGTGCTGGTCGGCACCCTTGGCAAGGCGTTCGGTACTGCTGGCGCTTTTGTCGCTGGCAGTGAAGAGCTGATCGAAAGCCTGATCCAGTTCGCCCGGCCCTACATCTACACCACCAGCCAGCCGCCGGCACTGGCCTGCGCGACCCTGAAAAGTCTGGAATTACTGCGCACCGAGCATTGGCGGCGTGAGCACCTTAACCTGCTGATCCGCCAATTTCGTCGAGGGGCCGAGCAGATCGGTCTGCAACTGATGGACAGCTTCACTCCGATCCAGCCGATTCTGATCGGCGATGCCGGTCGCGCCGTGCGCCTGTCGCGGATGCTGCGCGAACGCGGCTTGATGGTCACGGCCATCCGTCCGCCTACCGTTCCGGCGGGAAGTGCACGCCTGCGCGTGACCCTGACCGCCGCCCACAGCGAGGCGCAGGTGCAGCTATTGTTAGAAGGACTGGCCGATTGCTTTGCCCAACTGTCGTCGGAGCCAAGCCATGCGTGATCGCCTGATTCTGCTGCCCGGCTGGGGCCTCGGCGTTTCGCCGCTGGAGCCCTTGGCCGCGGCATTGCAAGGGCTCGACGAGCACCTGCATGTCGAGATCGAGCCGTTGCCGGAACTCGACTCCGGCGACTTGCAGGATTGGCTCGACGAACTCGATGAACGGATCCCTCAGGACGTGTGGCTGGGCGGCTGGTCGCTTGGCGGCATGCTTGCCGGCGAGTTGGCGGCGCGACGTGGAGAACATTGCTGCGGGCTGCTGACACTGGCGAGCAATCCTTCGTTTGTCGCCCATGAACAATGGCCGAGCGCGATGGCGGCTGAGACGTTCGACGCTTTTTTGGCCGGTTGCAGCGCCGACCCGCGCATGACCCTTAAGCGTTTCTCGCTGCTGTGTGCCCAAGGCGCGCAAGACCCGCGCGGCTTGTCGCGGCTGATGCTGGGCGGGGCGCCGAATGCAGCCCCCGAGACCTTGATGGCCGGCCTGGAATTGCTCGCACAACTGGATACCCGTGAAGCGTTGCAGGCCTTTCGCGGCCCGCAGTTGCATCTGTTCGCCGGGCAGGACGGCCTGGTGCCGGCAGAAGCAGCAGGGGCGTTGTTCGCGTTGTTGCCGGATATCGAAATTGGTCTGATCGAACAGGCCAGTCATGCATTTCTTCTGGAAGACCCCCATGGCGTGGCGGGTGCGATCCAGGCTTTTCTACACGAGTGCGGTGATGACTGATTTGTCTATTGTTGCGCTGCCTGGCGGCTTGCCTGACAAGCGCCAGGTCGCGGCGTCTTTCTCCCGTGCGGCGGCCAGCTACGACAGCGTTGCCGAGCTGCAGCGTGATGTCGGTTCGCAGTTGCTCGCACGCTTGCCAGCGGGTTTTGTGCCGGCGCGGTGGCTGGATCTGGGCTGCGGCACCGGGTATTTCACTCGCGCAATGGCCGAGCGATTTGTCGAGGGTCATGGTCTGGCACTGGATATCGCCGAGGGCATGCTCAATCACGCCCGTCCTTTGGGGGGTGCGCAGCATTTCATCGCTGGCGATGCGGAACGTCTGCCGTTGCAGGATTCGACCTGTGAGCTGATCTTTTCCAGCCTTGCGGTGCAGTGGTGTGCGGACTTCGAATCGGTGCTCAGTGAGGCTTTTCGCGTACTGAAACCCGGTGGGATTTTTGCGTTTGCTAGTCTTTGTGTAGGGACGTTGTACGAGTTGCGGGATAGCTGGCGGCAGGTCGATGGTCTGGTGCACGTCAACCGCTTCCGCGAGTTCGCCCGGTATGAGCAGTTGTGTGCCGCCAGTGGCTTGCGTACGGTGAGTCTGCAGAATCAGGCGCATGTGCTGCACTACCCGGATGTGCGCAGCCTGACCCATGAACTCAAGGCGCTCGGCGCGCACAATCTGAACCCTGGTCGGCCGGGTGGCTTGACCGGGCGCGCGCGGATCCTCGGTTTGATCGAGGCTTACGAGCAGTTCCGTGAGGCGCAGGGATTGCCGGCGACTTACCAGGTGGTCTACGCCGTTTTGGAGAAACCCTTATGAGCGCAGCCTATTTCATCACCGGGACTGACACCGATGTCGGCAAGACCACCGTGGCTGCCGGGTTGCTGCATGCTGCGCGCTCGGCAGGGCTGAGTACGGCGGCGGGGAAACCGGTTGCCTCGGGCTGCGAGGTCACCCCCAAGGGTTTGCGCAATGCCGATGCGCTGGCGCTGCTGGCTGAATGTTCGGTGCCGCTGACTTATCAACAGGTCAATCCGGTGGCATTCGAGCCGGCCATCGCGCCGCATCTGGCAGCGCGTGAGGCCGGCGTCGCGCTGACCGTGCAATCGTTGCTGGCACCGATGCGCGAAATTCTGGCGCTGAATGCCGATTTCACGTTGATCGAAGGAGCGGGTGGCTGGCGGGTGCCGTTGGCCGATCAGGACAATCTGTCGGATCTGGCCATCGCGTTGAAGCTGCCGGTGATTCTGGTGGTGGGTGTGCGTCTGGGCTGCATCAGCCATGCGTTGCTGACGGCCGAGGCAATTGCTCGCGATGGCCTGCAACTGGCGGGTTGGGTGGCGAATATCATCGATCCGAAGACGTCGCGGCTGGAGGAGAATCTGGCGACGTTGGCCGAGCGGCTTCCGGCGCCGTGTCTGGGGCGGGTACCGAAACTGAAATCGCTCAGCGCCGAGGCTGTGGCCGATCATCTGCAGCTCGATCTGCTGGATTAATGTTTTTGGCTATGACAAGGCACTGTGCCATCAGTATTTTTGACGGGTGTTTTTCTGGCGCCTCTGCTTCAATGACCACCATTGATCCTTCCCAAGGATGAGAGCGCAATGGAAATCTCCGGTAACACAGCTTTTTATGCAGGTTTGAGCACTATTCAGACCGGGCAGAACCGAGTCGACCAGGCCGCGAGCCAGATCGCCAACAACACCATCGAGCGTTCGGTCACCAGCCAGTCTTCGGAGGCTCAGGTCGATCGTCTGCGTGGTATCGACCGCAGCCAGCAAATGGATCCGGGCAGCGCCATGGCCGAGATGGCCCAGGGCAAGTTTCAGGTAGAGCTGGGCACCAAGGTCGCCAAGGCTTCCGATGAAATGCTCGGTACGATCATCGATACGTTTGCCTGATTTTTCTCGTCTCCCGCCTGCTGAACGCCGCGCCTTGTCGCGGCGTTTTTCGTTGTAAGTCCTTCTCCCTCAACTAATCTTTTTTTATGGCCCGTGGCTCTGTGCAGTCCGTGGCGGTTTGCTGTGTCCGGCGTTTGAAAAAAGTGATGACGAACGGCAAAAGATCGACGCTTGACAAGATTTCGGCGTAAACGTATGTTTCAAACAACTGTTTGACCGTCATAACAAATCAACACGGTCGTTCATTCCCGGTTACATCAGCAGAGGTTTATCGCTATGCCTGACTACAAGGCCCCCTTGCGTGATATTCGCTTCGTTCGTGACGAACTGCTCGGCTACGAAGCGCACTATCAGAGCCTTCCGGCTTGCGCCGACGCAACGCCAGACATGGTTGACGCCATTCTCGAAGAAGGCGCCAAGTTTTGTGAGCAGGTACTGGCACCGCTGAACCGCGTGGGCGACCTCGAAGGCTGCACCTGGAGCGAGTCCGGCGTGAAGACCCCGACTGGCTTCAAAGAAGCCTACAAGCAATTCGTCGAAGGCGGCTGGCCTAGCCTGGCGCACGACGTCGAGCACGGCGGTCAAGGCCTGCCGGAGTCGCTGGGTCTGGCCGTCAGCGAAATGGTCGGTGAAGCCAACTGGTCGTGGGGCATGTACCCAGGCCTGTCGCACGGCGCGATGAACACCATCTCCGAGCATGGCACCCCTGAGCAGCAAGAAGCCTATTTGACCAAACTGGTTTCCGGCGAGTGGACCGGCACCATGTGCCTGACCGAACCGCACTGCGGCACCGACCTGGGCATGCTGCGTACCAAGGCCGAGCCTCAGGCTGATGGTTCCTACAAAGTTTCCGGCACCAAGATCTTCATCTCGGCCGGTGAACACGACATGGCCGACAACATCGTCCACATCGTATTGGCTCGTCTGCCGGACGCACCGGCTGGCACCAAAGGCATTTCCCTGTTCATCGTTCCAAAGTTCCTGCCGAACGCCGATGGCACCCTCGGTGCGCGCAACGCAGTGAGCTGCGGTTCGCTGGAACACAAGATGGGCATTCACGGCAACGCCACTTGCGTGATGAACTTCGACGGCGCGACCGGTTTCCTGATCGGCCCGGCGAACAAAGGCCTGAACTGCATGTTCACCTTCATGAACACCGCACGTCTGGGTACCGCGCTGCAAGGTCTGGCCCACGCCGAAATCGGCTTCCAGGGTGGCCTGAAATACGCTCGCGATCGTCTGCAAATGCGCTCCCTGACTGGCCCGAAAGCGCCGGACAAGGCTGCTGACCCGATCATCGTGCACCCTGACGTACGTCGCATGCTGTTGACCATGAAGGCCTTCGCCGAAGGCAACCGCGCGATGGTGTACTTCACTGCCAAGCAGGTCGACATCGTCAAATACGGCGTCGACGAAGAAGAGAAGAAGAAGGCCGACGCACTGCTGGCGTTCATGACGCCGATCGCCAAAGCGTTCATGACCGAAGTCGGTTTCGAAGCCGCCAACCACGGCGTGCAGATCTACGGTGGCCACGGTTTCATCGCCGAGTGGGGCATGGAGCAGAACGTTCGCGACAGCCGTATTTCGATGCTGTACGAAGGCACCACCGGCATCCAGGCACTCGACCTGCTGGGCCGTAAAGTGCTGATGACCCAAGGCGAGGCTCTGAAAGGCTTCACCAAGATCGTCCACAAGTTCTGCCAGAACAACGAAGGCAACGAAGCCGTCAAAGAATTCGTTGCACCGCTGGCTGCACTGAACAAGGAATGGGGCGAGCTGACCATGAAGGTCGGTATGGCGGCCATGAAAGATCGCGAAGAAGTCGGCGCGGCCTCCGTGGACTACCTGATGTACTCCGGTTACGCCTGCCTGGCCTACTTCTGGGCCGACATGGCACGTGTGGCGGCCGAGAAGCTGGCAGAAGGCACCGGCGACGCAGCGTTCTACACCGCCAAGCTGCAAACCGCGCGCTTCTACTTCCAGCGCATCCTGCCACGTACCCGTACCCACGTGGCCACCATGCTGTCGGGCGCCAACAACCTGATGGACATGAAAGAAGAAGACTTCGCACTGGGCTACTAAGCCTCAACGCGGTCTGACGAAAACCGCTGCTCCCATGGGGCAGCGGTTTTTTTTGTTTCTGAATCGCTCAGAAACCCGAGTTTTCTGCCGTTAAAGAGACTGCGTGTGATCTGGATCACATTGTGTGTGCTTAACTGGCCACATTGCAGGCACAATGCCATCTCTTTGATATGACGGGTCGGAGCTTTACCCTTGCCGCGTTCTTCTGCTGTACGTTTCAGCCATTTCCTACCTTCACTGCTGTTGTTACTTGCGGGGTTGGCGGCTGCGTACGTCAAAGACCTCAACGTATTCTTCACTTCGCTGTTCAACGTGTTGCCGACCCTGGTGCTGTTGTTGGGCGGCGCTTACTGTGCGGTTTACCGACGTCAGCGCGAACTGTTTCTGATGCTCACGGTGTACATCGCCTACTTTTTGCTCGACACCCAGACCGACTATTACCGCGACAATGGCAAAGTGCGCGAAGACGCTGCCGTGGTATTCCACCTTGTCTGTCTGTTGTTGCCGCTGCTGTTCGGGCTGTTCGCCGCGTGGCAGGAACGTACCCATCTGTTTCAGGACATGGTGGCGCGGTTCGCCGTGTTGCTGGCCTTCGGCAGCGTCGCCCTCGGCCTTGAGCAGAGTTATCCCCAGGCTCTGCTCATGTGGCTCTCGGAAATCCGCTGGCCGGCGCTGCATGGCGCCTGGATGAGCCTGATCCAGATGTCCTATCCGGTATTCCTCTCGGCGTTCCTGCTGCTGGCCTGGCAGTACTGGCGCAACCCGCGCCCGCTGCATGCGGCGCAACTGGTCGGCTTGCTCGGTTTGTTCTGGATGCTGCCGAAAACCTTCATCCTGCCATTCACCCTGAACATCATGTGCAGTCAGGTGATGCTGATGGTTGCGGCTGCCGTGGCGCATGAGGCCTATCAAATGGCCTTCCGCGATGAACTCACCGGTCTGCCGGGGCGCCGCGCGCTCAATGAGCGGATGCAGCGCCTGGGGCGCAACTATGTGCTGGCGATGAGCGACGTCGATCACTTCAAGAAATTCAACGACACCCACGGTCACGATGTTGGTGACCAAGTGCTGCGACTGGTCGCCAGCAAACTGTCGAAAATCAGCGGCGGCGGTAGGGCATATCGCTATGGTGGTGAGGAATTCGCCCTGGTGTTTGCGGGCAAAACCCTCGAGGAATGCATGCCGCACCTGGAAGTGATCCGCGAGTCGATTGCCTCCTACAACATCCAGTTGCGCAATCAGGAGAACCGCCCGCAGGACGACCAGCAAGGTCGCCAGCGCCGTAGCGGCAGCGGTGCTTCCAGTGTCTCGGTCACGGTCAGTATCGGCGTTGCCGAACGGGTCGAGCAGCGGACGCCGGAAGAAGTCCTCAAGTCCGCCGACCAGGCGTTGTACAGCGCCAAGGGTGCCGGGCGTAACTGCGTCATGGCGTTCGGACAGAACCGTCGCGGCGCAGTGCGCATGGACAGCGCCGCTGGCTGAATCACGCCACAACCATCACTAAAAAGCCCGCTGATTGCGGGCTTTGTTTTATCGCTGAATGTTGGTGACCAAAAATAACAAATCAGTCACCGGTTGACCCTATGTGTCGCAAAAGTTGTTGAGGTACACTCGGCCTCAACGAAAACACTCTTCCACGAATCACCTGTTTAGATCTTGCGAGGTTTGCCATGGCTGACTACAAAGCGCCGCTGCGCGATATGCGCTTCGTCCTCAATGAAGTATTCGAAGTCGCCAAACTCTGGGCCGAACTGCCGGCCTTGGCCGAGACCGTCGATGCAGAAACCGTAGAAGCCATTCTCGAAGAAGCCGGCAAGGTCACCAGCAAAAGCATTGCACCCCTGAGCCGCGCAGCCGACGAAGAAGGCTGCCACTGGAAGGATGGCGCCGTCACCACTCCGGCCGGTTTCCCACAGGCCTATCAGACTTACGCAGAGGGTGGTTGGGTCGGCGTCGGTGGCGATCCGGCCTACGGCGGCATGGGCATGCCCAAGGCTGTCTCGGCGCAGGTCGAAGAAATGGTCAACTCCGCCAGCCTGTCGTTCGGTCTGTACCCGATGCTGACCGCCGGCGCCTGCCTGTCGATCAACGCCCACGCCAGCGAGGAGCTGAAGGCCGCGTACCTGCCGAACATGTACGCCGGCGTCTGGGCCGGTTCCATGTGCCTGACCGAGCCGCACGCCGGCACCGACCTGGGGATCATTCGCACCAAGGCCGAACCGCAGGCCGACGGTTCCTACAAGGTCAGCGGCACCAAGATCTTCATCACCGGCGGTGAGCACGACCTGACCGAGAACATCATTCACCTGGTGCTGGCGAAACTGCCGGACGCCCCGGCCGGCCCGAAAGGCATTTCGCTGTTCCTAGTACCGAAGTTCATGGTCAATGCCGATGGCAGCCTGGGCGCGCGCAACCCGGCGAACTGCGGTTCGATCGAGCACAAGATGGGCATCCAGGCGTCCGCGACCTGCGTGATGAACTTCGACGAAGCCGTGGGTTATCTGGTCGGCGAGCCGAACAAGGGTCTGGCGGCGATGTTCACCATGATGAACTACGAGCGTCTGGGCGTCGGCATTCAAGGCCTGGCCAGCGGCGAGCGCTCTTATCAGAACGCCGTCGAATATGCGCGTGATCGTCTGCAGAGCCGTTCGCCGACCGGCGCGCAGAACAAGGACAAGGTTGCCGACCCGATCATCGTCCACCCGGACGTGCGTCGCATGCTGCTGACCATGAAAGCCTCGAACGAGGGCGGTCGCGCCTTCTCCACCTACGTGGCGATGCAACTCGACACCGCCAAGTTCAGCGAAGACGCGACCACCCGCAAGCGCGCAGAAGACCTGGTCGCGCTGCTGACCCCGGTGGCCAAGGCATTCCTCACGGACCTGGGCCTGGAAACCACCGTGCACGGCCAGCAGATTTTCGGCGGCCACGGCTACATCCGCGAGTGGGGTCAGGAGCAACTGGTGCGTGACGTGCGCATCACCCAGATCTACGAAGGCACCAACGGCATTCAGGCGCTGGACCTGGTCGGACGCAAGATCGTCGGCAGTGGTGGCGCGTTCTACAAGCTGTTCGCTGACGAGATCCGCCACTTCACCGCGACTGCCAGCGCTGACCTCGGCGAATTCACCAAGCCGCTGAACGATGCCGTCAGCACCCTCGATGAACTGACTGCATGGCTGCTGGATCGGGCGAAAACCAATCCGAACGAAATCGGCGCAGCCTCGGTCGAATACTTGCAAGCGTTTGGCTACACCGCTTATGCCTACATGTGGGCACTGATGGCGAAAGCCGCGCTGGGTAAAGAAGCCCAGGACGATTTCTACGCCAGCAAGCTGGGCACCGCGCGCTTCTATTTCGCCCGTCTGCTGCCGCGTATCCACTCACTGAGTGCATCGGTAAAGGCTGGCAGCGAGTCGTTGTTCCTGCTGAACGCTGAACAGTTTTGATGATGTAACGTCATGTAAGCATTCTCTTACATGACGTGCTGCTGTTCTCCCATAGGCGCGGATTGGATCCACAGCTAATCTACAACTCATGGACGTCGCGCAGGAAGCGCAAAGCAACAACACGGACACGTAGGATTCTGCCAGGGTGGCGGAGTGAAATGGATGTCAGGGAAACAGTCTGCAAAGCCCCGCTTCGGCGGGGTTTTCTTTTGCCTGCAGAAAAGTTTTCAGGCCAGCGGATCCAGTGGCGGCGCAGCTTTAAGCGGTTTGTCCTCACGCTGAATCACCTCTTCCAGCAACGTACGCAGCAACGCCAAAGACGCCTGCTGGCGCTGCACGTCGCGGCATACCAGCCCAACCTTCAGCGGCACCCGTGGTTCGCTCAACGGCTTCCACAGCAGATCCTGTTCGTCGTATTCCCTCTGTGAGCGACCGGGCAACACCGTCGCCAGTTTGGTGTGCGGCAGACTGTCGAGAATCCCCAGCATATTGTTCAGCTCGGCCTGTACTTGCGGGCGCCGACCCAGGCTGGTCAGTTGCGCCTGCCAGATCTGCCGGATCTGAAATTCTTCGCCCAGCAGCAACATGGGCAATTCCGCAGCCTGGCGCATCGAGACTTTCTTGAATTCACGCAGCGGGTGATCCGCCGGGATCACCAGCGTCAGTTCGTCTTCGTACAGCAGCACGCCATGCAGCCCCGGTTGGCGCGGCGGCAGGTAGCTGATGCCGATGTCCAGCGAGCCGTTGAGCAAACGGCGCTCGATCTCCAGCCCCGTCAGTTCATAGATCTGCACCACAAGATGCGGCTGCGCCTTGCGCACCCGTTCGAGCATTTGCGGCACGAGGCTGGTGTGCACGGTTTGCAGTACGCCGATCGCCAGCGTGCGCAGGGCTTGTCCCTTGAAGTTGCCCAGCGCTTCCCGTGCCCGCTGCAGACCGTCGAGCAGCGGCAGGGCGTGGTTGTACAGCGTGTGTGCGGCGAGTGTCGGCAACAGACGTTTGCTGCTGCGTTCGAACAGGGTGACGTCGAGGTTCTGTTCAAGCTGGCGAATCTGCTGCGACAGCGCCGGTTGCGAGATCGACAGGCGCTCGGCAGCGCGGCCGACATGGCCCTCTTCGTAGACCGCGACGAAATAACGCAGTTGTTTGAAATCCATAAGTAGCGCTTATCGAAAATGCTGGTAAATCGAAATGGCCCGAAGCCGTCAGTGAGCCTAGTCTAACCGCAATCACAAGGCTTACAGGGCCAGAGAGCGCGATGAATAGCGTTTGCTTCGACAGTGTTTGCATAGGCAGTTCAAAAAACCTCAACCGAGGTTTTTTTCAATGAACCTGTTCAGTTTGCGGCGCCAGGCGCCGAGTCTTGATGACCTCGCTTTCGAGGCCGCTTCACCCCAGGCAGGCGACAGCCTGAATGCTGAGCGCCTGATGCCCAGTGTCGAACGGCCGCAGCAGGTGTTCGTTCGCGGTCAGGGCTCATGGCTGTGGGACAGCAATGACCGCGCCTACCTCGACTTTTCCCAGGCCGGCGGTGCCAACAGCCTCGGCCACAGCCCTTCGGCACTGGTCAAAGCCATCGCCGGCCAGGCCCAGGCGCTGATCAACCCCGGTTTCAATCTGCACAATCGCGGCATGCTCAGCCTTGCCGAGCGCCTGTGCGCCAGCACCTCCAGCGATCAGGCTTACCTGCTCAACAGCGGCAGCGAGGCCTGTGAAGCGGCGATCAAACTGGCGCGCAAATGGGGCCAGCTGCATCGTGGCGGCGCCTCGCGGATCATTGTTGCCAGACAAGGCTGTCACGGCCGTAGTCTGGCGACGATTTCCGCGTCGGACAGTTGCAACCTGCACAATCGTTTCGCACCCTTGTTGCCGGGTTTCGATCGGGTGCCCTTCAACGATTTGCCGGCGCTGCATGCCGCCGTCGATGCGCAAACCGTGGCGATCATGCTCGAACCGATCCAGAGCGATGCCGGGGTGATTCCGGCCACCGAGCATTACCTCAAAGGCGTCGAGCGCTTATGCCGCGAGCTGGGCATTCTGCTGATCCTCGACGAAGTGCAGACCGGCATCGGTCGCTGCGGCACTTTGCTCGCGGAAGAGTCCTACGGTGTGCGCGCCGACATCGTCGTACTCGGCAAGGGCCTTGGTGGCGGCGTTCCTCTGGCGGCGTTATTGGCCCGAGGCAAGGCCTGCTGCTTTGATGCAGGGGAACTGGGCGGCACTCATCACGGCAATGCACTGATGACCGCGGCCGGTCTGGTGGTGCTCGACAGCGTGCAGGACCGGGCATTTCTCGAGCAGATCAAAGACCACGGCCAGCACTTGCGAGAGGGACTCGCGCGACTGGCGCACCGTTACGGACATGGCGAGTTGCGCGGGCAAGGCCTGTTCTGGGGACTGAGCCTGTCAGAGGATTCCGCCGATGCCGTAGTCAAAGCCGCCTTGCATGAAGGCCTGCTGCTCAACGCGCCGCAAGCCAACTGCCTGCGTTTCACCCCGGCACTCACCGTCAGCAAGGCCAACATCGACGAAATGCTCCTGCGCCTGACCCGCGCCTTCTCACGAGTGCGCACCGCGCAACTGCAATGCCGTAAGGGGATTGCCGTCTGAGCTGAAGTTTCCTGCCCGATTTCAAGAACCGTCTCGCGGTATAACGCACGCCCCACGCCTGATTCTTTTGGCGTGGGGCGTTTTTTTGTGCCCGGATTTTGCCAAGTGCTTTCTGGCACTTGAGAACTTATCGGACGAATGCTCTTTTAGAAGGTGCCGACAGGGAGTGCGATTTCACCAAGACTGGCTTTGTAATATGGACCACCAGGTGGTGTGTTTTTTGGAAGGGATACCGATGTCATTCAGATTGTTCAAGACCAAAGGCTTTGCGGTACAGGCCAGCAAGGCATGGATCACGGATGAGGAATTACTGGAGGCATTCGCCGAGATGCTCGATGGACAGGCTGACAATCTTGGCGGTGGGGTCTGGAAGAAACGTCTGAATGCCAATCGCCACCGCTCGATTGTTCTGGCGAAGGGCGGTCGTTACTGGATTTATCAAGTGCTGTTCGCCAAGAAGGACCGGAGCAATATCAGTACCGCAGAGCTAAAGGATTTACGCAATTGGCCAAGGCATATGCGCAACTGTCGCATGAGCAGCTTCAGGGATTGCTGGCGATGAAGGAGTTTGTGGAGATGTTCCATGAGTAAGAAATACAAACGTGAAGTTTTTCAGTCGGTACATGAGTCGGCCAAGGCTTTGCTCGCGGTCGGAGCCATCAGCAAGGCGACGATGCGTGAGTTTGACGAGTCCTGCCTGGCGACGGTGCCTGACGCGATCCCGGCGGAACAGATCAAGGCGCTGCGCGAGCGTAATAACGTCAGCCAGCCGGTATTTGCACGCTACTTGAATACCAGTGCATCGACAGTCAAGCAATGGGAGTCGGGAGATAAACATCCCAGCGGAATGGCGCTGAAACTGCTGAGCATCGTGCAGAAGCATGGGCTGCAAATTCTTGCCTGAGCCATCAATTTGGCACTGAGACTTTGATCGGCAGTGAACCCTGAAGAACGGCGCAGGTCGATTAGCTTGTATGGCTCATGTGAGCCAACCCCCATTCAGGAGCTGACCCATGGACTTCATTCGTATCATCATCGCCATTCTGTTGCCGCCACTGGGTGTGTTTCTGCAGGTCGGGTTCGGCGGGGCGTTCTGGCTGAACATTCTGCTGACGCTGTGCGGTTATATCCCGGGGATCGTGCATGCGGTGTACATCATCGCCAAGCGTTGAGTTCAGCGGCATCTGATAGATAGCATTCGCGAGCAGGCTCGCTCCCACAGGGGATTTTGTGAACAACACAGATCCAATGTGGGAGCGAGCCTGCTCGCGAATGGGACGACGCTATTTTGAAAGAGGCGCGGTGCTCAGTCCGCCAACCCCATCACCCGCCGATAAAACTTCCACTCCAGTTCCAGCGCATGCGCCTGGTTCACCGCCCGGCGGAAGCCATGGCGTTCCTCGGCGTAGTAATGCGCCTCGACCGGGATGTCGTTGTGCTCCAGCGCCGCGACCATGTCGCGCGTCTGTTGCGGCACCACGACCGCATCCAGCTCACCCTGAAAGAAAATCACTGGCACACGGATGTTGCTCGCGTGCAGTAACGGCGTGCGGGCGGCGTAGCGCTCGGCATCCTGTTCGGGATCGCCGATCAGCCAGTCGAGATAATCACCTTCGAATTTGTGGGTTGCCCGGGCCAGTGCCACCGGGTCGCTGACGCCATAGAGGCTGGCGCCCGCGCGGAACACTTGCTGAAACGCCAGCGCGCACAGCGTGGTGTAACCCCCGGCGCTGCCACCGCGAATAAATGCCCGCTCGCCATCGATCAGACCTTGTTCGGCCAGATACGCCACCACCGCGCAGGCGTCCTCGACATCCACCTCACCCCAACTCAAATGCAACGCCTGACGGTATTCGCGACCGTAACCGCTGCTGCCGCGATAGTTGAGGTCGGCGACGGCGAAACCACGCTGCGTCCAGTACTGAATGCGCGGGTCAAGCATCGGGTAGCAGGCCGAGGTCGGGCCGCCGTGGATGAACACCACCAGTGGCGGTCGCGCTTCGTCGTTCATCGCCGGATAAAAGAAGCCGTGAGCCTCACCGCGGCCACTCGGGTAGCGCAAGGTCTGCGGACAGCTGATGCGCTCCGCCGGCAAAGGCGCCACACCGCCGGCCAGCACATTCACTTCGCGGGTAGCGCGATCAATGGCGATCACCGCCGAAGGGCTGATCGGCGAAGCGGCGATGCAGTAGATGAACTGCTGATCCAGCGCCAGATGCCGGAAGCGGCTGTAGTCGCCAGTAAAGTCCTCGCCGTCGAGCGCCAGACGACCAAAACCGCCTTCGCTCCAGCTCGCCAGAAACGAATCGCCCACCGGCAACCAGGTGCAGCCACCCATTTGCCACGGGGCGGGCGCATGATCGGCCTCGGCACAGGGCAGTCGATGCAAACCGTCGGACGTTTCGCCCCACGGCTGCCAGAAACCGTCGCGATCAGTCAGGCACAACAAGCGTCCTTTCACGTCGAACCGCGGTTGCTGGATCGACTCTTCAAGGTCAGCCCCCGCCACGCAACGCGGTGCGCCAAAGCCACCCTCAGCCAGACGCTCGGCCACCATCAATCGCGTGGATGTCCAAGGCTGATGCGGCCGACTCCACTCGATCCACGCCAACCGCGAACCGTCCGGGCTGATCACCGGTGCTGCATAGAAATCTGCACCTTCAGCCAGCAAATGCCGGGTGCCTTCAGCCAGATCAATTGCTACCAGTCGATGCTGGTCGCGCAGCTCCTCAACCGTCAGCACCTGGCCGAAAGCAAAATGCAGATCGCCATAACGACACTCGCCAGACGTCAGCGCTTCAGGCGCGCCATCCAGCGCTTGCCGATACAACTGCTGATCCGCCTCATTGACGAAAGCCACTCCGTCAGGCGTCAGACAAAACGCGCCACCGCCATATTCGTACACCCGGCTACGCACACTGAAACCGTCCGGCGTCAGACATTTCGCCACGCCGTCGCGCCACTGCCAGATCCGGCACGCGGCGTCTTGCGGGCGATATTCATTCCAGAACAAACCGTGGGCGCCGAGTTGCAGCTCGGCGAAATCCATTCCGGCGGCGACGGCTTGGGCGGCGCTGAAAGGCTCAGCCCTTGGCGATGAGGCGTGAGTTTCGTTCATTACGGAAGGCCAGTTGTTCGATGGTCTGGGTGGCGGTCTCGGCTTCTTCGCGGGCCTTGAGAATCACGCCGTGATGTTCGGACTTGCTGCACACCGGGTCGGCATTGCTCGCGTCCCCCGTAAGCATGAACGCCTGACAGCGGCAGCCGCCGAAATCCTGTTCCTTCTCGTCGCACGAGCGGCACGGCTCAGGCATCCAGTCGTAACCGCGAAAGCGGTTGAAGCCGAACGAGTCGTACCAGATGTGCTGCATGCTGTGGTCGCGCACGTTGGGAAATTGTACCGGCAGCTGTCGGGCGCCATGACAGGGCAGGGCAGTGCCGTCCGGAGTAACCGTCAGAAAGATGCTGCCCCAGCCGTTCATGCAGGCTTTCGGGCGTTCTTCGTAGTAGTCCGGGGTGACGAATATCAGCTTGCACGGATGCCCTTCGGCTTCCAGTTTGGCGCGGTATTCGTTGGTGATGCGTTCGGCACGCACCAGTTGTTCCTTGGTCGGTAACAGGCCGACACGGTTGAGCTGCGCCCAGCCGTAGAACTGGCAGGTGGCGAGTTCGACGAAGTCTGCTTCGAGCGCAATACACAGCTCGATGATGCGGTCGATCTTGTCGATGTTGTGCCGGTGGGTGACGAAGTTCAGCACCATCGGATAGCCGTGGGCCTTCACCGCCCGGGCCATTTCCAGCTTCTGCGCGAAGGCCTTTTTCGAGCCGGCGAGCAGGTTGTTTACCTGTTCGTCACTGGCCTGAAAACTGATCTGGATGTGATCGAGACCAGCCCTCTTGAAGTCACTGATCTTCTGCTCGGTCAGACCGATGCCGGAAGTGATCAGGTTGGTGTAGAAACCCAACTGCCGCGCTTCACGGATCAGTTCGGCGAGGTCCTGGCGCACCAGCGGCTCACCACCGGAAAAGCCCAGTTGCGCCGCGCCCATCTCCCGCGCTTCGCGGAACACCTTGATCCACTGCTCGGTGCTCAGCTCTTTGCCCTGCTCGGCGAAATCCAGCGGATTGGAGCAGTACGGGCATTGCAGCGGGCAGCGGTAGGTCAGCTCGGCGAGCAGCCACAGCGGCAGGCCGACTTCAGGTTTTGGCGGTACTTGCACCGATGCTTCAGGCAAGTTCGATCCAGTGCTGCGCACGGGCAACCTCCATGAATTGCTCGATGTCTTCACCGAGCTCAGGCACGCCGGGGAACTGCTCGTCGAGTTTGGCGATGATCGCCGCGACATCGCGTTCACCGTCGATCAAACCGCCGATCAGCGCGGCGCTGTCGTTGAGCTTGATCATGCCCTCGGGGTAGAGCAGCACGTGGCCTTTTTGCGCCGGTTCATACTGAAAACGGTAGCCGGGACGCCAGGTCGGGATCTTGCTGCGATCAAAACTCATAGGGTGATTCCTTTATGCCAGACCCGCTGCTCGGTGACGCTGTGATAGGGCTGGCGGTTCAGTTCGTAAGCCATGCTCATGGCATCGAGCATGCTCCAAAGAATGTCCAGTTTGAACTGGAGAATTTCCAGCATGCGCTCCTGACCCTCGCGGGTCTTGTAGTGCTCGAGCGTGATCGCCAGACCATGCTCGACATCGCGCCGCGCCTGACCGAGGCGGGTGCGGAAATATTCGTAACCGGCCGGGTCGATCCACGGGTAATGCTGCGGCCAGCTGTCGAGGCGCGACTGGTGGATCTGCGGCGCGAACAGTTCGGTCAACGAGCTGCTGGCGGCTTCCTGCCAACTGGCACGGCGGGCGAAGTTGACGTACGCGTCGACGGCGAAACGCACGCCGGGCAGCACCAGTTCCTGGGAGCGCAGTTGATCCGGGTCGAGGCCGACCGCCTGACCGAGACGCAGCCAGGCTTCGATCCCGCCGTCCTCACCCGGGGCACCGTCGTGGTCGAGCAGGCGTTGAATCCACTCGCGACGGATCTCGCGATCCGGGCAGTTGGCGAGGATCGCCGCGTCTTTCAGGGGGATGTTCACCTGATAGTAGAAACGGTTGGCGACCCAGCCCTGAATCTGCTCGCGGGTGGCACGGCCCTCGTACATCGCCACGTGATACGGGTGGTAGATGTGGTAATAGGCGCCTTTGGCGCGCAGGGCCGCTTCGAATTCGGTGGGGGACAGCGGGGTGTCGGTCATTGCGGTTCTCCGGGGGAACAACCGTTGGAATTCTGGGTGTCTGTTCGGACGTCTTCGCGAGCAAGCCCGCTCCCACAGGGTTTGTGAACGCCACAGATCCAATGTGGGAGCGGGCTTGCTCGCGAAGAGGCCATCCGCTACAGCACAATACTCATGCCGTCATAAGCCACTTCAACATTACGCCGCGCCAGCTCCGCGCGCTCAGCCGAATCCTCATCGAGAATCGGGTTGGTGTTGTTGATGTGGATAAGCACCTTGCGCTGTTCGGGCAATTGCTCCAGCACTTCGAGCATGCCGCCGGGGCCGTTCTGCGCCAGGTGGCCCATCTCGCGACCGGTGCGGGTGCCGACGCCACGGCGCTGCATTTCATCGTCATCCCACAGCGTGCCGTCCACCAGCAGGCAGTCGCTGCCAGCCATGATTTCCAGCAGCGGCGCGTCGACCTTGCCCAGGCCCGGGGCGTAGAACAGTTTGCCGCCGGTGTTGAGGTCTTCGACGATCAGGCCGATGTTGTCGCCCGGGTGCGGGTCGAAACGGTGCGGCGAATACGGTGGCGCGGCGCTGCGCAACGGCAGCGGGGTGAAACGCAGGTTCGGGCAGGCAGCGACGGTGAAGCTCTGGTCGAGCTCGATGCGATTCCAGTTCAGTCCGCCGTTCCAGTGGGTCAGCATCTTGAATAGCGGAAAACCGGTGCTCAAATCCTCGTGAACCATGTCCGTGCACCAGACTTGATGCGGGCAGCCTTCGCGCAGGCTCAGCAGGCCAGTGGTGTGGTCGATCTGGCTGTCCATCAGGATGATCGCGCTGATGCCGGTGTCGCGCAGTGCACGGCCCGGTTGCATCGGGGCGAAGCTCTGCAGTTGCGCGCGGATGTCCGGCGAAGCGTTGCACAGCACCCAGTTCACGCCGTCATCGGAAATCGCGATGGACGATTGGGTGCGGGCCTTGGCATTCAGGCTGCCGTCGCGAAAGCCTGCGCAATTGACGCAGTTGCAGTTCCACTGCGGAAATCCGCCACCGGCGGCCGAACCCAGAATCTGGACGAACATGAACGCTCCCATCTTTCAACGCTGAAAATAAAACGCCCCGGCGAGCCGAGGCGTTGCACTGCAAGTCTGCGTAGGCAGAACTCAGCGGCTGGCGAAGTACATGGTGACTTCGAAGCCGATACGCAGGTCGGTGTAAGCCGGTTTTGTCCAGGACATAAGGTGACTCCTCATTGGGTGGGTGGGATAGCGCTATCCATAGGTATAGTCCATGGCCGCGCCGGGATGTTCCAAATAGTTAGGCTGCTATGTTACTCAAAATTTCAGCACGATTGCCCGTGAATCTTTGAGAAAGCTCCTTGCAGCCTTGGTAATGATCATTTTGTCGCTTGCCAAGGTGCGCCGGGTACCGATTCGCTGGCCAGGCACAGCCGGCCGCCCTCGGCGTTGAGCAAGCGCTGCGCTGCCGCCAGCAATGCCGAGCGCTCCAGTTGACCAATGGCTGTGTGCAGTTGCGCCAGATAATCCGACGAGTGGCCGGCGAGCTTGGCCTGCCACAGCAACTCGGCGGCGTCTTTGCCGGACAGATGACTCTCATCGAACTGATCCGCGAGTGACTGGCGCTGCTGTTTGAATCGCTCTTCATCGAGGTTTTCGATCAGCGCAGGAATGCCCTCGAGGAACTGCTGGATATGCCCAAGCAGTTCAACTGGCGCAGTATTTGGCGACTGCACACCGAACAGCAATCCACTCTGGCCATGCATCTGCCGCAGGGCGCTGAACACCGCGTAGCCCAATTGCAATTCGACCCGCAGACGCTGATAGAACGGGGTCTGGCACAGTTGCGCGAGCAGGCGCCAGGCAGCCTCATCGGCAATCTCGTGGCTGGCGGTCGGGCAGAACAGCAGCAAGGCGTGTTCGCTGGACGCGGTGTCGATGTGGCTCCATAGATGTTGCGTGTTGATCGCCGGCGTTGCCGGCAATTGATTGTCCGGTGTGCCAGGGATGCGGCTCAGGGCCAGGCCCATGGACGATTGCGTCTGCGCGTTGAGGCCAAGAGCCAGTCCGTCCCAGCGCGAACTTGTCCACAGCAGTTTGGCGTCGTTCGACTCAACGGCTGATGGCAGACAGCGTTCAGGCAATGCCTTGAGCAAATGGCGGATCGGTATCAGCGGTGGTTCTGGCTCTGCGTTGGCGGAATCGACGTCAATCTGCGTCAGGCATTTCAGCGCGTGTTCGAGGACACTGGGCATCGGCTCCTGCAGGCCGGTCAGTTTCAGTAGCCACTGCGTACCGGTGGCACTGAACGCCAACTCGACGCCGGCCTGCCGCGCATCTTCCTGCGTTTCCCGCAGACTGCGTTGCAACTTGGCTTGCAGTTTTACACTGGCCACCGCTTCGGTTTGCCAGCGCAGGTAAATCGCGCCGAGATCACTGTTGTCCGGCAACGCCTGGCTGAATTGCATCGGTGAACGCTCACGCCGCCCGCGCGAGCGATCCTGAGCGAAAGTCCGCAAACCACGATGGGCGCTGGTCTGGCCGCGAATCAGGCCGGCGTTGGCCAGCGGCTCGTTGGAGCGCAGGAAAGGGTTGGCGGCAGGCAGATGCCAATGGTCGCTGAAGTTATCCACAACACCGAGGTTGCGCAGGATCTGTTTGAGCGCAACGACGCCGTTTTCCGACAGACCGCTTTCGCGTTGTTCACTGTCGAGCCGCGCCAGTGGCAGAGCACCGCTGATTTGCTGCTGACGCTCAAGTAACTTGATGTACTCCTCGCGCAACGCTGCCCAGTCCTGTTGCGCGGCAAAGAAGCTCAACCAGTCCAGCAGCTGTTCGCGAATGGCGTTGAGGGATTCGGCGGAACCGGTGAATTGCAGATGCAGCAGCGCTTGCCCGGCGAACTGATACAGCGGCACGGCTTTCAAACTGTCCGCGAGGCTTTGTTGTTGCAGATGGGCGAGCAGCCCGCCGGGCTTGGCGCTGTTCAGCCAATGGCAGAGAAACGCCAGTGCTTCGGCGGACGAGTCGGGCAGTGCTTCGAAAGCGAACAACAGATTGCCGCTGCGCTCGCCGACCTGTTGATAACTTTTCACTGTCAATGGTAGCGGCGCTGCCTGCTGGACTTTATCCCCAACCGGCAGCGCGGCGGCGAACTGCTGCGCAAGGACGCGCAATTCCTCAACGCTCTGCGGCCCGACCAGGCTCAGCGTCATTTGTCCGGTGCGATAAAACTGCTGATGGAAATCCTTCAGTGCCTGCTGAAACGCTGGTAACTCAACTTTCAGGCTGTCGCGATTCCCCGCATGAAACCCGCGCAACGGATGTGTGGCCGGCAATCCCTCGTACAGCGCCAGTTCCTGCTGAGCTGTGGGATCTTGCGACCACGCGACAAATTCCGCGTCCAGCACTTCCCGTTCGCGCAACTGATCGTGCGGATTCATACGCGGCTGGGCGAGCATGTCTGACAGACGCTCAAGCCCGGCGCTGAAGGCCGAGGTCGGCAATTCGAAGAAGAAGTCGGTGCTGCGTTCACGGGTACTGGCATTCACTTGCCCACCGTGACTTTGCACGTAGGCCATCAGCGCCTGGCTCGCAGGAAAACGCTCAGTGCCGAGAAACAGCAGATGCTCAAGGAAATGCGCCAGCCCCGGCCACTCGAGTGGCACATCATGACTACCGGCCGCCACCCGCAACGCAGCGGCGCTGCGCTTCAAGCCGGGCACCTGACGCAGGGTCACGCGCAAGCCGTTGGCCAGGGTTTCAGTGTGGGGGCGAGGGGGAGTTGGCGCAGGCATGGGCACTTCCAGAACAGTGAAGTGCCAATGCTAGCGGATTGCGTGGGGTCAGCGCTTGTTCAACACGTGGTAAAGCTCGGGACGACGGTCGTTGAGGTAGCGATTGGCGGCGCGGGAGTCGGCCATCAACTGGCGATCCAGCTCACCGACGATCAATGCTTCATCGAGGCCAGCCTGGGCGATACGGCTGCCGTCCGGCGCGGCGATGCTGCTTTGCCCGCAATAGTGGATCTCACCTTCATGCCCGCAATAGTTGGCGTACGCCACGTAGCACTGGTTTTCGAAGGCGCGGGAGCGCACGGTGACATCAGCGACGAAATCGAACGGAATCATGTTCGCCGTCGGCACCACAATCAGCTCGGCGCCGGCCAGCGCCAGACGCCGCGCGTTCTCGGGAAACTCCAGGTCGTAGCAGATCAGGAAACCGAGCTTCCAGCCGTTGAGCTCGACCAGCGGAAACGCATCTTCGCCGGGGCTGAACATCGAACGATCCAGGTCGCCGAACAGATGGGTCTTGCGGTAGTTGCACAGGCGCTCGCCGTGCGCGTCGATCAACTGCACGGCGTTGTAGATCTGCCCGTCCGCCGTGCGCTCGGGGTACCCGTAAGCAATTGCCAGCCCGGCGGCTTTGGCGATTCGACCGATCTGTTGCGCCCATTCGCCGTTGTAGACCTCGGCCAAGGTGCTGACCGCTTCCTTGCCGATGTTGTAGCCGGTCAGAAACATTTCCGGCAGCACCAGCAGGTCGGCACCCTTGGCCTCCATCGCCAGTTGCTGCAGGCGATGCAGGTTGGCGGCGGGGTCCAGGGGCAGCGGTGGGCATTGGTAAAGGGCTACGCGCATCGGGGAATCCTCTTACTCGGGCAGGGCGATAGGGCCGATGTCTTTGAACACATCACCCGGGCCCGGGTTCGCTTTATGTGTCGACCCGCCGAAGTGTTTCATGATGCCCCACACCGCGTTGAGCGAGGTCTGCACCGCGCCTTCGACCCATGCTGGCGTCCACGATACGTCATCGCCGGCGATGAAAATCCCGCGCTGTTCGGCTGGCATGTCGTCCTGCATGAAGTGCGCGTACATCCGCTGGTTGTAGCGATAGTGGCCGGGCAGGGCGCCTTTGAATGCGCCGAGAAAATACGGGTCGGCTTCCCACGACACGGTGATCGGATCGCCGATGATCCGCGCGGCGATGTCGACTTTCGGGTAGATCTTCTTCAGCGCGTTCAACGCCAGTTCCACGCGTTTCTCGACCGGGTGCGGCAGCATCTTCAGCGCGTCGCTCATCCACGAGTACGACAGGCAGATCACGCCCGGCTTGTCGTCACCGTTATCGAACAGATAAGTGCCACGGGTCAGGCGATCGGTGAGGGTCATGCTCATCAGGTCGCGACCGGTTTCCGGATCCTTGTCCTTCCAGAATGGCCGGTCGACCATCACGAAGGTCTTCGACGACTGCATGTAGCGCGTGCGGTCCAGCGCCATCCACATCTTCTGCGAGAACAGGGTTTCGTCGCATTCGATCTGCGTGGTCAGCAGCCAGCTCTGGCAGGTGGTCAGCACGGCGGCGTATTCGCGGGTGTCGCCGTTGTTGTCGGTGACGGCGAAACGGCCGTCCGGCGCGTGGGCGATTTTCTTCACGCCGGAACGCGGCGCACCACGGTGCAGGGATTTCAGGCTGGTGCCTTCCGGCCAGTGCACGCAGCGCTCCGGCACATGCCGCCAGATGCCTTGCGGCACTTGCTCCACACCGCCGACCACCAGATGCTGGTGATCATCGCAGTTGGTCATCACCACGCGGAAGATTTCCAGCATCGAGTTGGGGAAGTCCGAGTCCCAGCCGCCGGTACCGAAACCGACCTGACCGAACACTTCGCGGTGATGAAACGAGAGTTTGGCGAAGGCCTTGGAGGTGGCAACGAAGTCGTAGAAGGTGCGGTCGTCCCACAGCGGAACGAGTTTGTTCCACAGTTCTTTGAGGCGTGGTACGTCGCGGTCACGGATCGCTTGCTGGATATCGGCGAACTGCGAGCCAGCCTCCAGCGCATCCGCCCAGGCGTCAGCCACTTCCTGGAACAGTGCAGGAAGATCCTTGAGGCTTTGTGCGTAATGGGTTTTGCCTTCGAGATCGATCACCGTGCTGCCGGAGGCCGGCGTCAGTGGGTTCGGGAAGGGTTTGGTCTCGAGACCGAGCTTGTCTACATAGTGGTAGAACGCCGTGGAGGATACCGGGAAACGCATGCCGCCCAGTTCCGCGACGATGCCATCGGTGCCGTTGAACGCTTGCGAACGCAGACGGCCACCCAGTTTCGAGGCCTCGTACACCACTGGTTTCAAGCCGAGCTTCATCAGTTCGTAGGCGGCCACCAGGCCAGCGATACCCGCGCCGACAATCGCCACTTCAGCGCCATGGTGCTGTTCAGGAATGCTGCCGAGACCGGCCGGGTGTTCGATCCAGTCGTCGAAGGCGAACGGAAAGTCCGGGCCGAAAATGGTGACTGGTTTCTTACCGTCTGCAGGATGGCGATTGTTCTTGTTCATAGCTGACCTTGCTGGCGACCCGACGCAGGATGCGCGTCTGAGTATAGGAAAAGATGCCAGCCATTCTAGGGAGCGTAGAACACGTTAATAAGACGCAAAGTGTCGTCGTTTTGCCATTCTATTGATCAAAGTGACAATCTCCGACTTCACTTCGATCATTGTGGGAGCGAAGGCTATATTCCTTCCACTAAAGAAGGCGGCTGACAGACCGCTTTCGCGAGCAAGCCCGCTCCCACAGTGGATTTGTGTCTGGCGCAGATTCTGCGCTCAACCCGGTCAAA
>NZ_JALMEX010000040.1:0-1159 GCF_023100605.1 Pseudomonas sp. MWU12-2020
TTAGACCATGATGTAGGAGCGTCGATTTAAGGAAGCATCATGGGATATCGGGTTGTCACGTCAGAGGAAAAAACAGAAGCCATTCGCTTGGTCGTGGAGATGAATTACTCGATCCCTAAAGCCTGTG
Organism: Pseudomonas sp. MWU12-2020; assembly: GCF_023100605.1. Classification (NCBI taxonomy): domain Bacteria; kingdom Pseudomonadati; phylum Pseudomonadota; class Gammaproteobacteria; order Pseudomonadales; family Pseudomonadaceae; genus Pseudomonas; species Pseudomonas sp. MWU12-2020. The sequence continues at coordinate 128 of NZ_JALMEX010000040.1, forward strand.
AAGCTACTGGTGTGGGCCCTACGGCCCTGCGTCGCTGGGTTTCGCGCTGGCGTCGAGAGCAAGAAGGTATGTCGCAGCCACCGCGATTGCAGGATCAGGAACTGATCGAATCGCTCCAGGCAAAGCTGGCACTGCTCGAAGCCGAGAACCAAGTGCTAAAAAAGCAATTGCCCTCTCATCTAAAGGTTCTGTTCGGTCGAACCAAGTGATTGATGGCGTTCGAGGTGCAATGTCGATTCGGCGCATGTGCTCAGTGCTTGGCGTTGCCCGAAGCAGCTATTACACCAAGCGTAAACCCAAGCGCCTGAAGCCTGAACAGCGCTTGCTGAGGCGTAAACTTCGTGCGTTGCATAAAGAGCATCGTGAGGCGTTAGGTACTCGTGGGTTTTCCAGGGAGCTAAGAAAAGAGGGGATTTTTATTGGGCGCTGTCGAATGCGCACGCTGATCAACACCTTTGGCCTACATCGACGCAGACCGTGTTATGCCCACTATCGACGTGCTACGAAACCAGCGATTGTTGCACCGAACATACTTGATCGTCGTTTTAATCCGACCCAGCCAGACACACTTTGGGCCGGTGACATTACCTACATCCGAGTCGGTAATAGCTGGCTTTATCTCGCGGTGGTGATGGATCTGTTTTCACGCAGAATTGTGGGTTGGGCCTGTTCCCGAACTGCCGATGCTGAACTCTCTGCAAGGGCGCTAAGGTTGGCAGTGTCACTACGCCGTCCGATGCCTGAGCTGCTATTTCACTCAGACCAGGGCTGCCAGTACACCGCTGGTCGATTTGCTGGCTGCTTGGCAGAAAACCGGATCGTTCAGAGCATGAGTCGGCGAGGGAACTGCTGGGATAACGCAGTTGTTGAGCGCTATTTCAGGACTTTGAAACACGATTGGATGCCGGAAAACGGCTACCAAAACCATTTCGAAGCGGAGAAGGATGTGATGGATTTTGTTCATCATTACAACCATCGTCGTTGCCACTCTGCCTCGAACCACTTGCCGCCTGCGCTGTTTGAGCAGCAGGC
>NZ_JALMEX010000041.1:0-1094 GCF_023100605.1 Pseudomonas sp. MWU12-2020
GGATCCCGATACAAGCGCTGTTTTACGACACCTCGCAAACCGGCGCATTGCTCGGCGCACAGAGGGATCAGCGTGATTACTTCACTGCCACCGGGGACTGGTTGCCGGTCCTGCGCATGGATCTGCATCAGCCACCCGGCGCGGTGTTCGGCTTCAACCTGCAGGACCAGTTGTACAACGGCTATGAGGTCGCTTCGCGATTGAACGCGCGATACGCCGATACGTCTCCCAACTGTCGAGGTGATACCGCTGCGTATAACTGCAATGGCGTGTTGATACGTATCACCGATGCATCGCCAGCGTTTCATGCATGGAATCCCAGCCCGGGCTCTACCCTGCGAAACGCAGTGGCGTTCTCCTACCTGCGTTCCGATGTTTTCGCATCCAGACTCGTCTATGGCAAGAATCAGGGTTTGATCATCAAAGAGCTGGCAGCCCCCGTCGCTTACCCTCTCACGCTGCGCTGCGCGTTTCCATTTGATGGAGGAACCGACTTCAGATCATCCGGTTGCAACGAGCATAGCTACGATCTGGTGCGAAGCAGGCCTTGTGAAGAACAAGGGATCAGCACTGGCGAACAATGGGTAGACCTTTTTTACACGCTCTCTCACAAGAGCACTGGCTGCAGCTTCAACAGCAGCCCGGCACAGTTCGAGCAGAGCATCGTGGCGCGTTCCTTTCTGAACGCAACCGATCAGAGCCAGCACAACGAGGTCGTCATCGCCTCGTGGCCGCAAGACATCGGCGCTCAACTTCCCCTTGAGGCTTTTTTCTATATCGCGGCCGCTGGAAAGGCCAATGCGGCTTTTTTTCAGCAAGACTTCTTTCAGCAGACCGGTCGTTTTCTGCCCGTTGTGCATTTGAATCTTGCGGCAGATACAGGCCATGAATTCGCCTACGACCCTGCCGACCAAAGTGTTTCAGAGACCGCCCTGCAGAACCCACTACCTCACTCGGCAACGTTGGAGTATTCCCGATGAACACTCCCATTTCGTTGCTCAAGCAACTGCTGCTCACCCTCTGGCTTTTCAGCACCCTCGCCTTCGCCGCCACCGGCCCGGAAGTGGCCAAGCTGCTCAATACGCGCTATCAAT
>NZ_JALMEX010000042.1:0-1024 GCF_023100605.1 Pseudomonas sp. MWU12-2020
TTCGCGAGCAAGCCCGCTTGTGTCTGAGTAAAGGAATAAACTCTGAGGTGAGAGGGGTGGATGGCAAGCTGTGAGTCCGCGGTGCTTGAAGCACGAGTGGGAGCAAAGCTGCCATCCACCTTTCTACTCTGGCCCATAAGCCCGAACAGTTGGACGAGCGCCACTCGAATCACAAGCGTGGGCAAAGCCAGAGCACTCTCACTTCTGAGTGTAAGAGGGTTTTGCCATGATTTCCTGGGTCGGCATCGATATCTCCAAATCCAATCTCGTCGTCTGGGTTCAACCACAGAAAGACGGCTTTGAAGTTCCCAATACCGTTGAAGGCTTTGATGTGCTGATCGCGCGTTTAGGTCAGTACACGGTTGGCCGCGTGTTGCTGGAAGCCACAGGCGGCTATGAACGCAGGGTCATGGCAGCATTGCAGCAGGCAAGTTTCAGCGTGTTGAGGATCAATCCTCGCCGGGCCAGAGCCTTTGCCGTAGCAATGGGCAAGAACGCCAAAACCGATCCCATCGACGCGGCGGTTCTCGCCGATTTTGCCGAAGCGCTGCATGCGTCTCGCGAAAAGCCCATCTCGCCTGAGCGTGAAGCCCTGCGCGAGTTGATTCAATTACGCGAGCACTTCGTCCAGCAGCGCGATGACAACAAGCGCCGGCTGCAACAGGCCCAGTTGCCCGCGGTCATAGAGGCGATCAAGGACCATATTCGCTACCTGCAGACCCAGATCAAGCAGTTCGGCAAAGCCATCGATCAAAGCATGCGTGAGCTGGATGCGGAAAAAGCCGATCGGCTTATCTCCGTCAAAGGCATCGGCACTGTGGCGACCGCCAGCTTGCTGGTTTATCTACCCGAACTCGGCGAGCTGGATCGCAGGGAGATCGCCGCCTTGGCGGGAATCGCTCCTTACAACGACGACAGTGGCAATCACAGCGGGAAACGTCAGATTTACGGAGGGAGAGCCCGTGTCAGACGTGCGCTATACATGTCGTGCTGGGTCGTTATCCGCCATCAAGCCGACTTCAAG
>NZ_JALMEX010000043.1:0-908 GCF_023100605.1 Pseudomonas sp. MWU12-2020
CGCAGTGGACGACGTCATCCTTCTCTCCTGGGGTGGCACCCTTGTGGCTTCCACACCGGTGACCCAGGCGCAGATCGACGATCCGGTGGCCAACCCGATTCTGATCTGGATCACCAAAGCCATTATTGAGCGCGTCGGTGACACCGACGACTCTGGTCTGGCGGTCACCTTCAAGGTGCGCGACAAGGTCGACAATGAATCGGAAGACTGGTGCAAGGAAACCCGTATCGTCGTCACTGTCGGCATCAACCGGCTGAACGCGCCTATCGTTCAGGAGGCTGTCAACAATAAGCTCGACGTCGATAAACAGGGCAACAACGACATCACGGCCGTAGTCACGGCCACCGGACCGCGCTTCGAGCTTAATGACATCATCTACTTGACCATGAACGGCGTCACCGTGGATGGCGAAAAGGTCGACGTCACTGCCCCGACCCAGATCGTCGACAATCTCCCGCATAACTACCATTTCAAGCTGCTCATTGCCGACGTGCGCAAACTGGTCAATACCCAGGTCAAGTTCTCTTATCACCTGGTACGCAACGGCAGCAATCTTCCATTCTCCAAAGGGCAGTTTGTAGATTTCGAAGGCGTAGCCCACCGCCTGGCCGCACCGACGGTCAAGGAGGCCGTGGGAGACTTCATCGACCCTATCCATAAGGAAATCAACATCCGCATTCCGTTTGATCCGCTCATCGAGATCGACAACGCCATCGAGCTGTTCCTGTTGGGTAAAAGCCCCGACGGCAGCACCCACCTGCCTGAACTGCCGTGGTACTTCCCGGATGAAAAGGACCTGGCGAATCCCGACGGTTTTACCATCAACGTGGCTGACGACCCCCTCGAGCCTATCAATGGCGGAAACCTGGAGGTGTGGTACCACCTGCTGAAAGCCAAAGGCGCCGATT
>NZ_JALMEX010000044.1:0-791 GCF_023100605.1 Pseudomonas sp. MWU12-2020
AATTCCAATGCCGTAATTGGCACGGGCACCGCGTTTATCGCAAACGCCCGAGTTGGTGATGCGCTCCGCGGGCCGGACGGTGGCTGGTATGAAGTCACCAACATCGCCAGCGACACGGCGCTTTCGATTGAGCCTAAGTATCAAGGGGCGACTAACGCTTCCGGGATTTATGCTCTGGCGCCGATGCAGGGTTACGTTAAGGACTCTGCCGACGCACTCCGAGCTCTGGTGAACCAGTTCGGTGGGGTTCTGGCCGTACTCGGAAATACGCCAACTGTGTCTGGTGTGAGGGAGGCGCTCGGGCTCACCGACCAAAATATCCGACAGATGCCGTTGACGGGCTTGGTAACAACAGATCCCTCCACAGTTGTCCCAACAGACACTATCGTCGCAGCCTTCGGAAAACTGCAGACGCAGCTTTTCAGCAAAGCTGGGAAGGGGGCGAACAACGACATCACTTCGCTTTCTGGACTGACCACAGCGCTGTCTGTGAGCCAAGGCGGTACCGGCGCGAAAACGCAATCTGATGCTCGAACTGGTCTTGGACTGAAGACGGCGGCAGTAGCTGATGTCATTGGCACAATGTCCGGCGGCGCAATCATCGAGGACATTTCGAACGCCAATGGCAGCTGTGTTCGGTTCGCAAACGGCTTTCAAGTCTGCACGCTTCGGCGTTTTGTGACGGTGAGTTTCACTGACGCGCTGGCTGCGATGTTCAGCCATCCCGGTGAGTTGTTCTTGCCAGCGGCATATCCGGCCCCCTTCGTTGGGGTGCCATCCATTGGCCGGCC
>NZ_JALMEX010000045.1:0-726 GCF_023100605.1 Pseudomonas sp. MWU12-2020
GGGGCCCGAATCCCCGGCCCGGAGGATGTCCGCTTCAGTGACGTTGACCTCGATCGGATGGGCATCCGGATCGTCAACCTGTGCCTGAGTGACCGGTGCGGAGCGAATCCGCACGCCACCCCAGCTGACGATGATCACATCACCTGCGGCGCAGTTCGGATAGGGCCGTTTCGAAAGGCTGCCGGGTTTGGCCTTGATGGTGATTTTCACGCCATTTCTGGCGGTTTCCTTGTCCACGCCGTCGGCGATGATGCGCGGATCGATGTACTGGTACAGCTCGGAATGTTGACCGGGATCGGGGTCCAGATCCTGGCCGCCGGGCAGGTCGAGCTTGATATAGATCGCTACTGGCGGTTTGTAGGGTTCGGGGGTCTGGTGGGCGCGCTTTATGGTATAGCCGAGTGTGTGTGAACCGTTGGTGCTGTGTCTCGGCTCGACCCAGAGTGTCACCCGTTGACCTAATTGAGCTGTTTGCGTGAGGGTCTGCTGGTCGACGGTGGCACCATCGAACTCAAGCTCGATCCCGTCACCCAGTTTCATATCGGCATAGGGCAGAACGTGCACCTTCAGGCCGTTTGTGAAGTTGCCCAGCGCGGCGGCGTAGTTGATGCCCCATTCGCCGGAGGGCAGTTGCGGTTCCGTGCGGCCGGGGATTTCCGGTTCACGCAGGTCCTTGGGAATTTTTCTGGACGGTTGAATGAGCATGCTGGCAACTCCGGTTGGAAA
>NZ_JALMEX010000046.1:0-720 GCF_023100605.1 Pseudomonas sp. MWU12-2020
AGCCGGATATGCCGCCGGCAAGAACAACTCACCGGGATGGCTGTACATCGCAGCCAGCGCGTCAGTGAAACTCACCGTCACAAAACGCCGAAGCGTGCAGACTTGAAAGCCGTTCGCGAACCGAACACAGTTGCCATTCGCGTTCGAAATGTCCTCGATGATTGCGCCGCCAGCCATGGTGCCCATAACGTCGGCGACAGCGCCTGTCTTCAGCCCAAGCCCGATTCGAGCCTCTGACTGTGTTTTACCACCGGTGCCACCCATCGAAACTGACACTGCAGTGGTCAGAGCGGTGAGCGACGTGATGTCGTCATTCGCTCCCGACTTGGCGGCGCCGAGCGTAGTTCGGGCCGCCGGCGCATCCGCATCATTCAATAATCCCTCGATAAAAAACGACAGGTCTGTGATGCCCGTCCCGCCCTTGCTCGGTGGCAAAATATCATAGTTGCCAGTGGTTCCGAGCGCGGCGAGCTTTTCACCGTAGTCATTGAGGATGGCGCGTACTTGGTCGCCCAGATCCTTCTGGTATCCCTGCACCGGCATGATTGAATAAAAACCACCGGCCACCGTTGGCCCTTCGTAATTCGGCGAGATCGACAGCGCGGTGTTACTGGCGATGTTTGTCACCTCGTACCAACGACCGTCAGGGCCGCGGAAACCATCGCCGACACGGCTGTTGGCGATGAACGCAGTTCCCGTGCCAATTACGGCATTGGAATC
>NZ_JALMEX010000047.1:0-654 GCF_023100605.1 Pseudomonas sp. MWU12-2020
TCAGGGTCGATGAAGTCTCCCACGGCCTCCTTGACCGTCGGTGCGGCCAGGCGGTGGGCTACGCCTTCGAAATCGACAAACTGCCCTTTGGAGAGTGGAAGACTGCTGCCGTTGCGTACCAGGTGATAAGAGAACATGACCTGGGTATTGACCAGTTTGCGCACGTCGGCAATGGGCAGCTTGAAATGGTAGTTATGCGGGAGATTGTCGATGATATGGGTCGGGGCAGGGACTTTGATCTCTTCGCCATCCACGGTGGTGCCGAACATGGTCAAGTAGATGATGTCATTAAGCTCGAAGCGCGGTCCGGTGGCCGTGACTACGGCCGTAATGTCGTTGTTGCCCTGTTTATCGACGTCGAGCTTATTGTTGAAAGCCTCCTGAACGATAGGCGCGTTCAGCCGGTCGATGCCGACAGTGACGACGATACGGGTTTCCTTGCACCAGTCTTCCGATTCATTGTCGACCTTGTCGCGTACCTTGAAGGTGACCGCCAGACCAGAGTCGTCGGTGTCACCGACGCGCTCAATGATGGCTTTGGTGATCCAGATCAGAATCGGGTTGGCCACCGGATCGTCGATCTGCGCCTGGGTCACCGGTGTGGAAGCCACAAGGGTGCCACCCCAGGAGAGAAGGATGACGTCGTCCACTGCA
>NZ_JALMEX010000048.1:0-617 GCF_023100605.1 Pseudomonas sp. MWU12-2020
TGGCGTTCCCCGCTGTCGCGGGTCGGGCTTTCGTGCTGCGCATCGAGCCAGGTCAAAAAGCCGACCTGTCTCGCCCCTTCGGGCTTCAATCCACGCCGGCAAGCCGGCTCTCACGCCTCCGGCCTCCGGCCTGCGCGCTCCGCTTGCCCCCTTCCGCGGTGTGCAGGCGAACGACGAGTTCAGGTGGCCACGTCCAGCCCTCAACCTACCGCACCGCCCGGCTGATGCGATCAAGGGGCTTTCGCGGCATATCCTCGGTCGCAGGCTCCCTGCGGTATTCCACGTCCCCTTGACCGCGCCGTGCGGTGCGGTAGGTCGGGCTTACCGCGTCCCCCCGAACCCGTCTGGCATCACCTGCAGACATTTCGTGCGCTCCAGGTACGGAAAAGGAAGCGGCCGTTCCGGCCGTGCTGAAAAGCGTTTATTGACCACGCCCAGCCCTGACCATCCGGCATCACTCAAGAGCGGCGGCGTCAACACTTCCGAAGAAGATTTAATAGTGTTTATAGTGTTGATGATTTGGCGTGCGAGCGGTATAATGCTCTGGTCGGAAACGCAGTGTTTCTGATGCCCGAATCGAGCGGCGGCAACCGCTCCGGGCCTACCTTGCAGGAGAT
>NZ_JALMEX010000049.1:0-603 GCF_023100605.1 Pseudomonas sp. MWU12-2020
AATTGGCCTTCCTGGTGAAAAAGGGCGAGCTGGGCGGTCGGCGCGGCGTTGTACCGCTCGAACGGTTGCTCGCCGGTCGAGTTGACCAAGGCGTTGGGCATGCTGAGCGCTGCCACGAAATCGTGAATGCCGCTGTACTGGGAGAGTCGTCCGCACATTGCCAGATCCTCGCGTGAGCTTTCAGCGTAGACCCGTTGGCGCTGGCTTCGTCACAAAACCTTTTCCGGCACAGGTCGAGCAGTCCTCACGCGCACCAAAGCGATCGAGGCAGGCAGGGCACATGCAGAAGGCCGCCGACTCGATGTGAGGGCGCACCTTTTCAAAGGCGCGTAGGTCGCGCTCTTCCTGGGCGACTTGAGCGGCATCAACCATTGCGCGGTAAGCGTCTGGGTCATCGATAGGTTTGTAGTCGACGCCACTGATCACCCGTTCAGTTTCCACCAACTGATACTGGCGCCCATTTAGCTCCAGCACCAATCCTGAAATTTTCCCAATCTTTCGAGAAAGCCCCAGAGTCAGCCGCACCCCGTCCGCGCCAGAGTAAACCTTGCCGTCGTAGGGAAAGGAGGCGCCCCGTGGTTCGTCGCTTTCGAAGTTGAAGAT